>CANFNV010000033.1 GCA_947448525.1 Flavobacteriaceae bacterium | reverse complement strand
GCGTCGGGGCTCACCTCTTCCCATTCCGAACAGAGAAGTTAAGTCCGATTGCGCAGATGGTACTGCAATTTGTGGGAGAGTATGTCGCCGCCTTTTTTTATTAAAACTCCAATCTGAAAAGATTGGAGTTTTTTTTTATATAGCTGTGCAGTGTTCGAATGGCAGGTTCACATCCTTTTTTTATTAGAACCCTAACTTGAAAAAGTTGGGATTCTTTTTTATAGTTAGCTTCTATATTTTATTGGACAGTAAAGGCATTATTATCGAAAAAATGGCAACTGTAGAGCAGTTGTTGGCTTGGATGAAGAAATGAAGAATGAATTATCCTGATTATTGTAGGGGAAAGAACTCGTCTGGTGCTAGATTTCTATATTATATTTTACTAAAATGTAAATTTGCATATTACTAAAATGTAAAAGCTATGCCTTCAAATTCTAAAACAGCACTACAACTTGCTAGAAGAGTTTCAGTATTATTGGAGGAATAAATAATTAATAATATAGGTAATTCAAGTTTTAATAAAAATTTACAACTTAAATTAAATTATTAATAGTTTAAAATAAAAAATAATTTTCACTAATTGTGCCGATTATATAGTGAATATTAATTTTGACTAAACAATAAAAAGCTGTCTAATTTAGACAGCTTTTTATTGTTTAAATTGCAAATAGTATCGCATTATTGCATGTCATAAAATCTACTATTATCACCTCTTCTGTTTTTCTTGAAAGGATTAAAGTCAAAAATTAAATACATTTCAAAAGTATTATAGGGTGTACCTGTAAATTTATTTTTTCCAATTTCAAATGAATAATTTGCTCCAATTTCTATTTCTTCAATAAATACAGATAAGGATGTTCCAAATTGTGAAACAGTAAAGCCATTATAATTATTAAAATGTTGGTTTAATCCAAAGCCAATATTACCTAATATAGCCTCTTGATATAAATCGAATCTTGTTTTAGATCCTTGTTTTGAAAACGAATTGTTTAAATATAGATAGGAATAAGAGGGAAGTAATCCTTGGTCATATTTATTAATATCTAATTCTATTCCGGATTGCACAGATAGGAATAAGTCTTTAATATTAGATGCATTTCCATTAAAAGAGGTTTCGGGTCTGTTAATATGTTTAACATTTAATCCAAAAAACAAGTTCTTTTTATTATTTATTGATGCTCCTGCGCCAATATCTAAAAAATTTATTTTATTATTAATTTTTATAGGATCGTTAGAAACTCCAGCAATTGAACCTGTTAATACATTAAGCTGGTCCTCAAAAACTACCGAATTATAATCTAATTTAGTATTTCCAAAACCTGCTGAAACCGATGGATTAAAAATCCATTCCTCGTTTAAATTGGTTTTATAGATATAATGCAAATTAATAGATGTAGTTGAATATCCTAAAGTAGTGACTTTTAAATTATTTACATCAATAGCTAATGAAAAATCGTAGTCTTCAAAGAAATGATTTACAAAGGCATATTGATTTTCAATTTTGCTTTTTTCATTAAATCCTTCGGTGCTATATATTAAACCTCCTTTTGAGGAATCTCCAAATCCAAAAAAACTTGGATTTAAAGACCCCATTACCATATTTTGATTTTTGTAAATATAATCTTGACCGAATATAGAAGTCGAAATCAAAAGCATAAAAAGGATAAAGCTGTTATTTTTTTTCATAATTTTTTATTTTACAAGTAAGAATCTGCCTTCTTTTTCGACTTTGATATCGTTAATACTTGTTGCTATGATATAATATCTATAATCATTATTAATTGGTTCATTTTTTCCAATTTCTATTCCATTCCAACCCCAATTTGAAGTTAGTGAATTTACATCAGAAGTAACTTGATAAACTAAATTTCCCCAATCATCATAGATATACATTGTAACATCTTTTATGCCAATTAAAGAAGGTCTAAACAAATCATTCATTCCATCATTGTTAGGAGTGAATATTGTTGGCAACATTATTGTGGCACCACTACCAATTAGTATTGTTTTAGTTACTTTTCTTGAACAGCCAAATTGGTTATATACAGTTAATGTAATTTGATAAATACCATTTGTTGTATAGGTATGGAACACTGTTTGGAAGTTTTCACCACTTGAATTTGGCAATAAATTAGCTGGATTATAGAAAACCTTGAAAGGAGTATTATCTCCAAAATCCCATACAATATGGTCGTATTCTGCGGGAATATTACTCATGTCAACAAGGTTTGTGAATTGAACACTTCCATTTACAGAGAAAAAACCATAGTTAGCAAAATCACTTGAAGTGAAAGAGAAATTAGGGGTAATAATTGCTGTAGATACAGTTTTGGTTACCCAACAGTTTTGTCCATTTTTAACTTTAATAATTCCGGTTGGAACTGTTGGAGCATCAATTGATAATTCATAAATATTATTTCCTAAATCTACAAATGGAACCAAGATACTATTATAATAAAACGCTAGATTTTGATCTAGGCTATTGACTTTTATTCTAATTTTACCTGGAGTATCTTGACATAAAGTGCTATCCATTGTAATATAATTAATGGATAATGAGCTATAATCATAAATAGTAAATAGGTAAGGCGTTGATGTACAGTTTTTGCTATCTTTTACGGTTAAGTAATACAACCCTGCATGTAAATTACAAATATTATAATAATTGTTATTAGCTGGTGTTAATGTCACTAATGTTTGTGATGATGGATCTAGATATTGTAAAGTAAACAAAGTATAAATTCCACTTCCTCCAGTGATATTTAAATTAGCACATCCTAATACACCATTACAACTAACATTTGTTGATGAAGCTAAAGAAATAGTAATTGGTTGTGCAGGCAATACGGTATAAGTCATTGTTGGAATAGGACATCCTATTGCATCTGTTCCTGTTAGTACATATTGACCCGCCTGAAGTCCCGTAATTGTGGTTTGATTTTGTTGGAATCCGTTTGGACCTGACCAATGAACAGCATACAATCCGTTATAGGAAACTCCTCCTATTATTGTAACAGAAATAGCTCCATCATTACTACTACTACATGAAATAT
>CANFNV010000032.1 GCA_947448525.1 Flavobacteriaceae bacterium | reverse complement strand
GAACGAAATAAGGAGCGCATTACTATCATTTCTGGAGAACGAATTGTAGATGAATTTAATAAAATTCTGTCAACTGAAAAACCTTCAATTGGATTTTTACATTTATATAAAACCGGACTTTTAGACCTTATTTTACCCGAATTAACAGCTCTAAATAATGTCGAAGAGATTGAAGGTCACACACACAAAAACAATTTTTATCATACACTCGAAGTACTAGATAATATTTGTCCGAATACCAATGATGTATGGTTGAGATGGGCGGCATTGCTTCACGATATTGGAAAAGCTCCAACAAAAAAATTTACTAAAAAACAAGGATGGACCTTTCACGGTCACGAGTTTTTAGGAGGAAAAATGGTGAAAAGAATCTTCGAGCGTTTGCACATGCCATTAAACAATAAATTGAAGTTTGTGCAAAAAATGGTCATCATGAGTTCTCGACCTATTGTTTTGGCCGAAGATATTGTTACTGATTCAGCGGTAAGACGTTTGGTTTTTGATGCTGGAGAAGATGTAGATAATTTAATGACTTTATGTGAAGCCGATATTACTACTAAAAATCCAACAAAATTTAAAAAATATCATAACAATTTTGATATTGTACGGAAGAAAATTATCGAGGTAGAAGAACGCGATCATGTGCGTCAATTTCAACCACCAATTTCAGGGGAAGAAATTATGGAATTGTTTAAATTAAAACCTTCAAGAGAAATCGGAATTTTGAAGGAATCCGTGAAAGAAGCTATTCTGGATGGTAATATCCCAAATGAATATCAAGCAGCATTTGAGTTTGTTTTGATGAAAGCTGATAAAATGGGATTGAAGAGAATAGAATCAAAGGATATTTAACTTATTATTTTATGAAAAAGTATTTCTTAACATCGGCAAAAGTTGCTTTAGTTTTAGTTTATCTTGTCATTTTTGCAGGTGCCTTTGTAAGACTTACTGGCTCTGGAATGGGTTGTCCTGACTGGCCAAAATGCTTTGGTTATTACATCCCTCCCACTGAGAAAAAAGAATTATTATTTACACCCAATAGAGATTATGAAAAGGGACAAGTAATTATTAAAGACGAAACCTTGCTAGTTGTAAAAAGTGATTTTCATTCCAAAGCAAATTTTGAGACCACAAACTGGGAAAAATACACCAAACATGACTACGCCATTTTTAACCCGATTCATACTTGGGTAGAGTATATCAATAGGTTGTTGGGTGCATTAGCTGGTATTTTTTGTTTGTCAACTTTTATTTTTTCCTTTGGGTATTGGAAAAAGAAAAAACAATTAATCTTTCTTTCTTTATTAATTTGTGTTTTGATGGGATTTCAAGCTTGGATTGGTAAAACTGTGGTAGATTCGGTATTGAATCCTATCAAAATTTCGCTTCACATGTTGACCGCACTATTGATTATTAGCCTGCAGATCTATTCAATAAATAGTGTACAATTGAAAGAAAAATGGATAAAGTTTGATGCTAAATTTAATAAAACACTTCTCTTTGCACTCCTTTTAACATTATTTCAAATACTTTTAGGAACAAGCGTTAGAGAACATGTGGACTTAATTTCAGAATCTGGTGCCCCAAAAATACTATGGTTACAAAATCCGACTATAACATTCTATATTCATCGAACATTTTCAATTTTAGTTTTACTCACAAATTTGTATGTATGGAATAGAAATAGAAGTTTAATACTCAATTTCCAAAAAATAAATTGGTTGCTATATATAATTGGAATTGAAATTTTTACAGGAATATTGATGTTTTATTTCCATTTTCCTTTTGGAACCCAAACCATACATGTTGTATTGGCAACATTGCTATTTGGGATTCAATTTTATTTATTCTTGAGAAGCTTAAAAAAGGAAAAGATTTAAAAAACTATATTTGCAGAAGACTATATTGTCGCATTTCTTTTGATTAAAAATTTTAATGTCAAAACTTGCTGCTCAAGATACATTTCTTGACTTATCCGATTACGGAAGACCATTTGGTAAATTCCTCGCTAATCAATTAAAAAATACCCGTTTCACTCCTATTCACGTTACAATTCTGTTTGGAATTTCAGGTTTAATTGCAATTTATTGTATTTTAACCAATCATTATTGGTATGCGGGATTTTTTATTATTTTAAAATCTGGAATTGATGCAGCTGATGGTGAATTGGCAAGATTAAAAAACAAACCTTCCTACTTTGGAAGGTATTTGGATAGTGTTTTTGACATTATAATCAATTTTATAATTTTAATGGCTATCTGCTTTGTTTCCAAAACAACCTTTTGGATTACAATTTTAGCTTTTATAGGAATACAGTTGCAAGGAACTTTATATAATTATTACTATGTAATTTTAAGAAACAAATCGGTTGGTGGTGATTCAACAAGTAAAGTTTTTGAATACAAAACGCCCAAAGCCTTGCCTGGAGAATCTCAAAAATCGGTAAACATTTTATTCCGAATTTATACAGTTTTATATGGTAGTTTTGATAAAATAATTCATCTTTTAGATTCAGATGCTTACAGAATAAGAACCTTTCCCAACTGGTTTATGACTCTACTTTCTTTATATGGATTAGGATTTCAATTATTAATAATAGCATTAATGCTACCCTTAGGTTGGATAGAATTTATAATTCCATTTTTTATAACTTATACAATACTAATTCTTATTTTAATTGGCATTAGAAAAATATTTTTGAATTAATAGCTTTCGTTTTAAAGATAAATGCCCTTTTGAATTCTACCGTCTAGAGAAAGTACATCTAAAATATTAATAGGAATTGTAGAAAATAATTTACCCAACTGTATTCTACTTTAAAAACATAGGTGGCAGGAGTTAAATTGTAAAAATAATAGAATTTCCAATTAAAAAAGTAAGGTAAATATTCTTACTTATTTAAGTATTACGTAATTGTTGGACTCTATTAGCAGAAATTACCGCATCTAAATTACCTTTTGATGTGTTGCTGTTTCTTTTGCAATTATTCTTTATGTCCCAAAAGACACTATTCACTTAATGGGTTTGAGTTTACCGTAGCAAAGGGAGTTAAAACATTAGGCAATTTATAAACTATATATAAAAAAGTGCCATTTGGATCGGCAGCACTAACTATAAATGTTATTGACCCATTTCCAAAGCAAGTTTCTGGTGATGGATTAGCTGAAAAAGTAAATCCAAATGCCATTACCGTTGACATATAAAACATGAAACAAAAAAAATCACTTTATTTTTCATAACTGTTGATATTTTTAACTAAACCGATAAAATATAGTTATATTATTTATAAGCTAAAAATATTATAATTTTAATAAAAAAATATTTTAATAGAATATTTTAAACAAAAAAAGGGCGCAAATTGCGCCCTTTAGTATTATAACTTAATTAATAATAATTCAAAATTATTCTTTAATTAACTTTTTGATAATAGTTTCATTGCTAGAAGTATTTGTAAGTCTTACAAAATAAACTCCAGTAGTTAAAGAAGAAACATTCTCATTAATTACATTAGTCCCTTCAGACAACTGAAAGGTTTTAGAACCAACAACCGATCCATTTAACGAAATAATTGTCATTTCCATTTGTCCTTGTGCAATTGAATTCAATTCAATATTAAATTCTTCTCTAGCAGGGTTAGGATAGATACTAACTTCTGTTGCTAAAACATTTAAGTTTGATTCTTTAGCAGTCATACATGCACCAGAAGTCAAAGTAAGTGTTTTATTAGTTGCGCTAGGACCAACTCCATTAATTGAAGTAATTACAATTGTTTTATTAGCAGCTAATGTAGTTGAATTAACTACAAATCCAGCAGGATAAGTAACGGTAAAAACCAAATCACTAGTTGTTAGAACGTTTGATAAATTACTTGTATTAGTAGCAGATTTAACAACTGAATTAGCAGGAGCGGTAATTTTATAAGAATTTGCTAAAGCAGAAGCTGTTATTGTATAAGTAACAGTACTTGAACTACAAATTCCAGTTAATTGACCTGTAACTGCAGAAACTACAGCAGGAACAGTAGCAGTTAATGCTAATGTTTTAGCAGTAGCCGATGAACCAACACCATTTTTAGCTTTGACACTTATTGAACAAGGTCCAGAAACACCATTAAATTTAACAGTAATTACTTGGTCTGTCAATGGATTTCCTGAAATAACATTAACACCATCAGGCAATGTCCATGCATAAGAAGTTGCTAATGCAGAAACTCCAGCTGTCAATGTAAATGCTGTACTTGTTCCTGCATATTTACTAATATTTGTAATTGCGGTAGTTGCAACACCGTCAGTCATTACTAAAGTTGATGAAACCGCAGGTACGGTAGCAGTTAATGCTAATGTTTTAGCAGTAGCCGATGAACCAACACCATTTTTAGCTTTGACACTTATTGAACAAGGTCCAGAAACACCATTAAATTTAACAGTAATTACTT
>CANFNV010000031.1 GCA_947448525.1 Flavobacteriaceae bacterium | reverse complement strand
TGGTTTATTAAATCACTCGGTCTTAAGTCAACTATACGTAAATCTTCATCTGGAAATTCAGGTATAATTGTGGTTCCTGATTTATAAATTCTGTTCGTATTGATAGTATAAAGCACCAATTCTTTTGTTGCTTCTTCCTCTTGAACAACAACAAAATAGGCTTCTTTCTCGTCTTTATTTCGTCTGTAATTTTTAAATCGAACTACTTGTCCTAGTATAAATTGTGTTTTCATATTAACGATTTTATAGATAAAAATTTTTAGGTTGGTGCGTGCAATACAAAAAGCCTTTTAATCGTTCCCCACTTATAGTTTCTATTTCATATTGAACATTGGCTATTAAATCATTACCAATAGGTGTAAACTGTATTATTTTGTTTTCTCCAATAAACATTTTAGCATCACCATATATAATTATTCCTGTGTTGTTGTCTTTGATGCATATTTCATCCAGTAAGATGTCCATGGCTCTTATTTGCTTTTGTTCAAAGTATTCATCTGGACTTCCATAAAATGGAGTGGTTTTTTCAACAAAATTCTTTCTTGAATTAATAGCTAGTAGAATCAAATTTTTTGTTTCTGATTTTTCTTGAATGACAATTGCATATTCATGATTAATACCTAATTCACTGGTTTTTCCGTTAATTTTAGACCCGTATATTTGACCAAGTTTAAATAGTGTTTTCATACTTAATTCTCGTTTATAATTCTAATTACTGTTGGTGCATTGTGTTGCAATGCTACTCTAAAAAAATTAAAGTAGGTTCCTTCGGCTAATTTTTCAATAATATCTATTTGTTTCACACTTTTTGGTAATGCTGGAAAAAGCAAGGAAAAATTAAGTACCTGCCCTTTACTTTTAAAGTAATACTTTGATGGTGCCAATGGAATGTTGATGGCACTAACCATTTTATATCGTACTTCAGAGCCTATAGGTATAATATAACATCCTGAATCTATTTGAATCCATCCACCATTGATATATTTTTTTGGTGCGATATAGACAAAGTCAATTCTGGTAAAGTCCTCATCCAGACTGATTTTTTCAATACCCAAATGTTCATTCGGGGTATGTTGTGAAATTGGGTTTTTGAATACATAAGATTCAGTTTCAGTAAGCACTTCTTCAAGTGTTTCTTTTTCAAAATTTGATTTCATAATTAATGTTTTTTAAGTTTATGGTTCAAAGCTATAATTCCACTCCGTATTATTTATAAGGAGTAAAAAAAATAATAAAAAAATACCTCACGATGGTGAGGCATTAATTATGAGAACAAATTAATCTTGAAGATGAAGTACTTCTTTTACTTGTTCGTAGTCATTCCAATTCGTGTTAGGATTGGCAGCTTTGTTGGAAGCCGAGATTATTACCGCTCTAAAAGTTTGAGAACCAGGATTTGCAATTGCAGCTACATTTGTATTTGTTTTATATATATTAATAAAGCCAACTCCAAAGTCATAAAACCACGAATTGTTTCCAATTGTATAAGGCATTGCTGTCCATCCCCCAGTAGAAATTTGTATAAACACACTCACAATACCTTTATCAACTATAGATTGAGTGATTCCTGCAGCAGATAATGATGTAACCCACAAACTTCCACTTGAATAAGATGTCCAAGATGAAACTGTAAATGCGTTTGTCCCAATTACATTTGCATTTCCATTAGTTCCATTTGTACCAGCAGGTCCTGTAGCACCAGTTGGGCCTGTTGCTCCATCTTTAGAACAACTGATTGTCATGATTGCAGTAAGTAGGATTACTGCTGTTTTAAAAATTGTTTTTTTCATAATAAATAATTTAGTTTTTCTTACTCTTATGGCTTTTCGGTTCCGCCTCGTTTTTTATAGTGGCTTCTGAACTCCACTTTTTTGTTATCGAATAAATTTAAATTCACAATCATTATTGTACACATAAGACATTCTATGATAATCATAAACAATAGGAGCGTTCAACGCTTTTTTCATAAATGAAATATAATTATATACGGTTCTTTCAGTTACAGAGAGTCTAGAAGCCAATTGCTTCGGGCTTCCTGTAATCTCATTTACGATAAGATTGTCTAACTGTATGATAATTCGTATGTCCAAATTATTGCAATTTTAACACTTGATACTGAAACTGAATTTCAGTTTGTTATCTTTTATTGGTTTAGGAATTTGAGAGGTTTTTATTTTTTCTAATTTTTACTTTTTTGTTTGCTTCTCAATTTCTGAAGCAAAGATTTGTTATCAATCCGTAAAGTATGTGCGGAGTAAAATATTTTTCATATATTTATCAAAAAATTAATAATGGGCATATCCAAATCGGCATACAGAAGGTATAAAGTAATCGACTCCATGCTACGCAACAAGAGTAGGGTGTATCCCTCTATTGAGGATATTCAGGAGGAATGTGCTAACCGATTGGATATTCGTCCTTCCCTTGATACTTTAGAAAAAGATTTTAGAAACATGAAATTTCCAGAGCCCGATGGCTTTGATGCTCCAATTGCTTATTGCCGACAAAATAGAGGGTACCATTATACCATTCCAAATTATTCCATAAATGGAGTCAGTCTTACTGATAAAGATGTAGACAGCATTAAGGAAGCTTTAGAAATTCTTCAGAATATTGGTAGTTCCAGGGTGAGTGATAGTTTTAATTATGCTTTGAATAAAATATTGGTTAGTTATAAAGAAGAGTTTCCGGATAGTGATTCCAAGCGCAAAATAATCGAAACCGAGTCCGTTCCTGGTTCTAGAGGATTTGAGCATTTTGAAACACTATTTAATGCTTGCAAGAATAAGACGCCTATATCGTTTACGCATTATTCCTATCAAAAACGAAAATTTAATTCGGTTATAGTGCATGCAGTATTGTTAAAGGAATTTGATAATTTTTGGTATTTACTAGGTTATTCCGAAAGTCATAAAGAGTTGCGTACTTTTGGTTTTGATAGAATTTATGATCCAATGTTGTTGAATAGAAAATTTATCCCAACGCCACAAGAGGTAGTAAATAACTACTATAAAGATATTTATGGTGTATATCCAATAATGAAACAGCCAAAACAAGAAATCGTTTTTTTTGTAAGTTCCTTTGTTTCTAATTATTTTGAAGCGTACCCAATTCATGAAAGTCAAAAGTGTGAAAAGTATTATTTTCAAAATAAATTTACCATTAATGTTGTTCCTTCGGTGGAGTTGGTTCGATTATTAAGGTCTTATGGAAGTGAAATTAATGTATTAGAACCTGATTGGCTCGACAAGATAATAAATAATAGAGATGATGAAGAAAAATAAAACACTACTTTTTACAATAAATAAAAAGGGACACTCTAAAGAAAACCCTGATTTATTAAGAATACTTTGTAGTCCAGAATATACCAAAATTGATTTTGGGTACATCGCCAAATCGATATACGAGAATGGAGGTTGGATTCGTATGGAAAAATCTACTTTTATAGAAATAGTTGAAATCAAAGAACGTTTGTTGTTAACGCATACATCTGGAATTCCTATTAGACCAGAATATCACTATTTTGAATCTAACAAAGAATGGCGTTATTTTTCGCTTTTCTTCCCACCAATTCCTCAAAAAGACTGCACATTAAACATCATTGAAATTGAAAACGGAACTAAAAACGATTTTAATTATTTTGATGTTTCACTTAAAATAGAGGATGGGGTAGAGGTAATATAAATAATATTATGATTTAATTTATACAAAAATATGGAATTCAATCTTGAAAGATTTGTAATAGCTCAAGAGCAAGACTATTTAATAGCCCTCGAAGAAATCAAATCAGGTTTAAAAATTAAGCATTGGATGTGGTATATTTTTCCACAACTTTATGGTCTTGGCAAAAGTGGTACATCAAAATTATACGCAATCAGTGGCTTGGAGGAGGCGAAAGAATATTTGAATCATCCAGTCTTAGGAAGTCGACTTAAAGAAATAACCAATGAACTTTTACTACTTGAAGAATTGGATGCAGAGCAAATATTTGGATTTCCTGATTGTTTAAAACTTCAATCCTCTATGACTTTATTTAATTTGGTTGATGAATCAGAGGTTGGTATTTTTAAAAAAGTTTTAGAAAAATATTATAATGGTCAATTTGATAATAATACAATTGAATTATTAGATAAATAAATTTGCAATTGCAAGGTTGCAAAGATTCTTCTATTGTGATATAAGTGATATAATTTTGTCCCATAATTTTAATTCATTTATATCATGAAAAACAAAAAAACGCTTTACCATTTTGTGTTAGACAAAGAGGGATTTTCACCACTCTTATAATTCGCTATATATCAGTTTTTTGAAATACTTTTTAAATTAGGGTAACCGATTTTACCCCCTTTAAACCGCAAACAATTCATGCTATTTGTGAAATGTAAATGTATTCATTTGTAATTAAACGGCAAATAAAACTTAATAAATATTGATTAAAAAAATCAAAAAAGGTTGAAATTTAGATGTTTGATAATTGTTCTAGTTAATGATTTTTAAAAACTGAATAACAAATCTGCTTTTTCTAATTTGATTTGAGGCTTATTTAATTC
>CANFNV010000030.1 GCA_947448525.1 Flavobacteriaceae bacterium | reverse complement strand
TCACTTGGTTTGTCAGGGGTTATTGAATTATCTTCTTTGTTACAAGACAATAATGTAATAAAAAGAAGAGAAAAAATTAGCTTGATTTTCATAACTTATCATTTAATAAATTAGGCATTCATTTTTTTGCTAAAATACAAAAATATTTAGAATTTTGATTTTTATTTATCACTTACTCCTTGTCTTTCTTATTGTTAAATAAATTACCATCGCATTAAAATTGTAACTTTCTCCAATAGGGGGAGCAGAAGCAGAAAGGCTATCAGAAATGATAGCCTTTTTTGATTTCAGCCCTCTATAGACCATCCCAAAAAGTTAAACACTATTTTGAGGTTGATTACTATTTATGTTGTACAGTAATGCATTTATAATTCTATTTGAATTTTAACTTTACCTCCTAAACCCTTTTCTACAATATCATACAAAGTTTTTAAGGTGAGGTTGCTCCCGTTATTCTCTATTCTTGATATGTATTCTCTCTTTTTTAATATAAGTTCCCCAAGTTCAGTTTGGGTTAAATGTTTATCCTCTCTTGCCTTTTTTAATTGAAGCCCTATTTTAAAACCTTCAAAATCTCTTTCAAGTTCATCTCGTCTATCAGTTCCTTTTACACCGTAAACGTTATCTTTAATATCTTTCCAACTTTTAGTTTCCATAATTATTTGTTTTTTTCTTGGTAATATTCCTTCATTAGACGCAACGCTTTTTCTAATTCATTCTTTGGTGTTTTTTGAGTTTTCTTTTGAAAGCCATTTAACAAAATAACTAACTTTCCGTTATCAAAAAAACAAAATACTCTCCAAATATTAGACGCAAGTTGTATTCTTGCTTCATACAGCCCATTAGTTCCTTCCATCGCCTTCAAATAATTTGAAGGGACTCTTTCAAGCGTTTCAATTGCTTCAATTATTTTAAAGATTTTGTCTTGAACTTTTCTCGGCTGTCCAAGCAGGAAATCTTCAAAGTAATTCTTATATGCTATTACTTCTCTAATTTTCATTTCACAAAGGTAACTTATAAGTTACATATAATCCAAATTTTATTTATTTAACACCAATTAATTTATTTTACCATCGTTTCCTTTACTTTTTCCATTTTAACTATACTTATTAAAGTAATAGATAATTGGGTCTGAAATAATGACCGTCATACCCCATCAGGAAAAGCAATGATATGAAGTGGGGCTACTGGGTCTACTGTCTATATTATATACTTAAACTCTCCTTGAAAAATCAAAAAATTGACTTGGGGGGCTGGGGGGCAAAACTTAATAACCCTTTACTAATATTAAAAAAAATATCTATACTCTTGATTTTAAGAGAATTGAATAAGCAATCATTGCATTAAAATTGTAACTTTCTCCAATAGGGGGAGCAAAAGTCCAGCAGTAATGTTGGACTTTTTTTGTTTACATTTGCTAATTATCTTAAAATTTTAATCCACATGAAAGCAGTAATTATTATTATTATTTCAATTTTAGTTTTAACCGCAATAGCACAATTTTATTTATCAAGAAGCACGCAACAAACAGAACAACACAGTTACAAGGTAATTAAGAAGTTTGACAAGTTTGAGATAAGAAAATATGACGCTGCCTTGTTTTCGAGTGTAAAACTAAACAAAAAAGGATATAAAGAAAGCTCAAGTGAAGGTTTTAGAATATTGGCTGGCTATATTTTTGGAGATAATGAAGCCAACGAAAAAATCGCAATGACATCGCCTGTTGTTATGGAATTAGGAGATACTACTAAAATGATGTTTATGGTTCCAAAAAATTATAATTTAAAAAATTTACCAAATCCTAAAAATAGTAAAATAGTTTTTGAAAAAGAAGAAGAAAAAATTATTGCCGCTATTCGCTTTGATGGATGGGCAAATGACGAAAAGATTGAAAAATATAAGACTATTTTAAGGAATGAATTAGTCAAAGAAAAATTAAATTATATCAATAAATTTTCTTTTCTAGGTTACAACCCTCCGTTTGAAGTTATGAATAGACGAAATGAAGTTGTAGTTGAGTTAATTAACTATAAATAGTAACTCAACAATAACCACATAATAGTATTATACCCTTTACTTCTATAATTTTAAGATAATTGAATATGCAATCATCGCTTCAAATTGGTAACTTTTACGTATGTGGGGGAGCTTTTAAAGAAAAGCCTTAACAGAGATGCAAGGACTTTTTTGTTTTTAAAAACTGTCTTGTAATTTCAAGTTCTAATAATTTTTTTTACACCTTAATTAAGTTATAAATGAATACCTATTTTTACTATATTTGATTTTTTAACTAAAATTTTAACCAAAAACATGAAAAAATGAAAAAAACTATTCTAGTTGTTGCATTAACAGGCTTGCTATTTGTAGCTTGTAAAAATGAAAGTGACGAAAGAGAAAAAGTGGCTCAGGCAAACATCGATTCTTATTCTAAAACATGGGAATTAGTAATTAATAAAGGAAAAGTAGATGTGCTTGACACTGCCTATGCTCCTGAAATTGTCTTGCATACGATACCAGAAATTAAAGGAATTGCTAAATCAAAAGCCTATTATGCGTTTTTTGTAACTGGATTCTCAAACAGAAAATTTATTGTTAAAGATATTTTTGCCAGTGGCGACAAACTAACAAAATACTGGGAATTCAAAGGAACCCACACCGGTGATTTTATGGGAATTCCAGCAACTGGAAAAACAATTGATGTAGAAGGTTGTACCATCGCTAGAATGGTAAACGGAAAAATCGTTGAAGAAAAAGACTTCATGGACAACATGGATTTCATGAAACAATTAGGTTTATTAAAGTAATTCTCTAATTTATTTCTTTAAAAGGGTTTTGGTGAATGCTAAAACCCTTTTTATTTTATTTAAAATTGCAATTATTCATTAATCCATTATCCCGTCGAAATGTTTTATTATATTCCATTTCATTGCTCAAGTTATAAACAAGTATTAATTAAATCAATCAATTTTATTTTGTAAACTCCTCAAAAATTGTAACTTGCACTCAACATAATTTTTTTTAAAACATAAATATTATTTCTATGAAGAAAATTTTACTTTTTATATTTTTTATTGGTTTGCAATTTACTTATGGACAGTTGCAAATTAATACTCCTACGGACTATACCGTTTGTGATGCAAACAATGATGGGTCTGAAATTTTTAATTTGACTACCAAAAATTCTGAAATTTTAGGCAACTTATCACCAAATGTTTATTCGGTAACTTACTATATTAGCCAAGCCGATGCAATGGCAAATACAAATCCTTTGGGAGGGCAATATTATTGCTGGAACTCTATGCAAATTATTTATGCTAGAGTTACCGAAATAAATAATCCAAGTAACTATTCTATTACTTCATTTTGGCTTCATATTTATTCGATACCAATTGCCAACACAATAACAGGGACTTTTTGCTACAACCAACAATGCTGGGATTTAACACAATTTATTCCTTCCATTAACAATGCCAACGCAGATCCTAATATTTATATTTCTTTTTATTATACCCTATCTGATGCGCAATCTTCTATCAACTCAATACCGAATCCGAGTTGTGTTTTTAGTCAATCAACTACACCAAATTTAAATTATTATTATACCGTGACCAATATAGTTTCTGGCTGTATCGCTATTGGGATAATTAACGCAATAATAATAACAGCATGTCCTACAGTAGATTGCATGACTCCTGTAGTTACTGTTGGTAGTATTACTCAAAATAGCGCAACAATAACTTGCACCGATGCGGTACCAGGTACTCCATTTACGGCTGAAGTTGCTGTTGTTCCCAATGGAGCGCCAATGCCAAATCAAGGTACTGTATTTTTTACTAATGACTATGTCATTACTGGATTGAATTGTTCTTCTGATTATCAAGTGTATGTAAGAAGAATTTGTTCAAGTAATACCGTTTCTCAAACAACTCCATGGTCAACGCCAGTTTCTTTTGCAACAGCGGCTTGTGCTCAACAATTTGGACAGCCACAAGGATTTACAGCTTGTACCGATACCAATCAATCTTGTTTTAATTTAACAGATAATAATGATGATATTATTGGGACCATGAATCCAAGTGATTATACCATTACCTATCATACCTCACCAAATGAAGCTGAAGCTAATGTGAACCCTTTATCATCACCATATTGTGCAGGTATTGGAAACACCCCTATTTATGGAAGAATTTCCTATAATAATGTGCCAGGGCAGTTTTTTACCACATTGTTTTACTTAAATGTGTATGGATTTCATAATAGTCCAACCCCATTACAACAAATAGAACAATGTGATGACGATAGTAATGGATCGATTATTTTTAATTTAACTTCGGTTCAAGCGCAAATTTACTCTACAAATACTTTTCAGTATTTTACAACTCAACAAAATGCAGAGGCTTTGACAAACCCTATTACCAATCCAAGTGCATTTACTGTAAATGTTCAATCTACAACAATCTCCATTTTCATTAGAGAAAATATCGCAAATGATTGCGATATTATTTACATGGTTAACTTAAGAACTTATCCAAATTGTAATAATGCATCGGTTTGTAGTCAAGCAAATTCTTTATGCTCTTCATTAGGAATTCCGTTTCAAAATACTACTAATTTACCATCTACAGGAGCTTTAGGTTGTTTAAGTACGACTCCAAATCCAACTTGGTTTATAATGCCAATTAGCCAAGCAGGAAATATCAATTTAATGATACAGCAAAGTACGGATATTAATTTTAGTGCCTCCAACCTAGATGTAGATTATGTAGTATTAGGTCCCTATGCAAATCCAACCACTCCTTGTAATGGTCAGTTAACATCAAACTATATTGTAAGTTGCAGTTACTCCCCTAATAATGTAGAGCTTCCTATAATTCAAAATGCTCAGCCTGGTCAGTTTTATCTAATTATGGTTACCAATTACAGTAATTCTCCTGGATATATTAAAATAACAGATTTAGGAGGTAATTCTACTGGTGGAATTAACTGTAGCGGATTAAGATTAAATGCCTTTTTAGACAGTAATAGTAATGGAATTAAAGATTCAGGGGAGCAAAATTTTCCTTTAGGACAATTCCATTATGAAATGAATAACAATGGTACGGTTCACAATATTTCAAGCCCTACTGGAGTTTATAACATATACGATACAAATAACGCAAATTCCTATAATCTTAGTTATTCTATAAATTCTGATTATTTATCTAATTACAATTTATCCTCGGCAACTTACAATAATATACATGTTACAAATGGAGCTGGGATGTTAGTTTATAATTTTCCAATTACTGTTTCTCAAAACTATAATGATTTAGTAACGGCTATTATTCCTATAAATTCTCCAAGACCCGGATTTATTTATGAAAATAAAATAATCTATACAAATCTAGGAAATCAAAATATTGCCTCAGGAAGCGTTAACTTTGTTAAAGATCCAAATGTAACGATATCTTCTATATCGCAAGCTGGTGTTACTATGTTAGCTAACGGTTTTAGTTATAACTTTACAAATTTAGCTCCTTTTGAAGTTCGCGTAATTTCTGTGTTTATGCAAGTTCCAACCATTCCAACGGTGACAATGGGACAATTACTAACTAACTCTGTTACAATAAATCCTAT
>CANFNV010000029.1 GCA_947448525.1 Flavobacteriaceae bacterium | reverse complement strand
TGTAATGGTTTTTTTATAAAGTGGGAAAGAAGTGGGAAATTTTTTTAGTATTTTATGTCATATTTTTGAAATACTAAAATTATATATATTTGATTATCAGTATATTTAAAAATATAAAAACTATATATTGTGTTGCATGTGCAAAAGTATAGTTGTGTTGTAATTTATTGATTGTCAATTAAATAATAATATTTTTGTTGAAAGTGGGATAAACAGCTGGTAACTTTTTTTCTTTTTAATTTATAATAACTGCAAATGTAAGTAAAAAAAGAAATTAGTATTTTAATTGCTAAAGGTAACTCTTGATTACAAATCAGTAATTGTGAAAAATATCTTCAAAATTTCATTTTTACTATTTACTAGTTTTAACATCAATACTAAATTTATAAAATTAATATTTTGAATAGAGATACTTTTTTTTGCTATACATTTCATTGTTGAATACTATTCTAGTAATAATTAAAGCAAATAAAAACAAAATAACTGCAAAATAACTCTGTAAAAATAGTGTTTTTTTTATATATTTATTATAGATTTATTACACAAAAACTAGAAAGATACATAGAAGAGAATACTAAAATGTTTCGAGTTGTGAAAGGATAATTTTTAGATTCTAAATAATTATTCCATGACTTGTTTTTTTTCGAGTCCGTTTTTTTTTGATTTAACTTAGCTGAAAGTTATAATGTTGTTGGGTTAGTATAGTTGGCTGTCTGATGAAGGTAATCTTCCTTAAATTATGGCTTATAGCTTTTGACTTTTGATTTCGACTTTCGACTTATAATACCCTAATATTTTAATTTCAAATTCTTACCTTTACAACATGGAAGAGCAACTAACCAGAATCAACAAATTTTTATCAGAAACCGGATTTTGTTCGCGTCGTGAAGCAGACAAACTTATTGAACAAGGTCGAGTTACTATTAATGGAATCGTGCCAGAAATGGGGACTAAAATTAGTCTAAAAGATGAAGTGCGAGTTAATGGTACACTAGTTCGAGAAAAAAGAGAAAAAAGAATTTATCTGGCTTTCAATAAACCCGTAGGAATTGAATGTACTACCAACCTCGAAGTCAGAGATAATATTGTAGATTACATTAATTATTTCGAACGTATTTTCCCAATTGGAAGATTGGATAAGGCTAGTGAAGGACTCATTTTTATGACTAATGACGGCGATATTGTAAACAAAATTCTAAGAGCTAGAAACAATCACGAAAAAGAATATATTGTAACTGTAAACCGTCCAATTACCGATCGATTTATTGAAAGAATGGCTAATGGCGTACCTATATTAGATACCATTACCCGAAAATGCAAAGTAGAACAAATAAGCAAGTATGTTTTTAGGATAGTTCTTACACAAGGGTTAAATCGACAAATTCGTAGAATGTGTGAACATTTAGATTATGAGGTTACCGCTTTGAAAAGAACACGAATCATCAATATTTTATTAGACATTCCTATTGGTAGATACCGCGAATTAACAGTTGATGAAATTATAGAACTCAATCAATTAATTGAACCTTCAAGCAAAACAGAAGAAGCTAGTTTTCCTAAAGTAATTCCAAAAATCTCAAATTCATCTAATAGAAATTTTAGAAAATAATAGGTAATAGATGTAATTAAAATTCATTCGTTTATAATCATCTAATTTAAAATAGAAATAACCTTTTTTTTCGTAATTTAGTAAAAAATAGTTGTGATGAAAAAAACAAACAAAATAGTGCGTTTTTGGAAAATATTAGGTCCAGGATTAATTACTGGAGCAAGTGATGACGACCCTTCTGGAATCGCTACTTATTCGCAAGCTGGTGCCGCTTTTGGTTTATCAACTTTGTGGACTTCTATAATTGCTTTTCCTTTAATGGCAGCTATTCAACAGATGTGTGCAAAGATAGGCTTGGTTACTTCTCAAGGTTTGACGGGCGCATTGAAAACGCATTATCCAAAACCTGTTTTATATTTGATGCTGTTGTTTAGTTTCCCTGCTATTGTGATGAATATCGGTGCTGATATTGCTGGTATGGGTGCGGTGGGTAATTTACTTTTCCCTAAAATTGAAGCATCTTATTTTAGTATGATTTTTACGATTTTACTTTTGTTTTTGATTGTTTATTTACCCTATCAAAAGATTGCCGCAATCTTAAAATATTTATGTATTGTGCTTTTAGTATATTTAATTGTACCATTTTTATACCACCAAGATTGGATTAATATTGCTAAGAATACGTTTATTCCTACCATTCAATTCAACAAAAATTTTATCAGTGTTCTGGTTGGAATTTTAGGAACTACTATTTCACCTTACTTATTTTTCTGGCAAGCTTCTATGGAAGTTGAAGAAATGGAACATAAGAATAAACACCTAATTGTGAATAAGAAAATCATTCACGACATGAAACAAGATGTCGATTTCGGGATGACTTTTTCAGGTGTAGTGATGTTTTTTATTATTTTGACCACCGGAACCGTTTTATTTAAAGGCGGAATTCATCAAATTGATACTGTAGAACAAGCCGCAATGGCTTTAAAACCTTTGGCTGGTAATTTTGCTTATTTGCTATTTGCGATAGGTGTTATCGGCACAGGATTATTGGCTATTCCTGTTTTAAGCGGATCGTTATCCTATATTATTACCGAAACTTTTGGTTGGGAAAAAGGATTGGATAAGAAATTTCATGAAGCCAAAGCGTTTTACATTGTAATGGCCATATCATTGGTTTTGGGACTTTCTTTGAATTATATTGGAATTTCACCTGTAAAAGCGTTGATTTATACCGCTATTTTATACGGATTGACAGCACCAGTTTTAATTGCAATTATTCTTCATATTTCCAATAACAAAGCCGTAATGGGTAATTTTACTAATAGTCGTACAGCAAATATTCTTGGTTTTGCCGCTTTGACTATTATGACAATAGCAGCTGTAGTACTTATTTATCTTCAATTGGCTGGAGATTAATTTTTTTCTCTTAATTAGTTAGTTTATAAAATTGCTTTCTTTTTATTCATAATTTCCTCCCTTACTCCTTCTAATTCAATTATTACAATTGAGAAATTTAAAATATCAATTTAATTTATACATTTGCTAGATATTGGATGATTTCTCTCCCTAAGAAGGAATTGCGATTTAAAAAATCAATAACAAAATTTTATGTCAGTTATAGAAAAAATGAGTTCCGATGAAGCTATTGTTTTAGAAAATAACTTTGGAGCTCATAATTACCATCCTCTTCCTGTTGTTTTGAGTCGAGGTAAAGGAGTTTATGTGTGGGATGTTGAAGGTAAAAAATACTACGATTTTCTTTCAGCGTATTCAGCTGTAAATCAAGGGCATTGTCATCCAAAAATTGTAAATGCAATGATTGAACAAGCACAAACATTAACACTTACGTCACGTGCTTTTTATAATAATAAATTAGGTGTTTACGAAGAATACATTACTAAGTATTTTGGTTTTGATAAAGTCCTACCCATGAATACGGGTGCCGAAGCGGTAGAAACTGCATTAAAACTATGTAGAAAATGGGCATACGAGATAAAAGGAATTCATGAAAACGATGCCCAAATTATTGTTTGTGATGGAAATTTTCACGGAAGAACTACAACCATTATTTCATTTTCAAATGATGAAAATGCTAGAAAGAATTTCGGACCGTACACGGACGGATTTATTAAAATTCCTTATAATAATATTGAAGCTCTTCAAAACGTACTTAATTCAACTAAAAACATTGCAGGTTTCCTAGTTGAACCCATTCAAGGTGAAGCCGGAGTCTATGTTCCTTCAGAAGATTATTTAGCCAAAGCCAAGACGCTTTGTGAAGCAAATAATGTATTATTTATTGCTGATGAAGTTCAAACCGGAATTGCCAGAACGGGATCTATACTTGCCGTTTGTGGAAATTGTACGTGTGAAAACACATGTGAAAAACAAGCAACTTATGTAACTCCAGATATTTTAATTTTAGGAAAAGCTTTGTCGGGTGGCGCCTATCCGGTATCGGCCGTTTTGGCAAATGATTCTATTATGAATGTCATCAAACCAGGACAACATGGCTCTACTTTTGGCGGAAATCCAATTGCAGCAGCAGTCGCTATTGCCGCTTTGAATGTGGTAAATGAAGAGAATCTATCTCAAAACGCGCGTCGATTAGGAAAAATATTTAGAGACAAAATAGGTGAGTTTATAAAATCTTCAACTATAGCTTCTTTAGTTCGCGGTAAAGGATTGCTAAATGCAATAGTAATTAATGATACCGAAGAAAGCGATACGGCTTGGAATATTTGTATGGCTTTGAGAGATAACGGATTGTTAGCCAAACCTACTCATGGAAATATCATCCGTTTTGCACCACCATTAGTTATGAATGAAGAGGAATTATTAGATTGTATATCAATTATTGTTAATACATTAAAACAGTTTGAAAAGTAACCAATAACCAATTAATTATATTTTTATGGAAAACCAATCTAATTTAGAATTAAACGAACAAGCACAAGTTGCTTTAAGAACAAGTGCCAAATGGTCAATGTTTTTAGCTATTATGGGATTTATCGGAATTGGATTTATGATTATTGGCGCCATTGCTATGACGTCGATAATGTCAATAATTCCTTCAAGCCCAATGAGTCCTTTTGGTAGTTTGAAAGGATTTATATCTGGAATTTATATTGTTATGGCAATTTTGTATTTTCCACCAGTATATTATTTATTCAAATATGCTTCAGATATGAAAAAAGCTTTGTTATCTTCAAGTTCGGATATGATTGGGGTGGCATTAGGATATTTAAAATCACATCATAAATACCTTGGAATTTCATTTATTGTAATCATTTCACTGTACATTATTTTCATTATTGGAATTATTGCAATGGTTGCCTCTAAAGGTTTGGCTGGTTTCTAAAAATTACATTTAACAAAAAAAAAACCGCTTTAATCTTACAATTAAAGCGGTTTTTGTTTTTAACGAAGATTTTGTAAATTTTTTATTCTTTCTTGTAATAAAGAAGGATCACTCAAGGCGTCTAACCCTATCATTTTTATTATCCAAATAAAATATAAAATAGCAATAGCACTCAAAACAATTCCTATGATGCAAAGTATTTTGCCCGTATTAAGCGTTGGGTAATTATCATATTTTTCAGGAGATAGATTATAAATAATTAAATCTTTGTGGGTTAAAACTAATCCGACAATTCCTAAAGCCAATCCAATAATTCCATAGCAGCAGCAGGTTAAAATAGATAGTATTCCAAGTACTAATACAGCTGTAGTATTAGGTAATTTTTGTTTTTCCATTGTGTTTAAAGTTAATAGTTAGTATAGAAATCTCATTTTGTAAACATACGAAAGAATCATAATACATGCATTTACAATTGCCAAAGAAATGATAATTTTATGATAATTACGTTTTTTATCTATTACAAATAAAGCAATTGAAACAAAAAAAAGAATAGTCGTGTAAATAGCTGGAAACATATAAAAAGCTTTTACAAATTCGCCTTGAAATATATAATTAAAAGAACGCTGTATGCCACAACCAATGCAATCTACACCAAACATTTTTTTGAACATACAAGGCAACATATAATTTTCCATACTATTCTTTTGTGTTACAATTTTACAAATAAAAAATTAAAAACCATTTAACTAAATTAAGTTTTCTATTTTTGAATTTTAAAATACACTTATGAAAAAGTTTATAATTCCAATAATAATTATTGCAATTTTTATTGCTTTTTACGAGCAAAATTCTCCTAAACCAAACGTAATTATTACAATAATTTGTATGGCTATTTTTATGTTTGGATTAATGAAATTATCGGCAAAAATTCTACCTAAAGACGAAGATGATGAGCACAAAACTATTTAATATTGGCGATAAAATTTCAGTTCTTGACGAAGCAATTGACGGAGTAGTAATAGCAATTAAAAATAGTGAAATCAGCATTGAAACAACGGATGGTTTTATGATGACTTATTTTGTCAACGAAATAGTTAAAATAAACAATACCATAGAGTTAAATTCAATTAACAAAAGTGATACATTAGATAAAATAAAAAATGACAATCAACCTTCAAAAAAGCAAAACAAACTCATTTTTAAGTCTGATAAAATCGAAAGAGGCGTTCCGGAATTTGATTTGCACATAGAAAAATTGGTGAAAAATTCACATGGAATGAGTAATTATGACATCCTAAATATTCAAACGGAAACCGCAAAAAAACACCTCGAATTTGCTATCAGAAATCGCATACCAAAAATCGTTTTTATACATGGAGTTGGCGAAGGAGTTTTGAAGGCCGAACTCGATTTTATATTAAAGAATTACGACAATATTTCGTTTCAAGATGCCAATTATCAAAAATACGGATTGGGAGCCACTGAAATTTATTTTAAACAAAATACGAAATAATTGCCTTTGAAATTTTAACTTTGTTATTCAAAATGCTACATGAAAAACATATACCTCGATAATGCTGCAACTACCCCACTTCGGCAAGAAGTGATTTTAGAAATGATGCAAGTGCTTCAAAATGATTTTGGAAATCCATCCTCCTCACACAGTTTTGGGAGAAGTGCAAAAACAGTTTTAGAAACCTCAAGAAAAACAATTGCTAGATTATTGGATTGTAATGCACAGGAAATTATATTTACTTCAAATGCAACCGAAGCAACCAATTGGATTCTTACAAGTACTGTAAAGGATTTACACATAAAACGAATTATTACAAGCAGAATTGAACATCATGCAACATTATATACTGTGAAAAATTTACAAAATAAACACAATATTGAAGTTGATTTTGTAAACATACTTCCTAATGGCACCATTGACATGACACATTTGGTAAATTTACTTTCTAAAGATGTGAAGACAATAGTATCATTAATGCACGTGAATAATGAGATTGGAACTGTTTTAGATATAGAAAAAACAGGCAGAATTTGTCACCAACATCAAGCGATTTTTCATTGCGACACAGTGCAATCGGTTGGAAAAACGGAATTAAATCTACACAAACTTCCGGTCGATTTTATTGTGGCAAGCGCCCATAAATTTCATGGACCTAAAGGTATTGGATTTGCTTATGTAAAAAAAGGGATTGTTTTGCAACCAATGCTTTTTGGCGGCGAACAAGAAAAAGGGCTCCGTGCCGGAACTGAAGCCGTTCATCAAGTGGCAGGAATGGCAAAAGCATTGGAATTGTCTTATGACCATTTAGAAGCGGAAAGAACTTACATAACCGAATTAAAAAGCTATTGCGAAACTCAATTGACAACTAACTTTCCAGAAGTTAAATTCAATGGAACTGATGGATTTTATAATATTCTGAACGTATTACTGCCTTTTACAGAAGATAAAACAGCGATGATTTTATTTAATCTAGACATGAAAGGAATAGCCGTTTCCCGCGGTAGCGCTTGCCAAAGTGGTAGCATTAAACCTTCTCATGTACTAGCAGAAATCCTTTCAGATTACGATTTGAAAAAACCAGGGTTGCGCATTTCATTCAGCTATTACAACACAAAAAAAGATGTTGATGCTTTAATGGAAGCATTGAAACTCGTTTAAATTAAAAGTTTAACTAGTTCAACAAACTTACTTTTCTAAAGTTTTTATTATATTATAAATACAAATTCATTTTTGGGGATTAGAATTAATACTTCCTTAATACACACTATCCAAAAAAAATAGTTCAAGTTAGGGTTCTAATAAAAAAAGGATGTGAACCTGCCATTCGAACACGGCACAGCTATATAAAAAAAAACTCCAATCTTTTCAGATTGGAGTTTTAATAAAAAAAGGCGGCGACATACTCTCCCACAAATTGCAGTACCATCTGCGCAATCGGACTTAACTTCTCTGTTCGGAATGGG
>CANFNV010000028.1 GCA_947448525.1 Flavobacteriaceae bacterium | reverse complement strand
ATCGGCAATAGTTTATCTTCATTTACACTTTGTGGATGGTCTGCGTATTTGTCAATAATCATTTGTGTAACTGGCAATACAGGAATCTTAGAAGCTGTTTCGGTTTTTTGTCTATGGGTGAAAATCCACTTATCACCATCAATACCGATGCTTATATGCGATTTTGTTAAGTTTTTTACATCAATGTATGCCAAACCAGTAAAGCAGCTGAAAAGGAAGATATCGCGAACAAGTGATAATCTTTCCGTTTTGAAATCTTTGTTGATGATGTTTTGAATTTCGCCTTCAGATAAATAAACTCGCTCGACTTCTTTTACTTTTGATTTGTAGTTTGCGAATGGATTTTTTTCTAGCCAGTCATTGGCCAAGCAAAGCTTGATTATTTTATTGAAGTTCTTGATGTATTTAACAGCTGTATTATTGGCGCATTTCCTCACTGTTCGCAAGTAAAATTCATAATCAGTAATAAAAGCATGATCTATTTTTTCAATATTGATGTCGGTTATATTGTACTTCCAAAGTAGAAAGTTGGATGTATGTTTGAGCGATGTTTCATATCGCTCTAATGTACCAAGTGCATATTCATTACCCAGCAATTCTTTTATTTTGCTGTTGTGTGCTTTGAATATTGGGATTAGCATTCGTTCTCTTTCTTTTTTGCCAAGTAGTCTATTTTTGAACTCTTCAATATTCAATGTAATATTGTCTTTTAGAAGTTCAAATTGGATTTCGTTGATTTGATTTTTAGTAAAATCAAGTAAGCTGTTTATTGAACGAGCTTCTTCTGAATTACCTTTCATTCTGCTTAATTCATTCGACCATTTTGATGGTTCTATGAATTTTTTAGTGCTGTATTCAAATCGTTTCCCTTCGACTGTTAATCGTACATAAATAGGAAATAGCCCTGTTGCATTGGCTTTAGTTGATTTTGCATAGAAATGCAAGGTGGTTTTTGCTTTCATTTTGGTAACCTTTAAATTATACATTAATTTAGGATAAGGTTTGCCACAATACAAGATGTTCATTTATTGATTAAGTCGTTGAATAGGTTGCTAGCATTGAGGTTAGCTCCAGAGATCAAACTGTTTAATCGATTTAGCGAGACCCAACTATTTGTAAATTTTTAGGGTCTCGATTTTGCACCTTGAATTTTGAAAAAGAATGAATAATTTGATAGGTTGTAAAAAGAAAAAACCCCGAAAATCATAGGATTTCGAGGTTTTTGATAACTTTTGAAAGTTATTTCGCGGAGAAAGAGGGATTTGACTACCAATTCCAACGTATTATATCCCAGCTAATTATAATTGAATTTTTATTTGGGTAACCGATTTTACCCCCTTTTTAATCGTAAATGATTCATTTCATTTGTGAGTTGTAAATATACTCATTTGCAATGATATAGCAAATTAAAATTCAATAAACATTACTAAAAATTGAACAAGTTATTAAAGTGATTGATTGTGTACATCTTGATTAAATCTTGTTTGAAGTATTTTTCAATTTTAACCAAAAATCAAGTGAGTTACTTGTTCATATTTTATTCCAGCATATGTACAGAACTCTTCAATCGTTAGGAACTCATTTTCGAGTTTGTTGAGGTCTTTCTTGACCTTTTGCATTAATCTGGTACTTTGACGATAACTCTTGCCTGTTATGCGTTGTATGTCCTTTGGATATATGCAAACCCTTTGACTATTCGTTTTCATACTTTAACTATACCTTTGATTAGGCTTTGACTTACTTCTGACGTGCAGAAAATCTTTTGCAATTTAGTTATAATTTTTCACACTTATTTATTGTGTTTTTGTGTTTGTTTTGGACACTTGTGTCGTTTTTGGACATATGGTACATACCTAACTTTTTATTTAATTAAATGCATTGTAAACTTTGCTGTAATCATTCAAAAATGTGGTTGCAACTGATTGAAAGAATGAAGGAGATTTTAAATGAATGTTTAACAAAATTTTGAAGTTATGGCTAGACAGAAAGGCATAATTAAATTGAAAGGTACTATCGGAGATATTACCTTTTACAAAACGCAAGATGGTCATTTGGCCAGAGAAAAAGGCGGTATTGACGCTAGTAGAATCAAAAGTGATCCTGCGTTTCAGAGAACTCGTGAGAATGGGTCGGAGTTTGGTAGAGCAGGAAAAGCTGGAAAGGTATTGCGAACAGCTTTGAGAGCTTTGCTTTTGAATTCAGCAGATGGTAGAATGGTGAGTCGTTTGACGCAACAAATGGTTAAGGTTATCCAAGCTGATATGGTTAGCGATAGAGGCTTACGTAACGTTATTGATGGTGAAGTTGATTTGCTAGTTGGATTTGAATTCAATATTCGTGGTAAGTTAGGAACAAGTTTGTTTGCTCCTTTTGTCGCAACTATTGATAGAGTTGCAGGTGATATTACGGTTGATTTGGCTTCGTTTATTCCTGCGAATATGATTGCTGCTCCAAGTGGAACTACCCATTTTAAAATCATTTCGGCTGGAGCTGAAATTGATTTTGAAGCAGAAACTTTTATCGAAACACATTCTGAAACAGCAATTTTACCTTGGGATGCTACAGCAACTGCAGCTATAAACCAAGTAAATGAGGTTACGCCAGCAAGTACAAAACCTTTGTTTTTGGCTTTAGGTATTGAGTTTTATCAAGAAGTTAATGGTCAAATGTATCCATTGAAAAATGGTGCTTTTAACCCATTAGCTATTGTGAAAGTTGATGGAGGAGTGTAGTGATTTTAGTACTCACTAGAACTTATTTCCCTGATGGAACTAATGGTAAACTCGAATGCGAAGGCAAATTGATTTGTAACACCATTGAATTGCCATGGAAGAGGAACGAAACGAAGGTTTCCTGTGTTCCTGAAGGGAAGTATTTTATTAGAAAGCGCTACAGTGCGAAACATCAATGGCATATAGAATTGATGGAGGTGCCTAAAAGAAATTTCATTCTTTTTCATCCTGCCAATAATGCTCAAAAGGAATTGCTAGGATGTATTGCACCGGTTACTAAACTTTCTGGACCTGGTTTAGGATTGATGTCGAGAAAAGCTTTTACAAAGCTAAAAGACCTTGTTTACAAAGCATTGGACAATAAAGAAAGTGTTGAAATACTTATCCAATCTTAATTTTAGATTATGAAAAAAATTATAAATAGAGCTAAAGCTCCTACTCCAAAGTTTTTTAAAGTGCTTCGAAATGTTGGTTTGGCTTTGGCTGCAGTCGGCGGAACTGTATTAACTGCTCCAATTGCTTTGCCAACAATAGTTACAGTTATTGGTAGCTATTTAACTTTAACTGGAGGCGTTTTGTCTGCTGTAAGTCAACTTACTACAACTGATGACAAACAATAACCCGACATTGGTTGGAACAGCAGGAGGAACGTTTTTAAGTATTGCGCCTAATCTATCCTCTGATGATATTACTAAAACAGTTATTTTAGCTACTGTTGGAGCCATTGTCAGTTATACGATTTCGTTATTGCTTAAAAGTATTAATAGGAAGCACAAAAAATAAGTTTAACCCTAGTTGTGGTGACCTTTGGGTTAAACGAAATTAAAGCCAAGTCGAGAGACCTGGCTTTTTTGATTTTAAACTTCTCCGAATTGATTAAGTACTACCTCAACAACTACAACTTTGTAATTACTCCAATACAAATCGTTGTATTTTGCATAATCTAATGCTTTTGTTCTACTATCAAAAGCACCGAAGAAAACTCTTGATGCTTTTGACTTCCAACTATCCGTTTGGAATAATAAAAATACACTCATAATTAATTGATTTTAAGGATTAAAAATTAGTTTATCGATTACTATAGCGATGCACAATAACTCTGCGCATATCGTTGATTAAATTGATATTTTCGTGAAATTGATTTTCTTTTAACTCTAACAATTTTAGAGCTGCAACATGTTTTACATGTGCTTCATATTCTTCCATTAATACTTTTGCTTTGGGAAAGAACTCTTTTTTAAAATCAGGAAGGCGTAAAAACAAAATAACAGAGCCTACTAAATGTTGGTGCCAAAATTTAGTTTTCCATAAACTATAGGCAATCCAATAGATATTTTCGGAATCTTCTTTGTTATCAAAGATTACTACAAAACTATTTGTGTACGGTTCGTTTTGAGGCTTTCCGCTATTCATTCCTTTATTTAAAATGAAAAAGCAAGGTTTGCTGTAAGTAGTTCCTCTCTTGTGTGTTTTAACGATAAAATTCATCATGGCTTTGGATTTAAAAGATTAACATTTCTTCTATTTCCTGTTGAGTTTCTTATGAATGTAGGTGTGCTTCGCTACGCTCCGCCCATTAAATTATTTCAAAAGAAAAAAAAAGAAAAAAAAGAAAGCCATTACTTGAAGTGGAGGGTTTCAAAAAAACAAGTTTTTCAGAAAAAATACTACCTGATACATCAACGGAAATAGTTGTGTCAAAAGCAAAATAGAATGTCTTGCGAACCTATATAGGTGGAGATTTTTTTCTGAAACCCGTAGGGCTTGAACTTGCTTTTTTTGTAAACCTGGAACTTAACTTTGCTCTCTTTTTTTTATTTTTTATTTTGAATTAATTCACCTTTTGTTGCTCCTTTAATCAGGTGTTGTTAGAAGGATTGGGGGTTGAATTGGAAGATGGTCGTCGCTGGAAGTGTATCAATTTTTGTTGATGGATGATTGATTGTGATGAAAAAGAAAATGTGCTTTATCCATCTGAAAAATTGATACTCTTCCTTCTACTATTTGATTTTTGAGGATGCCTGAACGTAATTATGAATTGAGAATTATGAATTATGAATGAGGTTGTTTTGAAGATGGAATGCATCTTCAAAAAACAATGCATTAAATTTCTAGTGGATTGGCAGTAGCGTAGTGCAAGGGTATCATTTTTTTATTTGCTTATTAGGATGTTATGATTGCTTTTATGGATAGCTGGTACCACAGAAGAGTTCACAGTCGCAGTCGCAGTTTGCAGAAGAATTTTGTTTGGTAACGTTATGGTATCAGCTATTGTGAAAGCAATTACCTCTTTGCGATCTGGCAAATAAAAAATGATACTCTTGCTGGGTATTTTGGTTTTGTGGGTGCCGGATAGTTAATTATGAATTTAGAATTACGAATTATGAATGGATGATGTTTTGAAAAAGTAAAGGCACGCACAAAAGCAATGCAACTACTACCGATGTAAGCGTACAGCTTATAAGACAGTGAACGTAAACGTTCTTGAAAGTAAGAATTACCGAAAAGTTTCTTATGAAATGATGAGCGTTGTTGAAGACAGTGGCGAAGGGTGGTGTTTTTTGTAGCTGGGTGGTGCGAGGGAGCTGCAAAAAATGTTGCCCTGGAGCCACGGCAAGCGCGTTGGGTGTGGCGGCTTTTTTACATAATGTTATTATAGTGCATCCGTTATTTTCATTAGGAGTAGGGTAGTTCTTTATGCACTATAATGCCACATTATGTAACTAAGCTTGGGGAAAAAAATTGCTGGCATGAGTCGCTTTGCGAACGCGTTTTTGTTCCAAAAACCATGACAGTAATTTTTTTGGAGCGTTGGGAAGGAGTGGCAACTGAAAACTAAAACGGCAATCTACCACTAAACGAAGAACTACTTTCCGTTATTTAGAAATGAAATTAGTGAAATGAAGCAAACAAAGAATTGATTCTAGGAATACTTGGACTAGGAGCAATTTTTGTGCAGCTGAATGAGATAATGATTATTAAATATTTATCCCTTTTGGTTTTGGAAAATCTATTCCTAAATGGTCATACAAAGCTCTTACTTTGGAACGCCAACTTATTCGGGCTTCTATCCAAGTTTTACTACCTTCAAAGATTTTTATATTATCATGTGTATGTGTTGGGAATTTTGAAGAAGTTGTTATGTTGTCAAAGCTAATCAGTAGTTCAAGGTTATCTAAAACAGTTTGGTTTTTATCTAAATCAAAAATTGTTTTATGTTCTTCTTTATCGAATTTTTCCGTTTTCGCTTTTAGACTTTGATAGAGGGTACTTAATTTGATTTCATCAGTAATAAAATCTAAATCGTAGATATCTTTTTTAGTAGAACGATTGGACAAACTAACTAGCTTGTATAAACCAATATCTGCTTTACTGAATAATCGTATGTCATTGATAGTTTCAATTTCGAATAGATGTTTCATGTTTTGTAAAATATCAACCTTTATCATTGTTCCATCATTCGTATCAACAAAAAATCTTAAAAAAGAATATTGATCATTTATATCACATGGGTTATCAAAATTTCTAGCATTCTTTCCGAAACTAGCTTTTACCTCTTCTTGAATTTTATTAAATCCTTCTAAGCCAATAATTTCAGGACAAAACAAATCAATATCATCTGAAATCCTATGATTGTATTGTAATGCTAAATTTGTTCCACCAGCTAAACCGAAATTGGCTAACGAAGGTAAACTTTGTAATTGAAGAATTGTTTTGACAATTACAGGTGAAACAGCACTCATTTTAGAGTGAATAACGAAGAAAAGGTTCTACTTTATATCTTTTTGCCACACTAACACAAACTTTGTTACTGATGTTTTCTTTGGTGTTTTTAAGGTATTTTACAATAACTCTAGGTGTATATAATTGTTCTAATCTTTTAATGTCTTGCTCAAAAGTATCTAGAGTTGTTGCATACATAGCTCTTGGGATAATGATTGCTTTATCTTTTTGAAGATTTAGTTTATCATAATCCATATCCCAAAATAGGTGCTTAGGAAAGATTGTTGCTATGTTTACTTTGTTTTTCATTATTTAGTATCAATCAAATATAATACCAATATAACTCTTATATTTTGATTATCATTGTAATATTATACAAAATTATAAATTTTATTTATATTCAGGTTACATTAATACAATAGTTTTGATCAAATTAGTTTTTGCTTAATTATTATTGAAGAGTTAATCTAAATCTTTTACCTAACTTTTCAAATTTTTAATTATAAATTCAAGATTGTAGGTACGATTTTGAAGCTCGCACTAGCGATGCATATTGTTCTTTCCTGAGCTGGTTTTTAATCAAACACCTCAGTATTAAATTGTTTGATTATTCTAAATCTGAAAACCATGGCAAAAAATGGTACACCCGGAGACGTTCATCGTAATGGTGCTGTTAAGGAAAGAAGTTAAAAGCGTTTTTATTAAGTGTTGATTTACAGAGTATTTTTGCATGATTAATATTTTCTATCTCTTATTTTTTAACTGCCAAATTTTCAATTTACCATTTTTTTCTTTTTTTGAACCAAGAATTCTTCCGAATAAGAGTAAATAGAATTGATTATTTTCAACAGTATCTAAAAGATCAATTGTGTCAAGATTTTCTGTTAGATTAATAAATGGATTTCCCAAAGAAATTAGTCTTGCATTCAATTTATCTAAGGTTAGAGATTTAGTGTAATATTTATTAAATAGAGCAACTTTAGTATTAATTAAATTATTTGAAGAGAGTAAAGAATTAAGTAAAGTTTCACTTATTGAAATATTTACTTGGTTTAGTAGAAATTTACAAATAAACGATTGTAGATTTCGATCTTCAATAATTAAATTTTCATCTATAGTTTTAATGATATCTAATTTATTTTCTTCACTAAAAAGCTTTGAATTCATTATATCCAACACAATTGCACTTGTAAAAGGTAACTCTTCAATTGACTCAAAAAAATCATTCTTATTCAATTCAGAATAACTTAAAATTAATTCTTCATGAAGATTTTTAATATCTGTAAAGTTTTCCACTGAAAAAGGAATGACTTTGTTTTTAATTAAAATTTCAACTTTATTTTTTTCGACACCCTCTACTTCAGAAAAATTATAATGATAAGGTATTTTTGTTGCAAGGGAATTATAACTTTCAATATCAATTCTGCTATGTATTAGTTTTGTTATAAATTGAGTTTTAATTCCATCTTCTTCTTCAATTATTTCATTTGAAAGGATATCAAATATTTCTTTCTGGTTTAAATACTTTACTAGTACATTGTCAATTTCATTAAATTCTTTAAAATAATCAATTATATTTTGCCATGAAATGATTAATTTATTGTTGTTAAAAAATATTGGCCATAAATTTTTCTCTTTTACATGTATAAGTTTATTTATTAATGTATTATTCTTTTTAATTAATTGAATTTCCAATTCTTCAGAAACTACTAATTCATTCAAAATTTTCAAAACACTTTGTTCAGACTCATTTAAATTATTTTCAAACTCAAATAATACACATTCAAGATAATATTCTATTTCATAATCAATATAAGAATTTAATCTTGTACAACCAGAATTCGAAATCAATGTATAATTTTTTAAATTTAATTCCTCTAAATCAACATCATTAGTTTTGAAAGCAGAAATCATTAATTTAATCATATCGAAATTAATTTCATAAAGATTATTTTCATAGATGAACTTTAATAATTGAATATGTTTGTCGTCAAAAATTAGTCTATCAAACTGAACTTTTTCATCCTTAAGAAACTGTTCTACTTTAGTTTTATTATCATCCTCAAAATAAATTGATGCTAATGATTCAGAATAATTTAGAAAATAAAATATTGATTTGTTTTTATTTAATTCCTTAATTTTTGAAAGGGGGATATTTTTAAATAACAACCTTAAATATGATGATTTTTTGTCAATCGAATATCCTGTTGAATTTTCTAAATAATTAAAAATATTATTCCATGTATTTGATAAATATCTAATAAAAACATTTTTATTTGTATCATTAGTGTATTGCAAATATTCATCAATAAATAAAATCGAATTCTCCGTTTCATTTTTTAAAACATTCATAATTTTGATTAATTCAACTGATTTATTACTCTCAATGAGATAATCCATCAATGAAAAATTTAATATCTCTTGTCTGTAAAAATAGGCATCATCAATTTTATTCAATATACTATTAAACTTATTTAGTTTTATATCAAATGGTAACTGTTTAGAGTTAAAACTTAATAAGAAATCTCTATCTTCTTTAGATAAATTCCCATCTTGTCTTGAAATATAATGTTCATAATCTTCATCTATATATCCAACTTTGACTAAAAAATTAATTAAATCATAGTTCTTTACCTTATTCTCATTTTCATCACCCACTAATGTTTTTTCATAATCTAATTGTTGCTGTTTAAAATAATTTATACTTTCAAATTCATTAAGTAGTTCGGATAGTTTTTTTGAATTTATTGACTTAATTTGATTTTGCTTTATTTCTACTTTAATTCTAAGTTCTTCAATATTATTTGAAGCTTTGTTAGTAATTCTTTCAAGTCTCTGTGAGTAATTCATAGAAGGGTTAACAGCCTTTTCAATTTCATTGAAAGATAATTGTATAGAATGACTATTTGAACTATACCAATCATAATATATGTGATTATTTTTAGTGAAAATTTTAAAATTTTCTTCTTGCACTAAATTAGATGGATTGATTTTTTTTGAGTTTAATGTTACATTAATAACACCATGACCATTTCTTTGATTTACAATTTCAAGAAACTTTGCTACATATAGCATACGTAATTCTTTAGTATTCGTCAAAATTTCTTTGTTTAATAAATCAATTGATCTCTCAAAAATATCTATTTCTTCTTCTATTTTTATTATTGTATCATCTATAAGATTAATCTTATTCTTTAACAATTTATAAACATATCCCTTTCGATTATTTAATAAATCAAACTCCGTTGGCTCTACGTTTTTGTATACCATCATTGCAAAAAGTTTTTTCAGGTCTATATTTTCATTAAGAATGTTTTTATAAACTTTGTATTCATTTGAAATAGAAATTATAATTCTCATATCACTTAAATAAAGTGACACTTTTTCTATAAAATTTTTGAATTCTCTCTTTTCATTTATGTTTTCAATTGATTCAATTTCATTATTAAATCTTCTAATAAGTTCTATTGCAGAATTTGTATAGTTTATGATGGGAACGACTGGTAATATGAAATCGAAAAATTTAGTACGCTCATTTTGTGTAAAAATATCATCAATTACGGCATATACAAAAGTTACTTTTCCTTTTTCTTTAATTGGCTCGTAATTGTTAATCAGGAAATTGATCTCTCGAAGTTTTATATAAATCTCTGTATTATTAAATCTATCTAAATCTTCAAAAAAAACTACATCAATTGGATTTCTTTCAAAAAAATATAAAATTTCATCTATCTCATTTTCAAAATTTATTGTTGCTTTTTCATGTTTACTTTCTAATTCTGCTTCATTAATCTTAAATTTTGTCATCTTAAAATTGATGAAAAAATCATATACTTTATATACAATAAAGATTAGACCCGCAAATGAAACTATACTATAAACTCCATTAAATAGAGAAGAATAAAAATCTAATCCTAAAGCAAAAATTAAAGAATTTAAAATATTATTATTAGTAAAATATAAAATTGAAATTAACCAACAGAAAAATAAAAATGCGTTTAAAGCAATATACTTATGATTTACAATTCTTTTAAATCTTGATTCTGGAACTTTATCAGGATGAACTTTATAAAAGAGTTGTTTTAATATACAATATTCTAATTTTGATGTAATTTTTTCATCTTTGACAAATTTATCATCAAAAGTTGCTAATGATATATCTATATAACTAAGTGGATATATGTGTTTAAAAGTTTTTATAATTGATGTTTTCCCAGAACCATAAGGACCAGATAAGGCAATATTAAAAATATTACTATCTCCAATTGCTTCTTTAAGTAAAATAGAATGTTTATCTTGTTCTTCGTTTAAAATCTTTGCAGAAAAGCCTTCTATAGCCCTTTCGGAAAGGCTAATTGATTTTTTTTTTGCTAAATCATTTAATTTCAATATTATAATATTGTCAATTAAGAAATCATATACATCAGATTTAAATTTCTTCAGTTTGATTATTATTTTTTCAGTCATAGCTTTATTTTTATAAAAGAAATCAACTATTCTCTACAATTTTTAACTCCTTTTCACTCAAACCATAAAATTTATAAACCATTTAGTCTATTTATTTTTTTTAACAATTTGAGCATTTTTGCTTTATTCTATTAATTACATTTTATTTCTTCCCCTTCTTCTCCTTCACAAACAATCAAGCTGTATATTTCTCATACAACTCAAACAAAAACTCCATGCGTTTGGCTTTGCTAGTGAAAGCTTTTTTATTTTGAGTTACATCTAAGTTTAACTTATTTTATGGTTCCAGCTTATTGCCATTTCTTATTTGTTTAATTGTAGCGCTTTGAACCAATAATAAAAAGCTTCTGTGTTGTTCTTTTTTAATTTATTTAATTTGTTGTATTGTGTGTCTTCGATACTCCAGTCTTTTATTTCGAGTGGACTTGTAAATCGTATTATTTTAACTTCTTCTTCATTTTGTAGTAATTGATTAAGATAGGCCACTTTAGATGCCGCTGTTATGGCTTGATCTATTCTAAATTGTTCAATGGGGAAGTTAGTGAAATTGGTAATGCCCTTTTGTAATTGTTTAAAATCTGCTGATTTTTCATTTCTTTCGGCTAGTGTATAACACGCTTCCCATGTATCTTCAAGTACTTCTTTTGCTGTAATGTCTAATTTTCGGAAACCGATTTCTTCTTGAACCACTTTGTTGTAGCTGTTTTTTACTACAGTTATATCAGTCATGTTATCGAATAGGAATGCAATATCGTATAGCTGTTTTATGATTTCTACGGGACGGTTTTTAATGTATAGTATTCCGGTAGTTTTTGGTGCAAATGCGGTTAATTTATCTCCTAAAATGGCATCAAATGTTGGCATTGTGATTGTAACCTCATCACCAGATGTGATTAGCCATGGGTGCTTTATTGGAACTTCTTTCGTTTCGGGATAGGGATTGGGAGTGTATAGTAGGTCTAACAAAATAGGTTCTATATTACTATCTATTACACTTTTATAATAGGCTTTGAAATGTCCTATTGGCGCATCGGGTGTATGTTTACGATTGTTGTCGTCTTCCCAACTTAAGAATATTTTTTCGTCCACTATTTTTTGTAAAACTGCGGTTATTTCTTTTTCGGAATGTTCTGTTATTATGTCGATGTCGATTGAAAATCGTTTTGGTTTTTCGGTTGCTAGGACTAAAGCCGTACCGCCTTTGAATGTGAATTTTAAACCGTTTATTTGTAATTGTTCCAATAGTGTTAGTGCCCAAATTACTTTTTCAATTAATTTGGCATCGCTATGTTTTCCTAACTTTCTTTTTAAGTTAAGAATCCAATTACTGGTATGTGTTTCGTTATTTATCATTTTATATTATTGGCAAAAAATGGTTTATTTTGCCGTAATTATATTGGTTTGGTTTTTGATTTCAGTTTCGCGATTTCTTCTCGATGCGTAGCGTTTCATTTTTGATTCGTTGATGTTGTATTTATCAAAAGCACTTTTGAAAATAAATTCGAGTTCGCCTTGTTGTGCTCCAAATAGTTCATCGTCTGCTACTATGTCTACTAAAATTTTTTCTAATGTTGGCACATTGATGTTGTTCCATTTTTGAATGGGTGCTTCTGAATTTAGGTTTTTGATGATTATGGCATTATCTATAGCTCCGATGTACCGTTCTATTGTTTTTTCGTCTGGATTTATGAAAACATTTGGGAAGTTGGTATTGAGTTGGTTGAACACTTGTTCGTTGGCTACTTTTTCTACTTCTACAATTGTAAAATTTTTGAATGTTTGATGCCGCATTAGATCATTTAACCAGGCGCTTTCCCAAACGCAATACTTTACAAATGGGAATATTTTGTTTATGATTGCTGCTATTTTAATTAGGTTATTGTTTAGATGCGGTTGAAATGTTTCTTCATTTCCTAAGGCATACATGCCTCTTGAAAGGGAATGTATAATACCTTTCTTTTGTAAACTAGATAAATATATATTGATGGTATTGTTTGACCAATTGGCAAAATCTTTTTTGATTAATACTAATAGTTCTTCTCTAGAGATTTTGTCTCTAGTTTCAAAATATGTATTTATTTGTTTCTCTATTGTAACACTCATTTTTTGCTTATTTTAAGCAAAGTTAACTCTTTTTTTTTAATTATATAAAATTGGCAAAAAATAAATATTTATGCCAATTTTATATTACCAATTGCGATATGTAATTTGTGATTTTATTCCTTTAGTTTTGTCCCAAATATGGTAAATAATTGGGACAAAAAATTTAAGGATTTTGTTTGTGATTGACTACGGATATCGGCTTGAATAATATTCAAGAACGAGTTAAAACGATTAAGGCTGCACTTGAAATTATTAGTATCTCCAACAAAGGCACTACTATTAAATTGAAAGCAAAAATCGGAAGTTTATAAGGCTCCCGATTTATTTAGTTTTATTTCCTGGAATGCAAATTTGTCTTTGAGTATTTTCATGTCTTCGCTTACTTTTCTATCTAGGACTTTTGCGTAGTGTTGTGTGGTGCGGAGGTTTTTGTGTCCTAGCATTTTACTAACACTTTCAATTGGAACTCCATTTGTGAGTGTTACAGTTGTTGCAAATGTATGTCGGGCAATATGAAAAGTTAGTTCTTTTTCAATATTGCAGATGTCCGCTAGTTCTTTTAAGTAGGCGTTCATTTTTTGATT
>CANFNV010000027.1 GCA_947448525.1 Flavobacteriaceae bacterium | reverse complement strand
CTTCAAGTAGGAGATCGTTATCCATCAGGAGTTTACAATGTAATTGTTACTCAAGGGGAAAACACTAAAACACTTCGTTTGATTAAAAGATAGTTTTAAATAAACTTCTAATAAATAGAAAGCCCCTTCTCGAAAGAGAAGGGGCTTTTGGTTTGTATTTTACTGAAAAAAGCAGTTGATTTATTTTCCGTTAAACATATTCATGGTTTCATTTAGGCCGGCTAATGCGAATGATTTTATAATTTCGTAACCCAATTCTAATCGTTCAGGAAGTAATGTGTTTTCATCTCCATTCCATTCTCCAAGAACGTAATCAATTTGTTTTCCCTTTTTAAATTTATCACTAATTCCAAATCTAAATCTTGGATATTCTGTAGAATTTAGAATTAATTGAATGTTTTTAAGCCCATTGTGTCCGCCATCACTTCCCTTTGTTTTTATTCTAATAGTTCCGAATGAAAGGTTTAAATCATCCGTTATAACTAGGATATTATCTTTAGCTATATTTTCTTTATCCATCCAATATTTAATAGCTTTACCACTAAGATTCATGTAAGTATTTGGTTTAAGAAGGATTATGGTACGTCCTTTTATTTTAATTTCAGCAACATCACCAAGTTTGGCAGTTTGAAATAGTATATTTTCTTTTCTTGCAAAAAAATCAACGACTTTAAATCCAATATTATGACGTGTATTCACATATTCTGCACCAATATTGCCTAAACCAACGATAAGGTATTTTTTCATCGGGTCTGTATTTTCTTTAGGATTAAATAATTTTGAAAACCAATTCATTTTGTAAAAGTAAATTAAATTTAGAATATAGAAAAGAGAGTATACAATATAGAAAAGTGAAATATTGTGCCTTCGACAAGCTCGTTGGACAAAATAGAGAATATACTTAATAAAAAAAGCACCAGTTTCCTGATGCTTCTTGTACTATTTCAAAGAAATTATTTTTTCTTTTTTGCTCCACCTTTTTCTGCTTTGGCAGCTTCTTGAGCAGCTTTCATTGCAGCACGTGAAATCTTCACTTGACAAACTACTGTGTTGTCTGGGTGCATTAATTTGAAATTGTTTGTCTGCAATTTAGTTACATACAATTTGTTTCCCATTTGTAATTCAGAAATGTTAGCTTCAACAAAATCAGGAAGATTTTTAGGCAAAGCTTTCACTTTTAATCTTCTTTGGTTTAAGTTTAAAACGCCTCCTAAAAGTACACCTGGAGAGGTTCCTACAATAGTAACAGGGACTTCCATAACGATTTCTTTGTCGTCACTTAATTGGAAGAAGTCAATGTGTAAAATAGCATCACTTACTGGGTGAAATTGGATGTCTTGTAAAATAGCATCGAATTTTTTACCTCCTAAATCAATGGCAACTGTGTGCGCATTTGGAGTGTAAACCAAACTTTTGAAAGCTTTAATCTCTGCTTGAAAATGTACTGGTTGACTTCCTCCGTAAATAACGCAAGGAACCATTCCAGCATTACGTACCGCTTTGGTTGCTACCTTGCCCACGCTTTCTCTTTCTGATCCTTTAATTGTAATCGATTTCATTGTAAAAATATATAGTTAATAATTATAAAAATTCATTTCAATATCAATATCAATTTCAAAAATCAATTTCAAAATAGTTATTGACTATAAGCTCTATGTTACATTAAGAACTTACCACTTATAGAATTGTTGTTTTGTACCATCTGCATAACTTCTGCAAAAAGAGGAGCACAACTTACCACTCTTATTTTATTGGATTCTTTCTTTAAAGGAATAGAATCGGTTACTATTAATTCTAGTAATTTAGAATTTTCAATTTTCTCATAGGCATCCCCTGATAATATGGCGTGTGTACAAATTGCTCTAACACTTAACGCTCCTTTTTCGATCATAAGGTCTGCGGCCTTGGCTAATGTTCCTCCGGTGTCAATCATATCATCAACCAAAACTACATTTCTGCCTTTTACTTCTCCAATAAGTTCCATAGTATCAATTACATTGGCAACTTTTCTTTGTTTGTAACAAATTACTACGTCTGATTCTAAAAATTTAGAATAGGCATAAGCTCTTTTTGATCCTCCCATATCGGGCGATGCGATAGTTAAATTTTCTAAATTTAGACTTTTCACATAAGGCAAAAAGATAGTTGACGCAAATAAATGGTCTACTGGTTGTTCAAAAAAACCTTGAATCTGATCGGCATGTAAATCCATTGTCATGATTCTAGTTGCGCCAGCGGTTTCTAATAGTTTTGCTACTAATTTTGCTCCAATTGGCACTCTTGGTTTGTCTTTACGATCTTGTCTTGCCCAACCAAAGTAGGGTATTACAGGAGTTATGTGTCTGGCCGATGCTCTTTTGGCCGCATCAATCATTAACAAAAGCTCCATTAAATTGTCTGCACTCGGAAATGTAGAGCACACAATAAAAACCCGTATTCCTCTTATTGATTCTTCAAACGAAGGTTGGAATTCCCCATCATTATATTTAGAGAACGTAACTTTACCTAGCGGAACGCCATAGTTTTTAGCTATTTGTTCGGCTAAGTAGACACTTTGGGAACAAGCAAATATTTTTGCTTCTGGTTCTTGATGTGACATTTTGTGTTGTTTTTATTCTGATGTACTTATAGTTATTTGGTTTATTTTTTAATAAATTCAAATCAATATAAATTCCTCAGATGTAGTTAGTTAGTTATGTTCGTTTTAACGAGGTGCAAATTTAGAAATAAAATCGGACTCTGAAAGGATATTTTTAACTATTTTCTTTAAAAGAAGAATAAAAATTATTTACATTTGCATCGTGTTAAAAGAAAAAGCTGTTTTGTTTTTTCTATTGCGTTGAAATAACTGTTGTTATTTTAGGTCTGCTAATGCCCGGATGGCGGAATTGGTAGACGCGCTGGTCTCAAACACCTGTGGGAAACCGTGCCGGTTCGACTCCGGCTCCGGGTACAAAGACGGACTTAGTAGCTTTTGCTAATGAGTCCGTTTTTTTTGTTTCATAATTCTAATAAAAAACAATTAGTTAAACCAAATCATGTGCCACTTTTTGACTTGATCCTTGTTTATTTTTAATAGAGATTAGCAATCCCTCTGAAAACATTTAATTTTGAAAATTCCTTTTTTAATGTAATTCAAAGAATAAGATATTCTTATTAATTATAATTTTACACTAATTGGAATCCAGCAATAATTCAAACCTTAAAACAATTCATTTACAATCAAATTAAATTAGCTTTTTATGCTTATTTTTAAAACAAAAATAATTTTACTTTTTCAATAGCGCTATTCGATGATCTGAAATCATTTTGTTTTTACTTCATAATTAAGACACCACTTTTTATTTAATAACTACATTCGTTCTTTGTTAATTGCTTTTTTTAATTGGAGCTTTCCTTTATACTTTTTAAAAATGCTACGGTATTATTTAACTTGGCAGGATTTTTATTTTTATACTCCTGCTGGGACATTTTAAATGCAATAAAATAATCTTTGCTCGCTAAATATATCATTTCTAGATAGAAGTGCTTTTTATTAAATACTATTTTTTTAGTACACACGTACAATTTTACCCCTATTTTAGTATTTAAGTAATATTACATACCGTTATATTTGTGTTTGGAAAAAATTAAATATTTTAAATTTTAGCTTTTTCAAATAAAATCAACAAAAAAAACCTTTTTATGAAAAAATTATTACCTAACATCAAATTTATTTTACTCGCATTATTATTTACTGCTCATGTTGGATGGAGCCAGACAATATTACAAGAAACTTTTGGGTCTGCCGCTGTTCCAGTTGCAAGTAATTATGCTGGAGGGACTTCAACCCCGGTTGTCAGTTATACAACAAATACTTCAGGATATAGTGCTGTAGGATTAGACACCAATAACAATGGTTTCCTAAACTTTGTTTCTAATTCAGCAACAACTCCTCCCGGAATTAGAATTAGTGTTGTGGGAGCTTTGCCAACAGGCACCGCTTTTAACCCTGTTTTAAGTTCCAATACAAATCTTATTACTTGGACTTTTAATATGAAATCGTCTAGATTATCAACAAATGGTTTTTCTTCTGCTTTAGGATATCCTGTCGGAAAATATTATAATGCTACTGTTTTGTGTTCTTCTAGCAGTAGTGTATTGTCTAACGGTTCATCACCAGGAACTGGTTATGCGGTAACTGTTCAAAAAAGTTCAACAGATGCTACAAAAGCTAGTATAAATTTAATTAAATTCAGTAATGGTTTAGGAGATGCCGCTGCTGGATCAACAGAAGCCTCAGTGCTTACCCGTTTAATCGAGACTCCCGTATTAACTCAGATTCCTATTGCAGCTGCTCCAAACAATTTAAGTATCAAAGTCACCTATAACCCTTCAGTAAATGTTTGGGAACTTTCTTATCGTGAAGATGCAGGAACAATTATGGTAGACCCAACGTCAGGAACTGCCCTGTCTCTTGGTGGTACTGTAACAAATGTACCTCCAACAACTCCAATGACTCATTTTGGTTATGCAGTAGGTTTACAAGTTAGTTCAAGCGCAGGTAATTCTTTTCAATTTGATAATTTTCAAATCGCTGTTAGCCCACCTCCGGCCTACACAGCTCCTCCGGTAGTTGAAAAAAGACAAGTGTTTAGTAGTAATTTAAATCCAACTGTAGCTGATTTAGTTGCAATTACTGGTACAAATTTAAAATGGTACACTTCCCCTTCAGGTGGAACTCCTTTAGCAACTAATACTCCGTTAAGTTATACTAATTACTATGCTTCTCAAACTATCAATGGCACTGAAAGTACTAGAGTTTCCACTCAGGTATTTGTTGGTGATATAGGATTAAAAACATTGCCATTATACGAAAGTTTTGGAAGTTATAATGTTGATGATAAATTAGTTTTAATGAAGCTTGGAGCTGATGCTTCTCTTGCTACTAATGATGGTGTTGGTTTAGGTTCTTGGTCTATAACTCCAAGTACAAATATTACTGATGATGTTAAAATCGCCGCTTCTCCAGGATGGTCTAATTCTGTGCTTCCTAGTGCTACAGGTAATGCTTTGACGTTTGTTGGCTCAGGAATAGATCCCGAATTAAAATTTACTAATACTACAAGTGGAAGTTTATACTCTTCTTTTGTTTTTACTGCTACGGATAACACTTCATTAATTGCTTCAACTACTTCAGATCCTAACTATTCTACTCCAACAGGATTTTATAGTTTTTTATCAGAATCAATTAATTCTTCAGGTTCAATATCAACTTCCTATGCATCCGATGTAATGATAAGAAAAAATATTTCAACAGGTAAATTCAACTTAGGTTTATCTAAATCTAGTAGTATTACAGAATGTGTTTGGAGTCCTACAGAATATAGCTTTGATACCGAACATGTTATAGTAATTAGTTATGAAAATATTGGAGATGCAAATACTTTAAATCAAGTGGCAAATTTATGGGTTGACCCAACCACTGCGCAACCAACTCCAACATTATCTCAAAATAATCCAATAACTTTGGTTTCAAGAGCTAATTTAGATAGAATTAAATTGGTTCAAGCTTCTTCTTCTTCTACACCGTTAATTGTAATTGATGAAATTAGAGTTGCGAATAACTGGGGAGAAGCATTAGGTGGAGCTTCAACATATGTTGCATTACCAGTTGTTGAATCACGACAAGCATTCAACAGTAATACAAATCCTACTGTTGCCAACTTAGTAGCAACGGGCAGTGATTTAAAATGGTATTCTACTGCTACAGGAGGATCAGCATTAGCATTATCTACTCCTTTAACATATAACAATTATTATGTATCACAAACGGTTAATGGTAATGAAAGTCCACGAGTAGGAACACAAGTATTCGTTGGAGATACGGCATTAAAAACGATACCATTATACGAAAATTTTGGAGCTTATAACGTTTCAGACAAATTAATTTTAATGAACAACGGAGTGTCTACTATTGTAGCTACTAATAATGGGGTGGGACTTGGATCTTGGTCTATTACACCTAGTAATAATATTACTGATGATGTTACTATTGCTGCTTCTCCATCATGGGCAACTTCAATACTCCCTGCTGCTTCAGGTAATGCAATTACTTTTGCTGGATCTGGAGTAGATCCAGAATTACATTTTACTAATACAACTAGTGGTAGTTTGTTTTCTTCTTTTGTATTTACTGCAGCTGATGCAACTACTATTGTGGCATCAACAACTTCAGATCCTAACTATTCTACTCCTACAGGATTTTATAGTTTTTTAGGGGAGTCTATTAATTCAGGAACAGGATCTATTGCATCAGAATATGCTTCAAGTATTATGTTTAGAAAAAACATGACTACAGGGAAATTCAACTTAGGATTGTCAAAATCTAGTAGTACTACAGAATGTGTATGGAGTCCAACAGAATATGATTTTAATACCGAGCATGTTATTGTAATTAGTTACGAAAATATTGGAATTACAAATACTTTAAATCAAATAGCTAATATTTGGATTGACCCAACAACTACAATTCAACCTGTTGCTTCACTTACTCAAAATAACCCAGTAACACCTATTAGTAGAAGTCACTTGGACAGAATTAAAATAGTACAAGCTTCATCATCTTCAACACCATCAATTATTATTGATGAGATTAGAGTTGCAAATAACTGGGGAGAAGCTATAGGCGGGGCTTCTACATTTGCTCCATTACCTACTGTTGAGTCAAGACAAGCATTTAACAGTAATACCAATCCTACAGTTGCTGATTTAGTTGCCGTAGGAACGAATTTAAAATGGTATACTGCTGCTTCTGGAGGCGCCGAACTAGCGGCATCTACTCCATTAACCTATGCAAACTATTTTGTTTCTCAAACCAATAATGGAATTGAAAGCCCTAGAGTTGGAACGGAAGTATTTGTAGGAGATACGGCTTTAAAAACATTGCCTTTTTACGAAAGTTTTGGCGATTACAATGTGGCAGATAAATTGGTGTTAATGAACAATAATTCTAGCACTGTATTAGCAACTAATAACGGCGTTGGACTAGGTTCTTGGTCAATTTCTCCAACTAGTAACATTACGGATGATGTAACAATTGTTGCTTCTCCAATATGGGATATACTTCCATTAGCAACAGAAGGAAAAGCAATTTCGTTCGCCGGTTCAGGAATTGATCCAGAAATAAAATTTACAAATACTACAAGTGGAAATTTATTTTCTTCTTTTGTATTTAATGCTGCTGATGCTCCAACAATTGTTGCTTCTACTACTTCAGATCCAAATTATTCTACTCCAACTGGATTTTATAGTTTTTCATCAGAAGTTGTTGATTCTGTCTCTGGTTTAGTTACTGCGGCATATGCTTCAGATGTTATGTTCAGAAAAAATATAGCTACTGGTAAGTTCAATCTTGGTTTGTCAAAATCAAATAGCGGTACGGAATGTATTTGGAGTCCTATAGAATATGACTTTAATAGACAACATGTTATTGTAATTAGTTATGAAAATATTGGAGATGCAAATACATTAAATCAAGTTTCCAATTTATGGATAGATCCTATTGATGCATTTACTGCAGCTACTTTATCTCAAAATAATCCAACAACTCCTGTAGGAAGAGATCATTTAGACCGAATTAAATTAGTTCAAGCTTCTTCATCTTCTACTCCTGCAATTGTATTGGATGAAATTAGAGTTGGAACTAGTATAGCAGATGTTTGGTTAGAGACTACTTTAGCGACTAATAACGTTATGAATGCATCTGGATTTAAAATGTATCCAAACCCAGTTAGTAACGGTAAATTATATATTATTTCAAGCACTGATTCAGAAAAAGAAATAGCTATTTTCAATACATTAGGACAAGAAGTTCTTCAAACTAAAACAACAAATGAAGGAATTAATGTTTCTAATTTAAGTAAAGGAACTTATTTGGTTAAAATTACTGAAGCTGAAAATACAACTACAAAAAAATTGATTATCCAATAAATAATATTCAATTACAACCTAAAATGCGGTATTTTAAAAAATATCGCATTTTTTATTTAAAAGGCAAAAGACTAAATAAAAATGGAAAAGAAATTATTTGTTGCAATTACAATTCTTATAACGATTTTTTGCAAAGCTCAAAATAAAGATTCTATTATAAAAAAGCCAGTTACTATTCCTAAGAATTACGTGGCGCAGCTAGATTTAGTTTATACAAAAGTTAAAGACTGGGAAGGAAAAGCAGATTTGTATTTGGCTCTAAACGAATCTAAACCTACGCCAATTATTATTAATATTCATGGTGGCGGATGGAAAACAGGATCTAAAGATACCCAAGGTGGTTTTTCTCCTTTCTTCAAAGCTGGTTTTGCCGTTGCTAATATGGAATATCGAATGAGTGATTATGCGAAAGCACCCGCAGCAGTTGAAGACACTCGATGCATGCTGATTTATTTAATTCAAAATGCCAAAAAATTAAATATTGATACGAATAAAATTATTATAATGGGAGGAAGCGCTGGTGGGCATTTGGCTTTAATGGGAGGATTATTAGCAAATGATCATCGTTTTGACACGAATTGCCTTGGAACGGAAAATATTAAAGTAGCAGCAATTATTGATAAATATGGAATTATGGACGTTTGGGATTGGACTTACGGTCCCGATCATAAAAGTTCTTCTCCTAAATTATGGCTTGGTGACAATGCTAATAATGACTCATTTATAAAATCGGTTTCTCCAATTACTTATGTAACTAAAAACAGTCCGCCAATTTTTATTGTTCACGGTGATGCCGATCCAACGGTTCCTTACCACCAGTCGGTTGATTTGTATAAAAAATTACAAGAATTAGGAGTTAAATCTGAATTTTTCACTGTACCAGGAGGTTTACATGGAAAATTTGATAAAGATAAAAATGCCGAAATTAACGAAGCGATGCTAAAATTCATTACCAGTTTAGCGTCTTTTAAATAGAATATTAAACAATATAATTACCCCAAATGAAATTAAATTATATCTTAATGGTTCTTGCTTTACCATTTATATCTCATTCACAAATAACTTTAAAAGCAGACGGTCCCGGAAATACTTACGAATTAATTAATAGTGTTTTAGCCCCCGGGAGTGAAGCTGTTGAAAATCCAGAATGTATCCACGCTTCTTTTGGAAGACATATTGCCGAAGTTTGGGATGCTGATTTAAAAGCAAATGTTTTCGAATTTTACTCCCATGTATCGCCCGATAATGATCGTTGCGAAAAATTAGACCGCCAACGGGTAGAAATAAAAACGTACGAACAATCACCTGAAAATTTAAAAGGAACATTAGGTGAAACAGTCACTTATAACTGGAAATTTAAACTCCCAATGGGATTTCAACCGTCTAGTAGTTTTACGCATTTACACCAAATTAAAGCCGTTGGTGGCTCACAAGATTTACCAATTTTTACCATAACGGCAAGAAAATCTAAAGAAAATCAATTGGTTGTTATTCATGATAATGAAACAACTATTGCTACTGCAGATCTTTCAGATTTTGAAGGTGTTTGGGTTGAGGTTACTGAGAAAATTAAAATTGGACCTAATGGTACTTATTCAATTTCCATTAAAAAAGTTAAAAACGGACAAGAATTACTTTCTTTTAGTAGCGTAAATATTCAAACAATAAGACCGGATAATGATTTTATCCGACCAAAATGGGGAATTTATAGAAGTCTAAAAAAAGCAGCAGATTTAAGAGATGAAGCCGTTCGATTTAATGAATTTTCAATAAAGGAAGGAGATAATTAACTGTTATAAACAGATACAAAATGAAAAACATATATATTTTATTAAAAGATAAGATAAGTTTAATAGGAATTTTTTTTCTTCTAACTATAATTAATTCCTATTCCCAAGTCGTTTTAAATGCTAATGGCCCTGGAAATACTTACGAATTAATTACCAGTGTTCTTGCACCCGGAAACGGCACAGGCGCAGTAGAAGCGCCTGACGAAACACCTGATGGATCTCACCAAGTATTTGGAAGACACATTGCCGAAGTTTTTGATGCCGATTTGAATAAATATGTATTCGAATTTTATTCTCATTCTGCGCTTGATAATGATGTTGCTACATTATCTTCTGATAGACAACGGGTTGAAATTAAAACCTATGCAGCTTCGCCCGATAATTTAAAAGGGACCTTAGGTGAAAATATTATTTATAAATGGATGTTTAAACTACCTTTAGGTTTTCAACCCTCTACTAATTTTACCCATATACATCAAATAAAAGCTGTAGACGGAGATGATAGTAGCCCTTTGTTTACGCTTACGCCAAGAAAAGGAACTCCAAATAAGTTAGAATTAGTTTATGTTGCCAATGCATCAACAAGTTCTGTTAAATTGAGCATTGTTGATTTATCATTATTTGAAGGAAATTGGGTAGAAGCCGAAGAAAAAATTAATGTAGGAAGTACCGGCACCTATTCTATAACACTTAAAAAACACAGTGATGGTGCCGTTTTAATGTCTTACAGTAATGCCAATATTGCGACTATCCGACCGGATAATACCTTTATTCGCCCTAAATGGGGAATTTACCGTAGCTTGGTAGATGTAATCGATTTACGAGATGAAGCAGTACGTTTTTCTGATTTTAGTATTCAAGAAGTGCCTAGTTTAGCAACTAATTCGATAGTTATTAATTCGAACTCTTTTTTTATTCCCAATCCAGTTTCAGATAAAATCTATTTTTCAGAAACAATGATGCAAAATAGGGATAGCATTTGCATTTTTGATGTAACGGGTAAAATGGTTATAAATCAAGAAATAGCTTCTAATAGTATGGATGTTTCTTTTTTAAAGTCGGGTATTTATTTTGCTTATTTTATTAAAAATGGGAAAACAATACAACAATATAAAATAGTGAAACAATAAATAAAAAACTATGAGAAATTTTCTTTTTTTGTTTGTGATTTTTACTTTAACAAACAGTACGTTTAGTTATGCAAAAATTAAACTACCCAGTATTATAGCGTCTAATATGGTGCTACAAAGAAATACTTCAGTTAAAATATGGGGTTGGGCTAATCCTGAAGAAAAAATTTCGATTAAAACTAGTTGGATTTCTAAGTCAATAAAAGTTACAGCTCCTGAAAGTGGGCGTTGGGAAATTTCTCTAATCACTACTTTAAGCAAAGAATTTCAAACTATACAATTTAAAAGTAAAGAATCTAACATTAACTTAGATAATATTTTATTTGGAGAAGTCTGGCTTTGTTCAGGGCAATCTAATATGCGAATGCCTTTAAAAGGATACACAGGCCAACCTGTTTTTGAAGGTAATATGGAAATTGCTAAATCTAAAAATCAAAATTTACGTTTGTTTTCCATTACAGAAAATGGATCGCTAACTCCTTTAGATTCAGTTAGTAAATTTAGAAAATGGGATAGTGCCAATTCAGAAACAGTGAAAGAATTTAGTGCTGTTGCTTATTTTTATGGTATCCAATTACAAAAAATTCTGGATGTTCCGGTTGGTTTGGTTATGACCTCCTGGGGTGGAACTCGAATTCAACCCTGGATGAGCAAAGAAGCAATAACGCCTTTAATTGATGTAAACAAAGTAAAAAAAGACACTACAGAAAAGAATAAAAGAATCCCATCGGCGATCTTTAATGCAATGATACACCCTATTACTTCCTTTACTATTAAAGGAGTGCTATGGTACCAAGGAGAAACAAATCGGGATGAGCCCAAAGTGTACCAACAATTATTTCCAGAAATGGTAAAAGATTGGCGTAAGCAATGGAATATTGGTGATTTCCCATTTTATTATGTTCAAATTGCGCCAAATAAATATATTGATAAAACTAATTCTCAATACCTTCGAGAAGCACAACTCAAAGCATTGTATTTAATTCCAAATTCAGGAATGGCGGTTCTTTCAGATATTGGTTCTAATATTACCATTCATCCACCCAGAAAAAAAGAAGTTGCCGAACGATTACTTTTTAATGCCTTAAATAAAACTTATGGCATGAAGGATGTAGATTGTATGGGGCCAGTTTACAAATCCATGATAGAAAAAGATTGCGCCTTGCTACTAAGTTTTGATAATGCTGAAACGGGAATATTTTCTCCAGAATCAGAACTAAGTAATTTTGAAATAGCAGGGGAGGACAAAGTTTTTTATCCTGCAAAAGCCGAAATATTTGCGCACAAACAATTAAAAGTTTCTAGTATAGAAGTCCTTTCACCTGTAGCAGTTCGTTACGGTTGGAGTAATTGGTTTGTAGGGAGTTTATATGACAATAATATGATTCCTGCGTCTTCTTTTCGAACCGATAATTGGGAATAAAAAGAATAACCCACTAAAAGCGGGTTATTTTGTAATAGATGTAGTTTTTGCGAGTTTTATTCTTTTACTTTAATTATAAGCGGACTATTAATTTTAGAAGCAAAATTACCTAAATAGTTTTCCCATGCTTCTTTTGTGGTGAATTCACCTTGTTTTTTCCAGCCGAATCCAGTATAATATACTACTTTATTGTTTTTCACTTGAAGCAAAGCATATAAATTGCATAATTCCTTTTTAGGATTCATATATTTTTCAAAACTTAACATCGTTTTTTTAGGAAATACAATCCCAGTTCCTAATTCCGAATCATCAATGGGTTGCCAATAATCAATCCAACCTTCTTTTAAATTTCCTTCGGTTTTCCCATCATTATTATGCAAGGTAATTCCTGTGGAGAGTTTATTTGTACCAGTAACCTCAATTTCAAATTTTGATAAAAAACTACCATAATCTAAACTAATATGTTTTACTTCAGTAATTTTATTTCCTGCGGCATCCCAATCGGCATAGGTAAGCACAAAACTAGTTCTAATTGGACCTGTTGTAATAGTTTTCCAGGTGGTGAAATTTTTAGAAAAGTAATAAGAAGTATCTATTTTTACAGCGACACCACCAATTCCGCGGCTATCACCCACATGGAAATTATCTAATCCTTCTCCTGTATCTTTATGGTAAGTTCCAGTTCCGTTAGTATATTTTTCATACCATTTATTGATTACAGGATATTCTACTCTTTTTAACCAAGCATCAATTCCACTAGTTAATGTACCTCCTTTTATTTTGTCTTCAACCATTTTTTGGGCTATTGGCCCATAAGTTCTAAAGGCAACTTTATTGTTTTCCCAAGCATAATCATCTGTTCTTTCTGGAACAAATCTTGAATAACAATAAACAATTTGATCTATTGTTTTGGTATCAGTATTAAATATTAACTCATATTTAGTAGTAGTGCTTGCTTTTATTTTTGGTTGAAAAAGCAATATATCGTTACTGCCGTCTCCGTTTTCATCTACACATTGAGACACCAAAAATTCCGCAGCACCCACTTCTCTTATTTTAAAATTTTCAAGTAATTCTGAAGATTCTAAATCCAGTTGTTTTTTAGATAACTCAACCGTTTCAAATTCTCTATCCACATTTAATGGATTAGTAATTACTATAATTTTGTGTTCTTGAGAAAATGAAAAAAGACTACAAGAAAATAATAATACAACTGCTATAGTTTTAATTTTCATATTAATTTTCATTAGAAGGTTTCCCTATGGTAGCCAAAATACCACCATCTACATACAATATATGTCCGTTTACAAAATCACTAGCTTTAGAGGATAAAAAGATCGCAGCACCTGATAAATCGTCTGGATTTCCCCATTTGGCAGCAGGAGTTCTGTTGATGATAAAGTCATTAAATGGATGCCCGTCTATTCGAATGGGCGCGGTTTGTTCGGTAGCAAAATAACCCGGACCAATTCCGTTTACTTGAACATTGTGTTTGCCCCATTCGGTAGCCATATTTTTGGTGAGCATTTTAAGACCTCCTTTTGCAGCAGCATAAGCGCCTACGCTATTTCGTCCTAATTCGCTCATCATCGAGCAAATGTTGATTATTTTTCCGTGTTGTCTAGCAATCATTCCTTTGGCAACGTGCTTAGAAACGATAAAAGGGCTCACTAAATCAATATCTACTACTTCCTTAAATTCGGATACTTCCATTTCTATCAATGGAATTCTTTTAATGATTCCTGCATTATTTATTAGTATATCGATGGCGCCGACTTCACTTTCAATTTTAGAAATTGCCGTAATTACTTCGCTTTCAACAACTACATTAAATTTATATCCAAAAGCATGAATTCCTTCTTTTTTAAATTCTATAAGGGCTTCGTCAATTTTAGTTTGAGAAGAATTTCCATTTACAATTATTGTGGCTCCTGCACGACCAAGTCCTTTTGCCATTGCCATTCCTAATCCATGAGTGCTTCCTGTAACTAGAGCAATTTTACCTGTTAAATCAAATAAAGAAATTCCCATATTATCTCAAATCAGTTATTTTACATACGTCCATATCCCCATAGTCTAGGTTCTCTCCAGCCATTCCCCAAATAAAAGTATAATTAGAGGTTCCAGCACCTGAATGTATCGACCAAGGAGGAGAAATAACTGCTTGGTGGTTATTCATCCAAATATGTCTTGTTTCTTGTGGTTGCCCCATAAAATGACACACGGCTTGGTTTTCTGGAATATCTAAATAGAAATACACTTCCATTCTTCTGTCGTGAACGTGTGCTGGCATAGTGTTCCATACGCTGCCTGTTTTTAATTCGGTCATACCCATTTGCAATTGGCAAGTTGTTACAATTCCACCAATAATCATTTGGTTAACCGTTCTGTGATTAGCAGTTTCCATTGAACCTAACTGTAATTTATTTGCCTCAGCAAGACTAACTTTTTTATTTGGATAATTAGTATGTGCAGGAGCAGAATTCAAATAAAACAATGCTGGATTAGATGG
>CANFNV010000026.1 GCA_947448525.1 Flavobacteriaceae bacterium | reverse complement strand
TTTTTAATTCGTAATCAAGTAAATTAATTGCTTTTGAAGGACGGCAAAGATAAAACCTTTAAAGATTCCTTGCAAATCTTTTAAAAACCTTTTTTAAAAGTATTTTTTAAAACATTGACATTCTGTAGTTTGTTTCATAAAGTTTTTTTCGATTTGGCGAGATGTCTTTTGAAAAAATGATTTTATTCAATACAATTGCTATCTAGCCCCGATTGGAAAAGCTACCGTGTAGCTCGGAAAGCGGGTAAAAGGTTCGCAAAAATGACAGGAACTTTCGCTGCTAATTAATCGAAACGAATAGTTTTTGCAGGAGAAATTTTGGTAATGATATAAGAAGGAATTAGCAATACCAGTAAACAAATTGCAACCGTACCAATATTAAGCAACAAAATATATCCTAAATTGATATCAACAGGAGCTACATTTACATAATAACTTTCGGGATTTAGTTTGATTATTCCGAAGTATTTCTGAATTAAGAGCAATCCAATTCCGATTAAATTTCCCCAGAAAAGTCCTCTTATAATTAAATAGAATGCGTTGTAAAGGAAAATTTTTCGAATTGACCAGTTATTGGCGCCCATTGATTTTAGAATTCCAATCATTTGAGTTCGTTCTAAAATTAAAACTAAAAGTGCTACAACCATATTAATAGTTGAAACGACAATCATAATAATGAGAATAATAATAATATTAGTGTCGAAAAGTTTTAGCCAGTCAAAAATATAACTGAATTTACTTACTATAGTTTGAGTATTTAATATAGAAGCTGTTTCGTTGTATACTTCTTCACCCTTATCTTCAATTTTAGTAAAGTCTTCTATAAAAACTTCAAAAGAGCCCACTTGATCTGGCAACCATTTATTCATTTTTTGAATATGACGAATATCGCCTATAATGAATGCCGAATCAAATTCTTGCAATCCTGAGTTATAAATGCCGACAATTTTGAATCTTCTACTATTTGGCAATTTATTTTCACCCTCTTTCATAAAAAAGGTATTAAAACTATCTCCAAGTTTTAGATTGAGTCTATTGACTAAATATTCTGAAATTAGTATTTCATTATTTAATTCTGATTTTATGTTTGGGATTTTTCCTTGAATTAAATATTCTGTAAGATTGTCCCAAATATAATCTTTTCCAACGCCTTTAAATACAATTCCCTCAAAAGCGGATTCCGTTCTAATCATCCCGGCTTTAGTTGCAACGGATTGAACATGCCTTATTCCTTGAATTTTTTTGAACTTTGGATAGAATTCTTGATGAATTGAAACCGGCTCCGTACTCACATCTGATTCATTTCCGTTGAAGTTGGATATAATAATATGACCATTGAAAGCAGCAACTTTTTGTCGGATTTTTTGTTGTAATCCAATTCCGGTTGCAATAGAAACGATCATCATAATCATGCCCAATGCAATTGCAGTGATAGCAATTTTTATTATTGGTGCAGAAATACTACTTTTATGGTCTTTAGTAGTAAGGAGTCGTTTGGCTATGAAATGCTCGAAGTTCAAAGAAAATGAATTTGAAATTGAAGCAAATATACGCAAAGTTTTTAGCCAGCACCGATTCCGGTTTCACAGATTAAAAATAGTTTTATGAAATATTTTATAAATAGTTTTTTACTTTTGGTTTGTTACCTGTTTGCTTCTGCTTCGTGTGGAACTCCAAAAAACAACTTTTCAAATTCTAAAGATCCAATTATTACTGGTGCCGAGCGATCTGATTTTTATTTGCCACTATTAAAAGATAAAAAAGTGGGTATTGTTACTAATCAAACGGGTATAATTAGGGTTTCAAACGAGGGTACTATTTCAATAGTTGATTATTTGATTTCAAATAAAATAGCCGTTCAAAAAATATTTGCTCCCGAACATGGTTTTCGTGGAACTGCCGATGCTGGTGAACATATAATAGATGGAAAAGATGCCCAAACGGGTTTGCCTATTATTTCCCTTTACGGAAATAATAAAAAGCCAAAACCCGAACAAGTGGCAGGAATTGACATCATGGTTTTTGATTTACAAGATGTGGGTGCACGTTTTTACACTTATATTTCTACGCTACATTATATTATGGAGGCTTGCGCCGAAAACAATATTACTTTAATGCTACTTGATAGACCTAACCCAAATGGCGCTATTGTGGATGGTCCAATGCTAGAAAAAGAATATACTAGTTTTGTTGGAATGCATCCAATTCCTTTGCTTCATGGCATGACCATTGGAGAATACGCCCGAATGATAAACGGAGAAAAGTGGTTAAAAGGAGGGATTCAATGTGATTTAAAAGTAATTCATTGTCTAAATTACCAACGTGAAATGGTTTATGATTTACCTGTTAAACCATCACCAAATTTACCTAATTCTCAAGCGGTGAATTTATATGCAAGTTTATGTCTTTTTGAAGGTACGAATGTGAGTGTGGGACGTGGCACCGAAAAACAATTCCAAATTTACGGCTCTCCCTATTTGCCAAAAAGTGGTTTTAGTTTTACACCGATTCCAAATTTTGGTGCTAAAGAACCTGTTTATAAAGAGCAATTGTGTTATGGTGAAGATTTAACACAAGTTGAAAAAGTAAAACAATTGGAATTAAAATGGTTGTTAAAAGCCTATAATTCGACTTCCGATAAATCAAAATTCTTTACTGATTTCTTTACCAAATTAGCCGGAACAAAAAAATTACAGCAACAAATTGAAAGTGGATTATCCGAAACTGAAATCAGAAAATCTTGGGAGAAAGAGTTGCTTGATTATAAAGAAATGAGGAAGCAATATTTGATATATAATTAGAAAAAAAATAGATGATAGACAAAAAGATCTATAGACTTTATAGAGGCAATTTCTCTTTCATTTTTTCTACAATATTAAACGCAGCCGGACAAATTTCCACATTCTTTAAAGTTAAATTTGCAATCTGTTGGAACTTTTTTCTGTCGGTGTGTGGGAATTCTCTACAAGCTTTTGGTCGCACTTCATAAATAAAACATTTATTATCTGCTTCTAAAAAAGTACACGGAACGCTTTGCAAAACATAATCGTTGTCTTCGTCAATGCGCAAATATTGATCTATAAATTGCTGTGGTTTTTGCTTGAAATGTTTTGAAATGCGTTCAATATCCGCAGAGGTAAAAAGCGGCCCGGTTGTTTTACAGCAATTGGCACAATCTAAACAATCGGTGCGCTTAAATTCGGCATCGTGTAAATCTTGCATCACATAATCCAAATTTTTGGGCGCTTTCTTTTTCAGCTTATCAAAATACTTTTTGTTTTCGATATGCTTATCTTTGGCAAGTTTTCCGAGTTCGTTTAATGGTGGCTTTAACATTTAATATGATTTCTGATGCAAAATTAAACAACTTAAACTTTTAAACCTCATAAACCTTATAACCTTTTCAAATGTTAGATTTATTCGGAAAAGCTATTCTCGATTTTCAAACCAATAATGCTCCTTCTGCAATTATTACGGAAACGACTATTTCGGAAACCGATGAAATGGATGTCGCTTATCTTTTTCGATCCTTCAATGAAATGCCTAAAATAGAAAAGAAAGCACTACAACTTGCACGAGGAAAAGTTTTAGATGTAGGTTGTGGCGCCGGTAGTCATAGTTTGTATTTGCAAGAAAAAGGATTGGAGGTAACCGCAATTGATATTTCACCGAGCGCTATTAAAGCGTGTGAATTGCGTGGAGTAAAAAATGCAAAAGTTCAGAATGTTTTGGATTTAGAAAACGACAAGTTTGACACCATTTTATTATTAATGAATGGTACCGGAATATTCGGAACACTTGCCGAAACTTCAAAATATTTACAGAAATTAAAAAGTTTACTTTCGCCAAATGGACAAATATTGATTGATTCTTCCGACATCATTTATATGTTTGACGAAGATGAGAATGGCTCTAAATGGGTTCCAACCGACAGCTATTATGGAGAATTAATCTTTACTATTTCCTATAAAAACAAAACAGAAAAACCTTTTCCTTGGTTGTATTTAGATTATAATACGTTGAAAAACGCTGCGCACGATGCTGGATTACAAATTGAACTTGTTCAAGAAGGCGAACATTTTGATTATTTAGCGAGGTTGTATTAATTGAAAAACCTCAAACAACTTAGTTATTTGAGGTTCTTAATAATTGATATAAATTATTTTACTATTGCATATATTTCATAACCAAAGCTTGAATATCTCCTTGTAAATCTTTCATTGCGTCTTGAGATTTGCTTGCAATTACCTCAGCTTTCTCTCCCATTTTTTTTCCAGCCGGACTGTCATAAAAAGCCAACATTGCTTTAATGTCATCTTTTGTGTATTCTTCCATATAAACTTTTGCGGTTGCCTCATATACTTTTGGCAATAACGTATCAAATTCAGTTAAAAAAGCGGCTTGCTTTTCTTCTGGAATCATTTTTAAAATTTGTTTTTTCGCAGAAGTCATTTGACCAGCTGCACCACTTCTTTCAATCACTTTCATTACATCTTTTTGGAAAACTTCATCAACTGCTTGAGAGAATCCAAATTGAGCTACTAATAAAAATGCGAATGTTACAATAAGTTTTTTCATTTTTAACTTTTTTAAAATTTTTTATAAATTTAGAGGTTTCATTTATAATACCAAATTATTTTAAGGAATATTCAAATATTTATGCGTTTGCAATGACACTCTCCATTTGGGATTATTCATTACATAATCTACAATTTGCGGAGTCATTTCGTCTTTTTTACTCCATTCTGGCTGCAAAAAAAGTATTGCTTTTGCATTTACTTTTTCGGCTTGCTCTTCGGCAAAAATAAAATCGTGCTTATTGTATATGATTACTTTTAGTTCGTTTGCAATTTGATAAGCGCTATCAACAGGTAATTTATTTTTCTTAGGAGAAAGACAAAACCAATCCCAAGTTCCTGTTACAGGATAACACCCTGAAGTTTCTATATGAACTTTTATATCTTGTGATTTTAGCTTTTGGGTCAGCAATGACATATCCCAGGTTAATGGTTCTCCGCCTGTAATTACGACTGTATCAGCATATTTTTTGGCGTTATTAACAATTAAATTTATTTCAGTTGGCGGATGAAGTGCTGCATTCCAACTTTCTTTAACATCGCACCAGTGACAACCGACATCGCAACCGCCAATTCTAATGAAGTAAGCCGATGTTCCCGTATGAAATCCTTCCCCTTGAATAGTATAGAATTCCTCCATTAAAGGCAACATTTGACCTTTATCTACAGCTAGTTGTATTTCTTTTGTAAGCATTTATTTTTTAGACTATTTACTAACTTATTTTTCTCTAATATATATATCAATTGGAACACCAGAAAAATCCCAGTTTTCACGGATTTTATTTTCTAAGTACCTTTTGTAAGCTTCTTTTACATATTGAGGCAAATTGGCAAAAAACACAAATTGGGGGGTAGGCGTTGGCAATTGCATGCAATATTTGATTTTTACATATTTACCTTTTAAAGCCGGTGGCGGATGATTTTCTATTATTTTCAACATATAATCGTTGAATTTTGAAGTCGAAATACGCTGTGATCTGTTTTCATATACTTTTACCGTTTCTTCGAGCGCCTTAAGCAAACGTTGTTTGGTTAATGCTGATACGAAAAGAATTGGCACATCTGTAAAAGGTTGCAATTGCTCGCGAATTTTAACTTCATAGTCGCGGGTGGACATGGTTTCTTTTTCGACCAAATCCCATTTATTAACCAAAATCACAACTCCTTTACGGTTTTTTTCGGCTAACCAAAAAATGCTTTGGTCTTGCCCTTCAAATCCGCGAGTAGCATCTATAATAAGAATACAAACGTCTGAATGTTCAATGGCACGAACCGAGCGCATTACAGAATAAAATTCTAAATCTTCTTTTACTTTGGCTTTTCTTCGGATTCCTGCAGTATCTACAAGATTAAACTCAAAACCAAAACGGTCAAATTTAGTGTCTATGGAATCTCTTGTAGTTCCTGCAATATCAGTAACAATATATCTGTCCTGCCCAATTAATGCATTGATAAAACTAGATTTTCCTGCATTAGGACGACCTACAACAGCAAATCTTGGCAATACAATTTCTTCTTGTGTTGGTAAGGGTTTTACCGGAAAAGCATCAATAAGTGCATCCAATAAATCTCCGGTTCCACTACCTGAAATACTGGCAAAGGTGAAATATTCGCCTAAACCCAGGTTATAAAATTCAATTGCATCTTTTTCACGCATGGAATTATCTACTTTATTAACGGCTAACAATACTGGTTTTGTTACTTTACGCAGTAATTTGGCCACAGCATCGTCCATTGGAGTAATTCCTTCCTCTACATCTACTACAAAAATAATAACATCGGCTTCGTCAATAGCCAGTTCTACTTGTTTCCGGATTTCCGATTCAAAAACGTCATCACTACCACGAATGTATCCACCCGTATCAATAACAGAAAATTCCTTTCCATTCCATTCGCTTTTTCCGTAGTTTCTATCTCTGGTAACTCCAGAAACCGAATCTACAATAGCTTCTCTTCTTTGTATCAGCCTATTAAAAAGGGTTGATTTCCCTACGTTAGGTCTTCCTACTATCGCAACAATGTTATTCATAATGTATTTTCAAATATTTTGCAAAGGTAGCTATAAAAAGGGATTTATAGATAGTTTGATTTTTAGTGTATCACCATCTAAAGATAAAACTAATTATTATATCCGAATCGTTTTAACATATTGGTATTACTTCTCCAATTTTTATTTACTTTAACATACATTTCTAAATGAATTTGTTTGCCAAAGAATTTTTCTAAATCAGCACGCGACTCTACCCCTACTCTTTTTAGTGCTTCCCCTTTATGTCCAATAATGATTCCTTTTTGAGTATCTCGTTCAACCATAATTAGTGCGCGAATTCTGATAATTTTTTCGTCTTCTAAAAACTCTTCAGTTTCGATTTCTACCGAATACGGAATTTCTTTATTGTAATGCAATAATATTTTTTCACGAATTGTTTCATTAACAAAGAAACGTTCGGGCTTATCGGTTAAAGTATCTTTCGGATAATAGGCAGGAGATTCAGGAAGTAACTCCACAATTCTCGTAAAAACTTCGGGAACATTAAAATTCTTCAATGCAGATATTGGAAAAATTTCTGCATTGGGTACTTTTTCTGTCCAAAATGCAACTTGTTCTTCCAATTGAATTTGGTTTGAATTATCAATTTTATTCAACAATAATAGAACCGGAATTTTAGCATGAATTATTTTATTAAAAAAAGCTTCATCTTTAAGTTCTTGCTCTCCTATTTCTACCATATAAATAAGCACATCGGCATCTTCAAAAGCTGATTTCACAAAATTCATCATTGATTCTTGCATTTCATAAGCTGGCTTAATAATTCCGGGAGTGTCAGAAAGTATCATTTGAAAGTCTTCCCCATTTACAATTCCGAGAATTCTATGGCGAGTTGTTTGTGCTTTTGAAGTAATAATTGACAATCGTTCTCCAACAAAAGCGTTCATTAGTGTTGATTTTCCAACGTTTGGATTTCCAATAATGTTTACAAAACCGGCTTTATGCGACATTTAATATGATTTAATTTATGCAAAGGTAGTCATATCAGATTAATAGAAGAAATAAAACATTTTTTAAAATTATGTTGCAATTCCCGATTTTGGTTGTATATTTGCACTTGAAACATCGCGGGATAGAGCAGTAGGCAGCTCGTCGGGCTCATAACCCGAAGGTCACAGGTTCGAGTCCTGTTCCCGCTACTAAGAACCCAGCAATTGCTGGGTTTTTTCATTTCTGTAGCAAATCTGTAGCAAAGTTGATAACTTTTTTATCTGACTTAACAATTTACCAAATCTTTATCTTTTTTGAGCAAAGCACTTACTTTCTGTACTGTTCCTAACGAAACACCGCATCTGCTTTTTACATCTCGCAACGGTTTGTTCATCTTTAAGAACTTCACCACGTCTTTGTATTTTGCTAAGACCTTAGCGTCAGTTTCAACCGAACCTTTAACACGCCCTGTATATATTCCTTTTGCTTTTGCTACCGCTATACCTTCTCTTTGTCTTTCTAATAGCGTTTCACGCTCCATCTGAGCCACATTTGCCATAACGGATATAATAAGGTTGAATGTTGGGTTGACCTTTCCTAAAGTCATTGACTCCAAACCAAGGTTGTCAACTCTTAAAGTAACTCCTTTACTATTGAAATACTCTAGGGTGTTAATAATATCGTGCAAGTTTCTGCCTAATCTATCTACAGACGACACCACCACAAACGAAATAGCACCACTTTCAATCTGGGCAATCAAATCTTTTGCACTTTTACGGTCTGCAAATGCTACGCTACCGCTCACTACATCGTTAAATAATACCTCATCGGGGTTCTGTTTAGCTAATTGACGCTCTAAATTTTGGTTGGCTGTTGAAATTCTGTTGTATCTGGCTTTCATATCTTTGTTATTTGTTGGTCAAAGATACAAAATATTTTCCAATGTACCAAATTTAGGGTGGTTATATTTAGCACATCGCAATCGCTCATTTTGTGTTGAGGTTATTGGTGACGCTATACTATGGTACGACTATAGTCTATTTTTGGTACGTTAGGCTGTTTGCAACAAATCCAATAAGTCGTTTATTTCTTTTTCCGTGAAGTTTTCACCTTTGAATGATACAGGAAACTTTATAGGCTCCGATTTTAGAACCTTCTTAAATTGCGATAATGATAGCGTAATTTTCATAGCGTTGTTTATCTATAAATAGTCGCTCCAAAAAAATCAGCCAAAAATTTTGGAAAAATTTTGAACGGCACATCATGTGTACATAGTGGGTCGTTTTTCATTATGCGGAAGGTAGCGGGGGTAACATCGTTAAAGATAACAACAAATCACCGAATCCATAGCGTTTAAGCGGGAGGACACTACCATCTCAATACAGGACGGGAGGACTAGCACCACTAGAACCATCATAGCGAATACTGGAGCGTCATGAGGTATATAGTATGTGTTATCACTATCTATTATCCTAGTTTAGTACCATATTATTACAGTTTCATTCCATTATTTCTATTATTTATCCATCTATCTTAACAATCCACTATCATATATGTTACTTAATAATAGAGTAATAAAATAGAATATAATAGTAGTAATAGTAAGGCATTACATAACTATAACAATAATTACGTATGCTCAATTTCCGCTATTATACATTTTTTATCTTTTTTATTGCACAATGTACTTGACTATTATTTTGGATTTGCGTATATTTAATGAAAAGCAGTTTTAAGAGAGTAAACTCATAAAAAACCTTGGTTGCTGGTAGATAGCTTCTACCAGCTTCTCTTACCAAGTAAAATCCCAAGAGCCATAACATTCCGAAAGGAATGACGAGAATAAGAGAATATAAATGAACATTAAAACCGATTATCTATCACTTACGGGTGATACTGAGGACATCCAAATCCTCCAAAATGATTACAATCTAGCCGAATTAGCATTACAGTTCCCGAATGTAAATTCGTTGCTTATACCCAAAAAATCAGAATACAACCTACGCAAGTACGTTCCGAAAGACATGCTAAGAGCCATTGACAGCGATGTTAATGTAGCAGTCGAAAAGTGCCTAGTGTTTTTATCCAACTTATGTAGCACCTATTACACTGACGACAAATGGAAGTCACTTAACGCTACCATATTGCACCAGCAAACAAAATCAAAGGACAACACCTATATATATACCCGAATTATCGATATATTGAAGCATGGTACATCCAAAGGTGCATTTATTGAAGTTAACGATAGTTACCTAGAGCGTGAATATTGCAAAAAGTACCGCTTAACTGACATGTATTTAAAAGCTGGCTTAGAAGAATACATTATCAAAGATTCGAGAATCGTTCTGAATCAAAACAGGCTTTTTTATGAGCAGTTACACGAAGCAATGGAGCACCCGATTAGTTCCAACCTTATTAAAATGTACCCAAAGATTGAGTTGCCAACATCAGAAGAACTTTTAGCCATTGGAAAACGTTTGGCAAAAGATGGTCACCGCACCAAAAAAGGCAAAATTCTGACCGTGCGTAACGGTCATATAAACAGTTATTGGAAAAATTCTGAAAACAGGAGCTTCGTTGAAGACAATATCGAACTTTTTGAGTTTTTAACCAATAGAGGCTTTATGATTCCTAGCGTTGGTGATGAAAAAAGTGGTGGTCGTGTGGTTGATTCATTTACACTTATGCCCGCTTGGATTCGTGAACAAATTACAGTTGATGGAGCCAAATTAGCTGAGTGCGATTACACCGCATTACACCCGAATATAGCAATCAAATTGTACGATGGCAAACTAAATTACTTAACGCATCAGAACGTTGCTGAGCGAACATGTATTGACGTTAAGAGCATTAAGATTGAGCACCTAAGCTTCTTTAACAAGCAATGGTTAGCCATGCTTAAATCACCGCTATTTGCGTTTTATTCAAAACACGAACCCGACATGTTGTCCCGAATATACAACGACAAAAAAGAGCATGGTCATAAAGTGACCTCAGCCAAAATGTTTAGAGTTGAGGTGGCTATTATGACCGATGTTATACAACACCTCAGCACCATAGGAATTAATGTGCTATATGTTTACGATGCGTTGCTATGTGAAGAAAAAGACAAAACCATTGTAGTTGAAGCCATGAACCGAATTATACTAAAGTATGGTGTTTACACCTGTGTTAAAGTTGATGGTGCGTTGCCTATTGTTAGTACAGAACCTCTACTAGAACCACAAGCAGTAGCACTACCAAAATTTGCATTGGATGATGTGGTAAACTTATATGATGTATTGCCGATGCTATCTTATGACGCTGACGACACTATGACCATAATATACGATATTGACAACTCTAGTATAACTATGAACGAACTCGTTCAGTATATCGCTAAACAGGCACGGGAGCAAAAATACAATGATTACAATGGTGTAGAAGTAACGCAAAAAATAGTTGCAAACCTTAGGTCTATGGTTAAGTATTAATAAGCCATTTAGTATCGATTCTGCTTTCGCAGAATCGATCAAAATTGGATGAAGTATTTTTTAAACATTCACAAGTTGATGGTAAATTCATCACCGACTCTTACTGTTTATTTCCATTTTTCAGCATATTCTGATTTTACCAAAAACATTTCTACACTTTCTTTAGTATATTCAAGTTCAATGATTTCTTTTAGAGCTTGTTTTTTGTCTTTGGAATTATTGTAATAAGATTTGCAAATTTCATACCCAATGAAATAACCTAAATCTGCATTTCCATTTGGTGCATTTCTACCATTATATAACCAATTCCGAGTTTCTTGACTATGCATTTCTTTGGTAAACATTATCCAAAGTTCTTTCTCGTGTGCAACACCATAAGTCATATAAGGTGACTCTACATGTTTTTTAAGCAATAACTCTGAAATAAAATCACATGCTCCTTCACGAATACAATACCCTAAAAGATTTGAACCACCATCGTCTTCTCCATCCCCATCTTTTTGCTGAGTATGCCCAACTTCATGAGCAACCATACTCAATACATTTTTTTGGTCTTTAAAAACACTTTGCAACCATGTTCCAAGTTCTGTTGCGTCAATAGTATTATCTGAACAAGCAATTTCAGAACCTATCAAAATCTTATCTTTTGAAGTAGTGCCACCAGAATTTAAAACACCGATTGTAAAATAAATATCGGGTTGCTTAAATTCTGGGTATAATTTCTTGAATCGTACCATAATTTTTTCCATTTGCTGGACATACGATTTTATTTCTAATGTTTTAGAACGGACAGTAGTCCAAAACTTGGGATACTTTTGAATATTTTCTAAATGTTTATTTGCGGTATGATTTCTTAGTTCAATAAAATCTTTTAACCCATCAGATGCTTTATCTAAATATAGTTGTTGAATAATTTTAACCTGCAAATCATTATCGTTGGTTCTTGAGACACTATCATAAGCAACCCAAAAATTATCTACATCAATAGTAGATATTTTATTATTTTTGATTTGACCAAACATTGACAAATTAAAAAACAGAACTGTTGCAAAAAATACTTTTTTCATTTAATTTCTTTTGACTAATCAACAATCCCACTTATTTCTTTAAAGACAAATTTCGTTTCGGTAGAATCTTTTTTAATATCAAATTTCAAATCTTTGAATTCAGCACCAATATAACCCTTACCCTTATTTTCAAGTATGTTTTCAATTCCTTTTTTTGACTTCCCAATTTCCAACACAATTTTAGCACACAACCCTTCACCTTGAACATTGACGCAAATACACTCTCTATTACTTACTCTATAATAGTCTTCCAGCGTAAATTTCAACTTTTCTTTATCTATTTTGTCAAATTGTTTAATTAACTCATCTTTGTATTCTTTATCTTCTGGTGGCATTTGAGCAAAAATCGGGTTTGTGTTTTCACAAGTTTTTCTGACACAAGATGCAATAAAAATTATCAAACTAAATAAAATAATTATTTTAACGGAATATGTTTTCATGAATATTTTTTTTTGATGTAGAACGTAAAATTATTTAATTTATTGTATCCTGAAACTAAAATCCCCATCCATCTTTTTTAAAATAATCTCGGTAGTAAATTATCATGTTTTCTCTGGTTATATATTCAGTCTTTGAAATCTTAGTCGTTTTCAAGGAGTGCAATCCATTATCAGCATGCCTTTTAATTGTTTGCCTTACAATACCTAATACTTTTTCAGCTTGTGAAAAATTGTATGCGTCCTTATCTAACGAATCAATAAATTTTATCGTTTCAGCATCGTCACCGATAGTAGCACCAATAGGTAAACTTTTTTCTTTACCAATTACGTCCCTTATAGCTTTGTGAAATTCTTCAACACTATTAAGTGCCGAATCAATACATTTTTCGCTTTGTTCCAATAAATGTCTTAGTCCGATACGAATTTTTTTAAATTCTTCATTTACCTCATCTGGCTTCAATGAACAACCATAAGAAAACAATGCGTTCATTATATCTTTCTGCTCTAAATTGGTCAGTTCTCCACTCTCAGCCATGTGGAAAACAGATATAAATATTTCTTTTTTATTCATTTTTATCAAATATTTTAACGTATTCTGGGTTAATATCTCTGGTGTAGTCTATATACTTCTGTAGCGTTGATAGCTTTTCATGGCTTGTGTAACTCATCAACTCGTGTAAAGGTACGATGTTTATTAAATTAGTTATAAACGTATCACGTCCCCTGTGCATTGATAGTAATTCGTATCTTTTTAACTGCCTACCTGTTTCAGAATCTTCCGCTAGAGTCAACTCACTAAAAAAATTACTTTCTTTAAGTAAATCGTGCAACACTAAATTAGTGTAACCATTTGAAAATTGTTTTAGATTGTAATCTAATTTCTCTAGTATCTCGATAGCTAGGTTTGATAACGGTATCGTTGCAACTTTATTTAATTTCTTCTTTGTTTTAGACGCTACGTGTTTATATACCTTTCTGCCTTTTAAATCCGAAATAAATTCCTTTTTAAAATCTTCAATGTCCTTCCACCGAAAACCTGTTAAACAACTAAACAAAAAAATCAACTTTACCTTTTCTTTTGTTTCGTCTTCAAATTTGTGTGAATATAGTGTATGTATTTCTCTAATTGATAACGTTGTTTTTATTTTGGCGGTGACAACAATCTCGGTTCTCTTATAACTTTTAAGAAAACTATCGTCTACTAGCAACCCTTTTTCTTTTAAAAATGAAAAAAAACCTGTTAGCACTTCAAATCTTTTATCTATACTAGCCGATTTAAGTTTGCCTAGTGTTTTGAACTTATAGTTATCACCATTTTTAAGTACAACATCTTTTGGTCTAGTCTTAGTCAACCATGTGTGAAACAAATCTAACCAATCCTTATTGGTTGTGTCCGATACCTTTAACACCACACCATTTTCCGCTTCAAAATCATCTATTGTACTTTTGAATGTACCGTAAGTAGCATAACTTATATTAGATTTAGCATCACGTTCAACAAGTTGGATGCGTTTACGTTCCATAAACTCCATATAGTTATCCAAAAAAAGCTCCGATTTTACTTTAATCTTACCTTCTCTTATATCGGTCAACTCTTTTTCTAGTTCTGGTGCCGTAATTTTAACACCATCAATAAGGCTTCTTGAAACAATATCATCAGCTTTGGTAATCCAATCAGCAATAACTTTATTCATTTTGGTTGCGTTCTCTACATCCGAACTAACCATATTTTTTTTGTAGTCCCACTCCTTAAATTTATTTTGCTTATCTTTGCCTTTTGAAATTTTCACTCCTGTTGGAAATCTCATAATGCCATCAACACCGTAGTATATTACAACGGAACCGTTATTAACTTTTGCCTTACAGTACATACTCTAATTTTAAAGTGGCAAAATTAGTTTAACTGTAGCAAAATTGTAGCAAAAAACAATTAACAAATTGTCAATAATCAGAATTTGACATGTTAACTGAAAAATGAAAATTATTGTTAAACACTAGGGAACATAACAGTTTAGAGTTAAATTGTTAAATCAAGGTACATTAAGGCTCGTACTGTTCCCGCTACTAAGTTGAACCAATAGCCTCTAAAGAAATTTAGAGGTTATTTTTTTTAGTGTAAAAACAGAGACGTCTTTATAAAAAATACCCCAAATAGTATATAACTTTTTGGGGCATTTTAATTAAAAAACCTTTTTTTAATCTATCTTTTTAATGAAAAGTGTGCTTTAAATTGTTTGGTCAGTTTTTCATAATCTACCGTAAACCAATAATCTGTTGAAGGCATTAGGTTTCCGTTGTAGGTTCCGTCCCAACCTTTGCTCTGTGGACTAATTTGTTTGATCAGTTTTCCATATCTATCGAATATATAAATTTTTGCAGTATTATCTAATCCTACAATATTCCAATTATCGTT
>CANFNV010000025.1 GCA_947448525.1 Flavobacteriaceae bacterium | reverse complement strand
ATCGATTATTATCTAAAGTGGGAACACTAAGTGGGAATAATTTGTTGTTTATCACTAGATTTTATAAATTTTATATTTTTTAAATAACTAAAAATCAATTGTTTAATTAAAATAAAAAATTTAAATGTCAGACGATAAAAAAGTAATTTTCTCAATGCAAAAATTGAGTAAATCGTATCAGGGTAGTGATAAACAGGTGTTAAAAAATATTTATTTGAGTTTCTTTTATGGAGCTAAAATTGGGATTCTTGGATTGAATGGTTCGGGAAAGTCCTCGTTATTAAAAATCATTGCTGGTGTTGATAAAAATTACCAAGGAGATGTAGTGTTTCAACCTGGATATAGTGTGGGGTATTTAGAACAAGAACCCCAATTGGACGATAGCAAAACGGTAATAGAAATAGTCAAAGAAGGTGTTGCCGAAACCGTTGAAATACTGGAAGAGTTTAACAAAATCAATGATATGTTTGGTTTGCCAGAAGTATATGAAGATGCAGATAAAATGCAAAAATTAATGGACCGACAAGCTGATTTACAAGATAAAATAGATGCTTCTGGTGCTTGGGAATTGGATACCAAACTAGAAATTGCAATGGACGCTTTGAGGACTCCAGAAGGAGATACTCCCATAAAGAATTTATCCGGTGGAGAACGTCGTCGTGTAGCTTTATGTCGTTTACTGTTGCAACAACCAGACGTTTTATTACTAGATGAGCCTACCAATCACTTGGATGCTGAATCAGTACTTTGGTTGGAACAACATTTGGCTCAATATGCCGGAACTGTAATTGCGGTTACTCACGACCGTTATTTTCTAGATAATGTTGCGGGATGGATTTTGGAATTGGATAGAGGGGAAGGTATTCCTTGGAAAGGAAATTATTCTTCTTGGTTGGATCAAAAGTCAAAACGAATGGAGCAAGAAGAAAAAACCGCTTCCAAACGAAGAAAAACTTTAGAACGAGAGTTGGATTGGGTTCGTCAAGGTGCAAAAGGAAGACAAACAAAACAAAAAGCCCGCCTTCAAAACTATGACAAACTATTAAATGAAGACCAAAAAGAATTAGACGAAAAATTAGAAATTTATATTCCAAATGGACCTCGATTGGGAACAAATGTTATTGAAGCAAAAGGAGTTGCCAAAGCATTTGGAGATAAATTATTATATGACGACTTAAACTTTACCTTACCACAAGCTGGAATTGTTGGAATTATAGGCCCTAATGGCGCAGGAAAATCTACTATTTTCAGAATGATAATGGGAGAACAAGAAACTGATAGTGGCGTTTTTGCAGTTGGTGAAACTGTAAAAATTGCCTATGTTGATCAAGCGCATTCCAATATCGATCCTAATAAATCAATTTGGGAAAATTTCTGCGATGGTCAAGAATTAATTATGATGGGAGGAAAGCAAGTAAATTCAAGAGCTTATCTTTCTCGTTTTAATTTTGGAGGAAGTGAACAAAATAAAAAAGTAGCTGCATTGTCTGGAGGAGAACGCAACCGACTTCATTTGGCTATGACTTTAAAAGAAGAAGGAAATGTATTGTTATTAGACGAGCCAACTAATGACTTAGATATTAATACGTTACGAGCACTTGAGGAAGGATTGGAGAATTTTGCTGGATGTGCGGTTGTCATTTCGCACGACAGATGGTTTTTAGATCGAATATGCACACATATTCTTGCCTTTGAAGGAGATTCTCAAGTGTATTATTTTGAAGGAGGTTTCTCTGAATATGAAGAAAATAAGAGAAAACGCCTTGGTGGCGATTTAACTCCAAAACGCTTAAAATATAAAAAGTTAATTAGAAATTAATTACATTTGTATTAAATCCCAATTAGTTGGGATTTTTTTATACTAGTTTGTGAAAATAATTCCCAATAGAAGTTATCCTATTTAAATTAAATTAATATTGAATATAAAAAAAATAGCCCTGCTCTTTGCAATAACTTTTTATCAATTTGCATATTCTCTAGAAAGTAGAATTTCTAGGAAAGATAGTGATATGAATTTGATTTCTTCTCATGACACATTTAATGATTTAATAGATTTGAAAATAAATATATTTCTTTTTATAATAATCATAGTTGTCTTATTGTTTCTTATTTATTCTTTGTATAAAACCAATTTTTTAAGAGAACAATCCAATAAAGAATTAAAATTAGCAAACGAAGAATTAAAGCTGGCCAAAGAAAAAGCAGAAATTGCTTCGCAATTAAAAACACAATTTGTTTCTACAGTTAGTCATGAGTTAAGAACTCCTTTATATGGTGTAATTGGAATTACAAATATTATTTTAGAGGAACATAAAGAATTAGCAAATAGTCCCCACTTAAATTCGTTAAAATTTTCTGCTAGATATTTACTTTCATTGGTCAATGATTTACTTCAGATAAATAAAATAGAAGAAAATAAAATTACATTAGAAAACATGATTTTTAATGTAACCGATGAAATTATTACTATTATAGATTCTTTAGAATATATTGCAGTTAAAAATAACAATAAGCTATTTACACAAATTGATCCAAATATTCCAGATTTTTTAATTGGAGATAAATTGCGACTTTCCCAAGTATTTATGAATTTAATTAGTAATGCGCTTAAATTCACAAAAGACGGTAGCGTTACTGTTAGTGCAAAATTAGATCGATTAGAAGCCTCTAAACATTACATATATTTTGAAATAAAAGATACTGGTTTAGGAATTGCAAAAGAAGATCAACAAAAGATTTTTGACAAATTTGTTCAAATTGAACGAAAAGAGAGCGATTATCAAGGTACCGGATTGGGATTGTCAATAGTTCAAAAACTAATAGAATTTTTTGATAGTAAAATTAATATAGAAAGTAAAGAGGGTGTTGGATCAATTTTTTCATTTACAATAGGTTTTGATGTAGATGAATCAAAAAAGAATGAAATAATTAACAACATTAATGTTGACATATCAATGAACCAATTATATAAAATATTGGTGGTAGAGGATAATAAAATTAATCAAGTAGTAACTAAAAAGATTTTAGAAAATAATAATTTTAAATGTACTATATTAGATGATGGATATGCAGCATTAAATCTTTTAGAAACGGAACAATTTGATATCATTTTAATGGATATTAATATGCCTATTATTAACGGTTTTGAAACTACAAAATTGATTAGAAATAATGATATTGCAATTCCGATAATAGCTTTAACCGCTTTTGATAAGGAAGATATTTTAGAACAAGCATTATCTTGCGGAATGAATGACATTATTATCAAACCCTTTGAGCAATCTAAATTAGTTCAAGTAATAAACAATGTGATAAATAAAAAACATGCAAATTAATACCAGCGTTTTTTATTTTGTTTTGATGCTTCTGACTTTCTTGAATTGGAAGCATTTTCTTTTTTCTTATTTCTCAAATCGGGTTTTGCATCTGGATTTGGTTCTTCATTGGTATATGGATACGGATGTTCTTTCTCAACTTTAACACTAATTTTTATTAGCTTTTCAATATCTTTCCAATAGGGTTGTTCATCTTTTGCACAAAAAGAAATCGCTAAACCAGTATTTCCTGCTCTTCCAGTTCTTCCGATTCGGTGTACATATGTTTCAGATATATTAGGAATATCGAAATTGATTACATATGGCAAACTTTCAATGTCAATGCCACGTGCCGCAATATCTGTGGCAACTAATACCGAAATATCCTTGTTTTTAAAAGCTTCCAATACACGTTGTCTGGCATTTTGCGATTTATCACCGTGAATTGCTTCGGCAGTCACACCATTTTTCTTTAATGCTTTCACTACATTATCCGCACCATGTTTGGTTCGTGTAAAAACTAAAACATTTTCAATCTTATCATTTCTGATAATGTGATATAATAACTTACGTTTGTCTTCTTTTCCAACAAAATATATTTTTTGATTTACTTTTTCGGCCGTTGATGAAACTGGATCAACCGAAACATATTTTGGTTTTGTTAAAAAAGTATCTGCTAATTCCCTAATAGCCATTGGCATTGTAGCAGAAAACAATAGAGTTTGTCGGTTGTCTGGTGTAAGCTTGACAATTTTTTTAACATCGTTAATAAAACCCATATCTAGCATTTGATCGGCTTCATCTAACACTAAAAAATGCAAGTGGTCTAAGTCAATAAATCCTTGTTTGTGTAAGTCTAAAAGCCGCCCTGGAGTAGCAATTAAAATATCAATTCCTTTTTTTAATTGGTCTACCTGTGGTACTTGGCTAACACCACCAAAAATAACCATGGAACGAATGTTGGTGTATTTTCCATATGTATTAAAACTCTCGTCTATCTGTATAGCAAGTTCCCGAGTAGGAGTAACAACCAAAGTTCTAATCAATTTTCTTTTGGCAGAAGAGCCCACTAATCGGTGAAGAGAATTTATAATTGGTATCGCAAATGCTGCTGTTTTACCTGTGCCTGTTTGTGCACATCCAACCAAGTCAGTTCCTTCTAATATAATAGGAATGGCTTGTTGCTGAATAGGAGTAGGTGATTCATAGCCATCTTCAGTAAGTGCTTGTTGTATATTTTTTAATAAGTTTAAATCGTTGAATGTCATAATTGCAATCGTCTTGAATTTTATCAAGGATTTACAAAGATAGGTTATATTTTATTAAACTTGAATTGCGTTAATAAAGGGTTTTTTTTCAAAATTGTTTAAAACAAAAAAGAGACTAATAAAAGTCTCTTTTAAATGATAATATTTAATCTTTATATATTAAATATTCCCCCAAAAGCGATAACTCTTTCAAAGAACATAAAATGTTGACTAGCGGTATCATTTGTAACTGCAGTGGTTCGGATATCCGGCATATTTATATAACCTCCTTTTAATTCGGTTTGAATAAAAAAGTATTTATAAATAGTAAAGTTTAAACCTACTTTAGCTGAAACACCATAACCTGAAACATGAAAATCATCATGTCTTTTGTATCCTAATATTTGAGCATTTGTTTTAGGATATAGAATCCCACCTCCAATTCCTTCGGTTAAATTAATTTGAAATTTATCGGTATTTCCTATTTTAAATATCTTTGATACATCATCAAATCTGGAAATTTCTGTATTTACATAATTTAAACCATCGGTATGTTCAAATGTTAACAAAGGGAAAGATTTATTAGTGTCATTTTCATTAAAATCTACAGGAGTATTGTTGTATGGAACACCATTTGGATTATTATATATAAATGCAGGATCTGTTGATGGAAGATTAACATATCCAGTAACATTAGCCACTTGGTATTGTCTCATTACATATTTCATGTGGTCTAAACCGACTGAAATGTTATAATGATCATTAATAAAATATCCCAATCTAAAGTTTGTTTGTGGAATGGTCATTCTGCCTGGATTCACATAATCTACATGCCACCCTTTTGGTTTGTCATCAGCAATTGCATTATAGACAGTGAAATCATAATGATCTCCTTTAAAATGAATATCAGATTTTGTATAACTCTCTCTATTTCCTCCCCAATAGAAGTAAAACTTCCCTTTATTATGAGCTGTAAATTTTATTTGTTTTGGCATTTGCTGATCTTGTCCGTAAGAAAAAGTAAAGAACAACGCTATTAGAAGTACTGCTAATTTTTTCATTGTGTTGAGCTAATTTAAAATTGATTTATAGTTTTTCTGATGGCCACTAATTTGGTCATTAAATCCTCAAAATAGTCTAAATGAAGCATATTAGCGCCATCACTTTTTGCATGTGCTGGATCAAAATGAGTTTCAATAAAAATACCATCAACTCCAACAGCAATTCCTGCTTTTGCAATGGTTTCAATCATATCGGGTCTTCCACCAGTTACTCCAGCGGTTTGGTTGGGTTGTTGCAACGAATGCGTAACATCAAGAACCGTAGTGGCATACTGTTGCATAGTTGGAATTCCTCTAAAATCTACCACCATATCTTGATAACCAAACATAGTCCCTCTGTCGGTTACCATAACGTTTTCATTATGGCAATCCAATACTTTTTGAACGGCATGTTTCATACTTTCTGGACTCATAAATTGTCCTTTTTTCAGGTTTACAGTTTTACCTGTATTTGCTGCGGCAACCACTAAATCAGTTTGTCTTACAAGAAATGCAGGGATTTGAAGCACATCGATATATTCGGCAGCCATTACTGCATCTTCATTGGTATGAATGTCAGTTACTGTTGGCACATGAAAAGTTTCAGAAACTTTACGAAGTATTTTTAATGCTTTTTCATCGCCAATTCCAGAAAAGCTGTCAATTCGAGAACGATTTGCTTTTTTGAAAGAACCTTTAAATACATATGGAATTTGTAGTTTATCTGTAATTGAGATCAGTTTTTCTGCAATTCGCATTGCCATTTCTTCTCCTTCAATAGCACATGGACCAGCTAGAAGAAAGAAATTACCACTATCAAGATGTTTGATTTGTGGAATATTTTTTAAATTCATCAGATATAAATTTTGTTTTGCAAATATAATAAGAAAAACCTTCTAATGAATCCATTATGAAGGTTTTGTATTGTTAAAAATAGTTAATTAATTGTAGGTTTTTTTATTGAAAATCCTTTTGGACACAGAACTTTTCCTTTTTCATAAATATTGATGTATAACATCATTTTTTTATTAGAATTTTCAACTGTTACTTCATATATATCTAATGTTCCTGCACCCATGACGCTTTTTTTACTTGGAAACGGACAACAATTGTCAATCTTTGTATAACTAATTTTTTCGCCATTTGTTCCTGCCAAACCATTGAAAAAATAAACAATATTTTTAGGTGAGTAGGTTTCATTTTCAAAACCTAAATTTACAGGATAATCTTTGTCATATCCGTATTTATAATCAGTTGCATATTCCGTCAATATAAATTGGGTTCCTCTAACGGCTGGTTTAATAGCATTGTTGTCAATGTTTTTTATTGAAGATTTTATACTTCCACAGGATGTTACTAAAGTTAAAGCTAAAATTAACAGAAGCAAATTATTTTTTTTCATAACCAACTATTTTTAATCAAATATGTTAATTTATAATCAAATATCAAACCACTATCTTTATTTTTGTAAAAAAAATATAATTATGGAATTTATAACTCATACTTGGCATTGGTCAATTTCTGGATTTATTATAGGATTAATTATGCTTTTATTAATCTATTTTGGAAATACTTTTGGAATGTCAACAAATTTAAGAACCATATGTTCTATTCTCGGAGCTGGCAAACGAGTTTCTTTTTTTGATTGGGATTGGAAATCGCAACGTTGGAATTTAATTGTGGTTTCTGGAGCTATGATTGGAGGTTATGTTGCTTCTCATTTTTTATATGATAGTTCTAATATTTCTATTAATCCACTCACGATTCAAAAATTACAAAAAATTGGTGTTGATGCTCCCAATGGCAAAATGCTTCCCGATACTATTTTTGGTGCCGATGTTTTTAATTCCCCTAAAAAGATTTTATTTCTAATAGTTGGTGGAATTTTAATTGGTTTTGGTTCTCGATATGCGGGTGGTTGTACTTCGGGACATGCAATTTCGGGATTAAGTAATTTTCAACTACCTTCTTTAAAAGCGGTAATTGGTTTTTTTATTGGTGGATTGATTATGGTCAATCTTATTTTTCCTCTAATTTTCTAAAAGTAGTCTTATGAAATTTATAAAATATTTACTAGTTGGATTTATTTTTGGTTTAGTTTTAACCAAATCAGAAGCGGTATCTTGGTATCGAATTTATGAAATGTTTCAATTTGATTCGTTTCACATGTATGGAATAATAATGACTGCAATTGCAACAGGAGTAATTGGTGTTCAAATCATTAAAAGAAATAAACTAAAAGATTTAAAAGGAGCGCCTATTGAAGTTTTAGACAAAGAAAAGGGCACTTTTCGGTATTGGATTGGAGGTTTGTTTTTTGGCTTGGGATGGGCATTAGTTGGTTCGTGTCCAGGACCAATTTTTATACTAATTGGTGCCGGTTTTATGAGTGTCGGATTTATTTTATTTGGTGCTCTATTCGGAACTTTTTTATATGGTTATATAAAAGACAAATTACCACATTAATACTTTTTATACAAATTTATAATACCGAGCTCCTATTAAAACAGGATTTTCTTTTTCTAAATAATCGAATACAAATTCGTCTTTGGGTACTAAAACTGATTGATTTCGTTCTTTTTTATGAAGTTCTATGTAGGTTCCGAAATCAATTTCTTTAGAATTATCTATAGTTTCAAAGAGATTGGTTTTTGAAATTATAGATTTCCAATCGGATGCTACTTCTGCTTCAAAAACCTTCGATTTAGAACCACTTCCATATGCAATAAACCCCATTTTTTTTCCTGCTAAATCGGATTCATTTTGTAAATGGAAACTGAATGTAGATAGCATTCCAAGGAAAATAGAACCTGCGTAAATATTACCCACTTGACCAGAAGCAATTTCAGAGGGAAAAATAGTTTTATTTACTAATTCCAAATAGGCAGTACTTTTTGCAATAATTTTAATATCGTCATCAAAATTATTTTCTTTTGCATAGATTTCAACAAAAGTTCTTCGAGCTTGAAAGCAGTAGGGAAGGTGCATCAATATATTTTCCCATTTCTGATATAAAATTCCCGTTTGATTTGTGATTTCTTTATAATGTTGATAAGCTTCATTGGTTCTGTTAATATAACATTGATTTGAATAATGTCCGTCAAAAACAGGTTGTTCTTTGTAGATTGCAACTTCATTTTCTTGAATTCCAAACCATTCAGGATTATCAGTTGTATTTAGAATATCATTTTTTGAAAAGTATCGCCTTGGTTTGAAGAAATCAAAAACACCCTGAGCAGCAACTCCCACTTCATTAGAAAAAGATAATACTCTTGGATTTGAAGTAATCAGCATAGCAATTGCACCAGCCCCTTGAGTATATTCCCCAGTAGATTTTAAATCATATTTGGCATTATCAGTTGCTACTACTATAGCTTTTTTATCGGGATTGAGTCTTATAAAATCTAATGTTGTTAGCAAAGCATCTACGGCACCTATACACGCAAAAGTCATGTCTAAAGTATCACAATTATTAAAACTTCTGGCACCTAATTTTTGTTCCAAAAGTTCAGTAATATATGATGCAATTGGCTTAGATGAATCAACGCCACTTTCTGTTCCAACATAAATACGTGCAATATCTTTTGGATCTAAACTTTCTTGCTGTATAAGCTTATAAACTGCATTAGCTCCAAATGTCACCACATCTTGATATACATCCGGAAAGCTCATTTTTTGTAAACCAAGCCCTTTTATTAGTTTATCGGGTTCTATATTTCGGTTTTCAGCAAGCGTTTTTATTGGTAAATATAGTTTTGGTATATCAAAGGAGATGCTATCTATTCCTACTTTCATTTTTTTTATGCAAAAATAAAAAAGCTCTTGACATTTATAGTTAGACAACAGCTAAATTATAAGGCAAATTAATCGATTTATGATAATCTTAAAATAATTAACTTTTATTCATAAATTAATAATTTTAATAATGAACTGGTTTATATTTCATCAATTTTTTTATACTTCTGGAGTTAACAACGTAATTGTGACTCAAGGTGATAATTTAAAAAATGTTCGCGATTTGAAACGATAGTTTTCTAATCAAATAATTAATCCTTTACTTGTCTTTTTGAGTTAAGAATTTATTATGATTTAGATTAAGGATGCGGGTTGTTAGTTGTCTGTATTCACTTTTAGCTAATGCCTTAAAGCTTTCACATTTGAAATTGACTTTTACCTTCTGAAATTGACTTTTTTTATAATTTAGAATTCTTATATTTGGATTTCTATTTCAAAAATTCATTATGCGCTTCAATTATCCTGTTTTTTTTGGTTTGTTTTTAATTGCTTTCGTAAGTTGTAAAACAACTAATGTTGCTACTTATAAATCGAGTAGGGTATTAAAAAACAATTACGTAAACAGCAACTCCATTGCGCTTTTTGAAGGAATTCATGACACCACTTTTGTAAAACTTTCTGATTTTAGTAATACTTTTGTGTTTGATATGAAGTATGCCACTGATGCTAATTTTCTTAAGACAAAAGTTTACGATTGTGAAGCTTGTTATTTGAGGTTGAAAACTATTAAAAGCATCATCAATGCTAACTCAGAATTTCAATCTTTAGGGTATCATATAAAATTATTTGATTGCTATCGTCCGTTAGATATTCAAAAGAAAATGTGGGAATTAGTTCCCAATGCCGATTATGTTGCCGATCCGAAGAAAGGTTCCATTCATAATCGAGGAGGTGCTGTCGATATTACTTTAGTAGATACTAATGGGAAAGAATTGGATATGGGTACTTCTTTTGATTTTTTCGGACCAGAAGCAGCTCATAATTATCAAGGGTTTTCTAGGAAAGTTAGAAAAAACCGATTACTGCTAAAAGACATTATGTTGAAAAACCATTTTAAATCGTTTGATTCTGAATGGTGGCATTACAATTTAGTGGACAGTAATAAAGACAAACTAGCTAATTTTAAATGGAATTGCAATTAGATTATTCGATACATTTTAAATAATCCATAAAAAAATGATCTGGATTGTATGTTTTTTTATCCACTTCAGAAACTAATTCACTTTTTGTCAAATAGTCAATGGTTTCACCTGCATATTTAATTCGGATAAATGAAATTGGCGTATTTTTTAATTCTTTATAGTTCTCTTTCACAAACAAAAAATATCCACCTACGATTCTACTGGTTTGATTGTTATTGATAACAGAATTCCCACAAGTTTCTTGGTTAATTCCCAATAAGGTAATTACTTTTCCATTACTCAACTGAATGTAAACTTTAGAATTCTTATCAAAACATTTTGCCGAAATAAAATCATTACTTTTCTGAATCATTTGAACATTTAAAGATAAAATACCATCCGCATTTATTAAAGAAAAGTAAATAGTGTTTTGGCTGCTTCCAAAAAATCGTTCGTGTATTATATAATCTTTTGTCGATTTATAAATACCTAAACTATCTTTAACATCGGTACTATATTCACATTGTTTTTGTGCTAAAGAAGTTATGAAAAAGAATAAAAATGCTATTGATACTAATTTTTTCATTTACGATTTAATTTTAGTGCAAATTAAAACTATTTTTTTCTCATTTGTATCGGTTGTAAAAAAACAATAGAGATTTCCACCTTCTTTAATTTTCCATTTTTTTCGAATAGTTTCAACGGAATCAGGAAAATTTCTTACGGTAATATTTGCTTTTTGATTCGTAAGATTTTCTAAAATTTCTTTTTTGGTATAATTAATAATAGTTTCTATATAAAATACGCGCCCAGGAAATTCGATGCAATCATTAGAAGTACAGAGATGGGAATTTTGATGCAGTTTGTCAAGTGAATATTGAAAAGCAATTTCCATAAACCCCCCCGATTTCATTACTGCACTATTGGGCTCATAAAGGTATTTTTTTGGCAAACTAAATCCTACATTTGTTTCTGAATTTAAAACAAAATTAAAAAGTTGCTTTTCATTTTTACTGAAATTGATTGTTTTAATAGTCACCTTATTTTGAAAATCTTTTTCAATTTCCCACAACAATTCTTTCACTTCATTTTCTACTGATACTATATGAATAGTTTTCACGTTTTTTAATTCCGATAATCCAGCAGTAATGTCAAGCAAGGGAGCTGTTTTAATTAATATGTTGTTGGTATATTGAAAATAGAATTCTTGTAATTCGGTCACATTAGGAAGACAATCATTTAACATAAAAACTTTTCTTTTTACTTCATTTCTTCTTGACGGATCTACATAAATCCAATCGAAATTTTGATTCAAATTTTTTAAAATTTCAGTACTATCTCCCGAAATGCAATTAATATTTTCACATCCTAATTGTTTAAAATTGTAAGCAACAATTTCTGATAAATCCGAATTAATTTCACAATGAAATACTTGATGTACTTTTTTAGAAAAGTAAAAATCATCTACTCCAAAACCACCGGATAAATCAATTAATTTTTCACCACAAACAATTTCCGATTTATATAATGCAGTAATTTCTGAAGAGGTTTGTTCAATGGCTAATTTATTTGGATAGATGATTTTTTTTGACTCAAACCAAGTCGGTAGTTTGTATTTACTTTTGGTTCGCGCTTCAATTTGAGTAAGTATAATTTTAAAATCTACTTCAGGAAATGGATTTTTTTGAAACGCCAATTTAGAAGTATCAGTTCCAGTTTTCTCATTAATATAATGCTGAATTTCGGACTTTAATATTTCTTTACTATTCATTTAAAAATAACTAGATTAAAGATTTTTAGTTAAAATCTTAATGATTTTATTTTCTGGAAAGAATTCTTTTCCAATGACTTTCAGGATGGTATATAACGGAATCGCGATAATCATTCCCGTAATTCCAAATAAAGTTCCAATAATAAGAATTACTAAAAATATTTCCAGCGGATGTGAATTAACACTTTTAGAAAATATTATTGGAGAAGAAATATTATTATCGATTAGTTGTACTATAAAAAATCCAATGGTAACATAGATTGTTGTGGGTAAAATAACCGTTTGAAAATCACTTCCAATATTACTCAACATCGTTAATATTCCGGCTAAAATAGAAGCTATGAAAGGACCTATGTATGGTATAATGTTTAACAATCCACATAAAAATGCAATTACGATGGCATTTTCAACTCCAAAAAGGAGTAAAACAATTAGATATAGAATAAAGACTACTGTTAATTGAACAAATAATCCTATAAAATATCTAGTGAGAAGCAATCTTATTTTTTCAATCGAGTTTAAAATTTTATCTTCGTGTTCATCAGGAAGGATTTTTTTCATTCCAATTATAAACTGAACTTTATCTTTTAAGAAAAAGAAACTTATAAAAAAAACGGTAACTAATCCAATTCCTAAACTACTAAGTGTTCCGATAATAGAATTAAAAAAATCAGTTAAAAAGTTAAAATTTAATCGGGAAGTAATATCCGATTCTTTAATTATTTTAGAGCTATCAATACGATGCCTTTCTAAATAAACACTAAATTGATTGTATAATTCTATACTTCTAATTTCTATTGATTTAGTGTCTAATAATGATAAATTGGTGCTTTGAGAAGTTATCAAAGGCACAAAAAGTAACACTAATCCAATTATGACTAATAGAAATAAAATTAAAGTGGTCGAAACGGCTATGGTGTTTTTGAATTTTAGTCTTTTTCTAAAAAACTCCACTATCGGATTGGCTATCATTGAAAAAATGATTGAAATAATTACATATACAATTACCGTTTGTATTAAATATATAAAATACAGACCTATACCAATTAAAGCTAATACTCCTATAGCTCTTAATATTCCACTAGAAAGTATTTTTGCATTCATAATGAATTAATAATTAAATACATAGTTAAGAATATTGGCGCCCATTTTCAAAGCTTTTTCTCGAACCTCTTTTGGGTCATTGTGAACTTCTGCATCTTCCCAACCATCCCCTAAATCACATTCGTAAGTATATAATAAAACCAATTTATTTGCTACAAAAATACCAAAAGCCTGAGGTCTTTTTCCGTCGTGTTCATGAATTTTAGGTAATCCTGAAGGAAAGATAAAAGGTTTTTGAAATATTGGATGATTGGCCGGAATTTCAACTAAATTAGTATTTGGAAAAATTCGTTTAATTTCTCTTCTAAGGTATTCATCTAATCCATAATTGTCATCAAAATGCATAAATCCACCCGACATCATGTAGTTTCTTAAATTCAAAATTTCCGAATCGCTAAAAACTATGTTTCCATGACCTGTTGCATGAACAAACGGGTAGGAAAAAATATCAGGGCTGCCTGGTTCAACGGTAGCAGGTTTAGAAACAATTGAGGTCGAAATAGTTTGATTGCAAAACTTAATTAAGTTGGGCAATGAAGTGGGATTGGCATACCAATCGCCTCCACCATTATATTTTAAAAGCGCAATCTCTTGTGAAAAACCTAATGAAGTTATTAAAATAACGAATGCTGTAATTAAATTAATTCTCATGATTTATTTTTTTTAATTTCCAATATTAACGCATCAATTTCATTGGTATTCCAACCAAAATTAGAAGCACTTTGCTTTCCTTTATCTGCATATACGAGTGCGTTTTTGGCGTCTTTTTGTTTCCAATATAACTTAGAAACTAATAAATATTTATTTAATGATTCCCCCAAAAATATAGCCTGTTTAGCCCAGTTTACAGCATTAGTTAAGCCGTTTTCATCTTCAATAAAATTCAAATAAAAAGTTGCAATTTCAATTAAAGTATTGGAATCTTTGTAAGCAAACACTTCAACCGATTTTTGGGTTATTTCTTGGTATTTTTTCCAGTTCTTGGTATTTTCATAAAGTGTCAAATCATATTTGAAAAGCAACGAATCTACTTTTCTAATTTTAAACGATTCGGCTATGGGTCTCAATTTGAAATAATTTATAGTATCATTCAAATCTATCAAAGGTTTTAAGTTATCGGAAGCTACATAAACTAATTTTTTTTCAACTCTAAAAGCAGATGAAACTTTGGCAAATTCGTCTTTGTGAGCGGTAATAAGTTGAATTTCTTTGGCTTCAATGTTATTAATTCCATTGGCTATAATGCGCCAATTTATATCCGAAAATAATTCTTGTTCTGATTTTGTATTTAAATAACTTTCGGCAACCATAGTAGCGTCAAGACCAGCTTTTCTGAGAGCTATAATATATTTTAAACACTTTTCAGGGTTTGTTACATCGACATAAAAATTGGTTTTTAAAGTTGTAAATTGGCTTCCTGGTGTTAAAGCTATTTTGCCTTCTTTAATGAAATTCTCATTTTTCATTTCCCCAGAAACTGAATTTAAAAGATTTTCATCACTGTCTAAAAATCCAAAAGTTGGATAGAATTTCACTCTAAACTTACTTTGAAGTCGATTTTTCAATTCTGTTCCTTCTTTCGATTCGGAGTCAATAGCCATGCAAATAAAATTGGCATTGTAATAATTAATCACATCATTATCCACAAAAACCTCATTTTTCATTTTTTTACAATGTTCACACCAAGTAGCATAAAACATTAGGGCAATTGGTTTTTTTTCAATTTTTGATTGGTTCAGTACAGTATCATAGGTTTTGTCTAAAAACAAAGTTTGTTTTTGAGCAAATGAATGATTAATTAATACGATAAAAAACAAATAAAAAAACTTTTTCATGCATTATTCGTTTAATAAAACTATGCTATGACAAGCTACTAAAGCTGCTGTTTCAGTTCGTAATCTTGTATTTCCCAAAGATACTGGAATATAGTTATTGTCCAATGCCATTTCAATTTCTTTTACAGAAAAATCTCCTTCTGGACCTATTAATAGAAGTACATCTTCATTTGTTTTGAGTTCATTTTTCAATGATTTTTTTTCCAAATCTTCACAATGCGCAATAAACTTTTGGCTATGAAACTCTTTTTTTATAAAATCTTTATATGCAATAGGATCATTTAATTTTGGAATATAAAAATGCAGTGATTGTTTCATGGCCGATTCAATTATCTTTTGAAATCGTTCAATATTAATCACTTTCCGTTCAGAATGTTCACAGAATATTGGAGTAATTTCTTGAATTCCAATTTCAGTAGCTTTTTCCAAAAACCATTCAAACCTTTCGTTCATTTTGGTTGGAGCTACTGCTAAATGTAAATGGTATTTAGAAGGTTTTTGTTTTTCAAAAGACAGAATGTTAACGGTACATTTTGAATCGGAAGCTAAAGTTATTTTAGTTTTAAATAAAAAACCTAAACCATTAGTAACAAATAAAATATCACTTTCCTTCTTGCGTAATACTTTAATTATGTGTTTGCTTTCTTCTTTATCAAAAATAAATAATTTTTCAGTTTCGGAAATAGATGTATTGTAAAATAATTGCATATTAAAATTCTATTCGTGCTTTAGATACAACTGTAGCATCATTAAACTTATTTTCTAAATATTTTTTTAAACCTACAATTCCAATCATTGCGGCATTATCGGTAGTATATTCAAATTTTGGAATGAATGTTTTCCATCCATATTTTTCTTCCGTTTCTTTCAATGTATTTCGAATACCAGAATTGGCAGAAACACCACCGCCAATAGCAATTTGTTTAATTCCGGTTTCGGCCACCGCCATTTTCAATTTTTCCATTACTATTTCAATAATAATATACTGAATTGAAGCACAAATATCGGCTTTATTTTCATCGATAAAATTCGGATTTTCAGCAGAGTTTTTCTGAATAAAATATAGAATTTGAGTTTTTAATCCTGAAAAGCTAAAATTCAATCCCGGTACTTTTGGCTTTGTAAATTTAAACCTTCTAGGATTTCCTTCTTTTGCAAATTTATCTATTAATGGGCCGCCAGGATAGGGAAGTCCCATAATTTTGGCCGATTTATCAAAAGCTTCTCCTACAGCATCATCGGTAGTCTCCCCAATAATTTCCATATCAAAAAAGCTCTTTACTTTTACAATTTGAGTATGTCCCCCAGAAATAGTTAAGGCTAAAAATGGAAACTGGGGTTTATCATATCCTTCTTCATCGATAAAATGTGCTAAAATATGAGCGTGCATGTGGTTAACAGCAATTAATGGAATATGTAATGCCATTGCTAATGATTTAGCAAAGGAAGTGCCCACTAACAAAGAACCCATTAATCCGGGACCTTGAGTGAACGCAATTGCTGATAAATTTGTTTTGTCAATTCCCGCTTTTTTTAGCGCCCTATCAATTACAGGAACAATATTTTGCTGGTGTGCTCTAGAGGCTAATTCGGGCACAACACCTCCGTATTCTTCATGTATTTTTTGTCCTGCAACCACATTAGATAATACGACATCATTTTTCAAAACAGCTGCCGCTGTGTCATCGCATGAACTTTCAATCGCTAAAATAAAAACATCATTGTTTGGCATTAGGCACAATTTTTGAATTATATTTGAAAAACCGTAATAAAACGATTATTTTTACAACGTTTACAAAAGTAACTATTTTGAAGTTTCTTATCTACAGCCCAATCAAATTTTGAAAGAAAAAAAAGTAAATACTCGTTTTGTTAAAATCAAGAAAATTGTCATACGGACTTTTCTAGTACTATTTTTGCTTATTCTTATATCGGGTATTACACTTTCTTTGCCTTTTGTACAAACTAAAATTGCACATTACATTACTGAAAACATTAATAAATCTTATGGGACTAATATTACTGTTGATGCGGTAGAAGTTACTGTTTTTGGT
>CANFNV010000024.1 GCA_947448525.1 Flavobacteriaceae bacterium | reverse complement strand
CCATTGGAATGTTTAACCGTAATTACAGGAGTTTCTGGAAGTGGAAAAAGTACACTGGTTAAGAAAATATTATTTCCAGCCATTCAAAAAAGATTGGAGGGTGTAAGTGAAAAAGCGGGACAATACACCGATATGCAAGGGCATTACCATAAAATTCAGCATATTGAATATGTAGATCAAAACCCCATTGGAAGAAGTTCGCGATCCAATCCTGTAACTTATATCAAAGCGTATGACGACATTCGGGATTTGTTTTCTAAATCGAAATTGTCAAAAATTAGAGGCTACCAACCGAAGCATTTTTCGTTTAATGTCGATGGTGGTCGTTGTGAAACTTGTAAAGGCGATGGTTCTATTAATGTAGAAATGGTATTTATGGCAGACGTGGAGTTGCCTTGTGAAAGCTGTAATGGCAAACGTTTCAAGAAAGAAATATTGGAAGTTATGGTTGAAGGCAAAAACATCGATGCTATTTTAACGATGACAATTGACGATGCTATTGCGTTTTTTAGCGAATACAAGCTCTCTAAAATCATGCAGAAGTTACAACCTTTACAAGATGTTGGTTTGGGCTATGTGCAATTAGGACAGTCGTCTTCTACCCTTTCGGGTGGTGAAGCGCAACGAATTAAATTGGCATCATTCTTAGTTAAAGGAAACACCAAAGATAAAGCACTATTTGTATTTGATGAACCTACTACGGGGTTGCACTTTCACGATATTAAAAAACTCTTAGCTTCGTTTGATGCTTTGATTGATAAAGGACATTCGATTTTAGTTGTAGAACACAACCTCGATTTGATTAAATGTGCCGATTGGATTATAGATTTAGGTCCCGAAGGAGGCGAAAATGGGGGGCAATTATTGGCAATTGGAACTCCTGAGGATGTGGTGAAAAACAAGAAGTCTATTACTGGGAAGTATTTAAAAGTGAAGTTGTAATAAATTAGTTTAAAAAAAAGCTGGGAAACTTTGTGCAACTTGGGTAATTCAAAGATAAGTAAACCCATAAAAAGGGTTATCTATCCTCCGCTGTCAAAGTTTCTCGACTTTGAGCTACATTATAATTTTATCGCTCTCGCCTAGCACCAAAACGTTATATTTCATTAATTCATTTTTAGTACAACCACAAAATATAGAATGTACTACTTCTGGTTCTTATTCAAGAATAAATAATACACTGGAATTCCTATCCCAACAATGACCAATCCTAATCCCGTACTTGTAGTTTGATAAATGAGCAGAGTTATGCAAATCATAGATGTAATAGCAATGTATAGAATTGGTAAAATAGGATACCCAAAAGCTTTGTAAGGTCGTTCGGTATGGGGTTCTTTTTTTCGTAAAATAAAAATTCCGTAAATGGTCAATATATAAAAGAGTAATGAGGCGAAGGTGGCATAGGTTAATAAGTCTCCATAACGACCTGAAACGCACAATAAGCAGGCCCAAATACATTGGAACCAAAGAGCTTTTTCGGGAACTTGTTTGCCATTTAACTCGCCTGCTTGTTTAAAAAACAAAGCATCTTTTGCCATAGCATAAAACAAGCGGCCACCCGATAAAATTAAGCCGCTATTGCATCCAAAGGTAGAAACCATAATCAAACATGCCATAACAAAAACACCAATATTTCCCATAATGATATTGGCAGCTGCTGCTCCTACTCTATTTTGACTCGCAAACATAATTCCGTGTTGAACAACCGAACCGTTTGGCGTTCCATGTAAAGGTAGAAGAGCTAAATAAGCCAGATTTGCCAAAATATAAATTACAGTTACCAATAAGGTTCCTAAAAACAAACTTCTTGGAATATTCTTTTTAGGATCTTTAATTTCTGCTGCAATAAACGTCACATTATTCCAAGCATCACTAGAAAATAGAGAATTAATAATCGTAGCACCTATGGCACCCGCTAAAGCAATTCCAGACAATTTGGTAACCGTTGCAGTATGGGTGGTTTCGTCAAAAACCGTTTGACTTGCTTCCCAAGCAGTGTTAAAATTAGCATGAAATGTATTGGTATGGAATCCGATATACAATCCAAAAGTTATGAGCGCAAAAAGCGCAATCAACTTAGCCGATGTAAAAACCAATTGAATCACTTTTCCATTTTTAACCCCTTTGGTGTTGATGTAGGTTAATAAAATAATACTAAACATTGCCAACACCTGACTGTTACTAAATGAAAAACCAGTTCCAATAGTAAAAATCTTATGTTCTAAAACTGGAAAAAACACTGCTGTATAATTGGAAAATGTCACTGCTACAGCAGCAATTACTCCAGTTTGAATTACCGTAAAAACCGTCCAACCATATAAAAAAGAGACTAATTTACCATATGCCCGTTGGATATAGACATATTGGCCTCCAGCAGTTGGCATCATACCTGCTAATTCACCATAACTTAACGCCGCTGACATGGTCAATAATCCGGTAAGCAACCATGTTACTAGAATCCAAGCTGCAGAACCTAAATCGCGCGCCATGTAAACAGTTACTACAAATATTCCCGAACCTATCATGGAACCAGCAACTAAACTGGTAGCATCAATTAATCCTAATGACCGTTTTATTTCGTGTTTTGTTTCCGACATAATAGTAATTTATAATTTCAAATGTAATTAATATAGATTAATAAAGAGGAAAGAATATGAAAATTTAAAGGGTTTTAATGACCAATTAACTACTACATTTTTTTGGCCTCATTCCAAAAAACGTCCATCTCAGCCAAAGTCATATCCTTTAGTGGTTTTCCAAGTTCGCCTGCTTTACTTTCCAAATACTGAAATCGCTTGATGAACTTTTTGTTGGTACGTTCCAAAGCGTCTTCTGGATTTACTTTTAAGAATCGAGCATAATTTATCATCGAGAACAATACGTCGCCAAATTCGGCCTCTATTTTATCTTGATTTCCTGCTGTAACTTCTTCTTGAAGTTCTTGCAATTCTTCTTGAACTTTATCCCAAACTTGATGCGGTTCTTCCCAATCAAATCCAACCCCTTTCACTTTGTCTTGAATACGACTGGCTTTAACTAATGCAGGCAATCCTTTGGGAACACCTTCTAAAACGGATTTCTTACCTTCTTTCAATTTAAGCTTTTCCCAGTTTTGTTTGACTTCTTCTTCATCAGCAACTACAACATCGCCATAAATATGTGGATGACGGTGAATGAGTTTTTCGCAAATTTCATTACACACATCAGCTATATCAAATCTTGAAGTGAGCGTTGACGAACTATCTTTTGTTTCGCTTCCTATTTTAGCATAAAAAACAATATGTAGTAACAAATCGCCGAGCTCTTTTTTGATTTCTTGTAAATCTTTATTGAGAATAGCATCTCCTAATTCGTATGTTTCTTCAATAGTTAAATGACGTAAACTTTCGAAAGTTTGCTTTTTATCCCACGGACATTTTTCACGCAAATCGTCCATGATGTCGAGTAATCTACTAAATGCTTCTAATTGTTGTTTTCGATTATTCATTTTGAATATAATTTTAGACAGAATCCCTAAACTGAGTTAGTAAAGACACTGTAAAAATAAAAAATCCTATCACTCAAATTTGGCAATAGGATTAATATTTATAAAAAAGTAATTAACTATTTTTTGGTTGTAGCTTTTGGCTTTTCAGCTTTGGCTTTTACTTCTTCTACTACTTGATCTTTAACTGATTCCGCGTTTTCTACTTTCGGTTCTTCTTTAGAAACCATTCCTTTTGCTTGAAGCATATTGTACCAATTCAGAACTTTTTTAATATCTGATGGATATACCCTATCTTCATCATAGTCTGGAACAACTTCTACAAAATAAGCTAGTAATTTTGCATTATCTTCTTTGTGAGAAAGGGTTGGCCCTTCATTTTCTTTAACAGCTATTGCTCTTAAAATTTCAACTAAAGGTTTTTCTTCACTATGGGTGTACATTGAAATTTCAGACAACAAACTTACATTGCTTTTCATTCCAACTGTAATTTTTTTTCCGTCTAATAATGACTCTGCAACAAAACCCGAGCGAGTTTGAACTTTCAATTCAAATAAACCTGGTTTTCCTGAAATGGCTAATATTTTTTCTACATTCATTTTCTAAAATTGTTTTAAACGGTGGCAAATATATTATAAAAGTTCAATTACAATAGCAATTGCAATCACAAAATTTAAAAAATTTATCTTCCTTTTTTGTTATGAAATCTCATTTTATAATCAGGTCTAGCTTTTCCATCCATGATATTTTGCAATTTCTTCTTTATCAAGGTTCGTTTCAAAGTAGAAATTAAATCGGTGAATAAAATTCCCTCAATATGATCATATTCGTGTTGGATAACACGAGCAATCAAGCCGTCGAATACTTCTGTTTTTTTATTGAAATTTTCATCATAATACTCAATAGTAATTTTTTCTTTACGGTAAACATCTTCACGAACATCAGGAATACTCAAACAACCCTCATTAAAACCCCATTCATCTCCTTCTTCTTTCAATATTATGGCGTTGATAAATGTTTGTTTGAAACCTTTTAATTGATCTTGCTCTTCTTTTGTTAAGTCATCACTATCACTAAACGGTTCTGTGTCAATCACAAATAATCGAATAGCTAATCCAATTTGAGGTGCGGCCAAACCAACACCATAAGCATTGTACATGGTATCATACATATTGATTATGATTTCATTCAAATTGGGATAATCAGCCGAAATAGGATTGCTCACTTTTCTTAAAACAGGGTCGCCATAACCATATATAGGTAGTATCATTCTTATTTTAGATTTTAGATTTTTTTAATCAGAAGTGCAAAAGTAACAAAAACACATTTGTATTATTAAAAAAAAGATCTAATATTTATTGTTTTAAAAGATAATCTTGCAGCATAATAGTCGCCGCAATTTCGTCAACTAATGCTTTGTTTTGACGTTGCTTTTTATTTAGTCCGCTATCAATCATGGTTTGAAACGCCATTTTAGAAGTAAATCGCTCGTCCGAACGTTCCAAAGCCATCTCTGGAAATTCCGTTTTAAATTTAGAAACGAAATTTTCAATGATTTCGGTGCTTTCAGAAGGTTGCCCATTCATCTGTTTGGGTTCGCCAATCAGGACTTTAATTACATTTTCTTTAGCAAAATACTCTTTCAAAAAAGCAATAGCAGTATCGGATGGAACGGTAGTTAATCCAGATGCAATGATTTGCAATTCATCGGTGATGGCAATTCCGGAGCGTTTTATTCCATAATCGATAGCTAAAATTCTTGGCATTTTATTTTTTGGTAAAGATAAGAAATAACCGAACTTGTTTTTATATTTGTATCAAACTTTACAATCATGATTCATTTACAATCTGCAATAGGAAATGCTTGGGAAAACCGAGAATTATTAAAAGAAGAAACTACCATAAACGCCATTAAAGAGGTCATTTTTGCATTAGATAATGGCACTTTACGGGTAGCTGAACCAACAGAAAATGGTTGGAAAGTTAATGAATGGGTAAAAAAGGCAGTTGTAATGTACTTCCCTATTCAAAAAATGGAAACACATGAAGTAGGCATTTTTGAATACCACGATAAAATGTTACTAAAAACGGGGTATGCTGAAAAAGGAATTCGAGTAGTTCCTCCTGCTGTGGCGCGTTATGGTGCCTATATTTCTAAAGGAGTAATATTGATGCCAAGTTATGTAAACATTGGTGCTTATGTTGACGAAGGAACTATGGTTGATACCTGGGCAACTGTAGGAAGTTGTGCTCAGATAGGTAAAAATGTACACCTTTCGGGTGGTGTTGGAATTGGAGGTGTATTAGAACCTTTACAAGCGGAACCCGTAATTATTGAAGATGGGGCATTTATAGGTTCCAGATGTATTGTTGTGGAAGGTGTTCGAGTAGAAAAAGAAGCTGTTCTTGGCGCGAATGTATGTTTGACGGCTTCAACAAAAATAATTGACGTTACTGGAAACGAACCGATAGAATATAAAGGCTATGTGCCCGCTCGCTCGGTTGTAATTCCGGGAAGTTATACTAAAAAATTTGCTGCTGGAGACTTTCAAGTTCCATGTGCATTAATAATAGGTAAACGAAAGCCATCAACCGATTTAAAGACTTCATTGAATGATGCTTTAAGAGAATATGATGTAGCGGTTTAATTAAAAATTATTTATAAAAATTCAAATGAAAATAGGTTACGATGCAAAAAGAATATTTCATAATTCAACAGGTTTGGGTAATTACAGTCGTGATTTAATTAGAATTTTAAGTTCCCATTATAAAGAAAATAATTATTTTTTATACAATCCTAAACCGAAAAAAATAAACACATTAGCAATAGATGGTACTTTATTGGTTGAAAAAATATATTCAGGAATTCCTTTTTTTTCTGTGTTTTGGAGGTTATTTTCAATATTAAAATCACTTAAAAAAGATAAAATCGATATTTTTCATGGGCTTTCTGGAGAGATTCCAATAGGGTTAAAAAGACTAAATATAAAAAGCATAGTTACAATCCATGATTTGATTTTCATACGTTATCCAAAGTTATATGGTTTTATAGATTATGTTATTTATTATCTAAAATATAAATATGCCTGTAAAAATTCTAATTTAATTGTAGCTATAAGTGAGCAAACAAAAAAAGACATCATATCTTTTTTTGGAATTCCTGAAGAAAAAATAAAGATAATATATCAAGGTTGTGATTCCATTTTTAAGGAAGAGACAACAAATGATAAATTATTAATAATAAAGCAAAAATATAATTTACCTAATAAATTTATTTTAAATGTAGGAACAATTGAAGAAAGAAAAAATATATTAACTGCAATTCAAGCCATTAAAAACACAAACGTTAAATTGGTAGTTATTGGCAAAAAAACCGCTTACTTTAATATAATTAGCAAATATATTTCTGAAAACTCTATGCAAAATCAAATAGTCTTTCTTGAAAACATTCCATTATTTGATTTAAGTATAATATATAAATTGTCAACTGTTTTTATTTACCCATCTGTATTTGAAGGATTTGGAATACCCATTATAGAGGCGTTATATTCTAAAACACCAGTAATTACATCTACCGGAAGCTGCTTTAGTGAAGCTGGGGGATCAAATACAATATACATAGATCCATTTGATGTTGCTGAGTTTAAAAAATCAATACTTTTTTTACTAGAAAATGAAGAAGAAAGACAAAGACAGATTCAACTAGGTTTTGATTTTGTTCAAAAATTTAATGATACCGATATTGCAAATAATTGGATCAAAACTTATAAAAGTTTATAAATGGATAATTCAAGAAAAATTAGTGGTATCATTATCACTTATAATGAAGAAAAAAACATTAAAGAACTATTGCAAAATATTGATTTTGTTGACGAAATCGTTATTATAGATTCTTATAGCAAGGATAAGACAAAAGAAATAGCTTTACAAAATAAAAAAGTAAATTTTATAGAACATCCGTTTAAAGATTTTTCCAGCCAAAGAAATTTTGGTTTGACAAAAGCAATTAATAATTGGATACTTTTTATTGATGGTGATGAACGAATTACGGAATCATTAAAAAATGAAATACTAGAAACTGTTTCTAAAGAATCTAATTTTGACGCTTACTATTTTTACCGAAAATATATGTATAAAAATACACCTGTAAACTTTAGTGGCACCCAAACAGATAAAAACTTTAGATTATTTAAAAAAAATAAAGCTAAATATATTCAAGAGCGATTAGTTCATGAAACATTAAGAGTTGATGGAAATATTGGAATACTGCATAATAAACTTCTACATTTTTCGTTTTCAAATTATATGGATTATAAAAACAAAATGATTAAATACGGAAAATTGAAAGCTCAAGAATTATTCATGAAAAATAAAAAAGCTAATTATTTTAATAGATTCATTAAGCCAATTTATAAATTTTTGTATAATTATATAATTCGATTAGGAATACTTGATGGTTTTAAAGGAATCAACATTTGTTATCTTCATGCTTACAGTGTGTATATAACTTATAAAACACTAGCAAAATTAAATTAATTAAAATGTGGTTTTTTTTGAATGGAAATAAATAACAAAATAAGTGCTTTAGTAATCACTTGGAATGAAGAAAATAATATTAAACAACTTATAGAAAATCTAAATTTTGCTGATGAGATTATTATAGTTGATTCTTTTAGTACGGACAAAACCAAAGACATTATTAATGAATATAAAGACATTATATTTATTGAAAATAAATTTCAAGATTTTACAAAACAACGTAACTTTGCAATAAGCTATGCCAAGTATCCATGGATATTATTTATCGATGCTGATGAGCGAATTACTGCATCCCTGAGAGAAGAAATTCTGAATACATTAAAAAACAATAATTCAGCATCTGCATATTTTTTTTTTAGAAAATTCATGTTTAAAGACTCCCCATTAAACTTCAGTGGATGGCAGACCGATAAAAATATAAAACTATTCAAAAAAGACAAAGCAATTTATATAATTGATAGATTAGTACATGAAAAATTAATTGTTGAAGGAAGAAAAGAAAAACTAAAAAATAAATTAATTCATTTTTCATATACAGATTACGAGTCATATAAATCAAAGATGATTATGTATGGAAAACTAAAAGCAAAGGAGTTACATATTAAGAATTTAAAAGTTACTTTCTTTCATCTTTACTTAAAACCTTTATATAAATTTTCTTACAGCTATTTAATTCGATTAGGCATATTAGATGGCGTAAATGGAATTATTATATGTTACTTAAATGCATTAAGTGTATATGTAACTTTTAAAGAGTTAAAAAAACTAAATAATCAATTATCGCCAAAATAATATTATTTTTTTTATTCGTATTTTCATATAAAAAGTTTTTTGGAAACTACTTGTTTTTTTCCACAACTCATTAAAAAAAACTGATTCCGAATATTCAAAATAATATTTACAATATTCCTTACTTATTATTGAAACATCATCTTTATCGGTAACAATTCTTGACATGTTTTTTATTCGCTGTTTAAAAGTCAGATTTTTAGGAAATTTCATTCTATTTAAATCCACTAAATAAAAATCAATCTGATCATTACTTTCGACCAACAATGTATTTCCCGGAGAATGGTCTAAAAATTTAATTCCATTTTCATGCAGTTGATTTGTAAACCTAGTAAAATCTCTGATTAATTTAGTTCTTTTGTCATAATCATGCATTCGTAAAACATCATAAAAAGTTATACAATTATCTATATGTTTACAAACATAATAGCTTTTTTGTAATCCTATTAACGATTTAAACTCGAAAAAAGCTATAGGTGTAGGCGTATTAACGTCTAATTCTATTAGTTTTATAGCATTTTCATAAGAACGCTTTGCTTTGGATTTTCGAAAATATTTATAAATAATTTGGTTTATTAATATTGGGTTTTTAAATGATTTTACGCTAATAATATCCCCTTCTAAATTAAATAATTTTATAGTATTTCTACTTCCAGCGGCAAAAATTTCACCTTTGGAATCAAAATTATCGATTATTTTTTTCAATTCTTTATTTTTAATCATAAAACTTGTTAAAAAGTAAATGTATTATTCTTTTTTTGGAAATTAAATTATTTTTATGAAATCTTTAAATGTAATAAAATTATATTTTTTTGTTTTTGCCCATAAAAACAGATCATCTAACCTTATAATCATGTTACTACCTGAATTTTTAGAAACATAACTAGGAAAATTAAATTTATCTTTATTTTTTAATTCTGTAAATTCCCAGGGATGAAAGTAGATATTAAGATACTTATCCTTTTTTAAAGTAATACTTAACAGCCATTTATAAAAAAATAATGGTAAATTATGAAAGGACAACCAAAACAATGGAAATCTAACAATTGGAGTTACCGAAGCAGGAATTTGCATAACTCCATCTTGCCTAAAATAAGTTCTTGGTTTGTTAAAATTATTATATCTTCCTGGAAGAAAAGTTGGATTAATTGATGAATTATAAAGATATCCCGCTTTAAAAACTTCCTTTTCATCAACAGGATGCATTCTTGGCATTCTAAAACCAATTATTTTTTGGCCTGTTAATTCTTCTAATTTTAATTTAGATTCTAACAAATGTTCTAATTTAAAATCACTATGATAATAACTGTGAGAAGCAACTTCATGACCTTCGTTTACTATCCTTTCCATAACTTTTGGCGCATTAATAGCAAAAGTTGCTGTTGAAAAAAAAGTAGCTTTAATTTGGTGTTTTTTCAATAAATCAAGGATTGCAATTGTGCCTTGAATTGAAATACACATTTGATCATTAAATTCAATTTTTCTTTCATATTCTAAGGGCATATCAAACTCTTCTATATCAAAACTTAATAAAATCATTTGTAGTTGGTGCTTCTTATTAAATAATTAGGACGTTGTTTTGATTGGATAAACAATTTCCCTGTGTACATTCCAATAATTCCTAGAACAATCAAATTAAGTCCTCCAAAAAACACTATGGTACTGATTACGGAAGCCCAACCCGATATAACATGTCCAAAATAGACACTGTAAAGAACATAACCAATATAAAAAACAAAAGCAAAAAGTGATAATCCTACACCAAGAAAAATAGCAATATGTAAAGGACGTGTACTGAATGAAGTCATTCCTTGAATAGCAAATTGCATCATCTTTTTCATGGTATATTTACTTTTACCCGAAAATCGTTCTGCAGGAACATAATTAATCGCGAATTGTTTAAATCCTAACCAACTCACAAGACCCCTAATAAAGAGTTCATTCTCAGAGAAATCTGAAAAAACAGCAACAACTTTTTCATCCATCAATCTAAAATCTGCAGTACCTGGTTCAAAATTAACTTCCGATAAATAATTCATTGCTTTATAAAAACCTTTGGATGTTTTTCTTTTTAAGTAGGAATTATTTTTATCGTCTTCCCTTCTTGTATATACAACATCATAACCCTCTTCCCATTTTTTTACTAATTCCGGAATTAATTCTGGGGGATGTTGCATATCGCCATCCATTGTAATTACTGCATTTGCTTTTGCAATATCTACACCGGCTTTTAGTGCATTTTGATGGCCGAAATTTCTAGAAAGTTCTACAAAGAATAGCTTTTCGTTTGAAACTGACAACTCTTTAAGTTTTACTAAAGTAGCATCACTACTGCCATCATCTACAAAAATAACCTCATAGTCATAAGGTAATGATTGCATGGTATCCTTAATAGATTTTACCATAATTTCAATATTTCCTTCTTCATTAAATGAAGGAATTACAATAGCAATTTTTTTATTCATCAGGTGTGGCTTCAAATTTTGATGTTAACATTTGATAGATAATCACTAACCAAATTAATATGCAGGGTATTGCTTTTAAAGAGTATTTTCTAACATAATTTTCAATGAGAAAAGTAGGACATAAATCAGTATGAGAAAAGCTAGTTAATATCAAAGCAAATACAAGTAAAAAAAGAATAAATTTAGAACGAGGTTTGGGTTGAATGACATACCAAATGGCAACCCCTACAAAAGCAATAATATAGGTTGGTGATTCAGAACCCGAACTAAAAATCACAGTAAAAATTAATACTGACGATAATAGTAACATCTGAAAATTTTTATTAGGATAGGATTTAGTTCTTAAATAAGGTAAGCCAAACAATAATAATCCTATTATCAAAAATGGAGTATTGGGAATACTAGCATCATTTAAAAAACGACGAACCACTCCCATTACTGAAAAATCTTGATAAGAACCTAATACCGCATTGGTATCATTTTTATGAACTAATTCGACATACCACTCTACATAACGTTCAACAATATAATGTGGTGAAGAAATCAGCATAGGTAGTATAAAAAAAAGCACACTCCAGAATAACAACGACAAAATAAACTTTGATTTATTTTTCGAAAAAAAGAAAAATGCCAAACCAACAATTCCATATAATTTGATAAATGTACCTAAAGCAATGAGCATTGCCGACCAAAAATCCTTTTTTTGGTCAATAAAAACATATGACATTATAATGATAAAAACCATAATAGCATTTACCTGAAAACTTTGAACAGCAATAAGATATTCATTAAAACAAATCCAAAGAACAGAAACAATTTGCAATTCTTTTAAAGGCAATTTATGGATAGAATATAGTATTATGGCTGTAATTACTAAACTCCATAAAACTACTCCTAAAAAATCGGGTAATAGTGCAAAAGGAGCTATAATAATACTAAAAATAGGACCATAATGGTTTTTATCAAAATATTCAGCTGGATATTCCGTGTATAATGGAACTTGTTGAACAACATGCCAAAACACTTGCTTATATATTTGATAATTGTTATAACTATTTCTAAAGAATTTTGGAAGTATTGCAATTAATGACGCTACTAACCAAACAATGGTAATTGATTTTTTATTCTTAAAAAAAGGTTTATCAAAAAACGAAACTATTTTTAATAGCATATTAATCTAAAATAGTGAATTATGGAAAAATTAATTATGAGTTCACAAATATATTAATTAATTTTGTAATTATTATTAGAAAATATGCCCTTTAACTACCCTATTTCTTCCTTCAATGGTGAGGTAATACTTGATGCCAAGTTTTCGATTCTAATACCTTCATGGAATAATCTTGAAATATTAAAAATTTGTATTGAAAGTATTAAAAAAAATTCTTTTTACAATCACCAAATTATTATCCATATAAATCAAGGAAATGATGGAACTTTAGATTGGGTCAAAAAAAACAACTTTAGTTACACCTTCAGTGAAGAAAATGTTGGAGTATGTTATGCTATGAATGCAATGGCAAAAATTTCATCTACTTTTTTTTACTTATATATTAATGACGACATGTATGTTTGCCCAGATTGGGATAAATATTTATTTGAAGAAATTGAGAAACAAGGAAATGAATTTTTCTACCTATCAGGGACAATGATAGAGCCAAAATTCACTAATAACAAGTGTGTAATTGCTCCCTATGATTTTGGAACAACACCGTCAACTTTTCAAGAAATAAAATTATTAGAATTTGTAAAAACCGTTGAAAAGTCGGATTGGTTTGGTGCTTCTTGGCCGCCATCAATTGTTCACAAAAAATTATGGGAAACTGTTGGAGGTTATAGCGAAGAATTCTCGCCTGGATTTGGTTCTGATCCTGATTTCAGCATGAAACTCTGGTTAGCTGGAGTAAGAAACTTTAAGGGAATTGGCAAAAGTTTAGTTTATCATTTTCAATCCAAAAGCACAGAAAGAGTAGTTAAAAATAATGGGAGAAAAACTTTTGCATCAAAATGGGGAATTCCTTCAAGTTATTTTTACAAAACTATTTTATGTTTAGGAAAAACCTATAATGGAAAACCATTGCGACTCGAAAAAAACTTCAAATATCGAATAGCTCAACTAAAAGCTTTATGGATAAAAATAAAATAGAAATTCCTTTTAAATGAAAGAAAAGCTAAAAATATCCTTAATTAGTTTTGATAATTGGAATTATGACAAAGAAATTGTAATTGCATTAACCAAAAAAAATATTGAAGCAACCCATATCAATATTGGTGCTTATAAGCATAAAAATAATTTTCATAGATTGAAGAATGTATTTTATAAAGTTTTTTTTAATAAAAACTTAAAATTCAAAAATCGACAGGAATATATTTTAAAAACATTAACCAAATTAGGCCGTCAAGATCTAATATTGGTTCTTAATCCCGATTTGATAGATTTTGAATATCATAAACAAATTAAGCAGCATACTAACCGGTATATTACCTACTTATATGATAGTATTGCCAGAAGTATGTATCCTATTGAACACTTATTGAATGGTGTTTTTGACACTATTTATTCCTTTGATAAAAAAGATTCTGAGAATTATAATTTTAAAAAAATAAACAACTACATTTATTTTGATAAACAAGAGATTGTAAATCAAGAAAAAACTAAATACAAATTACTTTCTATTGCCTCATTTGACAAGAGATTTAACACGTTTAATAAAATTGCAAATCAACTATCCGAAATGAATTGCAAATTCTTATTTATATGTGTAAGTAGGAATATCAATTATAAATTATTAAAATACAAATGGAATAATTTTATAAAAAATGATAAACAAGATGCACTAAATAAATGCATTAATTTTCAATCAAAAAAGATTCCATTATCTGATATTAAAAAATACTATGATCAAACTGTTGTGCTTTTAGATTTAGTTCAAGACCATCAAACAGGATTAAGTTTTAGAGTATTTGAAGCAATGGGGCTTCAAAAAAAATTAATTACAAATAACAAAGCTATTATTAATTATGATTTTTATAATCCAAATAATATTTTGGTAATAGAAAATGAAAAATTGAACTTTAATACTGAATTTTTTAAAACGCCTTACCAAAAAATATCCGAAGATATATACAGTCAATACACAATTGAAAGTTGGGTTAACGTTGTTTTTGAGTTAGAAAACTAGTTTATTTATGAAAATTTCTGTTGCACTTTGCACCTACAATGGTGAAAAATTTTTAAAAGAACAAATTGATTCTATATTGAATCAAACCATGAAAGTTAATGAAATCGTTATTTGTGATGATATTTCAACGGATAACACTTTGTCACTATTAGACGACTATTCAAATAAAAACCTAAATCTGTTCAAGATTTATAAAAACGAAATAAATCTTAAAAGCGTAAAAAACTTTGAAAAAGCTATTGAATTATGTTCTGGAGATATTATATTTCTTTCCGATCAAGATGACATTTGGGTAGAAAATAAAGTTGAAGATTATGTTAACCACTTTAATAATCATCCCAATATAAATGTTTTGGCGTCAAATGGTTATTGTATAGACCAAAATTCAAATGTGCATGAAAAATATGCTTTTTGGGATGCACCCCAGTTTTTGAAGGATCTGAATATTGAATTTGATTATTATAAAATTATCACTCACATATCCAATATAGCAACAGGGGCTTCAATGGCATTTAGAAAATCTATAGTTCCCGAAATTCTTCCATTTCCATTAATGAATAATTTTCATCATGATGAATGGATAGCAATAATTTCAAGTTCAACCAATAGTTTTGATTTGTTAAATAAAAAATATTTTTATTATAGGATTCATGATAACCAGCAAGTTGGTGGTATTTTTTACGAAAAAAAAATTAGAAGAAAAAAAATGATACTTGATTTGTTTGATGTAGAAAGTTCAAATTGCATTTTTAAAAATTATAAAAATAAAATTAAAAAAATTGGGCTTTCTTTTGAACGAAATTATAATCTCTCAAATCTTACACATAACCATCAAGAATTATTTAAAAAAAACATTTACAGTATTGAAAACTTATATAATTTTAATAAAATAAAATTTAGAAAATCATATCCAATAAAATCGTTTTTTTTGAGTATTTCAGATAAAATTTTAAATAAAAGACAAGAATTAAATAAATAATTTTTCTAACAAAATTAATTACAAGAACATTAAACTAAAGAAAATGGGGTTTACAAAAATCAAAAAAAATTTAAGGTTTTATTTTGAAAAATATAAAAAAATTGAAGCTATTGAAAAAAAATATAAAAAGAAAGACCCTAAATTAATTTCAAAGATTGATAAAGTAAAAATTGATTTTGAGAGTTCCAAAAACCCAATAGTTTCAATTATTATTCCTTTTTATAACGAAGAAGATTATACGTGGAATTGCTTATTGCATCTACACAAAAATATAAAAAAAACATATCCTTTTGAGATAATTATAATAGATGATAATAGCACAGAAAAATGTGATTTCTCTTTAATTGAAGGCATAAAAATTATTAGAAATAATCAAAATTTAGGTTTTTTAAAAAACATTAACAAAGGAATAGAACTTTCAAAAGGAGAGTATATATATATATTAAACAATGACACAGAAGTTGAAGAAAATTTTCTGGATGAATTATTTAATGTTTTTGAAAATTTTTCTAATGTTGGAGCAGTTGGATCCCTACTTAAAAATGCCGATGAAACACTTCAAGAAGCAGGTTCACTATTTATGAAAAATTGTAATATAAGCCAAATAAATTTTAAAAAACTTTACAATCCTGAAATTAATTATGTTCATAAAGTAGATTATTGTTCTGGTTGTAGTTTATTATTTAAAAAATATGATGATTTTGGTAAAATAAATCTTTTTGACGAGCAATTTGTCCCTGCATATTTTGAAGAAACTGACTTTTGTTTTCAGCTAAAATATAATCAGAAAAAAGACATTTATTTTACACCTTTTTCCAAAGTTTTGCATTTTAATGGAATAACTTATAATTCTTCTAAAAATAAGATTGAAGGTGCAATGGAGCGAAAAGGGATTTTATTTGATAAAAATTTAAAAAAATTTAAATCAAAATGGCAAGAACAAATCGATTCAATACAATCCACAAAAATTGAAAATAGAATTCAAGAATTATACAATAACAAATCTATAGTTTTTTTTGTTGGACAAATTCCTGAACCTGATAAAGACTCAGGTTCAAACAGGTTAAAAGAAATCATTCTTGCATATATAGATTTAGGATATCATATAACTTTAATAGCTAACAAAACATTTTTTGATGAACCATATATAGCAATTTTTCAACGAATGGGTGTACAAGTATTCTATCAGCATAAAAAAAATAAAGGGTTAAGCCATTTTATAAATAAACAAGAGTTAACTCCTAACATAGCTTGGTTTTATAATCCTGCAGTTTTTTTAGAATATTATAAAATTGCAAAAAAACATTTTCATAATGCTAAATTAGTTTACGATATGGTAGATATTCATCATCTGCGCTTTAAAAGAGCATTTGAATTAGATCCTTCACAAAAAAAAATGATGAAAGATTATAAAAAATTTAAATTAATGGAAATAAAAGCAACAGAATTGGCCGATTATATCATTCCAATATCTGAATCAGATAAAAAATATATGACCGGATTTTGTAAAGAAAATAAATTAATTACAATATCTAATATTCACTATCCAAAAATTGAAATAACAAATACATTAGCTTTTAATCTAAGAAAAGACCTATTGTTTATTGGATCTGTTCATGCTCCTAATATTGATTCGCTTTATTATCTTTACCATGAAATAATGCCAATAGTTTGGAAGAAACTTCCAAATGTTAAAGTTAATATTATAGGTAATGTAAATGAAAAAATTAATGACATCATCAATGAAAAATTTATTTTTCATGGATATGTTCCAAACATAGAAGATTATTTTATCTATAATAAATTTATGATTGCACCACTTCGATATGGAGCTGGTGTAAAAGGAAAAGTAGGTCAATCTTTCGAATATTATTTACCTGTAATAACAACGACTATAGGCGGAGAAGGCATGAACCTAATCAATAAAGAAAATGCGCTCATAGAAGATTCGGCTTCAGGTTTTGCTAATGCAATTATAGAACTTTATTCTAATGAAGAATTATGGCAAAAATTGCATCATAACTCAGAAAAAAGTCTTGCTCCTTTTTCAAAAGAACATCTAAAAAATATAATTTTACAAATAAATAAATAAATAAATACACTATGACAAACGAACAGATTAAAGAAGAGTTATTTTGCTTAAAATTTGAAAACAAAGCTTTAGCAGATATTTATTTCAGAGATGAAGCAGAAAGATGGGTTTATTCCTACATGCATGATATTACTGAAAAAGAGCACCTTCATCGTTATAATTTTGTAAAAGATATTGCTTCAAATAAAACCGTATTAGATATTGCTTGTGGCTGTGGATATGGCAGTTATTTAATTGCAAACGAAGGGGGAGCAGAAAGTGTGGTAGGTATTGATTTAAATGAAGATTCAATTCGATACGGGGATTTTAGATTTGGAGGCTCAAATATATTTCGATCTGTTGGTGATGCTCAAGAATTCATTCAAGAAGATGGCTTTGATTATATTGTTAGTTTTGAGACAATTGAACATTTACCGAAATACGAACAATTTTTACAGAATATGGCAAAAACTTTAAGAAAAGATGGATATTTCTTTGTTTCAACACCAATTGTTAAAGAAACAAATTCAAACTGTAAAAATCCATACCATGTAATAGAATGGAGTTTTGATGATTTTCATAAATTGATTGAAAAATATTTCAATATTGAATCTATTTATTTACAAAACATTGAGTTTATAAAGAAAAAAACTTTTTTTGGTAAATTATTTCAAAATAAAAAAAATAAATATAATAAGATTGAATTCGAAAAATATACAAATCAATGTGAAATTGATAAAATAAAAGTCGGGTATCAAATGTTAATTTGCAGAAAAAAATAACATGAATGACAACAACACCGAAATTCACAATGCCTACGAAGTCATAAAAAACGGCGGAATTATCCTTTATCCAACAGATACTGTTTGGGGAATTGGTTGTGATGCGTGTAATGCTGATGCTGTTTCCAAAATTTATGCTTTAAAACAAAGGGATGATTCTAAAAGCATGATTGTGTTGATGAATGGTGAAAAAATGTTGTATAATGTATTTGCAGCAATTCCAGATGTGGCTTGGGAAATTTGGGATGTATCCGAAAAACCAACTACTTTGATACTTGATAACCCAAGAAATGTGGCGCTTAACATTATAGCAGAAGATAAAACACTTGGGGTTCGTTTGGTTAAAGAACCTTTTTGCTTTAAATTGATGGAACGAATGAAAAGACCTTTAGTTTCTACCTCTGCTAATATTTCTGGAATGTTTGCACCCAAAACTTTCAAAGAAATTAGCCCAGAAATCATAAAAGGTGTTGACTATGTAGTAAATTTGAATCATGATAAAGTCTGCAAAAATCCGTCAACAATTATTAAATTGACAATGGATTCTCAAGTTAAAATAATTCGGAAATAATTTTATGATAGCCACGAATTCACTAATTTTATTTAATATTATGTAAAATATTGAATTTAAAAAAATAAACAAACTATGGCAGAAATACTATACAAAGAAGAAAGTTACAAAATAATGGGTATTTTATTTGATGTTCATGGAAATTTGGGTGGGGGTTTTTCCGAAATTGTTTACAAAGACGCTTTAGAATATGAGTTTAATAACCTTTATATTCCTTATGAAAGAGAAAAAGAATACGTTGTTCATTATAAAGAAATTATTTTAGAACATAAATTTTATGCAGATTTTGTATTATTTGACAAAATAATTTTAGAAATTAAATCAAGTGAAAATCTCCATCCTAAGCATTATTCACAATGCTTAAATTATTTAAAAGTTTCAAATAATAGATTGGCTATATTAGCTAATTTTAATTCTATTTCTTTGGAACACAAACGTATCATTAGATAATAAATTCGTGAATTCGTGGCTAAAATTATGAACTATAAATCAGCTTTAAATAATAAAATTTTTAATATAATTACCCAAGCTTCCCAAGAACTCAAAGTTGATAGTTACGTAATTGGTGGTTTTGTTCGTGATTTTTTACTAGATAGAGATTTCAAAAAAGATATAGATGTTGTGGCAGTAGGTTCGGGTATTGAGTTGGCTTTAAAGGTTTCAGAATTGATTCCTAACAAACCCAATGTTCAAATTTTTAAAAACTACGGGACAGCCATGTTGCGCTATAAAGAAATTGACATCGAATTTGTTGGCGCTCGTAAAGAAAGTTATAATCAAGACAGTCGGAACCCTATTGTTGAAAACGGAACCCTAGAAGACGATCAAAACCGTCGCGATTTTACTATTAATGCGTTAGCTATCTCATTAAACGAAGAAAATTATGGCGAATTAATAGATCCATTTAACGGATTGATGGATTTGAAAAATAAAATTATCAAAACGCCCTTAAATCCAGATATTACTTATTCGGATGATCCTTTGCGAATGTTGCGTGGAATTCGCTTTGCAACCCAATTAAATTTTGAAATTGAGGACGAATCTTTAATTGCAATCGAACGAAATAAGGAGCGCATT
>CANFNV010000023.1 GCA_947448525.1 Flavobacteriaceae bacterium | reverse complement strand
TTTTGAAAAAGTAAATTTAATTGGCGCTGATTCTAAAGGTGCTTTTGTAAATCCAATTTTACTAAGAGAAGATAACCCATTTCAAAATATAGCAGTACATGAAACAGAAGCTTTTGGACCGGTATCTACGATAATGCCATATAAAAACCTTCATGAAGCTATTGAACTAGCTCAAATGGGTAAAGGTTCATTGGTATCATCAATCGTTACTAATTCGGATGCTATTGCCAAAGAATATGTAATAAACGCAGCATCGCATCACGGAAGAATTTTAGTTCTAAATCGCGAAAATGCAAAACAAAGTACCGGTCACGGTTCGCCACTACCTTTATTGGTTCATGGTGGTCCTGGTCGTGCTGGTGGAGGTGAAGAGATGGGTGGAGTTCGCGGAATTACGCATTATATGCAGCGTTGCGCCATTCAAGGTACTCCAACAACTTTAACAGAAATCACCGGAATTTACCAAGCGAATTCAGCTTATAAAGAAATCACACAACATCCGTTTCAATACCATTGGGAGGATATCCAACCGGGAATGTCTTTGCGAACCCATAATAGAACGGTTACCGATACGGACATCATAAATTTTGCCAACTTGACTTGGGATCATTTCTATGCCCATACCGATATTACTTCGTTGGACGGAAGTATTTTTAAGAAAAGAACCGCTCATGGTTATTTCATTTTAGCCGCAGCGGCAGGATTATTTGTTTACCCAAATAAAGGTCCGGTAGCAGCTAATTACGGATTGGAAGAATGCCGTTTCTTACGTCCCATTTACCACAACGATACGGTTTATGTGCGTTTGACGTGCAAACAAAAAGTCGATAGGGATGTGGCTTCTGCCGAACATCCAAGTGGAATCGTAAAATGGTTTGTGGAAGTTTTTGATACCAATGATGAATTGGTTGCGGTAGCGACTATTCTAACAATGGTTCAGAAAAAACAAGAAGTTTTTGTGGAAATGACCGATGAAAAAATCACGAAAATATTAAATAAATTAACGGAAGATACTCAAACAAAATGGGGAATTTTAAAGCCACAACATTTACTAGAGCATTTGGAACAAGGGTATAGAATTATGTCAGGTGAAATTCAAGATTTCGAAATAGCCACACCCGAAAAGATTTTAGACAAAGTGCATAATTCATTGTACAATTATGAAAAATTTCCATTGGGAACTAAGTTTCCAACCATGAAAAAAGACCAATTGGAAGATTTAATTCATTCTGATTTTGAAACAGCCAAAGCTAAATTTTTCGAGGCAAGAGAACAATATAAAACCTTTTTTAAAGAAAACCCAGAAGCCGTTTTGAAGAATATGGTCTTTGGAGCATTGAATAAATATGAATCGTATTTATTAGAGCGAAAACATTTGAATCATCATTTTGAACAGTTTGGAATTTTGTAGAGAAAAAAATAAAAAACAAAGAAAAAAACATGTCAACAGAAGCATACGTAAAACACAACATAGAAAACCACATTGCTACGATTGAATTTTTTCATCCAGAGCAAAACTCGTTACCAGGTCATATTTTGTCACAATTAGCCAATACGATTACCGAAGTAGGGAACCTTTCTAATGTAAAAGTCATCATCCTAAAAAGTGGCGGAGACAGAACCTTTTGTGCTGGGGCAAGTTTTCAAGAATTAATTTCAATAAACGATGCCGATACAGGAAAAGTATTTTTCTCAGGATTTGCTAATGTTATAAATGCAATGCGAAAATGTCCGAAATTTATTATCGGCCGCATTCAAGGAAAAACTGTGGGAGGAGGAGTTGGAATTGCGGCAGCAACAGATTATTGTATGGCAACAAAATACGCATCCATAAAATTATCCGAACTAAATGTCGGAATCGGACCTTTCGTGGTATCACCCGCAATTGAAAGAAAGATGGGCGTTTCTGCCATGTCGCAAATTGCCATTGATGCCAATTCTTTTTACGAAGCCAATTGGGCCAAAGAAAAAGGCTTGTTTGCACAAGTATTTGAAAGCATTGAAGAAATGGATGAGGCAGTTCAAAGGTTTGCTGAACATTTATGTACTTACAATCCGGAAGCTATGCTCGAAATGAAAAAGGTGTTTTGGAGAGGTACAGAAGATTGGGATAATTTATTAGCCGAAAGAGCAGCCATTAGTGGACGATTAGTATTGTCTGATTTTACAAAAGAAACGTTGAAGAAATTTAAAGTATAATTGTTTTCAGTTCTCTGTTTTCAGTTTAAAACTGTTAACCGACGACTGTCAACTGACAACTAAAATATGATTTACGAATTCAAAGGGTTCATCCCAGTCATACACGAAAGTAGTTTTATCCATCCGCAAGCAGCGGTTACGGGTAATGTGATTATTGGGAAAAATGTATATGTTGGTCCAGGTGCTGCCATTCGGGGCGATTGGGGCGAAATTATCATTGAAGATGGTTGCAATGTGCAAGAAAATTGCACTATTCACATGTTTCCCGGAAAGACTATGGTTTTGAAATCCGGAGCGCATATTGGTCACGGAGCGATTATTCATGGAGCGAATATTGGTGCCAATTGTTTGGTCGGAATGAATGCTGTGATTATGGATGATGTGAATTTGGGTGATGAATGTATTGTTGGAGCGTTAAGTTTTGTTAAAGCCGGAATGCAAATACCGAATCGAAAATTGGTGGTTGGAAATCCCGCTAGTATTATTAAAGATGTTTCCGATGAAATGATAGAATGGAAAACTAAAGGAACAGCTTTGTATCAACAATTACCAAAAGAATGTTATGACACCTTAAAAGCAGTTGAGCCATTACGGGCAATTCCAGCGAATCGACCATCACAAGAATCGTTTTATAAAACATTAGAAGAATTTAGAAATAAGTCATAAAGTTAAAAGTCTAAAGAGCAAAGTCTTTTATATTGCTCTTTTATACTTTTAACTTTAGAATTTAAGACTCCTATATGATAACAGAATTCAAAATGCCCAAAATGGGTGAAAGTATTTCCGAAGCAACCATAATCAGTTGGGTGAAAAAAGTGGGTGATTATGTAGAAGCCGAAGAAACTATTTTAGAAGTTGCTACCGATAAAGTGGATAGTGAAGTTTCTGCGCCAGTTTCAGGAGTAATTACTGAAATTCGTTTTCAAAAAGATGCTGTTGTGGAAGTTGGAACCGTTTTGGCGTTGATTACTCCGTCAGTTCGGCCTTCGGTCTCGGGTGATGAAAGTCAAAAGATGAAAGTAGAAAGTAGTAAGTTAGAAAATAATTCTTTTGAAAATAATTCTATCACACCAATCGCATCGGAGGAGCCAAAACCGACAACCAACAACCGACAACTCAAAACTAATCCTGACACTTTCATTTCGCCATTAATAGTATCAATTGCTCAAAAAGAAAATCTTTCCATAGAAGAATTACAAACTATTCTAGGTACAGGAACCCATGGGCGTTTGCAAAAAAGTGATGTTTTTAATTATTTAAAGAACCGAAAATATCAAATTCAATCTAAACCGATAACGGACAATCGACAACCAACAACTTCTTCTTATCCTAAACCAAAAATCACTTTTGTTGAAGGAAAGGACCGAATATTAGAAATGGATCGCATGCGCAAAATGATTGCCGATCACATGGTTTATTCTAAGCAAACGTCGCCTCATGTAACGTCGTATATAGAAGTGGATGTTACAAATTTGGTGAATTGGCGCCATGAAAATAAAGATAAATTCCAGGAGATATACAATGAAAAGTTGACTTTTACTCCGGTTTTTGTTCAAGCTGTAGCCAAAGCTATTGTAGATTTTCCAATGATTAATGTTTCTGTGGACGACAAGAATATTATTGTGCACAACGACATCCATATCGGAATGGCAACCGCATTGCCAAACGGGAATTTAATTGTTCCGGTGGTGAAAAACGCCAATGAAAAAGATTTAGCAGTATTAGCAAAAGATGTTAATTATTTGGCGGATGCTTCTCGAAACAGCAAATTAAAACCAGAAGAAATTCAAGGAAGTACGTTCACCATTTCCAATGTAGGAACTTTTGGAAGTTTGATGGGAACTCCAATTATTAACCAACCTGAAGTGGCCATTTTAGCACTCGGAATTATTAAAAAAAGACCCGAAGTTATCACAACATCTAAAGGTGATGAAATTGCCATAAGAAGCATGATGTACCTGTCACTTTCATTTGACCACAGAGTAGTAGATGGCTTTTTAGGAGGATCTTTTTTAAGAAAAATTGGCGATTATTTAGAAAAATTTGACACAAACACAGCACTATAAATGAGCAACGACAATATGGTATTTGATATTAAAATAAATAAAGTAACAACATCCAGAGTAAACCAAGTAGATTTGGATAACGTAACAATGGGTTTTAATTTTACCGATCACATGTTTGTTTGTGATTTTCAAAATGGAGAATGGCATAACCCACGAATTGAGCCGTTAGAATTAATTCCTACTCATCCTGCTGCAATGGCATTACATTATGGACAAGCCATTTTTGAAGGAATGAAAGCTACCATGGGAAAAGAGGGTAATGCGTTATTATTTCGTCCTGATGAAAATGCAAAACGCTTAAATCATAGTGCGGATCGTATGGGAATGCCTACGTTTCCAGAAGATTTATTTGTGGAAGCATTGAAACAATTTACTGCTTTAGAAAAAAATTGGATACCAACTTCCATAGGAAGTGCGTTGTATTTGCGTCCGTTTATGTATGCTGATGAAGCATTTATTGGAATGCGAGCTGCTACAAGCTTTAAATTCATTGTAATGGCATCACCGGCCGGACCAATGTACAGCAGAAAAATTAAATTATATGCAGAAAAGAAATACGTTCGTGCTGTAAATGGTGGAACCGGAGAAGCGAAAGCAGCCGGAAATTATGCAGCTGCTATTCGTCCGACAGAATATGCAAAAGCAAAAGGGTATGATCAGGTTTTGTGGTTGGACCCTTATAATTTTGAGTATATTCAGGAGGTGGGAACCATGAATATCTTCATAAAAATTGAAGGAAAATTTATTACTCCCGATTTAAGTGGTTCGATTTTATCGGGAATTACAAGAATGAGTGTAATTGATTTATTGCGGAGCAAAGGTTATGAAGTTACAGAAAGACCAATTACCATTTCGGAAATTTTAGAGGCATCACAAAAAGGAACATTACAAGAAGCTTTTGGAACCGGAACAGCCGTAGGAATTGCTATGATTGATGAGATAGGAAACAATGATTTATCCATTAAATTTCCTGAAACGAATCCAGTTTCGGTATTAGTGAACGATATTTTGAATGCGATTAAAGTTCAAGATATCAAAGATGAATTTGGTTGGATTGTAGAAGCAAAATAAAAATTCAAACCTAATAGTTTTTTAAAACTTGTTCGGTTTAATAAATACTAAAATGTTAGATAAAAAAATATTAGAAAGCGCCTTTTCAACAATGGCAACTGCTAAGGCAATGTCAAATTTGTATGAGGAAAATTTTAAAATAGTTTCAAAATACGTGCACGCAACTTCGCGCGGTCATGAAGCGATTCAAATTGCAATGGCGATGCAATTGTTGCCACAAGATTATGCGTTTCCATATTATCGGGATGATGCAATGATGCTCGGAATTGGAATGCAACCTTACGATTTGATGTTGCAATTAATGGCCAAAAAAGATGACCCATTTTCAGGCGGTCGTACTTATTATTGTCATCCAAGTTTGAAAGATGCCGATAAACCTAAAATTCCGCATCAATCATCCGCAACCGGAATGCAAGCGATTCCAGCAACTGGAGCAGCGATGGGGTTTTGGTATAAAGAAAATATTGGAATTAAAGATAATAATGAGCAAAAACCAATTGTGGTTTGTTCGCTTGGTGATGCATCCGTAACAGAAGGAGAAATTGCCGAAGCATTTCAAATGGCGGCATTGAAACAACTTCCGATTTTATATTTGGTACAAGATAATGGTTGGGATATTTCTGCAAATGCTGCTGAAACTCGTGCGCAAAATGCCTTTGAATATGCAAAAGGATTCCTCGGAATAGAAGCGATTTCTATTGATGGAGCGAATTTTACGGAAAGCTATTTAGCGGTTCAAAAAGTGGTGAAAACCATACGAGAAGAACGACGACCTTTTTTAGTTCATGCCAAAGTGCCGCTGTTGAATCATCATACATCCGGAGTTCGAATGGAATGGTATCGTGATGATTTAGAAGAAGCAAAATCCCTAGATCCGTATCCAGTTTTGATAAAACAATTATTGGAAACAGGATTTACCCTAGAAGAAATCCAAAAAATTGAATTCAAAGCGGCAGCCAAAGTACAAGCTGATTTTGATAAAGCACAACTTGCTGAAGACCCTTCTCCAGAAGATTTGTTCACACACGATTTTGCTCCAACTCCTATTATAGAAGAAGTTGGCGAAAGAAATCCACCACGAGAAGATAAAGTGGTGATGGTAGATTGTGCCCTTTTTGCCGTAGAAGAAATACTAAAAAAGCACCAAGAATGTTTGTTGTATGGCCAAGATGTGGGCGGAAGATTGGGAGGAGTTTTCAGAGAAGCTGCGACTTTAGCACAAAAATTTGGAGACAATCGTGTTTTTAACACACCTATTCAAGAAGCTTTTATTGTGGGTTCTACTGTTGGAATGTCTGCCGTTGGATTAAAACCTATAGTTGAGGTGCAGTTTGCCGATTATATTTGGCCCGGACTGAACCAATTGTTTACAGAAGTTAGTCGCTCGTGTTATCTATCTAATGGAAAATGGCCGGTGAGTATGATTTTACGTGTTCCTATTGGAGCATATGGGAGTGGAGGCCCATATCATTCGTCGTCTGTTGAAAGTGTTTTAACTAATATTAGAGGAATAAAAATCGCCTATCCCAGCAATGGTGCTGATTTGAAAGGATTGTTAAAAGCAGCTTATTATGATCCAAATCCGGTTGTGATTTTGGAGCATAAAGGTTTGTATTGGAGTAAAGTAAAAGGAACTGATGCTGCAAGAGTGAATGAACCAAGTGAAGATTATATTTTACCTTTCGGTAAAGCAAATATCGTTCAAGAGATTTGGGAACAAGAAACCGAAGAAACGATTACCGTTATCACCTACGGAATGGGTGTGTACTGGGCATTGAATGCTTCGGAAACAATTAAAAACCAAGTAGAAATTATCGATTTACGAACGTTGTTTCCTTTAGATGAAGATGCCATTTTTAAATCGGTTAAGAAAACCAAAAAATGTTTAGTTGTTACTGAAGAACCTACTAATAATTCCTTTGCAAGAAGTTTGGCCGGTTTGATTCAAGAAAATTGTTTTAAATATCTTGACGCTCCAGTCATGGTTATTGGTTCAGAAAACATGCCTGCAATACCATTGAATAGCACATTAGAATTTACAATGATTCCGAATATGGATAAAGTAAAAACTAAAATTGAAGAGCTTTTGAATTTTTGAAAACAAGCTGAAAAAAAAACCACTCGATTATTCGAATGGTTTTAGTATATAATTTAGTTTGAAACTAGTATCTTCCTCTGTTTCCACCACCATTACTATCTCTATTTCCGCCACCGCCGTAACCACCGCTACCGCCACCGCGAGAATTTCCACCACCATAACCACCACCACTTGGACGATTGTTAGAAAAAGATTTTCTTTCTCCTTCTGGTTTTGGCTCTGATTTGTTTACTACAATTGTACGGCCATCAACAGTTGCTCCGTTCAATTCAGCTATTGCTTTTTCGGCTTCTTCGTCACTATCCATTTCAACAAAACCGAATCCTTTACTTCTTCCAGTAAATTTATCAGTAATGATTTTAACAGAACTTACGGCTCCATACACTTCAAAAGACTCTCTTAAATCTGCTTCCTCAATACTCCAAGGAAGACTTCCAACAAAAATATTCATAATAATTTTTTAAAATTCATGTCAAAGATACTCTAAAAAATATCCAATCTACTATAAATTAGACATTAATTGTAATTTTAACAAAAAAACCATTTGTAGATACAAATGGTTTTTAATATTTTAGAGTAATGCTTGTTATGGCGCAGGTAAAACGGGTACTTTATAAAACACACCATGTTGAAAGTTCACCTGTTCGCCGCCTAATGGATTTCCGTTAGAATTAATTGCATTAAATTTGAAATTGCCTGAGATAGTATCACCATTAAATTCTGTTATTTGTATTTCACCATTGCTTCCTTCTACATTCAAAACATTTATTTTAGCGTCATTTCCGCCTCCAACGATAGTTATTAAATCTCCAGATTTGTATCCGATTCCGGGTGAAGCAACTTTTATAGAAGTTACGACTCCAGAAGTGTTTGCTGTCACATGAAGTGTTAGGCCACTGCCTGTTCCTGAATTAGTGGTTGCATGTGAAGTTTGTCCTGTTGATGTTGTCAAATCCGAAATATAACCAGAACCTCCATTATTCATATAGCTGTTCATTTTAGCAACAGGTCCATTTATGACATTTGTTTTATAAGCTAGGGAAACATTATTAAAAGATGAATTATAAGTTGCTTTGTTGTTTTGATTCGTGGTACCTAAATAATAGATTCCTAATGCAGAATTTGTTACTCCCAAATCAACTTCCTCATCTTGCGATACAGCTACTAAAGTAATTATTCCAGAAGTTGTCGATTTATAAGCTTTTACATCAACTCCTCTAAATAAAACCCCATCGCGATACGCTTGAAAACCTGGGTTATTAAATTTTACATCTGTTGTACATGAAGTTAGTACAAAAGCAAATGTAATAATGGAAACTATTTTTTTCATTTGAATTATATTTTACAAATACAAAAATAGTTTTTTTAGTCATTTGACCTACTTTTTTTAACTAAAAATTCTTGTAATATATTTTTTTTGTTTTGCATTAGTTTGAATGGAAAAGTTTTATATATTTGCACCCTTAATTAACGGAGGTCGAGAACCTCAAAATTTAATCAAAGATTATGTCAGTAAAAATTAGATTACAAAGACACGGTAAAAAACAAAGACCTTTTTATTGGATCGTAGCGGCAGATGCTCGCGCAAAAAGAGATGGTAAATTTCTTGAAAAACTAGGAACTTATAATCCAAACACCAATCCAGCAACTATTGATTTAAACCTTGACCAAACGGTACAATGGTTACACAATGGTGCTCAACCAACAGACACTGCAAGAGCAATTTTGTCTTACAAAGGTGCATTATTGAAACATCATTTAGATGGTGGTGTTCGTAAAGGTGCTTTAACTCAAGAACAAGCGGATGCTAAATTAGAAGCTTGGATTCAAGAAAAAGCGGTAAAAGTAGATGCTAAAAAAGACGGATTGTCAAAAGCGCAACAAGATGCTAAGGCGAAAGCTTTGAAAGCAGAAAAAGTAGCCAACGAAAAACGTGTGAATGCAGCTGCAGAAGCATTAAAAGCTGCAGAAGCTCCTGAAGTTGTTGAAGAAGAAGTTAATGAAGTAGCTGAAGAAGAAGTTGTTGAAATTGTTGCTGAGGAAGTTCCTGTTGCAGAAGAAACTATCGAAGAAATTCCAGTTGCTGAAGCTACAACAGAAGAAACACCTCAAGCTGAAGAAACAATTCCAGTTGCTGAAGAAGTTAGCGAAGACTCTAGCGAAAGCGATAGTGCAGAGCAAACAGAAGCATAATTTACTGCGATAATGCGCAAAGAAGATTGTTTCTACCTAGGCAAAATCGCTAAAAAATTTAGTTTTAAAGGTGAAGTTCTTATCTTTTTAGATACTGACGAACCCGAATTATATGAAGATATGGAATCAGTTTTTGTTGAATTCAACAAAAATTTGGTTCCATTTTTTATTGAAAATAGCAACCTGCATAAGAACGATTTTCTTCGTGTGAAATTCGAAGACGTTGATGATGAAGCAGAAGCTGACTCCATAATGGGTTGCGAAATTTATCTCCCCTTAAACTTATTGCCCAAATTAGAAGGCAACCAATTTTATTTTCACGAAGTTATCGGATTTGAAATTGAAGACCAACGACTTGGTGTTTTCGGTAAAATTGTTTCTATTAACGATACTTCAGCACAACCTCTTTTTGAAGTCGTTAATGGTAATGTAGAAATTCTTGTGCCAATGATTGATCAATTTTTGGTTAAAATTGATAGAGAAAATAAGAAAGTCATAATGGATTTGCCTGAAGGTTTGGTAGAATTGTATCTTTAAAGATTTTAGATTATTGTATTTCTAGACTATTAGATTCTATTAATTTTCATAAAATGGCAACTTTCAATTTCAAACAATTTACCGTTCAACAAGACCGATGCGCGATGAAAATTGGTACCGATGCTGTTTTGCTTGGTGCTTGGTGTCCAATTGAGAACAACCCGTTTTCGATATTGGATATTGGTGCTGGTACTGGAATTCTTTCCTTAATGTTAGCGCAACGTAGTAACGCCAAACAAATAGACGCTTTAGAAATTGACGAAGACGCCTACGAACAATGTGTTGAAAATTTTGAAAAGTCACCTTGGAGCGACCGCTTATTTTGTTTTCATGCGGGTTTAGACGAATTTATTGCAGAACCCGAAGACGAATATGATATTATCATTTCCAATCCACCATTTTATTCTGAAAATTACAAAACCGCAGATTCTCATAGAGATTTAGCTCGTTTTCAAGATGCTTTGCCTTTTGAAAATTTAGTTGAAGCTGTCGATTTATTATTGTCTGAAAAAGGAATATTTGCAGTAATTATTCCATATAAAGAAGAAGATCAGTTTATTGATTTATGTGCCGAAGTAGAACTTTATCCTGTTAAAGTCACTCGAGTAAAAGGTTCGGACACAACACCAATTGTGAGAAGCTTACTTGCTTTTAAGCGCTATGAACTTTCGGTTTTGACTGCAGATGAATTGGTTATTGAAATCAATCGTCATGAATATACTGATGATTACATCCAACTCACCAAAGAGTTTTATTTAAAGATGTGACCCTAGCCCAGATTACTTTACATTGTATCCGTTTTCATTTGAGTTCAGTGAACTTTGTTTGTTGCGGCATCCTTTTTCTTTTTTCATTAAAAAAAAGATAGAGCGAATAGCATAAAATAGCTTCTAAAAAATAACAAACGTTCAACAATTTCTCAAATATGTTTTCTTAACTTTGCAATCGTTTTCGTAAAACAATTATATTTTTACAATATTTCAACAAACAATACTATGAAACCAGATTTATTTCAAGCTCCCGATTATTACTTGTTAGACGATTTGCTAACGGAAGAACATAAATTAGTTAGAGATTCTGCTCGTACTTGGGTGAAGCGTGAAGTTTCTCCAATTATAGAAGATTATGCGCAACGTGCTGAATTTCCAAAACAAATCATTAAAGGTTTGGGCGAAATTGGTGGTTTTGGCCCTTACATTCCAGAAAAATACGGTGGTGCTGGATTAGACCAAATTTCGTATGGTTTAATCATGCAAGAAATCGAAAGAGGCGATTCTGGTGTTCGTTCTACTTCATCGGTACAATCGTCATTGGTAATGTATCCAATATGGAAATTCGGAACAGAAGAGCAACGCATGAAATACTTGCCAAAATTAGCCACCGGTGAATTCATGGGTTGTTTCGGATTAACCGAACCCGACTTTGGTTCAAATCCGAGTGGTATGGTCACCAATTTTAAAGATATGGGCGACTATTATTTGTTGAATGGGGCTAAAATGTGGATATCCAATGCGCCGTTTGCCGATGTGGCCGTAGTTTGGGCAAAAAATGAAGAAGGAAGAATACATGGATTAATTGTTGAACGTGGAATGGAAGGTTTTACAACACCTGAAACCCATAACAAATGGTCGCTTCGAGCTAGTGCTACTGGGGAATTAATTTTTGATAATGTTAAAGTTCCTAAGGAAAACTTAATGCCCGGAAAATCTGGACTTGGAGCTCCAATGCAATGTTTAGATTCTGCTAGATATGGTATCGCTTGGGGTGTAATTGGTGCCGCAATGGATTGTTATGATACGGCTTTGCGTTATGCCAAAGAACGAATTCAGTTTGACAAACCCATTGCCAGCTTTCAATTACAACAAAAGAAATTAGCTGAAATGATTACAGAAATTACTAAAGCACAATTGTTAACTTGGCGTTTAGGAGTTTTAAGAAATGAAGGGAAAGCCACTACAGCTCAAATTTCAATGGCGAAAAGAAACAATGTTGATATGGCAATTCACATCGCTCGAGAGGCACGACAAATTCTTGGTGGAATGGGAATTACAGGCGAATATTCCATCATGCGTCACAGTATGAATCTTGAGTCGGTTATTACTTATGAAGGAACTCATGACATTCATTTGTTGATTACAGGAGCCGACATAACTGGAATACCTGCATTCAAATAAAAGATTAAACAATAAATAAAATTGATATAAAAAGCTTCTCGATTGCGAGAAGCTTTTTTACTTTTGTAAAGAATTAAATACATTGAATAATTGTTTTAAATTACTATTAAATTAAAAATCGCTATGACAATTTCATTAATCAATCAATCATTAGAAAATCATAAAAATCAATTGTTAAATCACTCTTTGTATCAGAAAGTTAGAACAATAGAAGATTTACATACTTTTTTAGAGCAGCATGTATTTGCCGTTTGGGATTTTATGTCGCTTTTAAAAGCATTGCAAAATAAATTAACTTGCACTACAACCCCATGGTTGCCAATTGGTAATCCTGAAATTCGTTATTTAATTAACGAAATTGTGGTTGCTGAAGAAACCGATTTGGCTTTTGATGGAACGCGTCAAAGTCATTTTGAAATGTACATAGATGCCATGCAGGAATGTGGCGCTACTACAACTTCAATAATTGCATTTCTTGAAAATGTCAAATCAACACAAAATATTTTTGTTTCCATCAAAAAAAGTGATTTACACCCTAATGTAAAAGCTTTTTTAGATTTCACTTTCAGAATTATTGAGGAAGGAAAACCACATCAAATAGCTGCTGCTTTTACTTTTGGTAGAGAAGATTTAATACCGGCGATGTTTACAGAAATCTTAAAGAATTTTCAAACTAATTTTCCAGAAACCAAATTGGATAAATTAGTATATTATTTTGAAAGACATATTGAACTCGATGCTGATGAACACGGACCTATGGCAATGAAAATGATTGCAGAATTGTGCGGAACTAACGAAACCAAATGGAAAGAAGTTCAAGAAATTTCTGTGGAAGCATTAGAAAAACGAATTGGCTTATGGAACGCTATTGAAGCTCAAATGGGCGTGAATGTTGTGATGGTTTAAAACTAATTGCGAGTAATAAATGTAGCTACAAATTGTTTTTGACTCCTTAACAATTTAATATTTTGAAATTCAGTGAGGTTACTTGTAGATTAGCAAGAATTCAAATAAAAAATCCGTTTACTCAATTAAGAATAAACGGATTTTTAAAAATTGCGTTCTTTGCGTAAAACCTTGCTTTCCTTGCGGTTAAACTACTTACTCATCTCCACAAAATACTTATAAAACAACGGAATAGTTTCAATACCTTTTAAGTAATTAAAAATTCCAAAATGTTCGTTTGGCGAGTGAATGGCATCGGAATCTAATCCGAATCCCATCAATATTGTTTTGGATTTTAATTCTTTTTCAAATAATGCTACAATTGGAATACTACCCCCTGAGCGAACCGGAATTGCAGGAACACCAAAAGTTTCGGTGTATGCTTTGTTGGCTGCTTGGTAGCCAATGCTATCAATTGGAGTTACATAACCTTGTCCGCCATGATGTGGTGTAACTTTTACGGTAACGCCTGCAGGTGCTATACGTTCAAAATGGTTGGTGAATAATTCTGTAATTTGTTCCCAATCTTGATTGGGTACCAAACGCATGGATATTTTAGCAAATGCTTGACTTGCAATTACTGTTTTTGCCCCTTCGCCGGTGTAGCCACCCCAAATTCCGTTTACGTCTAAAGTTGGGCGAATAGAATTTCTTTCGTTTGTAACATATCCTTTTTCACCATAAACATCGTTAAGGTTAAGTGCTTTTTTATAATGCTCTAGATTGAAAGGCGCTTTTGCCATTTCGGCTCTTTCTTCTTGCGATAATTCTTCTACATTATCATAAAAACCAGGAATTGTGATGTGATTGTTTTCGTCATGAAGCGATGCAATCATTTTTGCTAAAATATTTATTGGATTTGCCACTGCGCCACCATAAAGTCCTGAATGTAAATCACGATTGGGCCCAGTAACTTTCACTTCTACATAACTTAAACCACGTAAACCTGTCGTAATGGATGGTTGTTGGTTAGAAATCATTCCTGTATCGGAAATCAAAATCACATCACAGGATAATTTTTCTTGGTTTCGTTCTACAAACCAACTTAAGCTTTTAGAACCCACTTCTTCTTCTCCTTCAATCATGAATTTCACGTTACAAGGTAAAGAATTACTTTGAATCATGTATTCAAATGCTTTTACGTGCATGTACATTTGGCCTTTATCATCACAAGCTCCACGAGCAAAAATTGCACCCTCTGGATGAATTTCTGTAATTTTTATTACGGGTTCAAATGGGGGTGAAGTCCAAAGTTCTATTGGATCTGGCGGTTGCACATCGTAATGACCATAAACTAAAACGGTTGGCAGGTTTTTATCGATGATATGTTCGCCAAAAACAATTGGATAACCGGGAGTTTCGCAGATTTCTACAAAATGGCATCCCGCTTTTTCAAGACTTACTTTTACAGCATTTGCAGTATCCACAACATCGTGAGCATAAGCACTATCAGCACTTACCGAAGGAATTTTTAATAAGTCAATCAACTCATTAATGAAACGTTCTTTGTTTTGTTGAACGTAATTTTTTATAGTATCCATTTTATATTTGAAAATTAATAGTATTCAAAAATACTAAAAAATAATTTTAAAAAAATCTATAATTCATAATTTATAATTCATAATTATCTTTATATTTGCAGTCACAATTTTTGCGGATATGGTGAAATTGGTAGACATGCCAGACTTAGGATCTGGTGCCGCAAGGCGTGTAGGTTCGAGTCCTATTATCCGCACTTAAAAACAACCCTAAAACCTTTATAATCAAGGTTTTGAGGGTTTTTTATTTTTTATATTCTCCTATTATTCCCCTTTATTCTTTATTATAATTAATTCTTAAAAAAATTCTGCGTTAAGCAGGAATAGTGGATCCAAAAATTATTGAACTTTTTGCTCCTAACTTTCACAAGCTCAGTTTTTTACTACGCATTCAAAGCTTCAACAGTAATGTCTTGATCGTTTAGCATGTCTTTTAGCATGTTTTCTATTCCGTTTTTAAGTGTAAATGTTGAAGATGGGCAACCATTGCAAGAACCTTGAAGGACTACTTTTACTCTTTTACTAATTTCATCGTAGGAATCGAATAAAATATTTCCGCCATCAGCTGCTACTGCTGGTTTTACATATTCTTCTAAAATATTAATAATTTGTTGGGATGTGGTGTCTAAATTATCGAAATTTTTGATTTGCTGTTTTTCTTGTTTGGTGTGTTCAATAACAATAGTATCATCTATAACTGTGCCACCATTTTCGATAAATTGTTTTATGAATGTGCGAATTTCAAGTGTAATTTCTTCCCAAGTAACAAGGTCGTATTTAGTTATCGAAATATAATTTTCATCGATAAAAATTTCTTTTACAAAAGAAAATTGAAACAATTCTTTGGCCAATGGCGAAGGAGTTGTTTCGTCAATATTTTTGAATTCTATTGCGGATTTAGTCAATCTTCTGCTCACAACAAATTTTAAGGTTGCAGGATTTGGAGTAGTTTCTCCATAAACAGTTATTGCTGATTTTTTCTGTTTTAAAACATCTTCAATGATTATTTTACCACCGCCATTAACGTACTCTTCAATTTGTTCTGCAACAGCATCTTTTACATCATTCCATTCAACAATACTGAATCGTTCTATTGCAATAAAATTACTTGAAATGTAAACGGTTTTTACAAAAGGCAAATAAAATAATTGTTGTGCAAGTGGAGAATTTTTAGCTTCATCAATGTTTTTGAACTCAAAACTTTCATTTTGAGTAATAAAATCGGGGAATTCAAATTTTAGTATTGTAGGGTTTTGAGTTTCTTTTATGGAAATATTCATTATAATAAGCTTAATTTTTGACAAATTTAACAAACTTATTTTCCGAAATCATTATATTTGAATTTTTAAACAATTAATTAACAATTTGAATGTTACTTTTATTATGGTAATACTCGTATAATAATATTATTATGAAGAAACTTTTACTTGTAATAACATTTATTTCAATAAGTATGGTTAGAGGTCAGTTGGTAGTAAACAATACTACTTTAACACCTGCACAACTAGTACAAAATGTTTTATTGGGTTCTGGTATATCGGTTTCTAATATTAAATTTAATGGAACTACTGCAAATGCAAATACTGTTAAAGACCAAGTAGCGCAGTTTACAAATGGAAGTACTACAAATATTGGATTGAATTCAGGAATTATTTTATCTACCGGAAATGCTCAAGTTGCAAAAGGCCCTAATAATTCTGCAAGCTCATCTCAAACAACAGGAAGTCCATCAACTGGTGATGCTGATTTAGCTTTATTAGCAGGAGTTAATAATACATCAGTAAAAAATAAAGCGGTATTGGAATTTGATTTTGTACCGACCGGTCAAAATTTGAGTTTTAATTTTGTTTTCGCTTCTGAAGAATACCCTGAATGGGTTAATGCAGGGGTTAATGATTCTTTCGGTTTTTTTATTAGTGGACCAGGAATTACTGGTACTTATTCAGGTGCTTTATTAGCATCAAATATTGCTTTAATACCAACTACTACCACTCCAATTTCTATTGATACAGTAAATGCAACAACAAATTCAGCTTATTTTATTAATAATGGAACTGGTTCTACTCCAGCTGTAAATACAACCATTCAATATGATGGATTCACAACAGTTATTGCTGCATTAGCTACAGTGCAATGTGGATTGACTTATCATATAAAATTGGCTATTGCAAATGTTAGCGATAACCTTTATGATTCCGCTGTTTTTTTACAAGCAAATAGTTTCAATACTACTCCTGTAACTTTACCCAGTGATTATACGATTGTCAATGGTTTGGCTCCTTGTGCAGATTCTAATGCTACGATTTCTACTGGTTTGGCTAGTACAATTTTACATCAATGGACATTAAATGGTGTTTCAATTCCTGGTACTGGTCCAAGTATTACAGTTACTCTACCAGGAACTTATTGTGTTACAGCATACCCTTATGGTTTGGGATGTCCGCAATCTGATTGCATGCAGATTGAGTATCTCCCTTATTTCCCCTTATCAAATCCAATTGATTTACCTGCTTGTACTGGTGCTACTTTTGATTTATCTTTAAATACCACTACAATGTTAAATGGTGCTAATCCAAATGATTATGATATTAGTTATTATGATTCTTTGATTAATGCTCAAAGTAATATGAATCCTATTATTACTAATTTAACAAATTATCCTGGAGCTAATAACCAAACAATTTGGGTGGTTATCATGTCTACTACTGGATCACCTTGTGTCGAAATTAAACAATTCAATTTAATATTTAATGACCATGTGTCTCCAGTAATTACTTGTGGAATTCCCACACCTTCGTCAGTTCAATTTAATTGGTCTGCTTTAACCGGAGCAACAGATTATAAAGTTGTTTATCAAATAAATACTAACAGCGCTATTAATGTTGGTTCGATAGGAAGCACGCCAACTAGCTATACTGTTAGTGGTTTATCTCCAGGAGACAGTGTTACTTTTACATTGACTCCAATTGGTGGTTCCTCTACATGTTTTATTTCAAGCACCTTAATTTGTACATCTTCATTAGCTCCATGCGAGACAATTTCAAATCCTTCATCAAATCAAACTTTATGCGTTGGAGCTGATCCAAATGCTTTTTCTGTTTATACAACTTTTACTGGATCGAATTCCATTTCTTATGTTTATTTTACAACCCAACAATCTGGAAACGATATGTATAATGGAGGAATTCTTTTAGGAAGTGTTACTCCAAACGCAGTAGGTATTGCCACTTATGACGCACCACTTTTAGGTAGTTTGGGTTCTCTTCCTAATACAGCTGGTACTTATTATGTGTATGCTATAGCCAACCCAACGCCAACCGATGTCACTTGCCGTCCTTATGAATTGATTAAGGTCATCGTAAATCCATTACCAACAGTAACGGTTAATAGTCCTTCTGTTTGTCAAGGACAGCTTGCTACTGTAACTGCTGTTCCATTGCCAGCAACTGGTACCTATTCTTATGGTTGGACAACATCGTTTATTCCAAATCCAACTACTGCCTCTTTTACAACAAGTTTAGCTGGAACGCATAGTGTTGTGGTTACTGATACAGCCACTGGTTGCGTAAGTTCAAGTGCATCTGGTACCGTTACAGTAAATCCATTACCAACGGTTACGGTTAACAGTCAAACTATTTGTCAAGGTGCAAGTGCTACAATAACAGCAACACCATTGCCATCAACAGCGACTTATTCTTATGCTTGGACAACATCGTTTATTCCAAATCCAACTACTGCCTCTTTTACAACAAGTGTAGCTGGAACGCATAGTGTTGTAGTTACTGATACAGCCACTGGTTGCGTAAGTTCAAGTGCATCGGGAACAGTTACAGTAAATTCTTTACCAACCGTTACGGTTAACAGTCAAACCATTTGTCAAGGTGCAAGTACTACAATAACAGCAACACCATTGCCATCAACAGCGACTTATTCTTATGCTTGGACGACTCCATTAGCAATAAATCCAAGTACTAGTACTTCTTCTTTTTCTACAAGTGTAGCCGGAACGTATAGTGTTGTAGTTACAGATACAGCTACTGGTTGCGTAAGTTCAAGTGCATCGGGAACGGTCATCGTAAATTCATTACCAACAGTAACGGTTAATAGCCCTTCTGTTTGTCAAGGACAGCTTGCTACTGTAACTGCTGTTCCATTGCCAGCAACTGGTACCTATTCTTATGGTTGGACAACATCGTTTATTCCAAATCCAACTACTGCATCTTTTACAACAAGTGTAGCTGGAACGCATAGTGTTGTGGTTACTGATACAGCCACTGGTTGCGTAAGTTCAAGCGCAACGGGAACGGTTTCGATTTTAAGCGCACCAACAGTAAATACGCCAAGCAACTACGAAGTATGTGATGACAACAATGATGGGGTATCGTGTTTATTTTTCTTGCATACCAAAGATTCTGAGATCACTTCTAATTCTACCTTAAATATAACGTATCATTTGACTCTTACCGATTCACAAACAGGAAACAACCCTATACTATTAAACAGCCCTTATTGTAATATTAACAATGCCTTTACCCAAATATTGTATATTAGAGTAATTGACCCATTAGCACCAGCATGTTATTCTAATACTACCTTACAATTAATTGTCAATCCAAAGCCAGTACCAAAACCAGTAATTGCAAATTATGAGTTGTGTGATGTAAATAGTTCACCAGATGGAATAGAAGTGTTTAATCTGCCAACAAAAGATATTGAGATTATCAACGGACAAACATCGATGGTTGTGACTTATTATTTGACGCAACTAGATGCTGCTAATCAAACAAGTCCACTACCAAATCCTACTTCATATTCTAGTACTACTCGAACTATTTGGTTTAATCTAAAAAATACGATAACAGGATGTAATACGGTAGGTTCGTTTAATTTGGTTGTGAATCCGTTACCAATTGTTACCGTAAATAGTCCAACGGCATGTCAAGGCGATGGTACAACACTAGCGGCCACTGTTTCAGTTGGTGGCACGTATTCGTATGTTTGGAGTGTTCCAGCGGGAGTAAACCCGGGTAATGTTCAAAGTTTTACGGCGCTTTTCCCAGGAACTTATACAGTTGTAGTTACCAATACGGCTACAGGTTGCGTGAGCGCAGTAGCATCGGGAACGGTAAGTCATATTTCCGCACCAACCATCACCCAGCCCACCGACTATATCGTTTGTGATGACAATAACGATGGGGTATCGTGTTTATTTTTCTTACATTCCCAAGATTCCCAAGTTACTTCTAATCCAGCATTAAACGTTAGCTATTATTTAACAGATAC
>CANFNV010000022.1 GCA_947448525.1 Flavobacteriaceae bacterium | reverse complement strand
CGTTGACGAGAATGAAGTTGTAACAGAAGCAAGCTTCACAAACGATTTAGGAGCGGATTCATTAGACACTGTTGAGCTTATTATGGAGTTCGAAAAAGAATTTGATATTCAAATTCCAGACGACCAAGCAGAAAACATTGCTACTGTAGGTCAAGCTATTTCTTACATCGAAGAAGCAAAAAAATAATAAAATAAATAACCCGTATGCAACATTTGTGTACGGGTTTTTATTGTTTTTTAAAAATTAAACTATTTTTGATTGAAATTCAATCACACTATATTGAAATACCCTTGTCTCTTTAAGCTTAAATAATAAAGACAATAGGGTATTATTTGTTTAAATGATATTTAAAAAAAATTATATGCAATTAAAGCGTGTTGTTGTAACTGGCCTTGGAGCTTTAACTCCCATCGGTAATTCCATAGAAGAATATTGGAATGCCTTGATAAGTGGTAAAAGTGGTGCTGCTCCAATAACGTATTACGATACTGAAAAGCATAAAACTAAATTTGCTTGTGAAGTAAAAAACTTCAACATTGAAGATTACATGGATCGTAAGGAATCCCGTCGTTTAGATAAATTTTCACATTATGCAATAGCTTCTAGTGATGAAGCCATTAAAGATGCCGGAATTACTCATGATAATGTAAACAAACACCGAGTGGGTGTAATTTGGGGTGCTGGAATTGGAGGATTAGAAACTTTTCAAGAAGAAGTGATGTATTATGCCAAAGGGGATGGAACTCCAAAATTCAATCCGTTCTTTATTCCAAAAATGATTGCCGATATTGCTCCTGCTCATATTTCTATGAGAAATGGCTATATGGGCCCCAATTATACAACGGTTTCTGCTTGCGCATCTTCTGCCAATGCCATGATTGATGCTTTTAATTATATTCGTTTAGGAATGTGTGATGTTATCGTCACCGGAGGTTCTGAAGCAGCTGTTACCATTGCAGGAATGGGTGGATTTAATTCAATGCACGCCTTGTCAACAAGAAACGAAAGTCCTGAAACTGCTTCGCGTCCGTTTGATGCAACCCGTGATGGATTTGTATTAGGAGAAGGATCGGGTGCTATTGTTTTAGAAGAATACGAACATGCTAAAGCGCGTGGTGCAAAAATCTATTGTGAAGTTGGCGGTGGCGGAATGTCATCGGATGCCTACCATTTAACAGCTCCACATCCTGAAGGAATTGGCGTTATTGCTGTGATGGAAAACACCTTGCGTGATGCAGGTATGACGCCAGAAATGGTTGATCACATTAATACTCACGGAACTTCAACTCCGCTTGGAGATGTTGCCGAATTGAAAGCCATTAGTCACGTTTTTGGTGCTCATGCTAAAAACATCAATATTAATTCAACCAAATCAATGACAGGTCATTTACTTGGAGCTGCTGGTGCCATTGAGGCAATTGCCGTAATATTAGCTATGCAAAATGGAATTGTTCCTCCAACAATTAATCACACTGTTGTTGATGAAAACATTGATCCATCATTGAATTTGACACTAAACAAACCACAAAAAAGAGATATAAAAGTTGCTATGAGTAACACTTTTGGATTTGGCGGACACAATGCCTGTGTGTTGTTTAAAAAATTAGAAAACTAAGTTTTCATGCGATTACTTAAAAATATATTTTTCAGAAATTCCCGTTCTATCGAAGGCGGGAATTTTTTTGTTGCTGTTGAAAAGATTATTGGTTTTAAAACCAACAATATTCAATATTATGTAAAAGCATTTACCCATCGATCATCTAATAAAACGGATAAAAAAGGAAACCCTTTAAACTATGAACGGCTAGAATTTCTTGGCGATTCTATATTAAGTTCTGTTATTGCAGCTCATTTATATAACGAGGCTCCACTTGGAGATGAAGGATATCTGACCAAAATGCGTTCCAAAATTGTTAGTAGAGAACACTTGAATGAATTGGGTCGTGACTTGAATTTAGTTGATTTGGTTGACAGTAAAGTTCCTTCAACTCATTTTGGAGAAAATATTCACGGTAATATTTTTGAAGCATTGGTTGGTGCCATATTTCTTGATAAAGGGTATCTTGGTTGTGAAGCTTTTATCAAAAAAAAGGTAATCACGCCTTATGTAGATATTGCTCGATTGGAAGGGAAGGTAATTAGTTATAAAAGTTTGGTAATTGAATGGTGTCAAAAAGAGAAAAAGCAATTTTATTTTGACGTTTTTGATGATAATGGAAACGACGGTCAAAAATATTTTGGAGTTAAATTAAGTATTGATGATAAAGTAATTGCCAAATCAAGAGCCACATCTAAAAAGAAGGCAGAGGAAATAGCTGCCAAACGTGCTTATTTTGCATTTCAAGAAAAAATTAACAAAATATAAATTGAATTCCTAAAAACTACAACGATTTCGTTTATAAAATTACGTTAATCTAATGTTTTGCTCGTGTTTTGTTTCTTATAAATCTTATCTTTACAGCTTATTTTAGCAATAAATGGCTATTCATAAAATATATATTGAAGATTTTGAAGAAGAAGATTATCATTTAATCGCTATTCACACAACATTGGAAGACTATAGATTGGCTTATTTTTTAAATCGTGAGATAGAAATTCGTTTGCATAAAAATGAATTCGATGTTCAATCACAAGTAAAAGAAGGGCCAACCTCTTTTTCGCGATTTACTTATGAAGATGAAGAACAAGTCATTACTTGGGATTTAGTTCAAAACAAAAATGAAGTTGAAAATTCTGGAAATAATCTAATTACCGATTTGTTTTCTAATTCAAATAATTCATTTTCATCATTAGCTTATCTATTACCAGAATATAAAAAGGTTGATTTCTTTTTGAAAATTGAAAATGCAGCAAACGAAATCGACTGGAATGAAATTGTAACTAAAATAAGTGCTATCGAAGGAATAAAAATGGTTTATACCGTAGATAAGGACAAAATAAAATCTAAAAATAATTTAATTTTTTAATACAAATGTCAACAAGAAAAAAGACTAAAATTGTAGCCACACTGGGTCCTGCTTGTAGTTCAAAAGAAGTTATTAAAGCCATGATTGATGCTGGCGTAAATGTCTTCCGCATCAATTTCTCGCATGCCGATTATTCTGATGTAAAAGAGCGTATTGACATCATCAGAGAATTGAATCTAGAATATGGTTACACCACAGCTATTTTAGCGGATTTACAAGGACCTAAACTTCGTGTTGGGGTAATGAAAGAAGATGTTGTTGTAAACCCAGGCGATTGTATTACCTTTCAAACTGCCGAAGATGTACCTGGTACTGCCGAAAGAGTGTACATGAACTATAAAGAATTCCCAAGAGATGTAAAACCGGGAGAAAAAATACTTTTAGACGATGGAAAATTAATGTTTGAAGCGTTGGAAACTAATGGAACTACAGAGGTAGTTTGTAAAGTTATTCAAGGTGGGCCTTTGAAATCTAAAAAAGGCGTTAACTTACCCAATACTAAGGTTTCCTTGCCTGCTCTTACTGCTAAAGATATTAAAGATGCTATTTTTGCTATCGAACAACAAGTAGATTGGATTGCGCTTTCTTTTGTAAGAACACCGGCTGATTTAGAAGAATTACAAGATCTAATTGCAAAACATTCCGATCATAAAATTCCAATTATAGCCAAAATTGAAAAGCCAGAAGCGGTAGAAAACATTGATAAAATTGTTGCTTTTTGTGATGGTTTGATGGTAGCTCGTGGGGATCTTGGAGTTGAAATTCCTGCACACGAAGTTCCTTTGATTCAGAAGAAATTAATTCATAGAGCTAAAACAGCTCGTATTCCTGTAATTGTGGCTACACAAATGATGGAAACCATGATTACTAGTTTAACGCCAACACGTGCCGAAGTAAATGACGTGGCTAATTCGGTTATGGATGGTGCTGATGCTGTGATGTTGTCGGGAGAAACTTCAGTTGGAAATTATCCTGTTCAAGTGATTGAAAAAATGACACAAATCATTGAAGCTGTAGAAGATTCACCTCTGATTGTTGTGCCACAAAATCCGCCTCACGTTAGAACGAAACGTTTTATTACTAAATCCATTTGTTATCATGCGGCTACAATGGCAAATGACATCAAAGCAAAAGCAATTTCTACTTTGACCAATAGTGGTTATACTGCTTTTCAAATTTCAGCATGGCGTCCAGCGGCTCATATTTTGGTGTTTACTTCTAACAAAAGGATTTTAACTCAATTGAATTTACTTTGGGGAGTTAATGCTTTCTTATATGATAAATTTGTTAGCACCGATGATACTGTAGAAGACATCAACTTAATTGCTAAAGATTATGGCTATGTTAATAAAGGTGATATTCTTATAAATCTTGCAGCAATGCCTGTTGTAGATAAAGGGATGGTGAATACCTTAAGAATTTCGGAAATAGAGTAATATTATTTCGTTTCATATACTGAACCTCGTTTTATAATTGAAACGGGGTTTTTTGTTTAAAATTAATATTATATTATATTATTCTTTATATTTGGGAATTAAATGTTGTTTAATCTAATTTTTAAATTGTAACTATTGATTATCGTATAACAATATTAACATAAAAACCTTTAACTAATTTCAAAAAAATCATGACAAAAAACTACTTTTTAACCCTTTTGTGCAGTCTTTTTTCTAGTTTGATTTTTGCACAGAATTATACCGTTTCTCAAATTCCTTTTCAAACGTATTCTGCCAATGCAAATGTTTCGTTTAATCAAGATGATTTATATTCATCAATAATTCCAATCGGTTTTAATTTCACTTTTTTCGGTAACAATTACAATCAACTAATTATTTCATCTAACGGTTACATCAATTTTAATAGCTCTAATGCTAATTTATTTTCTCCTTGGAATTTAAACGCAACGCAACAAATACCCAATACAACATTGCCGTTAAATAGTTTTTTTGGTTGTTATCACGATATTAATAATGCAGTTGTAGCTACCCCGCCTATAGTACAATCGGTTACTTATGGAGTTGTTGGTAATGCGCCTTATAGAAAATTTGTAGTTATTTTTAATAATATCCCCCAATTTAGTTGCAACAATGCCGCTATCAGTTCGTTTCAAATGGTTTTATATGAAACTTTAAATACTATGGATACACAAATTCAAGACAAACCTTTGTGTAGCACTTGGAATGGTGGCCTTGCTATGGTTGGTATTATGGATGCTTCAGGTCTTGTTGGATTTTCTCCGCCAGGAAGAAATACTGGTACTTGGACCGCCCATAATGAAGGTTGGAGATTTCAATTACCTGTAGATAATAGCAGTTATAAATATATTAAATGCGATGATGACACGGATGGTTTTGTGGCGTTTAATCTTGATTTGGTTAGAACTGCTCTAAATCCGGCTGATCCATCGTTAGTTGTTTTTTATGGTAGTAATAACGATTTGACTTCACAAACTAATCCAATAACCGGAAGTTCCTACACCAATACTTCTGTAATAAACCAAACTATTGTTGCAACAGACGGAACTACAAATTACACTATTAATTTAACCGTTTTAGACTGTAATAATGATTATGATTTAGACGCTGTTCCAACTGCCAGTGAAGATACTAATAGTGATGGAAACTTAGCTTATGACGACACTGATAATGATGGAATACCAAACTTTGTTGATAATGATGATGATGGTGACATGGTATTAACTTCATTTGAATATGTCTTTAATAAAAATAATTCAACTGTTGTTCTAGATACTGATAATGACGGAATACCAAACTATCTTGATAATGATGATGATGGAGATGGTATATTAACAATTTATGAAGATTATAATGGCAATCACAATCCTGCTGATGATGATACTAACAATAATGGTGTTTTCGATTATTTAGAATCTTCAATTGCTTTATCATCACAAACTAATCAATTACAGAACGATATTAATTTATATCCAAATCCAACTTCTAGCATCTTAAATATTGAAAATAGAACTTCAGAAATTGTTTCTTCAGTAGCTATTTATTCAATTAATGGAAGTTTGGTACGAAACATAAAAAATTCTGAAAGTATTCAATCATTTGATGTTTCCGAATTACAAGGCGGAATTTATTTTGTGAAATTAGAACTTAATGATCAAGTTTTAAACTATAAATTTATTAAAAAATAACACTAATTTAAAGTCATAAAAAAGTTAATATTTTATCAAACTTTTTTAGATATAAAAAAGAAAAAGTATATTTGATGCACAAATAAATTTAAATTATGAATTCAAAAAATCCGTTTTTTAAAACAAATACATTCAACAACTCATCGGTGGTTCATGATGCTGTTGTTATTGAGGATAATCAAACGATGACTGTCGCAGGAACCATCAACAAAAGTTTTATTCTTTTATTGCTTTTGGTTGCAGGCGCGTTCGCAACATGGAATATGGCTATTAGTGGCGGAAACCCAATTTTTTTAACTATTGGTGGCGCTATTGTTGGATTGATTTTAGTATTGATTACTACTTTCAAGCCGCAACTCTCTACTTACTTATCTCCTGCTTATGCGGTTGCTGAAGGATTATTTATTGGAGGGTTATCTGCTATTTTTGAAATAAGCTATCCCGGAATTGTAATGCAGGCAGTTGGCGGAACTTTTGTGACTTTTTTAGTTTGTTTTGCTTTGTATAAATACAATATAGTTCAAGTAACTGAAAAATTTAAAAGTGTTGTAATTGCTGCTACTGTAGCTATTGGACTTTATTACTTATTGTCGTGGGTGCTTACTTTTTTCATTCACTACCAACCTGTTCATTATGGAAATTCTTTAATGAGTATCGGAATAAGCGTTTTTGTAATTATAATTGCCGCACTTAATTTATTTTTAGATTTTGATCAAATAGAAAAAGGTGCTGCTCAAAAAGCTCCAAAATATATGGAATGGTATGGCGCTATGGGATTAATGATTACTTTAGTTTGGCTTTATGTAGAGTTTTTACGCTTGCTATCTAAATTGTCAAGCAGAAAATAATTTTATACTATATTATTCTTAAAGCCGTTCTTTAGTGAATGGCTTTTTGTTTTTATTTTGTTTTCAAAAAAAATAGTCAAAAACTATTTTCAATGGGTTTTAAAAACGATAGCCCCGAATATTAATCTATGTCCACAATTAAATTTCTTTTGGCTTTTGTTATGGTATCGCTTTTGGCGATGTCATCTCAAGCGCAAAAAATGCAATATTGGCCGTTTGATAAAATAGATTCAACTGCTTTCAACAAAATTAATTACGATGCAAACACTTTAGAAAACCCGAATTCATTGTATCCGCTTTTAGCGAAATTGTATAAGATTAAACATTTTAGCAAAGAAAATGCTGTGTTTGTTCATATTGGAGATTCGCATATTCAAGCCGATATTGAAACATCGGTGATCCGAAATGAATTACAAAATTATTTTGGCAATGCCGGACGTGGGTTGGTATTTCCGTATCAAGTGGCCAAGACGAATGCGCCCTTCGATATTTCATCAAGTTCTAAAAGCAATTGGAAAAACAATCGGGTGGCACGAATTGACACCTTAATCACTTGTGGGGTTTCTGCTTTCGGAATTGAATCGCAAAGTATTAGCCCTGAATTCAATATAGAATTGCGCTCTATTAATGGATATAAAGATTATTTTGATAAAGTGAACTTATTTATGGGCGGCAAAGTTTCAGAGCTGCTTTTGGAATATAATGATAGTTTAAGTGAAAATACTTGTTATCCAAAATCTATAGAATTTGCTAAATTTCAATTAAAATCAAATACTTCGCAATTCCGAATCACATTTCCAACCACGGATACTATTCAGTTTTATGGGGCTTCACTTGAAAAATCAAACACGAGCGGCATAATTTACCACAGTATTGGCGCTAATGGTGCTAAATATTCTGATTTTAATAAAACAGTTCGTTTTTGGAAACAATTGAACAAACTCAAAGCCGATTGTTATATCGTTTCCCTAGGAACTAATGAAGCTCAAGATCCTAATTTGACTTGCGCTTCTTTTCTTATCGATGTAAAAATTATGGTTGATAAATTGCGATTAATTTCTCCAAATGCTTGTATCATTCTCACTACACCACCTGTTTCTTATTATAAAAAACAATGGCCTAATCTATCCCTAGAAGTCATTAAAGACGCTTTAATTGATTATTGCAATCAAAATAATATAGTCTATTGGGATTTATTCCATATTTCTAAAGGTATTGAAGGAGCTAAAATATGGAAATCTACACAATTTTTACGTTCCGATTTAGTGCATTTTTCTAAAGAAGGGTATACCTTGCAAGGCAATCTTTTTGTAGATGCTTTTGTAAAAACTTGGAATGAATTTTTATGTAAGAATTATTAACTTTTTTTACGCAGAGGTTTACAGAGAAAACGCTGAGATTCATTTAGTTTTATTTAAAAAAGGAAGAAACTTTACAATAATTAATACTTGATTTTTGAAATCTTCGTGTCTTTGTGGTTAAACCCTAAAACTGCAGGTAAATAGGCATCACGGGCTCGGCACTTTTAAAGAACGAATACAAGGCGATGAAACCCATCATTACAATTACATAATACACCAACGGAAAACTTTTTTGCTTTTCTATTACCGAATCCGAAAAACTATCTGGAATTAAGTGAATCAAATACCCAATGGCAATCATAATGATGACGTATTTGTAATTTTCAAAATATTCGTTTGCACCGTCAAAGGTGAATTGATATACAATTTGATGTATGAATTGCATTGCGGTATCTAAATTACTTGCTTTGAAGAAAATCCAGCAAAAACATACAAAGTGAAATGTAATAATTCCAAAAACAAAGTTGGTAATAAACTTAGGAACGATTTTAATTTTTCCGAAAAGTGAAGACCATAGTTTGTTGATTGCTAAACCTATTCCGTGCATTGCACCCCAAATGATAAAATTCCAACTAGCACCATGCCAAAATCCGCCAATAAGCATCGTTAAAAATAAATTCAAATTGGTTCTGAATTTTCCTTTTCGGTTGCCACCCATCGAAATATACAAATAATCGCGTAACCAACTAGACAATGAAATGTGCCATCTTCTCCAAAACTCACTCACTGAATTACTTTGATAGGGTGACATAAAGTTGGGCGGAATTGATATTCCCATCCATTTAGAAATCCCAATTGCCACATCGCTATAGCCACTAAAATCACAATAAATCACAATAGCATATCCGTATAACGCCACCAAACATTCAAAACCATTATGAAGATTCGGACCGTCAAAAACATAATTGACCAAGTTCACTGAAATATAATCGGAGATGATGAGTTTTTTGATTAATCCGGTTACAATTAAATAAAAACCTCTTGAAAAATCAGAATCGCTTACAAAATAATCTTTCTTTAATTGCGGAATAAAATCTTTAGCTCTTACTATGGGCCCCATGACTAATTTTGGAAAGAACGACAAGAACAGTAAATAATTTACAATTCCTTTTTCAGGTTCTATTTCGCCACGATAGACATCAATGGTATAACTCAGATTTTCAAAAGTGAAAAATGAAATTCCGATAGGCAATAAAATATGAAGTGGATCAAATTTTAACTGCGAAAAATTATTATAGATATCAATGAAAAAATCAGTGTATTTGAAGTAAAAAAGTACCCCTAAATTGATAATTATACTCCAAAATAAGAATACCTTTTTGATTATTTTCTTCTTGGCTTTAAATATCAAATTGGAAATTCCGTAATTGAAAAAAGCGGAAAGAATCACAATTCCAACAAAAGCACCACTGGCTTTGTAGAAAAAATAAAGCGAAAATAAGGTTAGAACAATTGCTCGATGTTTGTAATTTTTTCTGAAAAGATAATAACACAAAATAAACGCCACTAAAAAATACACGAAGAATCCATTGTTGAACAACAAGGGATTTTGAACATCATACTGAAGTTGACTTAAAACACTTTTCCAATCAATATTTATCATAGTGTATCGGCTTTTTTCTCTGTGGATTTTAAAACGGATTTATTCGGCACAATAATTTTTGGCTGGTTTGTTGGGATTTTTGGAGTATCCGTTTTTTTAGTAATCGTTTCCTTTAGAATTGATTTGGTTACAACAATTGGGTTTGGCGCTATTACTTTTTGAGTTACAATCGGCTTGTGGGCTTGTTTCAACTTCAATGCTTTGTTGTAGTCGTTAATTAATGCTTTGAAAATGGTTTTAGCAACGATTTTGGATCCCCTAAAATTAAAATGAATATAATCCTTATTTGCATATTGAATGGAGCTGTCAGCCCATTTTACAATTGTTCCGTTACCGCCGATTGATTTATAGAAATTATAAAACGGAATATCAGTATTATAAGACAATCGCGCCTGAGTATGAATTAACGAATCAATACCAACTGCCGTTTTCCATGTGCCGTCATAATTGAACGCTCTATCGGAACAACTGAACAACAAAAATTCCGTATTAGGCATATTATTTTTAAACTTCTTCAACACCGGTCGCATGCCACGGTAATAATAATCGTAATTAGTGTCGTTGGGTTTGAACATTAAATTCACGCCATATTGAAATACCATCAAATCATAATAACCCGATTGACTGATTTCTGATAAAAGATCGCTGCTTATTTTTTTTAATTCCACTCCAGTAATTCCTCTAAAAGAAAAATTATCCAAAACAATTCCCGATTGTGGCTCGGAACTCAACCCAAAAATTGGAGTTTTCATGGAAGATACCGTGAACTTCGCTTTATTTGAAACGCCACATCCTAATAAAACTCTATTGAATTCTTTATTGGCTGGATATTTTCGAACCGAATCATTTATTTTCACCGAAATCGAATCGCCTTTGCCATACAACAACCATTTCTGAGTAATTTGCGTATTGACTTTTCGAATATTATCTCTAAAATCAATATCTAAATTGTTACTGAAAAACGAATAGCCCGAAAAAAACAATCCGGCATTGTGGTCTTGTTTTTTAAAATTATCAACAGTCACATCGCCTGTGGTAAATACTTTTGCAGTTCGTCTAAAATCGGAAGAAATAGATGTTATGGGCACATATCCTACACCTTTATTTGCGCCAAAATAATTTTGAAGTTGCTCACGCACGTCTTGCGTAATAAAATCACCTTCTATTTGGCTGTCTCCAAACCAAGCTATTCTAATTTTTACTTTTTTCCCTTCCGATAAAGCAATCAGTTTTTCATTGAATTTTTGAAGTGCTGGCGAAACGGTATCGGCATTAAAACGCACTAAAGTGCCTTTCTTTTCATAGGCATCAAAGTCACTCAGAGGCAAATTATCTGCCGAATAGGTGGTGCCTGAATGTTGTTTCTTAATTCCAATTTTTTTTATTTGTTCCTTGATTAAAACATCCGAAAGTAGGTTGACATTTTTAAAATACGGGTAATAAGAAATAAACTGATTTGAAAAAATAGACAATGCCAATTGAATAATAGTAACTACTAGAATTAAGATAACAACCTTTTTGCTATTATTCATTGCCCTTTTTGTGGTATAACGTTTGCTGAACCGCTTTATTATATTGTGTTAAGCGATAGTGTAATTTCACGCAAAAGTAAAAAAAAGGATGAGTGTTTTGTTGATTTGATAAAAATAAATTTTAGGGTTAAATAGGTAAACTTAATTTAGGAAGAGACATAATACAATTTATATATAGATTACAAAAAGTTACACGGAGATAGCATAGAGAAACACCAAGTTAATAATCTTTCTTGCTTTTTATTTAGATCTGTGTAAAAACTCTATGAAGATCTATGTAAAAAATATCCCGATGAAACTAAAAGATTTGCTATGTTTGTCATAGATTTAAGATTGCTTTATGCCTTATATTTGTTTAAATTATGATAGAAATAGAACGTAAATATTTAGTAACTTCATTAGTTTTTAAACAGGTAGCTTTTGCTCAAAATGACATTGCACAAGGCTATTTGAATTCCCATCCAGAGCGAACCGTTCGTATTCGAATTAAAGGCGAAAAAGGATATATTACTATCAAAGGAATAAGCAATAAAAGTGGATCTTCAAGATTGGAATGGGAAAAAGAAATACCGGTTGATGAGGCAAAATCACTTTTGAAATTATGTGAAAAAGGCGCGATTGAAAAAACCCGTTACGAGGTCAAATCGGGTAACCACATTATAGAAATAGACGAATTTCATGGCGATAATGCGGGCTTAATCATGGCAGAAATCGAATTGGAAAACGAAAACGAATCGATAGAAAAACCAGAATGGCTTGGCACAGAAGTCACTGGCGATCAGCGTTATTACAACTCTTATCTTAGTCTAAATCCGTTTAAAAAGTGGTAATTTTATTTTTGTAGTATTTCTAAGGTTACTTTAATGTAACCCATACCGCTACTAGAAGCAATGGTAAAAAAAGCTTTTCTAGACAAATCAATTTCTCTGCCTCTTACAAAGGGTCCACGATCGTTAATTTCAACAACAACCGATTTACCGTTAGCTTCGTTTGTTACTCTTACTATAGTTCCAAAAGATAATGATTTATGAGCCGCGGTTAATTTAGTTTTGTTATATAGTCTTCCGCTTGCTGTTCGCCTTCCATGAAATTTATCAGCATAATAAGAGGCGTGAGCGCTTTTCTTAAAGGGTTTAAACTTCCCTTGGTATTGAAATATAGAATCTGTTGTTGTAAGTTCTTTCTCAACAGTATTGTTTTTTTTAAGAATAGAATCTACTACAACTTTCTTCTGAATTTTTTTACCAGAAAACAAGGATTGTGCAAAAAATGTAGTTCCAACAAGTGAAGTTACTAGGAGTAAAAGTACTATTGGTATTCGTCTGTTCATTTTAAAATGGATTTGATTTGACTGAAGCAGCGGCTTTTATAAATTTAATTCCTTAAAATGCGTTTATAAATGTGCTGAAAATCGTTTACAGTTTTAATTTTAAAACCACAAATTCCAAGGTATTCTAGAAAGCACTAAAAGTAAAGCTATTATATATGGCATATATAATGTCTTGAATTTAGTCTCACTGGTAGTAGCTTTTTTATGTTTTGACCAACCAATGGTTATCAATACAATAGCTATGATATTTACCAAAGGATGCTCCAATGATGTTAATCTTAAAGCAGCATCTTCCATTAATCCGAAGCTTTCTTTACCATAAGGTGAAACAAAATATAAAATAAGTCCAACGAACAGTTGTATGTGCATTGAGATAAGAGCAAACAAAGCTATTTTTCTATCTTTTGGAGTAAATTCTTTTTTAGTTAAATACCCACTTAATGAATTAAGAGACGCAATAAATAACAATAAAAGCGCAAGATAAGCCCAACCTGAATGGAATTTTTGTATAAAATGGTACATATAAATTTAATTTTTGTTTTAACAAATATATATAAAAAGTATAAAAATACCTCATCCGTTTTGAACGAGGTTTCATATTATTTGCTTTTTAAGAAATGTGAAAGTAAAAAAGAGGTAGAACTATCGTGTTTTTTAAGTTGTTTAGCGTTGATTTCTTCTAATATAGAACTGGCCAATTGTTTTCCTAATTCTACGCCCCATTGGTCATAACTAAAAATATTCCAAATAATTCCTTGAACGAAAATTTTATGTTCATATAGAGCTAATAAGGACCCTAAAGATTCGGGTGTTAACTTCTGAATTAAAATCGTATTTGTAGGTTTATTTCCTGTAAAAACTTTGAATGGTTTTAAATAATCTGCTTTGTCTTTAGTCATTCCTTGTTGGTCAAATTCTGCTTGAACTTGCTCTTCTGTTTTACCATTTAATAAAGCTTCTGTTTGTGCAAAAAAATTGGACATCAATTTATTATGATGGTCTTGATTGCCATATAATGAAACAATATATCCAATAAAATCAGTTGGAATTAACTTAGTTCCTTGATGAATTAGTTGAAAAAATGCGTGCTGCGAATTGGTTCCTGGTTCACCCCATATAATAGTTCCCGTCTGATAATTAACCGGTTTTCCGTCACGACCAATACTTTTCCCGTTACTTTCCATTATCCCTTGTTGTAAATAGGGAGCCAACTTTTGAAGATATTGTGAATATGGAATTAACGCCTCACTTTCGGCGCCAAAGAAATTGTTATACCAAACGCTTAATAAAGCTAAAATTACGGGAATATTTTTATCGAATGATTCGTTTTTAAAATGCTCATCCATTTGATTAGCTCCTTTCAATAACTTATTGAAATTATCAAATCCAACCGACAAACTTATGGATAAACCAACAGCAGACCAAAGTGAAAAACGGCCACCAACCCAATCCCACATTGGAAATATGTTGGCAGAATCAATTCCGAATGCAGTAACTTTTTCAATATTCGTAGAAACTGCTACAAAGTGTTTTGCTACATCTTCTTGCGTTGCAGATTGCAAAAACCAAGTTCTAATAGTTTCCGAGTTGGTTAATGTTTCCTGAGTTGTAAATGTTTTAGAAACGATTACAAAAAGGGTAGTTTCTGGATTTATTTTTTTGATAATTTCATTGACATGATCGCCATCCACATTTGAAGCAAAGTGAACATTTAAATGATTTTTATAAAATTGTAATGCTTCTACAACCATTGACGGACCTAAATCGGAACCCCCAATACCAATATTTACGATGTCTGTAAATGGTTTTCCAGTATATCCTTTTCTATCGCCAGAAGTAACTTCATTGGTAAACTTTTCAATACTTTGTTTTACGTCGTAAATTTCAGGCATTACATTTTTTCCATCGACTAAAACAGTTGCCGATTCTGTGGCACGAAGAGCAGTGTGAAGTACGGCACGATTTTCTGTCTGATTGATTGCGTCACCCCCAAAATATTTAGAAATGGCCTCTTTTAAATTGACTTCTTCTGTTAATTTTAAAAGCAAATCTAATGTTTCTTGTGTGATATTATTTTTAGAATAATCTACTAAAAAATCATTCCATTGAATATGAAATTTAGTGGCTCTTTGGGAATCATTTTGAAACAATTCCTTTATAGAATTATTTTCCATATTCAGAAAATGATTCTTCAAGTTTTGCCAAGAATTAGTAGTTGTTGGATTGCTATTTTGTAAAGCCATTATTTAATTTTTGAAAAGCAAAATTAGATAAAAGATTACAGAAAAATTCATGTGATTGGTATTTTATTGCTCTAATAGTTTTGCAATCGATATAGTAGAATAATAATTATTTAATCAAAAATATTATTTGTTAAAATTTTGCCTCAGCAACACTATCTAATTCTAGTTTAACAGACCTGATTTGCTCTTTAAATCGAGGTAAATTTCTTCCTTCCATAACTTGAGAATTAGGAAGTTTTAGTTTTAACGCATCTACTTGAACGCCATTTTGCCAAAAACGGTAACAAACATGTGGTCCAGTTGCCAAGCCCGTGCTTCCTACTTTTCCAATTATTTCACCTTGTTTCAGTCGTTGACCACGTCTAACGAGGATTTTTGACATGTGAAGATATTGAGTGGAATAGGTTTTATCGTGTTTTACTTTAACAAAATTTCCGTTTCCAGTCGTATAACCAGCTTGTTCAACAACACCAGCGGCTGTTGTCATAATTGGCGTTCCTGTTGGCGCAGCATAATCGGTTCCTTTATGAGCTTTCCACATTAATTGCACAGGATGAAATCTGTTTTTAGAAAAATGGGAGGTAATATTTACAAACTTCAACGGCGCTTTTAGAAAGAAATTCTTTAGTGCTTTTCCATTTTCATCATAATAATCTGTTTTTCCATTTCTTTCTTGAACAAAGGGAAAGGCATAGATTTTTTTGCCTTTATATTCAAAAAATGCAGCGCGCAGACTGTCAACTCCGTCATAAACGGTGTCATTTATGTATCTTTCTGTAAAGCTTAAAGCAAATTTATCGCCTTTTCTAGATTTGAAGAAATCTATTGACCAAGCAAATACTTTAGTCAATCGTCCCGATAATGTGGGTTCAATTTTTAAACTGCGTAATGTTTGCGTAAGTGATCCGGTGAGTTCGCCCGCAACCGTTCTAGTTTTAAAAGTTAATGGTCTAGTTTTATTGTATCCAACAATAGAATCTGTTAAATCAATCAAGTAATAATTCAAACGAGTTGGTTGATATATTAAATATTGTAGTTTATTGTATTTGTCCTTGGAACGAAGGCAAACATAAGGTCTTTTAAATCTAACACTTGTTGGAAAAGAATCTTTGATTACTTTAATAATGTCTGAAGCTTTTTTACCATTCAGATTTTGTTTTTTGAGAATTCTTTCAAATGTATCTTGACTTTGAATGGTGTCACAATACACATTAAAATCATCATAATGAAATCCAAAATCAACAATTGGTTTTTGAGGCTCTACAGAGTCAATAACAAACTCTTCTTGGTTTTTTTTACAAGAAGTTACCGCTAAGAAAACCAATAAAATTAATGCTATTTTTCTCAATACAAGTTGTTTATTCAATTAACAATCTTCTCCCCAATTTTTTAATTCCTCTTCGTTCCAAAGTTCTGGGAAAAAGATTCTTCGCTGGTATTTAGGGTGCATGTATTTTTTCCAATCACTTCCTCCAGTTGCTTCACCATTTCCGTGTCCGCTTTCAATATATTTTTTGGCCGCATTCAAATGCCCCATAACCCAAGTAATATTTACTGTTCTGTCATAATGGCGCATGGCAGAAATTAGATCGGTATTTTTTTGATCGGCTTCTGGTAAACTTTTAAATTTTTGCCAAATGTTAGTGGTGTTATATTCTTCCATATTACGAAGAAATTCGGCTTTATATTTTCTTTCAAATTCTAAAATCAAGAAACTTTTCTCGTCAGACTTGTAATCCTTGCCTGCAGCTTGCCAATATAAATGTTCAAAAGCATGGGAATAAGGTGTATTTCTATCAATAGTAGCCCTAAATCGGAAATCAATTAGGTTAATTAAATCGGTTGAAGCAAATTCAATCAATCGGTATTGCGCACTTTGAAAACCACTTGCGGGTGTTAATGTATTTCTAAATTTCATGTATTGATCTACTTCCATTCCGTCGCCCATAATATCGAAAGATGTGGTTAACATATCAAAATAACGAGAAATTCGCATTAATCTTTCGGTAAAAAAAGAAGTTTTTGGCAACTCACATGTTGACACTTGATTTATTTCCCATAAAATCATTTTGAATAATAATTCATTAACCTGATGGTACATAATAAAAACCATTTCATCGGGCAGGGTAGTTCTTTGAGTTTGCAAATTTAGCAAGGCATCAGTTTGAATATAATCCCAATATGTTATTGGTTTTGACCAAAGTAAACCTTCAAGATGTGTTTCGGTTTTTTGATTTATAGCGTCAAATTTTTTTTCTAATTTCTCAATTAATTGAGTGGTTTTTATATTCATTTATTGTTCTTTAATTGTAAATGGATTTGATAATCCTTTAAACGATTCTAAATCTGCTTTTATAGAACCTACGGCCAAACTGGCTTTAATTCTTAATGGTAATTTATTGTCGTCGTCTGATATCCAAACGGTTAAGCTTTCTTGTTCTTTAAATACCCTTCCGGATTGCACTAATGGTCTAAAAATCATACAAGGAACTACTCCAAAACTAGTATCTAAATCTTCTCTTCCAATAAATTTTAACTTAAATTTTGTGGTTTCATCATCAAAGAACATATCAATAACAATGGATTCGCCTACTTTTAATTTGGCTACATTTGGGTGATTTCTAAGATAATAAAACGTAGAAACAATATCCTGAATATTTTCAGGAGTTGCAAAAGTTTTATTGGTATCATTTTTATAATCTTTTACCAATATAGTGTTTTTATCTTGATTGAAAAATCCTTCTTGATCTTTGGTGTAACCTCCTTCATCAATTTTTCTAACATATTGATAGGGTTTACCTGTAATTTTATCAAAATAAGACTCATAATTATCTTCTACTTTGAAAAACCATTTTGACATTCCAGTTGTATAACCGTGTCCAATAGCATGATATATTTTTTTATTATTTTTTGTTGCTTCTTTAACCTCAAGTGTAGCATAACCCGCAGTTACCAATCCATAGTGAATTCTGAATTTAAACCATTCGCCTACATCATAAGCTGTCGTTTTTTGAGAATCAAAACTTACCGTCAAAAAAAGCAATGTGAGAAAAAATATCCTTTTCATTTTTTGAATGTTTTTTAGTTAATTTAATAACTGTAAAGCAATAGTTGTTCCAAATGTATAAAAACAAAAAAACTCCGTCAAGTAATGACAGAGTTTTTATACTATTAACCAACCAAAAACTATAAATTATGAAAAATTTATATAAAATTAAAGGAAACCACTCCTTTTAATTTTCTTAAACAAAGATACTATAGTTTTTGATTTATTCTCATTAAAAAATCAACTTTAACATTTTTTTATTAGAAATGTTGTTACTACAACGTTATATTTTGGTAATTTTATAACAAAATCTAGAAATTACAACGTTCCTCTTAATGCTTGTTCGCGCTCAATTGACTCAAAAAGCGCTTTAAAGTTACCTGCGCCAAAACCTTTTGCTCCCATTCGCTGAATTATTTCAAAAAATAAAGTTGGACGATCCTGAACTGGTTTGGTGAAAATTTGCAAAAGATAACCGTCTTCATCGGCATCGACCATAATGGCTAATTTTTCAATCTCATTAATATCTTCTTTCATCATATCCATATGAACACCCAATCGCTCTGGAATTGCTTCATAATATGCATGGGGTGGCGCAGAAAGAAAATCGACGCCACGAGCCCTTAACTCTGATACTGTTTTAATAATATCATCGGTTGCAATGGCAATGTGCTGAATTCCTGGCCCGCCATAGAAATCTAAATATTCTTCTATTTGTGATTTTTTCTTTCCTTCTGCGGGTTCGTTTATTGGAAATTTAATTCTTCCGTTGCCGTTGCTCATTACTTTACTCATTAAAGCAGAATATTCGGTATTGATTTGTTTGTCATCAAACGAAAGAAAATTTACAAATCCCATGACCTCTTCGTAGAATTTTACCCAAGTATTCATTTCGTTCCAACCTACATTCCCCACCATGTGATCAATGTATTTTAGGCCTGTTGTTGTTGGGTTGTAGTCGGATTTCCATTCTTTATATCCTGGCAAGAAAACGCCATTGTAGTTTTTTCTTTCTACAAATAGGTGGACCGTTTCACCATAAGTGTAAATTCCAGATCGAACTACTTCTCCATATTCGTCTTTTTCAACAGTGGGTTCCATAAACGAACGTGCGCCACGTTTCATAGTTTCTTCATATGCAGACGTAGCATCTTCAACCCAAAGTGCTGCAATTTTTACCCCATCACCGTGTTTTTGAAGATGTGCATGAATTGGAGAATCTTGTGTTAATGGCGTTGTAAGTACAATTCTAATTTTATCTTGTTTCAAGACATAACTGGCTTTGTCTTTAACACCCGTTTCTAGTCCGGCATAAGCTAACGATTGGTACCCGAAGGCAGTTTTGTAATAATGCGCTGATTGTTTTGCGTTTCCTACATAAAATTCTACATAGTCTGTTCCTAAAAGCGGAAGGAAATCTTGTGCTCCTTCAAATATTTTTTCTAGTCCGTATTCGACTGATTTAATTTCTTTTAACATTTTTTATTTATTTTTTTCTCCGACTGGGTCAAAAACTCTGTCAGATTTGTAAGTTTATATAATTTACTCTACCCAAGATTTATAATACTGCCCATCGTCCAATCCCATGGCTTCTTCCGTAACCATTAATGGTCGAAAAGTATCTACCATAACGGCCAATTCTTCGGTAATTGTTTTGCCTATACTTCGTTCCATTGCGCCTGGCGCTGGTCCGTGAGGAATTCCTTTGGGGTGCAAGGTTATATAACCTTGTTCGATATTGTTTCGCGACATAAAATCGCCATCTACGTAGTACAAAACCTCATCAGAATCGATATTACTATGATTGTAAGGTGCAGGAATTGACTTTGGATGATAATCATACAATCTTGGACAAAACGAACAAACTACAAAAGTGGACGTTTCAAATGTTTGATGCACAGGAGGCGGTTGGTGTACTCGCCCTGTGATTGGTTCGAAGTTGTGAATTGAAAATCCGTACGGAAAATTATAACCGTCCCAACCCACAACATCAAAAGGATGTGTTGCATAAACGAATTCGTGCATCATTCCTTCTTTTTTTATTTTGATAGTGAAATCGCCTTTTTTATCGTGGGTTTCTAATTCGGTTGGCAATTTAAAATCGCGTTCGCAAAATGGGGAATGTTCTAAAAGTTGACCTGATTCATTTTTGTATCTTTTTGGCGTGTAAAAAGGCGCAAAACTTTCGACATAAAATAATCTGTTATCTTCGGTGTTGAATTGAATTTGATAAATCATTCCACGCGGAATAATAAGATAATCTCCATATTCAAATTCGATGTTTCCCATCATCGTTCTTAATGTTCCGCTTCCTTTATGGATGAAAATTAGTTCGTCGGCATCGGCATTTTTGTAGAAATATTCTGTAAGCGATTTTCTTGGTGCAGCTAATCCAATAGTACAATCTTTATTGACCAACATTGCTTTTCTGGAATCCAAAAAGTCGTCTTCTGGCTTTAATTCAAATCCTTTTAGTAATAACGATTTTATGTTTTTTCCTATTGCAATTTTAGGTTCAACCGAATACGATTTTAGGATTTCTTTTACCTGTGTTGGTCTGTGCACATGATACAATAAAGAAGAATGTCCATGAAAACCCTCTGTGCCGAAAAGTTGTTCGTAATACAAACCTCCGTCTGGATTCTCAAATTGAATATGGCGTTTTGGAGGAATATTTCCTAGTTTATGATATATAGGCATTTTCTTTTTGTTTAAAGATTACTATTAAAAGTATAGGTTTTACCTAACTTTAGT
>CANFNV010000021.1 GCA_947448525.1 Flavobacteriaceae bacterium | reverse complement strand
TCGTCTGGAATTTGAATATCAAATTCTTTTTCGAACTCCATAATAAGCTCAACAGTGTCTAATGAATCCGCTCCTAAATCGTTTGTGAAGCTTGCTTCTGTTACAACTTCATTCTCGTCAACGCCTAATTTGTCTACGATAATCGCTTTTACTCTTGATGCAATGTCTGACATAATCTTTAATTTTAAAATTTTAATTGTTGGCAAAAATAAAAAACTTTATCTTAAAATCACCTTTTAGTTAATAAATGTGACAACGAAATTAAAAAAATTATTTCACAAAGAACTATTTTATCTGATTTATTATTCTTTTTTTTGTGTAAAATTTACAACTGCTTCGATGAAAAAAATAGTATTATTCGCCTCTGGATCGGGTTCTAACGCCGAAAAAATTGTCTTGCATTTCTTTCATAAAGAATCTGCTCAAGTAGTTCAAATTTTTACTAACAATCCTAATGCAAAAGTAGTAGAGAGAGCCAAAAATTTAAAGATTCCAACTCAAATATTCAATAAACACGAGTTAAATGAAGGAAAAGTTTTAGAAAAACTAAACGATATTCAACCCGATTTGATTGTTTTAGCAGGATTTTTATGGAAATTTCCAGAACACATCATCAAAGAATACCCGAATAAGATTATAAACATCCATCCAGCATTATTACCAAAATATGGCGGAAAAGGAATGTATGGCACGAACGTTCACCAAGCCGTTCTTAATACTAAAGAAAAAGAAACCGGAATCACTATTCATTATGTAAACGAACAGTATGATGAAGGTGGAATTATTTTTCAGCAATCCGTAAATATAGAAGATTGTAAATCTGCTGACGAAATTGCTGAGAAAATTCACGTTTTAGAACACCACTATTTCCCTCAAGTTATAGAGAGATTGTTAGAAGTTTAATTAATCCAATAATCTAAGTAGTCTAATAATCTAACAATCTAAAATGCAACACGAAGTCCACATCTACACTGACGGCGCTGCCAAAGGAAATCCCGGAAACGGAGGTTATGGCGTAGTCATGGAATTGGTTGGCACACTACACAAAAAAGAATTTTACGAAGGATTTCGGTTAACAACCAACAATAGAATGGAACTTCTGGCCGTAATTATGGGCTTAGAAAAGCTTAAAAATCCAAATAGGAAAGTGTTGGTGATTTCTGATTCTAAATATGTTGTGGATTCTGTGGAGAAAAAATGGGTGTTAGGTTGGGAGAAAAAAGGATTTGCCAATAGAAAAAACTCCGATTTATGGAAACGATTCTTAAAAATTTACCGCCAACACCAAGTGGATTTTAAATGGATAAAAGGGCATAACAACCATCCGCAAAACGAACGTTGCGATGAATTAGCCGTTTACGCCTCGGGTTTACCCAATTTATCTATTGATGCTTTTTATGAAAAGGAAGACGAAAAATTATTTTAAAAACCGTGCATTTTCAAAGTTAACTATAATGCATTTTCAAAGTTGACTGTAGTGTATTTTCAAAGTTGATGCTCTAAAAACCTGAAATTTATTGGATTTGCCGCTGCTTCAACAACATATTATATTCTTCTAATAATTTAAGATACTTATCTTTCCAATAGTCTGCATTTGAGACTTCTTTTTCATAAGCTGCAGGCGGTTCGTTCACCACAGTAGAGCTAACGTTAAATTCTTTAATTTCATCTGTAAAATCATGGTGAATAAGTTTCCCAATTTGCAAAACAATATCTAGAGAAACCATACTGTTTTCAAACATTAGATACATCCACCTTCTACTTTTACCTAAACGCTTGGCGAGTTCTGTAATGGGTACGCCACTTTTATAGATAGCTTCTTTTAGTATTTCTCCTCGGTATTGCAAGGATTGTTGTATAATTTTTTTTTATCGAGATAATTTTAATAATAATAACCTAACACTACACAGTCCCCTAGTTTAGTAACACATCGAAAAATATCTGTGCATATCTGTGCCAATCTCTGTGTAACAAAAAACAGGCATTAATTTCTTAACAGGAAATAAAATCAAGCTGTGACCTTGATGCTATTTTTAGCAAAACCTCTTTACTACTTTGCCACCTTGAACCTTTGCAACTCTGCAACTAAAAGTTTATCTTTGCCCCTTTAACATGAAAACGCAAAAATGAACAAACTTTTAATAGTAGGAACGGTTGCTTTTGATGCTATCGAAACGCCTTTTGGAAAAACAGATAAAATTTTAGGTGGTGCAGGAACTTTTATAGGCCTTTCCGCTTCCCATTTTAAACTACAATCGGCTATTGTTTCAGTAGTTGGAGATGATTTTCCACAAGAATATTTAGATTTATTAACAGCAAGAAACATTGATATTTCTGGTTTAGAAATCGTTAAAGGCGGAAAAACCTTCTTTTGGAGCGGTAAATACCACAACGATATGAATTCAAGAGATACGTTAGCTACGGAATTAAATGTTTTGGCAGATTTTAATCCAATCGTACCCGAAAACTTTAAAAATGCCGATGTAGTAATGTTAGGAAATTTACATCCCATTGTGCAAACAGGCGTTTTAAATCAAATGACCTCCAAACCAAAATTAGTGGTTTTAGATACCATGAACTTTTGGATGGATTGTGCCTTACCAGAATTGTTAGACGTAATCAAACGCGTTGATGTAATCACCATTAACGACGAAGAAGCTCGTCAGTTATCTGGAGAGTATTCTTTAGTGAAAGCTGCTGCTAAAATTCATACCATGGGACCAAAGTATGTGGTGATTAAAAAAGGAGAACACGGAGCTTTAATTTTCCATGACGAACATATTTTCTTTGCACCAGCATTGCCATTGGCTGATGTATTTGATCCGACAGGAGCAGGAGATACTTTTGCCGGAGGATTTGCCGGATTCATCACCCAACAAGGAGACATTTCTTTTGAAACGATGAAAACAGCCATTATTCAGGGTTCTAACTTGGCTTCCTTCTGCGTAGAAAAATTCGGAACCGAACGTATGTTAGAAGTAACAGAAGCCGAAGTAAAAAATCGATTGAAAGTATTCAAATCTTTAACACAATTTGAAATAGAATTATAATAACTTTATGCCTCGAAATTTTCGGGGCATTTTTTATTTAGCATCGCCACGAATACACGAATATTTTTTTTAAAAATTAATACCAATATTAGAGAACAAAATGCGAAAATTACACAATAAAATTTAAATTAAAACACAACAATTTATTCGTGTATTCGTGGCAAATAAATAATACAACTAATTAAAAAAGATGCTGAAATAAATTCAGCTTAAACAATATAACTACTATCATGAGTGACGCCATTAAACACGAATGTGGAATTGCACTTTTACGATTAAAAAAACCGTTAGCGTTTTACAAACAAAAATACGGTTCGGCTTTCTACGGAATACAGAAAATGTATCTCTTGATGGAAAAGCAACACAACCGCGGACAAGACGGTGCTGGTTTCGCTTCCATTAAATTAGATGTGGAACAAGGCGAACGATATATAAGTCGTGTGCGTTCTAATGATCCTCAAGCCATACAAGATGTTTTTAAACAAATCAACGAACGCATTAATGAAGAATTAGCTTCTCATCCAGAATATGCAGATGATGTTGCCGCACAAAAAGCCAATATTCCCTATATCGGAGAATTGTTTTTGGGGCATGTTCGCTACGGAACTTTCGGAAAAAACAGTATTGAAAGCGTACATCCTTTTCTACGTCAGAACAATTGGATGCACCGAAATCTTATTGTTGCCGGAAACTTCAACATGACCAACGTTAAAGAACTGTTTAATAGTTTGGTAGAATTGGGGCAACACCCTAAAGAAATGGCTGATACAGTCACCGTAATGGAAAAAATTGGACATTTTTTAGATGATGAGGTTACAGATTTATACCAAGAATGTAAAAACAACGGCTTGTCAAAAAGAGAAGCATCACCGGTTATCGCCGAAAAATTAGATATTGCTAAAATATTAAAACGCGCTTCCAAAGGTTGGGATGGTGGCTATGCTATGGCCGGACTTTTTGGTCATGGCGATGCGTTTGTATTTCGTGATCCAGCTGGAATTCGTCCTGCTTATTTTTATCAGGATGATGAAATTGTTGTTGTGGCTTCAGAACGACCAGTAATTCAAACCGTTTTCAATGTTCCATTTGAAAAAGTGCAAGAATTACAACCTGGAAATGCCTTAATCATTAAGAAAAACGGAACTGTTACTGAAGAAGAAATAATTGTTCCAACAGTTAAAAAAGCCTGTTCTTTCGAGAGAATTTATTTCTCAAGAGGAAGCGATGCCGAAATTTATCAAGAGCGTAAAAATTTAGGAAAACTTATTCTTCCTGCGGTTTTGGAAGCTATTGAAGACGATACGGATAATACGGTTTTTTCCTATATTCCAAATACGGCTGAAACTTCTTTTTATGGAATGGTTGAAGCTGCACAAGATTTTTTAAACCAAAGAAAAAATCAGTTCATTCTTGATAATAGAAAGACATTAACCAAAGAAAAATTAGAAGAAATACTTTCTGTAAAAATAAGAACCGAGAAAATCGCTATTAAAGATGCCAAACTAAGAACATTTATAACAGACGATAAAAACCGTGATGAATTAGTAGCACATGTTTATGATGTTACTTATGGCGTAATCAAACCAACCGATAATTTAGTAATTATTGATGATAGCATTGTTCGCGGAACCACATTAAAAAGGAGCATTATCAAAATGATGGATCGATTGAATCCAAAACGAATAGTGGTAGTTTCTTCGGCGCCCCAAATTCGTTATCCAGATTGTTATGGAATTGATATGGCAAAGTTGGAAGGATTAGTGGCATTTCAAGCAGCAATAGAACTATTAAAAGAGCGAAATTTGTATCATATTGTGGACGACGTTTATAAAAAATGCAAGACCCAAGAGCATTTAAACGACGCGGATGTGGTTAATTACGTTACAGAAATTTATTCGCCATTTAGCGATACCGAAATATCAGATAAAACGTCACAATTATTAACGTCAAGCGAAATAAAAGCTCAGGTGAAAATCATTTTTCAATCGGTAGATAATCTTCATAGTGCCTGTCCTAAGAATTTAGGCGATTGGTATTTCACCGGCGACTATCCAACACCTGGGGGAAATAGAGTTGTAAACCGCGCTTTCATGAATTTTTATGAAGGAAAAGATGCAAGAGCCTATTAAAAATGAGCATTTTATAAAATATTAAAAACCCAGTTGGTGAACTGGGTTTTTAATTTTACAAAGGAAAAATTATTTTGCTTCGTTATATCTTCTTGTCACTTCATTCCAGTTAATTACATTAAAGAACGCTTCAATATAGTCTGGGCGACGGTTTTGATAATTCAAGTAGTAAGCGTGTTCCCAAACGTCCATTCCTAAAATTGGAGTTCCGCCGCAACCAACGCCAGGCATTAAGGTATTGTCTTGATTTGGAGTTCCACAAACTTCTAGTTTTCCGTCTTTCATACAAAGCCAAGCCCAACCCGAACCAAATTGAGTGGCACCCGCTTTTGCAAAAGCCGCTTTAAATTCGTCAAACGAACCCAAATCTTTTTCAATTGCCGTTAATAATTCTCCTGAAGGCAATCCGCCCCCATTTGGCGACATAACGGTCCAAAATAAATTGTGGTTAAAAAATCCACCTCCGTTATTTCGAACAGCCGCTTTGGTCATATCCAAATTTTTCAGAATTTCTTCAATAGATTTTCCTTCTAAATCGGTTCCTGCAATGGCAGCATTTAAGTTGGTAGTATAAGCATTATGATGTTTTGAATGGTGAATTTCCATTGTTCTTGCATCAATATGTGGTTCTAACGCATCGTAAGCGTAAGGTAATTGTGGTAATTCAAAGGCCATGATATTTTTGTTTAAATTAATATTAAAATTGATTTCAAATTTATACATTTATCTTTGTAAAAGAAAATACTTTTTTTATATAATTACATTGAAAAAAGCAATAATTCTAAATGTATAGAAATGCTAAAATAAAAAATCAAATGAGCAAACCCTCTTTTTCCATATACGACGCATCGGCAGGTTCTGGTAAAACCTATACTTTGGTAAAAGAATACCTCAAAATCATTCTATTATCCAATAAAAATGATGCTTACAGAAACATCCTCGCTATTACGTTTACCAACAAAGCGGTGCACGAAATGAAAAGTCGTGTGGTAGAAAGTCTGTCGGAATTTGCCAAAGACAACCCATCGGATAAGGCATTACAATTGATGCAAGTAATTCATGGAGAAACTAAATTAAGCTTGAAAAGCATTCAAGAAAAAGCCCAAAGCATCATTAAAAACTTAATTCATAATTATGCTGCATTTGATATTTCTACGATAGATAAATTTACGCACAAAGTCATCCGTGCTTTTGCTCATGATTTGAATTTACCCATCACTTTTGAAGTATCGTTGGATACCGAAAGCATTTTAAACGAAGCCGTTGATGCTATAATTGCACAAGCTGGAGAAGACGAAACGCTGACCAATTTACTCGTAGATTTCACAATGGAAAAAACCGACGATGATAAAAGTTGGGACATTTCTAGAGAAATTATGGATACGGGCAGGATGATTTTAAACGAAAATAACCGCGAAGAAATCACCCATTTCAATAATAAATCAATTGCCGAATTTGTAGAAATTAAAAATAAACTTTTCGAACTTTCTAAAGAAATTGAAGATGAAACAGTTGCATTAGCAAATGAAGCCTTGGAGTTAATTGACAAAAATGGAATTGATTTAAAGTCGTTTTCCGCAGGACATTTTCCCAGACATTTGTTGAGTATTCAAGAACGAAAATTTAACCCCGCGAATAAAATGTATCGTGAAGTTGAGGATATAAAGATCAATAAAACGGCTAAAGATGCTGCAATAATTGAATCCATAATCCCGAAACTTTTAGAACTATTAAAGACTATTTACTCCAAATTTGAAAAATGCAATTTTTATGAAGCATTTCTAAAAAACATAACGCCACTTTCGTTGTTGAATACTGTAAGTAATGAATTAGCGAAAATTCAAAAAGAGCAAAATATTCTTTCTATTGCCGAATTTAATAAATTAATTAACGAGCAAATTCAGAACCAACCTGCGCCTTTTATTTATGAACGTTTGGGCGAACGATACAAGCATTTTTTTATAGATGAATTCCAAGATACTTCCGAAATGCAGTGGCAAAATTTAATTCCGCTTATTGATAATGCTTTGGTAAGTGAAGATTTACAAGGTGTAAGAGGTTCGTTGATGTTGGTTGGTGATCCAAAACAATCCATTTACCGATGGCGCGGAGGGAAAGCAGAACAATTTATCGAATTAAGTAAAGGTAAAAACCCATTTAATGTTGAAAAAAGAGCGGCACATTTAGAAACCAATTACAGAAGTTATTCCGAAGTTATAGATTTTAATAATAATTTCTTCCAATTTCTATCTAAAGAATTTGAAAACGAAGATTACAAAGACTTGTATTTGCATCACAGCCATCAAAAAACAAATAGTAAAAAAGGCGGATTTGTTTCGGTTTCATTTATTCCAAAAATTGACGAAGAAGATGAAGACAGTTCGGATAGAAACAAATTGTATTTGGAAGCAACGTTCCAAAAAATTGAAGCATCAAAATCAAAGGGTTTTCGTAATAAAGACATTGTAGTTTTAACGCGCAAAAAATCCCAAGGAACAGCCATTGCAAATCATTTAACTGAAAATGGAATTCCAATTTTGTCTTCAGAAAGTCTATTGATTGGCGCTTCGTCGGAAGTACAATGTATAATTCACATTTTGCGCTATTTGAAAAACAATAATGATCTAGAAGCAAAAGCTAATTTCTTATATTATTTAGCCAACAATCAACAAGATAAATTACCCATTCACGATTTTATTTTTCAAGGAATTGAACTAAATAAAGAATGTGAATTTCAAAATTGGCTTTCTCAATTCAATTTGGAATTTTCGTTTGAAAACGGTCGAAAAAAATCATTATATGAAGCCACAGAAATTATTATTTCAAAAGTGATTCCGATGGCAAAGCGAAATGCATATGTGCAATATTTCTTGGATATTGTGCTAGAACGCGATATTAAAAACCAAGCAGGAATTTCCGATTTTTTAGACTATTGGCAGAAAAAGGGAGAAAATTTGAGCATTCCCTCTCCAGAAGGGAACGATGCCGTTCGAATTATGACCATTCATAAATCTAAGGGTTTGGAATTTCCGGTGGTGATTTTTCCCTTTGCCGAAGAAGATTTTACCAGGGGTCCGAAAGAAAAAATTTGGCTCAATGCCGATGAGGAAGTCATAGGATTGCCCAAAGCATTGGTCGATAAAAGCAGCAAAGTAGAAGGGTATGGCAAGGAGGCAAAACAAATTTACAATCAGAAAAAACAAGAAGATTTATTAGATACGGTGAATGTATTGTATGTTGCTTTAACGCGGGCAGAAGAACAATTACACGTTATTTCTGCAATGAATATTAAAAGTGATGGAAGTTTACCTAAAAATTTATCATCATTTTTCATAGATTTTCTTAAGGAAAAAGGTTTTAAAGAAACCATTTATAATTATGAATTTGGTCAATCCAAAAAATTATCAATTCACACTAAAATTGAAGAAATAACACAAGTAATTCCGCAAATTGCATCGACTTTAAATCCGAAAAGCATTAAAATTGCCCAGCGAGAAAGCATGATGTGGAATACCAAACAGCAAAACGCTATTGAATATGGAAATATCATTCACGAAATTCTGTCCTTTATTAAAACAAAAAGCGATATTGATTTGGCGCTAACAAAAGCCATCGAAAATGGATTAATTGTCATTTCTCAAAAAGAAGAAGTTACCAAAACCCTGAACGAAATTGTGAATCATCAAGATTTAATTGACTTTTTTGCCATCGGAACCAAAGTTTTAAATGAGCAAACCATCATTCAAAAAGAAGGCAACTTGGTAAAACCCGATAGAATGGTGCTGAATTCTAAAAACGAAATCTATTTATTAGATTATAAAACAGGTTCGCATATACCAAAACACAAAGTGCAACTAGAAAATTATCAAAAGGCCATTGAATCGATGGGATTTAAAGTGGCAAAAAAATTGCTTATTTATATAGGAGCAGGAATTGAAATTGTAAATTTGTAGAAAATAAAAAATAGAAGAAAGATAAAAGATTTTGAATTGGAGTAAAAATAAAATCTTCGTAACTTAACTTCTTAGTGGCAAAAAACAAACTAAAATATGTACGGAAAAATCCAACAACACTTACAAAACGAATTAAATACTATTGAACAAAACGGTATTTTCAAAAAAGAACGAATTATTACTTCACCACAAGGTGCTGAAATTACCGTTAATGGCGAAACCGTTTTAAACTTTTGCGCTAATAACTATTTAGGATTGTCATCCCATCCAGAAGTGATTCAAGCCGCTAAAGATGCTTTAGATTCTCACGGTTTCGGAATGTCGTCTGTGCGTTTCATTTGTGGAACCCAAGATATTCATAAAACTTTAGAAAAAAAGATAGCCGATTTTTATGGTACGGAGGACACTATATTATATGCCGCTGCATTTGATGCAAATGGAGGTGTTTTTGAACCTTTACTAGGAGAAGAAGATTGTATTATTTCGGATTCTTTAAACCATGCCTCTATTATTGATGGGGTACGTCTATGTAAAGCAGCGAGGTATCGTTATGAAAATTCCAATATGGAAGATTTAGAAAATCAATTAAAAAAAGCGGTTGAAGCGGAACATCGTTTCAAATTAATTGTTACAGACGGGGTTTTCTCAATGGACGGATTGGTAGCTCCATTGGATAAAATTTGTGATTTAGCCGACAAATATGATGCTTTAGTAATGGTTGACGAATGTCACGCAGCGGGTTTTATTGGTGCCACAGGTAAAGGAACATTAGAAGCAAAAGGCGTAATGGGAAGGGTGGACATCATAACAGGAACATTAGGAAAAGCATTGGGCGGCGCCATGGGCGGCTATACTACGGCTAAAAAAGAAGTGATTGAAATTTTACGTCAGCGTTCACGTCCTTATTTATTTTCTAATTCGTTAGCTCCAGCTATTGTGGGCGCTTCTATTAAAGTTTTTGAACTTCTAGAAAAAGATACTACTTTAAGAGATCAATTAGAATGGAACACCAATTATTTTAAACAAGGGTTAAGAAATGCAGGAATTGACTTTATTGACGGCGATTCAGCAATAGTTCCCGTAATGTTGTATGATGCTAAATTATCTCAAATAATGGCAGATGAATTACTGAAAAAAGGAATTTATGTAATCGGATTTTTCTTCCCTGTTGTGCCTAAAGATAAAGCGAGAATTAGAGTGCAACTTTCGGCAGCACATACAAAAGAACATTTGGATTGCGCAATAAACGCATTTACCATAGTAGCAAAAGCGTTACAAGTGATATAAATTTATTTTTTTTGAAATATTACGAATTGTTATATTATTCATAAATTTCAATATTTCAATTTTGTTATTAAAATTAATACATTTACTTTTGCAACATTAATAATAAATCTAACAAATTAAGTATGAAACATCTTAATAAAATAATTGTTTTATTGACGCTATTGGGATTGAGTTCTCAAGCTCAAGATAGTGACAACCCTTGGGCTATCTCTTTTGGAGTAAACGCAGTTGATGGGAGCAGAGTAAGTGCTGCTTCAAGTATTAAAAATCAATTTTCTCAGTATTTTGATCAAAAAGAATATTGGAGCGTATTGCCTTCAGTATCTTCGTTAACCGTATCAAAATACGTAGGAGATAATTTTTCATTTGGGGTAACAGGTTCTGTTAATAAAATTACCAAATTTGTTGGAGATAGACAGTATGATGAAAACTCAGGCATTTCAACATATCCTGTAGCAAAAACTGATTTAATGTATTATGGGGTTGATGGAGTTATTAAATACAGTTTCATGAGCATGATAAAATCTAAAGTAATTGATCCTTCAGCTCATATTGGTGGTGGATATACTTGGTTGGGTGATGCTTCTGCAGGAACTATTAATGGGGGTTTTGGATTAACTTTCTGGTTATCTAAAGAGTTTGGTATTTCGTTTAGCTCTACATACAAACATTCATTTGAAGATGAAAGGGTTGTTAATACAAATGTTTCCAGCCATATGCAACATTTTGCAGGCTTAATATTCAAATTTGGAGGAATAGATACTGATCAAGATGGTATTTATGATAAAAATGATGCTTGTCCAGAAACTGCAGGACTAAAAGAATTTAATGGTTGTCCAGATTCAGATGGAGATAAAATTATCGATAAAGATGATGCTTGTCCCACTCAAGCTGGTTTGTTAGAATTTAAAGGTTGTCCCGATACAGATAAAGATGGAATTGCTGATAAAGATGATGCTTGCCCAGATGTTGCAGGACTTAAAACTTTGGGTGGTTGTCCAGATGCTGATGGTGATGGAATTGCAGATAAAGCTGATAAATGTCCAGTTGTAAAAGGACCAAAAGAAAACGGTGGTTGTCCTTGGCCAGATACTGATGGCGATGGAGTTCTTGATAAAGATGACAAATGCCCAGCAGTAAAAGGACCTGCTTCAAACAATGGTTGTCCTATTGCAGAACCAACAGAAGAATCAATTAAAAAATTAAATGAATATGCAAAAACTATTTTGTTTGATTCAGGTAAAGCTTCGTTTCAAAAACAAACTTACCCTGTTTTAATTTCTATTGCAGCAATATTGAAAGAATATCCTTCAGCTAAATTCAGCATTGAAGGTTATACAGATAATACAGGTACAGTAGCAAGTAACCAAAAATTATCTGAGGAAAGAGCTACATCTGTTAAAAACTATTTAGTTGAAAATGGAATTGCAGCTGATAGATTGACTTCTTCAGGATTTGGTCAAACAAAACCGATAGAATCTAATAAAACTAAAGCTGGTAAAGCAAATAACAGAAGAGTTGAAGTGAAATTGGTAAAATAATTTCTTTTAAAATAATTTCAATTAAACGCTCCGAATTTCGGAGCGTTTTTTTATATTTATCAAATGGTAAATAGAACTTTTCTGCAACAATTAGCACAAGTTATTTTAAATGATTATTCGGATACATTATCGGATGTTATTATCATTCTGCCTAACCGACGAGCTAAAGTTTTTCTTCTTGATGCTTTAAAAATGCAATCAGAGAAAACCATATTTGCTCCTGAAATAATAAGTATTGAAGATTTTGTGCAAAACATTGCAGGTATTCGTTCTATTGACAGTGTGGAACTCTTATTTGAATTTTACACTATATATTTAGAAATTACGGAAAAAGATATAGAATCTTTTGAAACCTTTGCCAATTGGGCTAAAACACTGCTTCAAGATTTTAACGAAATCGATCGTTATTTATTAGCCCCCGACAAGATTTTAAAGTATCTAGAAAACATCAAAGAAGTAGAACATTGGGCAATTGATAGTGACAAACGAACGGATCTCATCAATAACTACCTCGTTTTTTGGAAAAAGCTACCCCATTATTATCATTCACTTTATAATTATTTACTAAAAAAAGGTGTTGGATATCAAGGATTAATTTATAGAGAAGCTGTAAATAATCTTAATTATTTTTCGGAATCAGTAAAAGAGAAAAAATTTGTTTTTGCCGGATTTAATGCGCTCAATAAAGCGGAAGAAAAAATAGTTCAACATCTATTAGCACTAGATATAGCAAAAATATATTGGGATATAGACGAAACATTTTTGAACGATATATACCATGATACGGGGTTTTTTCAACGACGTTTCAAATCGGAATGGCCTTATTATAAAACCAATCCGTATGAGTGGATTGCAATCGATTATCAAGAAGAAAAGAACATTCAGGTTATTGGCACACCAAAATCTATTGGTCAAGCCAAAATTGTTGGTGATATTATAGAAAAACACAGTAAAGATCATAATGGTCAATTTCAAAATGTAGCTGTTGTACTTGGTGAAGAGAGTCTTTTGTTGCCTGTTTTATATTCTTTACCGAGTAATGTTGATGCTTTAAATATCACTATGGGATTTTCGAGCAAGAACAATCCTGCACAACTATTGCTGGCCAAATTGTTCAAAATGCACACTAACGCGTTGTCTAGAAATGCTACAAGCTATGTCTTTTATTATAAAGATGTTTTGGATATTTTGACACATCCGTTGATCGAGCCCTTCATAAATGCAAAAGAATTAGTAAATCGAATCAATCAAAACAATTACACTTTTATAATTCAAAAGCGTATCCTTGAGTTGCAAGAAAATCAAAATGAGTTGTTTCAATTGCTTTTTCAAAAATGGGATTCAAGTTCAGTTATAGTTTTAGAAAATTTATCTAAGATTTTATTGATTATCAAATCAAATTTAAGTCGTGATAACGAAGAAGAAAAAATTACTAATGCCTTTGTATATTCTATTTTCAAAGTGATTAATCAATTGATATCCTATTTTTCTTCACACGAAAATATTGATTCTATCGAAACACTTTATGCCATTTACAAACAAGTAATTGATGTGGCCGAAGTTTCTTTTGAAGGAGAACCACTAAACGGATTACAAATTATGGGCGTTTTAGAAAGTCGGGTGCTCGATTTTGAAACCGTCATTATCACTTCGGTTAATGAAGGTAAATTTCCGGCAGGTAAAAGCATGAATTCCTTTATTCCGTATGATGTGAAACGCGAATATGATTTACCCACTTTTAAAGAAAAAGACGCTGTTTACACCTATCACTTTTACCATTTATTGCAACGTGCTAAAAATGTTTATTTGATCTACAACTCTGATAGCGAAGGTTTGGATGCAGGAGAAAAAAGTCGTTTCATCACCCAATTGGAAGTCGAAAAACAACCCAAACACAACTTGATTTTTCAAACGTATAACGCCGATGTTCCTGAAATTGCGCACCAACCTGTCATTATTCCAAAATCGGAAAATGTGTTGATACGATTGAAAGAAATTGCTAATAAAGGATTTTCGCCATCATCGTTGACAACCTATATTAGAAATCCGGTTCAGTTTTATTTTCAACGAATCTTACGCATTTCTGAAACTGAAGAGGTTGAAGAAAATATTGCAGTTAATACACTCGGAACTATTATTCACGGTGCTTTAGAAAAATTATACAGCCCTTTTATCGGTAAAATTTTAATTGAAAATGATATTAAAATGTGCATTAAAAACATTGATGAAGAGGTTTTAAAACAATTCAAATTGGTTTATAAAGAAGGCGATATTAAAAAAGGTAGAAATCTATTGGCTTTTGAAGTTGCCAAACGAAATGTGCTTAATTTTCTAAAATTAGAATTTGAATCGATTCAAAACGGAGATCAAATTCAAATTATTGCTTTAGAAAAACATTTGGAACGCATATTGGAACATCCCGATTTACCATTTCCAGTAAAAATTGCAGGAAACGTAGACAGAATTGAAAAACGTAATGGCAAAATTAGAATCATTGATTATAAATCAGGAACGGTTACCAAACCAAATGTCACACTAAAATCGTGGAAGGGCTTAACAGAAGATATTAAAAATGATAAAATCATACAAATTCTAGCTTATGCATTTATGTATGAACCTGAAACAAAAGGTTTAGAAATTGAAGCAGGAATTATTTCTTTTAAAAATTTAAAAAGTGGATTTTTACCATTCAATTTTAAAGTCGATAAAGAAGTTACCGAAGTTATTTCTGCTGAAATAATGGAAAATTATCTAGAAGAAATAGTAGTTTTATTAAACGAAATATTGAATGTTGAAGTGGCTTTTGAAGATAAAGTGTAATTCTTAGATCACAAATCTCACCTAGTTTTTCCACTAAAACAAAAACAAATCTCTTGAAATTCGAGCATTAGTTGTGCCTTCGGAGTTTTATATTTTTAAAAAACTTATTGTTGCTTAAAGGACATTTTACGTAGGTTTGATTTAACCATAAAACTTATAAAGTTTATTGGCTAAGAACACAAAACTTGGCAAAATTTATAAGTTCTTTTAGCTTTAGGTTTGTTTTTTGATTGACTATAAACCATTTTTAAAAATCTCTGCGAAATTGATCAGATATATTATTCGCTTAAAGCATCCCAACCCCTTGCTTTTAAAGGAATTTTAGTATCGGCTCGTGTGATTAAATGCATGCCTTCATTTTCACCAACAATATGTCCAATTACGGTAAAATTAGGATTGGCTTTTATTTTATCAAATTCTTCAATTGCAATTGTGAAAAGCAATTCATAATCTTCACCGCCATTTATGGCAACTGTAGTTGAATCGATATTAAATTCCTCACAAACATTAATAAACTGTGGGTCAACGGGTATTTTTTCCTCATATAAATTACAACCCACTTTTGATTGTTTACAAATATGAATAATTTCTGACGATAAACCATCTGAAATATCAATCATAGAAGTTGGTTTCAGTTCTAATTTTGACAATAAATCTTTAATATCATGACGTGCTTCTGGACGCAATTGACGTTCAATTAAATACGTATAGGCATCTAAATCGGGTTGGTTGTTAGGATTTACTTGGAACACTTGTTTTTCGCGCTCCAAAACTTGCAGCCCCATATAGGCGGAACCTAAATCGCCAGAAACTACCAATAAATCGCCTTCTTTTGCGCCGCTTCTATACACAATTTCATCTTCATTTGCTTCCCCAATGGCAGTAATCGATATAATCAAACCCTTTTGAGATGAAGTAGTATCGCCACCAATTACATCCACATTGTAGAATTTAGAAGCCAATGTTATTCCGTCAAAAAGTTCTTCTAAAGCTTCCAATGGAAAACGATTTGAAACAGCGACAGAAACCGTAATTTGAGTGGCTTTGGCATTCATCGCACAAATGTCAGAAACATTTACAACAACTGCTTTGTAGCCCAAATGACGTAACGGCATGTAAGACAAATCAAAATGCACACCTTCAACAAGTAAGTCAGTCGAAACTACTACTTTTTTATCCTTGAAATCTAAAACGGCAGCATCATCGCCAATACTTTTTATTGTTGAGGCATTTTTAACATCAAAATTTTTTGTCAAATGTTCAATCAGTCCAAATTCGCCCAATTGCGAAAGAGATGTGCGTTGCGGATTTTTATCTTCTATCATGTGGCAAAGGTACGAAGGATTTTTGTTTGCCACAAAGACACTTTTTATTAATTGACTAGTCCTAAATAATCGGTATCAATTATTTAGGACTAGTCATCTATCCGTCTATTATCTAAAAGGTATAAATAATCTAATCATTCAACTTCAACACCGCCATAAACGCTTCTTGCGGAATCTCTACATTTCCTACCAAACGCATTCTCTTTTTACCTTTTTTCTGTTTTTCAAGAAGTTTACGTTTTCTCGAAATATCACCACCATAACATTTTGCGGTAACGTCTTTACGTAAGGCTTTTATCGTTTCACGAGCAATAATTTTGGCTCCAATTGCCGCTTGAATCGGAATATCAAATTGCTGTCTCGGAATCAACTCCCGAAGTTTTTCACACATTTTTTTACCAATGTTATACGCATTACTTTCGTGTATTAATGCCGAAAGTGCATCCACTGATTGCGCGTTTAATAAAACATCTAATTTTACCAATTTCGAGGTTTTCATTCCAATTGGCGTATAATCAAATGAAGCGTATCCTTTAGAAACCGTTTTCAACCGATCGTAAAAATCAAATACAATTTCCGCCAATGGCATATCAAAATTCAATTCTACTCTTTCGGTTGTCAAATACGTTTGATTTGTAATAACCCCACGTTTTTCGATACATAAACTCATTACATTACCCACATAATCGGCTTTGGTAATGATGGTAGCTTTAATATAAGGTTCTTCCACACGGTCTAACTTGGATGGATCTGGCAAATCGGAAGGGTTGTTTATTACAAACGAAGTATCCGGTTCTTTTTTAGTGTAAGCCAAATACGAAACGTTAGGAACCGTAGTAATTACCGTCATATCGTATTCGCGTTCCAATCGTTCTTGGATGATTTCCAAGTGCAGCATTCCTAAAAATCCACATCGGAAACCAAATCCTAAAGCTGCCGAACTCTCTGGTGTAAAAACCAATGAAGCGTCATTCAATTGCAGTTTCTCCATAGAAGCACGCAAATCTTCATAATCTTCCGTATCTACAGGGTAAATTCCAGCAAATACCATCGGTTTCACATCCTCAAACCCCGTAATCATATTCGTTGTTGGCGTTTTAGCATCCGTTAAGGTATCCCCAACTTTTACTTCTTTCGCTTCCTTAATTCCAGAAATCAAATACCCAACATCTCCAGTAGAAATGACGTTTTTCGGAACCTGATTCAATTTCAAAGTCCCCACTTCATCGGCAAAATATTCATTGCCTGTAGCCATGAATTTAATCTTTTGCCCTTTTTTAATTTCCCCATTTTTTACACGAAAAATAACCTCGATTCCACGAAACGGATTGTAATGTGAATCGAAAATCAATGCCTGCAATGGTTCGTCTTTAATTCCTTTTGGAGCAGGAATTTTTTCAATAATCGCTGCCAAAATATTTTCTACCCCAAATCCGGTTTTACCCGAAGCGTGAATAATATCCTCCAATTTGCATCCTAATAAATCAATAATATCGTCACTAACCTCTTCCGGATTAGCACTTGGTAAATCTACTTTATTCAAAACTGGAATAATCTCCAAGTCGTTTTCTAAAGCCAAATATAAGTTAGAAATTGTTTGTGCCTGAATACTTTGTGCCGCATCTACAATTAAAAGTGCCCCTTCGCAAGCCGCAATAGATCGCGAAACTTCATAAGAAAAATCTACGTGCCCCGGAGTATCAATAAGGTTCAAGATGTACTCTTCTCCTTTGTAAGTATACTCCATCTGTATAGCGTGACTCTTAATGGTAATTCCACGCTCGCGCTCCAAGTCCATGTTGTCAAGCAATTGCGCTTTTTCTTCACGGGCAGTAACGGTTTGTGTAGCACCAAGAAGTCTATCGGCAAGCGTACTTTTCCCATGGTCAATATGTGCAATAATGCAAAAATTTCTAATATTTTTCATTCGAGTATTCTATCATTTTTAGCTAATGCTTGCGTATATAATCTGCAAATATAAGGTAAAGTTTTGAAATTATTTTTTTAAACCAATTAGGAATTCAGAATAGTTAAGACTTAATGGACATACTATCTTTATGGTTTAAAAATTCTAAATTCTTATTTTTCTATTCTCTTTTTTCTATTCTCTCAAAACCCCTATCTTTGCAAAAATTATTACCAATGCCCAAAATTGGCAACATTATTTTACCCGATTTCCCGCTTTTACTTGCACCTATGGAGGACGTAAGTGATCCGCCATTTCGCAGATTGTGTAAATTGCATGGTGCCGATTTAATGTATTCCGAATTTATTTCCAGTGAAGGATTGATTCGCGATGCTGTAAAAAGCCGTATGAAACTAGATATTTTTGATTATGAACGACCCGTTGGAATCCAAATATTTGGTGGCGATGAAGAAGCCATGGAAATGTCAGCAAGAATTGTAGATGCCGTACAACCCGATTTGGTAGATATTAATTTTGGTTGCCCTGTTAAAAAAGTGGTTTGCAAAGGTGCTGGTGCCGGAGTTTTGAAAGATGTTGATTTGATGGTGCGTTTGACAAAATCGGTTATTAAAGGAACTAATCTTCCGGTAACGGTAAAAACTCGTTTGGGTTGGGATGAAAATTCCATTAATATTGACGAAGTTGCCGAGCGTTTGCAAGATATTGGCGTACAAGCACTAACGGTTCATGCTAGAACGCGTGCGCAAATGTATAAAGGGCACTCCGATTGGTCTCATATAGAACGTGTGAAAAATAACCCAAGAATAACCATGCCTATTTTTGGCAATGGTGATATTGATTCTCCTGAAAAAGCATTAGAATATAAAAATAAATACGGCCTTGATGGCATGATGATTGGTCGAGCTGCCATTGGCTATCCTTGGATTTTTAACGAAATCAAGCACTACTTTGCTACGGGAGAACATTTGGCAAAACCAACAATTGTAAATCGGGTAGAAGCAGCCCGCAACCACTTGACCTGGTCTATGGACTGGAAAGGGGAACGCCTCGGAATTGTAGAAATGCGTCGCCATTATACTAATTATTTTAAAGGCATTGCCAACTTTAAAGAATACCGATTGAAACTGGTAACTATAGAAGATCCTTTGGTTTTGTTTCAAGCATTAGATGAAATACAAGATATTTATTCGGATCCAATAATTTACTAATCCAATATCAGTAAAAAGTAAAACTAATAAGAAAATTAGGAAAATACTTAATGAATTTTAATCTCTTAATGGTTTAAAAAATTCTAATCCAACAACTTTTTAGTTACTCGGCTGCTTGCAATAATACTTGCAATAAATCCAAGAGAAACAATTGTTCCGAAAACAATAGCCACATTTTGTAAACTGAATTCTACTGGGTACGCTAAGGACTGAGTAATCATAATCAGTTGAAATTGTTGTTGAATCACTACAACAATAATTCCTAAAATCAAACCAATCAATCCACCGAAAACACTAAGAAGTGTTCCTTGTAAAAGGAAAATTTTACGTAAATCTTTGACTTCTGTTCCTAAGTTGTGCAGCGTTTTCAAGTTGGCTTTTTTATCTAAAACCATCATGATTAAGGAACCAATTAAATTGAAAAGTGCAATAATTATCACCAAAGTAAAAATAAGATAGACCGCAATATTTTCGGTATTCAACATCTTATATAAAGTAGCGTTGAGTTGGGCTCGCGTTTTTACCTCTACTTTATTGTTACAGATTTTGGTAATAGCATCGATAACTTCAGCATTAGAAATGTTGGGTTTAGTTCGTATTTCAATGCCTGAAATTTGTGTCGGTTTGTATTCTAACAATTCCTGTACCAAACCTAAATCGGCAAAAACATATTTAGAATCTAATTCTTCACTAATCGCATAAATTCCAACCGGAATTAGATTGGAACGATTAAACGCTTCTTCAGGATTATCGATATTTCCTTTACCAGTTTTAGGTGCGTAAACTTCAAACGGATTATTAAAGTCAAATAATCCCAAAGATAATTTTTCCGAAATTCCATAACCCACAACACATTGATACGTTTTTTGTTTTAGCCATTGTCCATTAAAAAGTTTTTGGGATGCTTTGTTAACCTTACTAAAATTGCAATCCACTCCTTTAATATTGCTTACGTGTTGTTTTCCATTAAAAGAAAAAAGAACACGTTCTTCAATAATTTTACTAAAATTGACAACGCCCTCAATTTTTTTGATTTTTCGTTCTTGTTCTGGAGAAATTGAAAAGGATTTGCCATAAATCGGATTTACCTTTAAATCGGGATCGAAATCATTAGAAAAAGACAAGCTAAAAACACGCAATCCACTAAAAACTGAAAGCACCACAAACAATGCCATAGCGCCAACAATTATTCCACCCGAAGCAATTCGAGTAATGATATTGATAGCATTATTCTTGCTTTTACTAAAAAGGTAGCGTTTGGCTATGTAAAGTGGAAAATTCACTTACGCTTTTTTACGTTTTTCTAAGAGTTCTCTGTTTTCAATTGGATTTTCTTTACCAGCAAGAGCGTTATCAATTTTTTCGATATAGTCAAGCGAATCATCGATATAAAAAGAAAGATTCGGTACTTTACGCAATTGCAATTTTACCCGTTGCGATAAATCGTGTTTTATTAACGGCGCATTTGACTTTACCGCTTCCAATATTTCTTGAGCTCTATTTTGAGGAAATACACTCAAATATACTCTTGCCACCCCTAAATCTGTAGTAACAACAACTTTAGAAACCGAAATCACCAAATTAGTAAGTCCGTTTTTTCTCACTTCACCTTGAAGAATATCCACTAAATCATTTTGCAGAACGCCTCCTATTTTTTTCTGTCTATTTGTTTCCATGCTGTAAAAATACGATAAGATTTTTGATTGAAGATTAACGACTATAGATTTTTGAAGTTTTCTAACCTGTAGAAATCTATTTTTATTTTATAATTTTACAAAAAATACAACATGAAAAAAATAGAACACATCGGAATTGCTGTAAAAAGTATAGAAGCATCCAATTTGCTTTTTGAAAAATTATTCGGTGCACCGGCTTACAAACAAGAAGTAGTCGCTAGTGAAGGAGTGAAAACCTCCTTTTTTAGGAATGGACCTAATAAAATTGAGTTATTAGAAGCCACTCATCCGGATAGTTCTATTGCAAAATTTATAGAAAAAAAAGGAGAAGGAATTCATCATATTGCATTTGATGTAGAAGATATTCACAGTGAAATGAAGCGCTTGCAAGCGGAAGGTTTTGTGTTGTTAAACGAAGTTCCTAAAAAAGGTGCCGATAATAAATTAGTTGCCTTTTTGCATCCAAAAACTACTAATGGAGTTTTGATAGAATTGTGTCAGAAGATGGAATAAAGGAGTTGATTATATACATGTTATATAACTAATGAATTTCAATTACAGCAAAAAACAAAAAACACTTGCCATAAAAAGGTCTAAAAGAACAACTTTTTTTGTTGTCTGAATTGCCAAAAAAAACAATAATAGATACAACTCACACTTGAGTACTTAAAAAAATGTGCACACCATTTGCACGCCTGAAGTACTTTTAAGGTCATTTCAGACCTATTTGTAAACATATGCAAATCTGATGAATGTTGAAATGATGGGGTTTTTACACTTAAAAGAGTTAAATTTACCTACTCTAAACCTCTATTAATCACCTGTAAAGTCAATATTAGTAAGGAATTTTAGAAAACATTTGCAAAAAATTAAAAATAGTAGTAATATTGCAACCTCTTAACCGGTCCTATAGCTCAGTTGGTTAGAGCACCTGACTCATAATCAGGTGGTCCCTGGTTCGAGCCCAGGTGGGACCACTAGTAAAAGCAAAGCCTTACAGAAATGTAGGGCTTTT
>CANFNV010000020.1 GCA_947448525.1 Flavobacteriaceae bacterium | reverse complement strand
CCCATTCCGAACAGAGAAGTTAAGTCCGATTGCGCAGATGGTACTGCAATTTGTGGGAGAGTATGTCGCCGCCTTTTTTTATTAAAACTCCAATCTGAAAAGATTGGAGTTTTTTTTTATATAGCTGTGCCGTGTTCGAATGGCAGGTTAGAATTGATTAAAAATCATTCATTCGTTAAATATTAGTTTTTATAATTTGCTTCTTCTTTAATTTTCTCCATCATTTTTTCTTTTCTTTCTTCTTGTTTTTGCTCCCATTTAGATAATTGATCAACGGTCAATATTTTTTTCATTTCAGCTTTCATGGCTTCTTGGTTTGCTTTCATTTCTGTTTTTCTAGCTTCCATTTCTTTTTTAGAAGGTCTTGTTTGACCCTCTCTTTTTGCTTCCATTTCGGCTCTTTTCGCTTCTCTTTTTTCAACTTCTTTAGAAACTAAAGCTTTTACTTGTTCGATTTGTTTTTCGTTTAAATTCAACTCTTTAGTGATTTTTTTTACTTGAAAATTCACACGCTGTTCGGGTGTAAGTTTTTCTTTTCTTTCTTCTCTTTTCTCTTGGGCAAATGTTGTGATTCCAACAATTAATAATGCCATAAAAACTAATTTCTTCATCATTTTATATTATTAAGTTATACTAATTTGACATTTTTACTTCAATATGGTTTAATCATTAACAAAATATTAGCAGAATAAGCCATTTGAATAGCAAGTTTTAATTTTTTTTAATCTCTAAAAGTGTATTAATTCTTAATTTTGCATTGTGAAAAAAATTGTATTCATAGTAGTTTTATCTATTTTTCTAAAACCAGTTCTTCCGGTTATAGATTACATAGTTAACTATGAATATATTTCAACAGTGCTTTGTGAAAACAAAGACAAGCCGGAACTTAAATGTTGTGGAAAATGTCATTTAAAAAAAGAATTAGCCAACGCATCAGAAGGAGAAAAACCCAATTCATCTGACAAAAAAGATAATTCAAAGCAAGAAGTTGAAATCTTGTTTTTTCAAGAAATCAAATGTCTAGTCGTTGAACAAATTTATTTTCATACTAAAAATTCAATCGGAGACAATTATACCAACTTATACTTTCGCAATGTGAGTTGCTCTGTTTTTCATCCACCAACTGTAGCTTAAATTTTATCGTTTAAAGAAGTGCACAATTTCATTAGTTATAAAACTTATGATGATCTTGTTTGCACCTTAATTTCAATTAAAATTTAAGAAAAACTCAAATGAAAAATATTTTAAAGAAGTCAATTGCTATTATAGTAGTTGCCATAACTTTTGCATCTTGTAGCAAAAGCGATGATGCTATAACAGGAACCGGAGCACTAAAAGTACAATTTGAAAACGGTTTTGCAGATAATGCATTAGTTTTAGGAAGCGCAACTGTACCAACATCACAAAATGAGGTTTTAAAAATCAGTAGCGTAAAATATATTGTAAGTAATATTGTTTTAACAAAAGAAGACGGAACTACATTTACTTATCCAAAAGAACAAAGTTATTTTATTGTGGACGAAGCTACACCGTCAAGTTTGCTTTTAAATTTAAGTAATGTACCTGCAGCGAATTACAAATCAATCAAATTTGGAATTGGTGTTGATCAAGCGCAATACGATTTGGGACAAACTGGAATTGCTAATTTCTGGACTGATGCTCAAAATGCTGGTATGACTTGGAGTTGGGCTTCTGGATTTAAATTCTTGGCTTTTGAAGGAACTTTTACTTCTTCAACTGTTACAACAGATACTTCTTTTATGATTCACACTGGTAAAACAGGAACAGATTATAATTATACAGAAGTATCATTGAATTTACCAACAAATGCTTTGGTTAGAACCAACATTACTCCACAAATTCATTTAAGTACTGATTTGTCTCAAATTATCGATGGAACAAATAAAATTAAACTTACAGATAAAATAGTTTTAAATTCTGCAACACTTTCGGGCAATAATATCGATTTAGTTTCAGAAAATCTAACCAATTTATTTTCAGTTGAACATGTTCACAATGACCCTAATTAGTCATGAAAAATACAGTAATTATTTTAATGATAATAAGTATTCAGTTTGTAAATGCATCGGTAAAAGACACTTTGCAATATCTAAGTCCGTTTCATAAGTATTTGATGGCTTTTGAAGAAGACGAAGATGATTGTGATGCTTGTGGATGTTCTGCAAATGGTGGAAGTATGGGGTTCAGTTCGATGTTGAATAATAACTTTGTTGGAGCTCGATATGTTTATCAAAGTTATACTACAAAACAGGGGATTTTTAACAATTCACCTTGGATTAAAGAAAATTTTAATACCATTCAAATTTGGTCAAGAATTCCAATTACAAAACGAATACAATTAACAGCTTTGCTACCTTATCATGATAATAACAGAGAATTAGTATCGGGAAAAGAAGGGATTTCAGGTCTTGGAGATTTTACGGTTATGGGAATGTATACTTTGATTCAACCAACAATGGATAGTGTTGCAGTCTATTCTCATAAAGTGCAATTTGGTGGCGGAGTGAAAGCTCCAACGGGTAAATATAATGTTACCATCAGCGAAACATTAAATCCAAGTTTTCAATTAGGAACAGGAAGTTGGGATTATCTTTTGATTTCTGAATATGTTGTAAAACGTAAACAATTTGGAATAAATACAGCTTTGAGTTATACTTTCAAAACGGAGAACAAAAAACTATATCAGTTTGGAAATCAACTCAATTATGGAACCACATTGTTTTATCTGCTAGATTTAGATAAAGTTAAACTGGTTCCTCAATTAGGAATCGCTGGAGAAGTTTATGAATCCAACAAACAAGTAAAACAAGCTGTGATTGGAACTAAAGGTGATATTTTATTTAGTAAAATTGGATTAGAAGTAGGTCGAGAAAAATTGTCTTTAGGAATTAATGCAATGTTTCCTTTGAATCAAAATCTTACTAATGGTAATGTAAAATCTAACTACAGATTTAGTATAAATTTAAATTATAGTTTATAAAAAAAAACAGGATAATGTTAAACATTATCCTGTTAGCTTTTAATTAGTTAGCTGTTTATTTAGAAGAATATTGAGTTAATCTGTTATACAACTCTTTATTTCCTTTTAATAACTCTAATTGACTTGCTGATAAGCCACCTAATAATTTTGTTGAAAATCTTTGATTAAGAGCTTTTCTTTCTTCTTCAGATCTAGCATTGCTTAATGCTTCTGCTCGCATATTTAATAACGTTGTAAAATCATGTTTTAAACTTTCGTTCAATGTTACAACTCTGTCAATGTCAGCAACGTCTTTCGCAATATTTTTTTGAATTAATTCTGCGTTGTTTTCTGTTTTAATACTTGTAGCTTTTAATGCTTCTTGAGCATTTGAATTGAAATTAAAAGCCAATGTAAGAACTGTTATTGCAATGATTTTTTTCATAATTTTCAAATAATTAAATTTTTATAAAGCGAATTTAATATTTTTTTTAATAAAAATCAGTTTTTTAAAAAAAAATTACGATTTCAGCTCTACTTTTTTGTTTTCTCCATCTACTAAAACTTTTGTTAAACCATGTTTAGATAAGTTTTTCATTGCAGCATCCCATTTTTTCCCACTTAAAGTTGTTTTTTCTTTTAATTGAATTAAAGATTGGTTGTTTTCTATTTTTAATAAGCCAATAATTATTTTCTCGTCTTCAGTTAATTCCATTTGTTTTTTCTCTGGACGCATCTGTGGGAAAAACAGCACTTCCTGAATTGACGCATTGTTTGTTAAGTACATGATTAATCTATCCATTCCAATTCCCATTCCGGAGGTTGGTGGCATACCATATTCGAGTGCACGAAGAAAATCCTCATCAATAACTCCATTTGCTTCATCGTCTCCTTTTTCAGACAATTTCATTTGATGTTCAAAACGTTCTCTTTGGTCAATAGGATCATTTAGTTCAGAATAGGCATTTGCAATTTCTTTACCGCAAACCATCAATTCAAAACGTTCTGTCAAATCGGGATTGTTACGGTGTGATTTGCACAATGGAGACATTTCTTTAGGATAATCGGTTATGAAAGTAGGTTGTATATAATTTCCTTCACATTTAGCTCCAAAAATTTCATCAATTAGTTTACCTTTCCCCATAGTTTCATCTACATCTATTCCTAAGGATTTAGCTGCATCAAATAATTCTGCTTCACTTTTTCCAGAAATATCAAATCCTGTAAAATCGATAATCGATTGTGTCATGGTAACACGTGCATAAGGAGCTTTGAAATTTATTTTATGTTCGCCAAAAATTACTTCGCTACTTCCATTTACTTCTCTAGCACAATAGTCTAAAAGGTTTTCAGCAAATTCCATCATCCAGTTATAATCTTTGTAAGCAACATAAATTTCCATTGCAGTAAATTCTGGATTATGAGTTCTGTCCATTCCTTCATTTCTGAAGTTTTTAGAAAATTCATAAACACCATCAAATCCTCCTACAATCAATCTTTTTAGATATAATTCGTTAGCAATTCTCATGTATAATGGAATGTCTAAAGCGTTGTGATGCGTCATAAAAGGTCTTGCTGCAGCTCCACCCGGAATAGCTTGTAAAATTGGGGTTTCCACTTCTATGTAACCTGCTTCATTAAAGAAATTTCGCATCGCGGAAAAAAGTTTTGTTCTTTTCAAGAAAACTTCTTTAACTTGCGGATTTACAACTAAATCTACATAGCGCATTCTATAACGTAATTCAGCATCATTAAAGGCATCGTGAACTTTTCCTTCTTCATCCACTTTGGGTAATGGTAAGGGGCGAAGTGTTTTGCTTAAAAAAGTAAATTTATCTACACGAATACATTGAGCTCCGACTTTTGTTGTAAAAAGCTCTCCTTCAATACCAATGAAATCTCCTAAGTCAGTTAATTTTTTAAATACCTGATTGTAAATTGTTTTATCTTCCTCCGGACAAAGAACATCTCTGTTAAAATACATTTGAATTCTTCCTTCGCTATCTTGTAATTCGGTAAAACATGCCTTTCCTTGGTCGCGAACACTCATTAATCTACCAGCTATTACAACTTTCTTCCCGTCTTCAAAATTTTCCTTGATATCCTTTGATGTTGTATTTACTGGAAATAAATCTGCAGGGTAAGGGTTAATTCCTAAAGTTCTTAAAGCATCAAGCTTTTCTCTTCTAATGATTTCTTGTTCTGAAAGTTGCATGTATTTTTTGTATTTAATTTTACAAAGATAGAATTTAGTTGCAAAGGAACAAAGTTGTTGCGAAACAAAGTTTACCGATAAATTTATTTTTACTAGCATGTAAAACCTTTGTATCTTTGTCCTTCAGAACCGTTTCTATCATAATTAAATGAATAAAAAAATCCAGCTTCAAGAATTAGGAATTAAAGATTACAAAGCCACTTGGGATTTTCAAGAAGAATTGTTTAAAGAAATTGTGGATATTAAAATTCAAAACAGAAATGCTGATTTCCAACTTCCAACTCCAAACTTCCTGCTTTTTGTAGAACACCCCCACGTATATACATTAGGTAAAAGTGGCGATGTCTCTAATTTACTTTTATCAGAAAAACAACTGGAATCTAAAGCGGCTTCTTTTTATAAAATAAATAGAGGTGGAGATATTACCTATCATGGACCTGGTCAAATTGTAGGATATCCTATTTTAGATTTAGAAAACTTTTTTACAGATATTCATAAGTATTTACGTTTTTTAGAAGAAGCTATCATTCTGACTTTAGCAGAATATAATATAAAAGGAGATAGGAGTGAAGGAGAAACGGGAGTTTGGTTGGATGTTGGTACTCCATTCGCTAGAAAAATTTGTGCTTTGGGAGTTCGCGCTAGTCGCTGGGTTACTATGCATGGATTTGCACTTAACGTAAATGCTGATTTAGGATATTTTGACAATATTATTCCATGCGGAATAAAAGGCAAATCGGTAACTTCAATGCATGTAGAACTTGATGTTGAAAAAGTTGATGAACAAGAAGTGAAAGGAAAAATAATAAAACACTTTAGTGCACTTTTCGATTGTTTTATTTTTTGATTACTAAAATAATCTAAACATCCAAGAATCTAAATATCTAATTTTAATTGTTCAGGTAATAATCTAAAACTGATTCTATGGTATTTAGTAATTCCATATTTTCTGATGGCTTCTCGATGCTCCTTCGTGGGATAGCCTTTGTTTTGTTTCCAATTATACATAGGGAATTCTTCATGAATTTTATCCATATACTGATCACGATAGGTTTTTGCCAAAACAGAAGCGGCTGCAATACTCATATATTTAGAATCGCCTTTAACAATCGTACTGTAAGGAATATTATTTATGGGTTTAAATCGGTTTCCATCTACTATTATATATAAAGGTGTAGGAATTAGCTTCACAATACACTCCTGCATTGCTTTTATGGATGCGTTTAGTATATTGATTTCGTCAATTATTTTTGGTTCAATATGAGTTACTGAAAAGGTAATTGCTTTTTTTTCAATAATAGGTTTTAGCTTTTCTCTTGTTTTTTCAGATAATTGTTTGGAGTCATTGAGTAGCTCCATTTCAAAATCATCGGGAAGTAAAATTGCCGCTGCGGTGACAGGTCCTGCTAGACATCCTCTGCCAGCTTCATCTGTTCCACATTCGAATTTATATTCTGTATATCTTAACTTTAACATAAAATTAATTTTGATAAAAATATAAAAATTAATACAACCTTTTGCTTTATTCTTATAGTTATTTATATGTTTCAAAGACAAGTGTAATATACTTCCCAAAAAAATTAACAAAAATAAATGGTAAAATTTCTTATTATTATTTGTTTAATTAAGAAATTATTAAGAAGTTTGCGGAATAACTAACTCAAATAAAAATTAATATGAGATCGAAGTTCAAATGGATTTTTACGCTTTTAATAGCGTTATCAATGCAGTTTTCGTTTGCACAAGAGAAAACTGTTACAGGTACGATTACTGATGGTAAACTACCTTTGCCGGGTGCTAATGTTGTAATTAAAGGAACAAAAGGCGGTGTTTCAACTGATATTGATGGAAAATTTTCTATCAAAGCTAAATCAGGAGATGTATTGGTTGTTTCGTTCACAAGTTACGATACAAAAACTATCACTATTGGCGCTGCTAATAATTATAGTCTTTCTTTAAAAGAAAATGCTAAATTATTAGATGAAGTTCTTATTTCTGGTGCTGTTGGTATTATGAAGAAAAAAGATGCAGTAACATCTACACAACAGACGGTTTCTAATAAAGAACTTTCCTTGGTTTCTAATCCTAATGTTATTCAAACATTGGCTGGTAAAGTTACTGGATTGCAAATTAATACTACTTCCAATGGAGCTAATCCTACAACAAGTATTGTACTAAGAGGTAATAGAACAATTACTGGTAACAACCAAGCATTGGTTGTAATTGATGGTGCAATTTCATCTGCAACTATTTTACAACAAATGTCAAGTGACATGATTGAATCTGTTAACGTTATTAAAGGACAACAAGGTTCTGCGTTATATGGAGAGCAGGGTTCTAATGGTGTTCTTGTGGTTACTACTAAGAGAGGAACAAGTAAATCTAAAATTGAAGTTTCTATTAACTCTTCTGTAGATTTTCAAACTATTGCTTTCTTACCTAAAAGACAAACTACTTATGGTCAAGGATGGGTTGACGGAAGTTATGACTTCGGTTTTCCTGATGCAAGTGATCCTAGAAATGGAAATTCTCAATTCGTACCTTATGAAAACGGTGCTTGGGGTCCTGCTTTTAGCGATCCTCTATGGGCTAATACTGTGGTTCCAATGGGACTTCCACAAGCTAACGGTCAAATATTGACAACAACATGGAATTCAAAAGGTTCTGATAATATTAAAGCTTTTTTCAATACTGGATTGGTTACTCAAAATAGTATTACTATTAATTCTGGTTCAGAAGATGGTTATGCCATGTTTAACTATTCTAGAACATCTAATGATTTTGTAGTTAAAAATGATGGATTGAGAAGAAATTCATTTTTATTTAAAGCTGGAAAAAAATTCGGAAAACTTAAAATTGATGGAACAGCTACTTATATTAATCAAAGTACTTCAGAAACGGATTCTAATTTATTATATGAATTACTTCAAGTACCAACTAATATTGACTTAGGACAATTTAGAGATTCTGGGACAGCTCATAGCTGGACTACTTATGCCTTAAATCCATGGCAAGTTATTAAACAAAAACGTGATGATGCAGTTTCTGATAATCTTAACACAGTTTTAAAATTAGAATATAATTTTGGAAAACATGTAACTTTATTAAATACTGCAAACGTTCAACTTAATACTACTAAATCTACTTCTCATAATGATGGATTTAGCGAAGATTACACTGTAGATTACTCTCCATATATGTTGTCTTTGTTTGGTGGTCCAACTGCTTCCTATTCAAGTTTAGGTGGAGCAGATATGTATGAACAATCTAGCTTTTATATTTCTACCAATATGGGAAGAAGTGTTTATGATGATTTAATGTTGAATTTAGATTATAAATTATCTAATTCAATTAACATGAAATCTAATTTAGGTTTCAATATTCAAGATAACTATAGAACCGTAACTACTCAAGGTGGAACTGGATTGAAAATTCCAGGTTGGTATAACATAGTAAATGTGATTAAACCAGATAATCCAAGTACATTACAAAATGCTTATTATCAAACAAGAAAAGTAGCAGGTTTTGCAAATTTTGATTTTGATTTTAAAAACTATTTATTCTTGAATTTAACAGGTAGAATTGAGAATACATCTACAGTAGCTAGTTCATTTTTCTATCCTTCAGCAGGGTTATCTTTTGTTCCAACTACTGCAATTGAAGGACTTAAAGATAATAAAACTTTAAATTATCTTAAATTTTATACAAACTACAGTAGAACAGGTAACACAACTTCAGTTGGTCCATACGCTACTACTGACATTGCACTTGTCGCTTCAGGATTTCCTTATGCAAACAATAGTAGTATTTTGGCATTCCGTCCAAGAACAAATGGAGTTGATCCTAAAATTACTCCCGAGTTTGTGGTTTCTAATGAAGCAGGTTTTCAAGCAGGTTTATTTAATAATAGAATTACTCTTGATGGATCTTTTTATGTTAATAATACCGAAAAACTTATTACAAATGCTACTACTGCAACACCATCTGGATTACAAAGGTTGTTAAGTAATACTGGTAAATTGGAAAATAAAGGTTATGAATTTAACGTAGGGTTAACGCCTATTAAAAATGAGAATGGTTTTAACTGGAATATTAAAGCTGGATTTACCCACTATAAAACCATTGTTAAAGAACTTTCTGATGGTGTAGATGAAGTAAATTTACTTTCTTCTTCTAGTGTAGGTATTTTTGCTGTTAAAGGGGAAGAATATCCATTAATTAAAGGCACAACTTTTGCTACGGATAGTCAAGGACATGTAATTGTAGGTACTACAGGTATTCCACAAATTAACTCAACTTTTACAAAATTAGGAAAAGCTAATCCAGATTATATTATTAACTTTTCTAATACATTTAGTTATAAAGGGTTTTCATTATCTGCTGTAGCAGATTATAGATCAGGTCACAGTGTTTATTCGTCAACATACAACTCTATGATGTTTGCAGGTTACACTGTTGATTCTGCAGAATTTGATAGAACTCAGGGATATTTAATTCCTAATTCTGTTGTGAACACTAGTTTACCTTCAACTCCAGTTTATGCAACTAACACTACAGTTATTGCTCCAGGTAATTTAGCAACATATTATTCAACCCTTTCAAGTGTTGGTCAAAATTCAATCGTTGATGCTGCGACATTGAAAATTAGAGAAATTTCTCTTTCTTATACTATTCCAGCTAAATTTTTAAAAGATACAGGAATTGCATCTTTTAAATTTGGGATAAATGCTAGAAATCCATTTACTTTATTCTTTAATAACGGAAAAGGAATGACTAATTTAGGATATACTGATCCAGAAGCATCTGTATCTGGAAATGGTATCCCTGGATATTCTAATGTAGGGCAATATCCTACTACAAAAACATATGGCTTTAACTTGAATATAACTTTTTAAAAATTTATTATGAAAAAAATAAAATACATATTAGTATTACTAATATTCGGTTTTTATTCGTGTAGTGATTATTTAGACATAAATGATAACCCGAATAATCTTCATACTGATCAAGCTAAGCCAGATCAGTATTTGCCAGCAGCTCAAGTTGCTTGCTATAGTGTACAAGCTACGACTATGAATAGACTTGGTCTTCTTTTCTCTAATGCTACAGGTGGAAATGTGCAAACTTATGCAGCTCCATTTAGCAATGAGTTTAACTTTAATATTACAAGTAATTTTTACAACGGTATATTTGAAGGAATATATTTAAATGTTAATACTTTCCAAAAAATTATTGACTTTCCAGATGCTACTGGACAATATATGGAGTATAAAGCAATAGCTAAAATTTGTAAAGCATATTACATGCAATATATTGTTGATTTATATGGTAATGCTCCTTATACGGATGCATTTAAAGGTATTGCCAATGTAACTCCTAAATATGAGGATGACCAAAAAATTTACAAAAAACTATTAACTGAATTAGATGAAGCTCGAGCTTTAATCAGTACTATTCAAAGCAATCCTCCAACTGCTCTAGAAAGTTCAGCTACTTCCGATATGATGTTAGGTGGAGATATGAGCAAATGGAATAAATTTGCTAATACTATTGAATTAAAAATGCTTGTTAGAATGTCTAACAATACAGGTGATGTAGCTGCTTGGAGAGATGATCGTTTAAGTGCCTTATCAGCTGATTTTATTTCTGAAGATGTTACTGTTCAACCTGGTTATTCAGCTGCTAATAATTCTCAATTAAATCCTTTTGTTTATTCTTTTGGTTGGGATGCTGCAGGAAATATAACTAACAGAAACGTATATTGTATTTCTGGTCACTTAGCTAAATGTTTAAATGGGTTAGCAGACATCAATTATGCATCGGCAGCAGATCAAGAAGTTGTTGCTGGTTCAGGAGTATTTTATCCACTAGTTGTTGATCCTAGACGTTATAATATATTTGCTAAATCGGCTGCTGGTTATCATAAAGGAGTTACTCAAGGTAGTACGACTGTAGATGTATACAAACCAGGAGGAAGTTCATTAGGGCAACCTAGTAAATTTGCACCCCTTTTCTTTAATCCATATAACAACATTGGTTTAGCAAGCACTACATCTTTACCTACTACCGGTACGGGTAATTTTCTAGATTCTTCTAAAGGTTATGTTATGACTCTTGCAGAAGCTAGTTTCTTACAAGCAGAAGCTGCATTATTAGGTGCTAATGGTGTTGGAACTTATTCTGCATTAGGTCTTAATGCTCAAACTTCATACAACAGTGGCGTTACAAATTCGTTTTTAATTGATTTATTAACTTCTGCAAATGCTACTACTTATATTGCTGCAATTTCTAATAAACCAAATTTTGGTTATAAGTCTAGTAATTCATTTGCTCAAAATTATAATGCTATTTTATACCAAAAATATGTAGCTCTATTAAATACTAATGCAATTGAAGCTTATATTAGTAATACCAAAACTAGTAAATATTCTGCAACACCAAATAGAGGATATCCATTATTCCCAATGCCTAAAGGAGCACCTGTTCAAAACAGACCATTGAGACTAATCTATCCAACATCTGAGTTCATTGCAAATTCAGCTAATGTACCTAATATTTCAACTGCAAATATTTATGATATTAATACCTATTCACCATTTTGGTTACAGGGTAATCCACCAATCGAAAATTAATTTTTTGATTATAAATAATTTAAGACCGCCATATAATGGCGGTCTTTTTTTTGCTTATAATTATGATTGTTCTTTATAACAATTAATAAACAATTACCTATTTTTGTTTTTTCAATTTCTTATGAGGTCAATATTTACATTTTTATTAATTTTTATCACTTTATTCTCTTTTTCACAAGAAAAAGGAAAAACCCCTCTACGTAAAAGTTTAGTAAAAACAGCCGAAGAAAGAGCGAAAGAACAAGCTAAAAAAGCTCCTATAACGTCTTATAAAATAATATCAGCTCAACACGACACCATAATATTAGATACTACATTATCTATTAAAAAAGAATACGATTATAATTATCTTAGAAAAGATATTTTTGGATTAATGCCTTTTCCCAATGAAGGCCAAACCTATAACACCTTAAATTTTGGACTTACAAAATTCAATCCTTTTCCAGAATTTGGATTTAAAGCCAAACATTTTGCCTACCAAGATGCAGACGATATAAAATATTACTCTGTAGCAACACCTCTAACGGAGTTGTATTTTAAAACAGTAATGGAGCAAGGTCAAAATGTAGATGCATTAATTACATTAAATACTTCTAAAAACTTAAATTTTTCTGTTGCTTTTAAAGGTTTACGTTCATTGGGTAAGTATATTAATCAATTATCTAGCTCAGGTAATTTTAGATTCACAACTAATTATTTTACTTTAAATCGACGTTATGCGATCCGTTTTCATTACACTGGTCAAGATATCTTGAATGGAGAGAATGGTGGATTGACACAACTTGAGTATTTTGAAGATAAGGACCCACTTTATAAAAATAGACCTCGATTACAAGTTTTTCTTACTGATGCACAAACTTTTTTAAAAGGGAAGCGCTTTTTTATCGATCACAGTTTCAGAATTAATTCAAAAGACGCCGAAAATAATTTGTACCTAACGCATCAACTCAATTATGAGCATAAGTATTTCGAGTTCAGTCAATTGACGCTCAATTCATCTATCGGAACAACTGGAACTCCTTTTCACAGGTTTGGTGATACTTCTGTTAACTCAAATATTTCTAATCCAACTTATTATAGCCGTTTTTATAATAAAATAGGTGCTGTTTATGAAAATAAATTGTTAGGAAAATTTCAATTTTTTATTGAGAATTTCAACTATAAATATTTTTATGATGACGATAGAACCGTTGTTACAAAAGTCACAGGTACTTCAAATACAATTTCAACAGTTTTTCCAGGACAATTAAAAGCGACTATAAATACTATTGGTGGACAATATGAGTATAGAAAAAATAAATGGAACGGTTCTGTAACATTATCAAATTCAATTTCTACTCAGCCATTACGTAATTTATATGCCCATTTAATTTATACCATAAATCAAAAAAACACTATTTCTTTTCAATACCAAAACATCAGCAAGTTGCCAAATCACAACTTCAACTTAAATCAAAGCAGTTACAATAAATACAATTGGAATAATAATTTTAACAATGAAAAAATAAACAACCTTGTTGTAAATGCCAATACACAATGGGTTAATGCTTCCGTTCAGTTGACAACTTTAAACGACCATCTTTATTTTAGTAATGATACTATTGGTAATTATAAACAATATATCTCTCCAAAGCAATACAACGGAACCATAAATTACCTTTCATTCAAAGTTGCAAGAGAATTCAAATACAAAAAGTGGGGTTTAGACAATACATTTTTATATCAAAAAGTAGTTCAAAACGAACCCTTACTCAATGTGCCACAATTGACATTTCGAAATACAATTTATTTCTCTGATTACGTATTTAAAAGAGCCATGTTTCTTCAAACCGGAATTTCAATTAATTCTTTCTCAAAGTATTACGCAGACGATTACAATCCTATTTTAGGTGAATTTTTTATTCAAAAAGACAAACAAATAGGTGATTTTCCAATGTTAGATTTCTTTGTAAATGCTCGTGTAAAACAAACACGAATCTTCCTAAAAGCCGAGCATTTCAACTCTAGTTTTACAGGCAACAAATTCTATTCCGCACCAAATACACCCTATCACGATTTTATGGTGCGTTTCGGTTTAGTTTGGAATTTCTTTCAATAGAAACGAATCGCTTGCGAATTTTACTAATCCATTTTCCTGCTGTCCGAGTTACACGGTAACTTCTCCCATCAGGGTTAAGCGATTATCTATTTTCTCTAAAATCAAGGTCTTGTAAAACCATATTATTATCAATATCTTTGTCCTGCAAAAATCGTAATTCGTTAATCTTCATCCAAAAATCCCATGAACTATTCAGAAAATATATTAGGCACAATCGGGAACACACCATTAGTGAAACTGAATAAAGTCGTACAAGGAATTGACGCTTTAGTTTTAGCCAAAGTAGAAACATTCAATCCCGGAAATTCAACCAAAGACCGAATGGCGCTTAAAATGGTAGAAGATGCAGAGGCCGACGGTAGACTAAAACCAGGAGGCACCATCATTGAAGGAACATCGGGAAACACCGGTATGGGATTAGCACTTGCCGCAATAGTAAAAGGGTACAAATGTATTTTTGTGATTACGGATAAGCAATCCAAAGAAAAAATGGACATTCTTCGTGCCGTTGGTGCCAAAGTAATTGTTTGTCCAACCGATGTAGAACCAACCGACGAGCGATCGTATTATTCGGTTTCTAAAAGACTGGGAACAGAAATTCCAAATTCTTGGTACGTAAACCAATACGATAATCCATCTAACGCACAAGCGCATTACGAACAAACGGGTCCAGAAATTTGGGAGCAAACCGATGGGAAAATAACACATTTTGTGGTAGGTGTTGGAACTGGCGGAACCATTTCTGGAATTGGAAAATATCTAAAAGAGAAAAATCCAAACATAAAAATTTGGGGCATTGACACCTATGGTTCGGTTTTCAAAAAATACCACGAAACTGGAATTTTTGATGAAAATGAAATCTATTCCTACATAACCGAAGGAATTGGCGAAGATATTCTTCCAAAAAATGTAGATTTTTCATTGATTGATGGTTTTACAAAAGTAACAGATAAAGATGCAGCCGTTTATACTCGTAAAATTGCACTTGAAGAAGGAATATTTGTAGGTAATTCGGCAGGTTCTTGCGTAAAAGGGTTACACCAATTAAAAGAACATTTCACTAAAGATGATGTTGTTGTTGTTTTGTTTCATGATTCAGGAAGTCGCTATGTTGGTAAAATGTTTAATGATGATTGGATGCGCGAAAGAGGTTTTTTAGATGAAGAAGTTACAAAAGCAGAAGATGTAATTAAAGATCATATTGATAAAACTTTAGTTATTGTCCGAACCGAAGAATTGGTTTCTCATGCAATCGATAGAATGAGAAAATTTAAGATTTCTCAAATTCCAGTTATCGATATTACTGGTTTTGTAGGTTCAGTTGATGAATCCGATTTGTTTCAAAGTTATGTTTCAGATAAAAATGTAGCCGACAAACCAATTAAAGAAGTAATGGGAAAACCCTACCCAATTGTTAAATTAGGAACCCCAATTGAAGAAGTTTCAAAATTATTTACAAAAGACAATCAAGCTGTTTTGGTAGATTTGGAAAATGGAAAACATCATATTATTACAAAATACGACATTATCGGTTCGATAAAATAATTGACAGGTCTACAATTAAATTTTTAGGTAATTTATTTTCCTATCAAAACCCCCGAAACATTCCAAGCACTAAAACTAGTTCCCTCTGGAGCACCTTGAGGAATTTTAACTTGAATAGCATGAGTTCCAGCTTTTAGTGCTCCTAAATCAATGTAAGTGGGATTCGTTATCATTCCGGGGCACCAATTCGAGCGACTATAATCGGAAGACGATAATCCGTTAGGGAAATTTCCAGAAGCGGGATTGTATAAACGGTAGGAACCACAATCTTCTCTCCAGGGAGTAAAATGAAAAACTTCGTTATCATCTAAATAAATAGTATTTTGCTTTGGAACAAATTCGTCTCCGTTTTCCCAGCCTCCATGACCCGTTGTGATGTATCGAATTTTTGCATTATTTAAATCTTTATCTAATGTAAAAGTCACCATTAATCCTTTGTCGGTATTGAAAAGTGTTCCGTATTCTTGTCCTGCCATTTCCATTATATTATTAGAATTAAACAACGGAATTATAGTAGCTGATTTATCCATTGCATTCTCTTCCTCTGGATGAATCGTAATGTTTACGCTTACTTTGTGTCCGCCTTTGTCATAGTTTCCAATGAATATTCCAATATTAATTTCTTTATCATTAAAAGCTGTTGTCAATTCGGAAATGTCTTGACGGTAATTTGCACGATCTTCCCAAACTTTATCTTTCAGCTGAATAGTATTGTATTGTTTAATTCCAAATGGAGTAAAGAATCGCATCAATTCTATTAAGGGGGAATAGTTATCAGTGGATATAATTCCCTGATATTGTTTTCCATTTCCGTTCTCATATTCAGGTAGTACTTTAACGCCATTTTGTAATCCATCCAAAAAAGAAACTTTTTTATCCATTGGAATCATAAATACCGAACCTGTTCTGTCATAAGCATCTCCATTAGATTGTTCAGTTACATCAACAAAAACCTGACTTCCTTTTGCTATAAAAGGTATTTTAACTTTTCTTAATAGGATAGTGCCACTCGCAAACCGCAAGATGCTATCATTTGACTTTGAAGAATCAGAAAAATTAATTATTTCCTCTTTAAAAATAGGGATTGTTGTAAATCTGCTTTTCCAGAGTAAATCCCTGTAAGTTAATATATCAGAAGTTGTTTTTTCATCAATTTTTATATTTGGAAATTGTTTTACTTTTTCAACTTTTGTGGCTGATACTATGAAATTTCCGTTGCGAATGGTTTCTAAAACTAATCCTAAATTTTGCCCTAAAATTGAAGGTGCGCCTTTAATTTTTAAATCATTGGTGTACCAAAGTTCTATAGTATTTGAATTAATAATTGTTTTTGCTTTTTTACAAGTATATCCTAATATTTTTTTGGTTTCATTACTTAGTTCAAATGTTTGTTTACTAATTGAAGTACTGTCTTTAGTAGAGATGATTTTGGATTGATTTAAGTTGGCAACTTGAAAATAAAGGGGATTTTTAATTAATGTTTGTTCAAAGGGAACAATAGCTTTATTGTTTGCAATAGCTTCTGATGTGATTAACGATTGATTTTCATTAGTGTAAACCAAAGTAGGATCTTGGTTTTCAACTAAAGTTCCGTTGGAGCTTTTAAAATAAGTGATTTTATAATTGGTTTGTCCATAAATAAAAGTTGATACGAATAGAATGGCGATGCAAAGAAACTGTTTCATAATCTTTTTGTTTGTAATACAAATATAAGTTTTGAAACCGCATAAACAAATCATTTTTGTGTTTCATATAAATAGAGAAGTGTTTCTTTATGTAAACTCGTGTAAATTTAATTTTTCAAAAATTTGTATTTTTCAAAACTAAAAACTACTTTAGTAGCTTAAAAGCCATACAGATACTATTTATGAAAGAAGATTTTCTACACTACATTTGGTTGTACAAGAAATTGGACTTTACCAATTTAGAAACCACAAATGGAGAAGCAATAACAATTGTAAATTTCGGACAATATATTCAACAAGCTGGCCCTGATTTTTTTAATGCTCAAATAGTCATTGAAAATCAAAAATGGGCTGGAAATATTGAAATTCACATAAAGTCATCCGATTGGTTTGCCCACAATCACGAAAAAGATGATAATTACAACAATGTAATTCTTCACGTGGTTTGGGAGCATGACACGCCAATTTTTAGAAAAGATAATTCAGAAATACCAGTTCTTGAGCTAAAGAAGTATATTTCTAAAGAAGAACTTCATAAATATAAAAATTTAACCACTCAAAAGTCATGGATATTTTGTGAAAATCAAATAAAAGAAATTCCAAATTTTGTAATGTCCAATTGGAAGGAACGCTTGTTTTTTGAACGATTAGAGCGAAAGTTACATCCAATTCAGCAGCTATTGCAAGAAACCGAAAACGATTGGGAAGCAGTTTTATTTTGCTTGTTAGCCAAGAATTTCGGATTGAATACAAACGGCGAAATGTTTTTTAAAGTTTCCCAATCCATAAACTATTCACTCATTCGTAAAGAAGCTATTGAAGTTAAGTATCTTGAAGCCTTGTTTTTTGGTCAAGCCGATTTAATTCCATTTCAGGTTGAAGATAATTATCCAAATGAATTAAAATCATGGTATGATTATATTGTTTTAAAATATAAGTTGAATAAACCGGTAATTGCTCCTATACAATTTTTTAAACACCGTCCCGATAATTTCCCAACCATTAGATTAGCCCAATTGGCAATGCTTTACCATTTACATAGAAACTTGTTTTCAAAAATAATTGAAGCTAAAACAATTCAAGAAATTTATCAAATTTTCACCATTTCCGTAAGTGACTATTGGAAATCGCATTACAATTTCGATAAAATCAGTCCAAAAAAAGAAAAAGCATTATCGATACCTTTTATAGATTTGCTAATCATCAATACGATAGTTCCTATTCAATTTGCCTTCGCCATTAGTTTGGGAAAAGAAAATTCAGAACTATTGATTGATTTTATTTCCAATATTCCGCCAGAGAAAAACAACATTATTGAAAAGTTTAGTACATTTGGAATTAAATCTAAAAATGCTTTCGATTCACAATCTTTATTACAATTGAAAAATGAATATTGTAATCCTAAAAAATGTTTGCAATGCGCCGTTGGAATAGAACTTTTAAAAGATAAAACATGATAAATAACATTCGTTATTTCTTTGAAAAATATGGTTTTCATGTTTCTTCGCGTTTGGCGGATAAGCTTGGAATGCGTGCGACTAATGTGCGATTATTTTTTATATATATATCATTTGTAACGATTGGTTTGGGATTTGGATTTTATTTGACATTGGCATTTTGGCTAAAACTAAAAGATTTAATTAGAGCCAAGCGCACATCCGTTTTTGATTTATAATTTTGGAATTCTCAAATAACATAAAATCCTTTTTTAACTTTTCGAAAGACCAACGAAAAGGTATTTTATTGCTGTTTAGTATCATCATTGGTTTGCAAGTTGGATATAATTTCCTAGACTTTAATTATAAACCTATTCCAACTCAAGAAGAGCAAAATTGGCTTTCATTACAAAGCACAATTGATACATTAAAAAAAGAAAAACATACTACTGTATTTAATATCTATCCGTTTAATCCGAATTTCATTACTGATTTTAAAGGATATAAACTAGGTATGAAAGTAGAGGAAATAAATAGATTACTAGCATATAGAAAACAAGGAAAATTTGCTAATTCGCCGGAAGAATTCCAAAAAGTTACAGGAATTTCAGATTCTCTGTTAAATGCGATAGCTCCATTTTTTAAATTTCCAGAATGGGTGAATAACCCCAAAAAGATCGGGTTTTCAATTAAGAATCCCAATTGGAAAGAGTTTCCCAAGAAAGAAGCTTTAAAAGTTTTAGATATTAATCAAGCTAATAAAGTAGATTTGATGAAAATTTCGGGGATTGGTGATGCTCTTTCAGATAGAATTTTGATTCAAAGAGAAATTTATTCAGGTTTTGTTTCTATGGATCAAATGAATGATATCTGGGGATTAACTCCAGAAGTTATTGCTAGTTTGAATAAATATTTTAAAATTAGTGCCCTTGTTAAAGTAAAAAAAATCAACATTAACAATGCTTCTATTAAAGAATTAGGACAATTTCCGTACTTCAAATATCCTATTTCTAAAAATATTGTAACCTATAGGAGTATGAACGGCGATATAAAAATTGAGGATTTAGCAAATATTAAAGCTTTTCCTGTTGATAAAATCAAAATAATTGCCTTATATTTGGAATTCTAAAAAAATAGAACAAAAATTAAGCCCCATTTATATGAATTCAATATATTTTACAGAAGAACACGAATTATTTAGAAAGAGTTTACAAGATTTTTTACAAAAAGAAGTTGTTCCTCATATTGAAAAATGGGAAAAAACAGGCACTATTGATCGCTTTATCTGGAAAAAATTCGGAGAAATGGGCTTTTTCGGCATAGCATATCCAGAAGCGTATGGCGGTTTAGGTTTAGATTTATTTTATACCGTAGTATTTTTAGAAGAACTTCAAAAAATAAAATCTTCTGGTTTTGCCGCAGCAATGTGGGCTCATGCTTATTTGGCAATGACGCATTTAAACGCTGAAGGTGATGAGCGAATTAAACAAGATTATTTAACACCAAGTATTTCGGGAGATAAAATTGGAGCGTTATGTATAACAGAACCTTTTGGTGGCAGCGATGTTGCAGGAATGAGAACTACTGCCATTAAAAAAGGAAATAAATACCTTATTAACGGTTCTAAAACATTCATTACCAATGGTGTTTATGCTGATTATTATATAGTTGCCGCAAAAACAAGTCCGGAACTTGGTAATAAAGGAATCAGTATTTTCTTGATGGATACTAATCTAAAAGGAATATCTTCAAGTAAATTAGATAAATTGGGTTGGAGGGCATCTGATACCGCAGAAATTGCATTTGATAATGTAGAAATTTCAGAAGAAAATTTAATGGGAGAAGAAGGGAAAGGTTTTCCGTATATCATGCAACATTTTGCTTTGGAGCGTTTAATTATGGCAATCAATGCCCATGCTAGAGCCGAATATGCTTTAGATTATACGATAGGTTATATGGCGCAACGTGAAGCGTTTGGCACTACAATAAATAAATTTCAGGCATTGCGTCATACTATAGTTGATCATGCTACAGAAGTAGAGCACTGCAAAATATTCAATTATGCGGCTATAGCTCGATTAGATAAAGGAGAATATGTGGTTAAAGAAGCTACTATGGCTAAATTAAAATCTACCAAAGTTGCTGATGAAGCCATATATAGTTGTCTTCAAATGCTGGGAGGGTATGGCTATATGGAAGACTATCCGTTAGCAAGATTGTTAAGAGACAGCCGTTTAGGACCAATTGGAGGCGGAACTTCTGAAATATTAAGAGAAATTTTATCCAAAATGATAATTGATAAGCAAAATTATAAGCCAGCGGTAAAATAATTCAATAATTTATAATTGATAATTCATAATTAATTTCTACATTTGCGCCCTTAACGAGAGGAGGTGTCTATATTATGTTAATTATACCAATTAAAGACGGAGAAAATATCGATAGAGCATTAAAGCGCTATAAAAGAAAATTTGATAAAACAGGAACTGTTCGTCAGTTGCGTGCACGTCAAGCGTTCATTAAGCCTTCTGTTACCAATAGAATGAAATTCCAAAAAGCGGCTTACATTCAAAACATGAAAGACGGTTTAGAAAGTTAAAATTTAATTTTCCAAAATATACCAATCGTTAGTAAGTAAAGTTTCTTAACTTTGTTACTAACGATTTTTTTTGTCAATTCTCAAATCTATATGAACAACCTTAAAGCTTTTCAAGAGTATCTTCAACTTGAAAAAAACTATTCATTACATACTGTCAATGCATATGTTAATGATTTGCTTTTTTTTCAGAAATACAGTATAAATAATTTTGAGCAGGAAAGTTTAGAAGATATCAATTATAGTATGATTCGAAGTTGGATAGTTTCGATGGTTGATAATGGTATTTCTAATAGTTCTGTCAATCGAAAAATAGCATCTTTAAAATCGTTTTACAAGTTTTTATTAAAAACAAAGCAAATAGAAACAAGTCCGTTATTAAAGCATAAATCATTAAAAACCCCCAAAAAAATACAGATACCTTTTTCAGAAAAAGAATTGGATAATGTTTTAAATTATATTAAATATCCCGATGGATTTGATGGAATTCGAGATAAATTGATTATTGATCTTTTTTATACTACGGGTTTGAGAAGAACCGAATTAATTAATATTAAATTGCAGAATATTGATTTATCAAGAAATACGTTAAAAGTATTAGGTAAAAGAAACAAAGAGCGAATTCTCCCAATTTTGCCAATTATTTCAAATCAAATTAAAATTTATTTATCAGAAAGAGCTCAAATAATAAGTATAAAGGATATCGAATATCTTTTTTTAATGTTAAAAGGCGTTAAATTGAATGATTCGTTTGTTTATCGTTTAATAAATTACTACTTTAGTGGTGTTTCCGAGAAGGTAAAAAAGAGCCCGCATATATTACGACATACTTTCGCAACTCACTTACTTAATAACGGAGCCGATTTAAACTCCGTAAAAGAATTATTAGGACATTCAAGTTTGGCGTCAACTCAAGTTTACACGCATAATAGTTTGGAAGAACTTAAAAAAGTATATGGAGATGCGCACCCAAGAAGTAGTAAATAACTCTATTGTGTAACTTTAATTTAAAAACTATGAAGGTAAATGTTAATTCAGTAAATTTTACAGTCGACAGAAAACTAGTTGATTTTGTTCAATTAAGAATGGATAAATTAGAAAAATATTATAATAAAATTGTTTCTTCCGATGTTTATTTGAAGGTTGAAAACACAAGCGACAAAGAAAACAAGATTGTTGAGATAAAAATTCATGTGCCAGGAGATGAATTTTTAGTAAAAAAACATTGTAAAACCTTTGAAGAAGCAATTGAATTATCTTCAGAATCTTTAGAAAGATTATTAGTTAAAAGAAAAGAAAAAATAAGAACACATATTTAGTAAATTTTTTTATAAAAACATTTTGATTAAAAAATAAAATGTCTACATTTGCAGTCCGTTAGAAATAGCGGACTTTTTTTGTTGTATATGCCAGCGTAGCTCAGTTGGCTAGAGCAGCTGATTTGTAATCAGCAGGTCGTGGGTTCGAGTCCCTCCGCCGGCTCTTATTTTTTAGGTAAAAAAGCAATAAAAAAAGTTGGGGAGATACTCAAGCGGCCAACGAGGGCAGACTGTAAATCTGCTGACTACGTCTTCGCAGGTTCGAATCCTGCTCTCCCCACAAGCCAGAAGGCAGGTTTAAGAAGTCAGTTTTTTAAATTAGGTTAGTATGTCTAATTTTTAAAATCTAATTTTTGAAATCTAAAAACTGCCGACTTAGCTCAGGGGTAGAGTGCTTCCTTGGTAAGGAAGAGGTCACGGGTTCAATTCCCGTAGTTGGCTCAAAATTGAAAATTTGAACACTAATAAATATAATAACTAAGATTAAAAATTAAGTAAAATGGCAAAAGAAACCTTTAACCGTTCGAAACCACACTTAAATATTGGTACGATCGGACACGTGGATCACGGTAAAACAACGTTAACAGCAGCAATCACTAAAGTATTATCTGATGCTGGTTACTGTCAAGCAAAATCATTTGATCAAATTGATAATGCACCAGAAGAAAAAGAAAGAGGTATTACTATTAATACGTCACACGTAGAATACGAAACTGCTAATCGTCACTATGCGCACGTTGACTGTCCAGGTCACGCGGATTACGTTAAAAACATGGTTACAGGTGCTGCTCAGATGGACGGTGCTATCCTTGTTGTTGCTGCAACTGATGGTCCAATGCCACAAACTCGTGAGCACATCCTTTTAGGACGTCAAGTAGGTATTCCAAGAATCGTTGTATTCATGAATAAAGTGGATATGGTTGATGATGCGGAATTATTAGAATTAGTAGAAATGGAAATCAGAGATTTACTATCTTTCTACGAATATGATGGAGATAATGGACCAGTTATTCAAGGTTCTGCTTTAGGTGGATTAAATAATGATCCAGCATGGACTCCAAAAATTCTTGAATTAATGGAAGCTTGTGATAATTGGATTCAAGAGCCTGTAAGAGATATTGCTAAGCCATTCTTGATGCCAGTTGAAGATGTATTTACTATTACTGGTCGTGGAACTGTTGCTACAGGTCGTATCGAAACAGGTATTTGTAATACAGGAGATCCAGTTGAAATCATTGGTATGGGTGCAGAGAAATTAACTTCTACAGTAACCGGTATTGAAATGTTTCGTCAAATCCTTGATAGAGGTGAGGCAGGAGATAATGCAGGTATCTTGTTAAGAGGTGTTGCTAAAGAAGATATTAAAAGAGGTATGGTTATTATTAAGCCAGGTTCTGTTAAGCCACACGCTAAATTTAAAGCTGAGGTTTATATCTTGAAAAAAGAAGAAGGTGGTCGTCACACGCCATTCCATAATAACTACCGTCCCCAGTTCTATGTTCGTACAACTGACGTAACAGGAGTTATTACTTTACCAACAGGTATAGAGATGGTAATGCCAGGTGATAACTTAACTATTGATGTTGCTTTATTAAGCCCAATTGCTATGAACGTAGGTTTGCGTTTTGCTATCCGTGAAGGAGGTAGAACAGTTGGTGCAGGTCAAGTAACTGAAATCGTAGAATAAATTCAAATTAAATAAAAAACCAGTGTCGTATTTTACGGCACTGGTTTTTAATGAAACGGGCGTAGTTCAAGGGTAGAATAGCGGTCTCCAAAACCGTTGATGGGGGTTCGAATCCCTCCGCCCGTGCAAATAAATAAATACATTATTATGTCAAAAGTATTAAATTATTTTTCAGAAGCATTTGAAGAATTGAAGTCAAATGTAACTTGGCCGGATTGGGCTGAAGTACAGAGATTAACAATTGTTGTTGCTCTTTTTTCTATCATATTTGCTATGGTTACATGGGGTGTTGATGAACTTTGTTCAAGAGCTATTGCTGGATTTTTTAAATTGATTAAAGGATAATATTTATACCATGGCTGATAATAGTGTGAAAAAGTGGTATGTTGTAAGAGCTGTAAGTGGTCAGGAGAATAAGGTTAAGGCCTATATTGAAACTGAAATTAGCAGACTTGGAATGAGTGATTACATATCCCAAGTTCTTGTTCCTACTGAAAAAGTTGTACAAGTTCGTGATGGAAAGAAAATATCTAAAGATAAAGTTTATTTTCCAGGATATGTGATGATTGAAGCAAATCTTGCTGGTGAAATTCCTCATATTATCAAATCAATAACAGGAGTTATTGGTTTTTTAGGTGAAGTTAAGGGTGGAGATCCGGTGCCTTTAAGATTGTCTGAAGTTAATAGAATGCTTGGTAAAGTTGATGAACTAGCAGTTAATGTTGATACTCAATCCATACCGTTTAAAATTGATGAGACAGTCAAAGTAATTGATGGTCCATTCAACGGATTTAATGGTACTATTGAAAAAATTAATGAAGAAAAGCGTAAACTTGAAGTTATGGTGAAAATTTTCGGAAGAAAAACACCATTAGAATTGAGTTTTATGCAAGTTGAAAAAGTATAATTTTTGTTACATATATAATAAACCGCATCAATCGCTTCCAATTGATAGATGTAAAATTCTTAAAAAATGGCTAAAGAAATTAGTAAAGTAGTTAAACTACAAGTTAAGGGAGGTGCTGCGAACCCGTCGCCACCGGTTGGACCTGCTTTGGGAGCTGCTGGAGTTAATATCATGG
>CANFNV010000019.1 GCA_947448525.1 Flavobacteriaceae bacterium | reverse complement strand
GTTGTACAACATGAAACTAAAATAACTTGAAACCTGAAACTATTTTTAAACTTCTTGCTTTGTTATTAAATGCTTTACTTTTTCAAAAGGCTCTGCAACAAAGTGATCTCTGTTTTTAACTTTTTCTGGGAAACGAATATGGTATTCAAACTCATCTCTAAAATGGCGAATTGCCGCAGCAACTGGCCAGGAAGCCGCATCTCCTAATGGGCAGATGGTATTTCCTTCAATTTTAGATTGGATGCTCCACAACAAATCGATGTCTTCTTCGCGACCTTGACCATTTTCAATTCTCCACAATACTTTTTCTAACCAGCCAGTTCCTTCTCGGCATGGCGTACATTGTCCACAGCTTTCATGGTGGTAAAATCTTGAAAAATTCCAAGTATTACGAACTATACATGCTCGGTCATCATACACAATAAATCCACCTGACCCAAGCATTGAACCAGTTGCAAATCCACCATCAGACAGACTTTCGTAGGTCATTAATCTATCTTCACCAGCAGCAGTTTTGTAAATTAAATTGGCTGGTAATATTGGCACCGAACTTCCTCCTGGCACTAGAGCTTTCAAAGGTCTATCGGTTTGCATTCCCCCACAATATTCGTCGGAATTCATAAATTCGTATACTGACAAACCTAATTCAATTTCAAAAACACCTTGGTTTTTAATATTTCCAGATGCTGATATTAATTTGGTTCCTGTTGAACGACCGATTCCAATTGCAGCATAATCGGTACCAGCATTATTGACTATCCAAGGCACTGCAGCAATTGTTTCTACATTATTTACAACGGTTGGATTTTGCCAAAGTCCTTTAACCGCAGGAAAGGGTGGTTTCAATCTTGGATTTCCACGTTTCCCTTCTAAACTTTCAATTAAGGCAGTTTCTTCACCGCAGATGTAGGCACCAGCTCCAATTTGAACAAAAAGTTCTAAATCGTAACCCGAACCTAATATGTTTTTCCCCAAAAATCCCGCAGCTTTTGCTTCGGCAATGGCTCTTTCTAAAATTTTATAGACCCACATGTATTCTCCACGTATATAAATGTAGGATAAGTTCGCTCCCAATGCGTAACTTGAGGTAATCATTCCTTCAATTAATAAGTGTGGAATGTATTCCATTAAGAACCGGTCTTTGAAAGTTCCCGGTTCCGATTCGTCGGCGTTACAAACTAAATGCCTTGGATTTCCCGATTTTTTATCTATAAAACTCCATTTCATTCCGGCAGGAAAGCCAGCACCACCACGACCCCGAAGTCCAGAAGTTTTTACTTCTTCAACCACTTCATCAGGTGTCATTTTTTTTAGGGCTTTTTCAACAGATGCATAACCGCCTTCTTTGCGATATACTTCGAATGTTTTAATACCTGGAACGTTTATTTTGTCTAATAATATTTTTCTTCCCATGATACTATTTATCGTGTAAAGTGATTTTTCCTTCTTTGCAATCAGATATTAACTGATCGATTTTTTCTTTTGTTAAATGCTCTTGGTAGAAATCTCCCAATTGCATCATTGGAGCATATCCACAAGCACCAAGACATTCTACTCCTCGAACTTCAAATAGCATGTCTGGTGTTGGTTCACCCAATTTTACACCTAATTTAGAACAGGTGTAATCCATTAAATCTTCAACTCCATTTTGACAACAAGCAGCAGTTTGACAGAATTCAAACATGAATTTTCCAATGGGACGTTGGTTGAACATGGTATAAAAAGTTACAACTTCGTATACTTCAATATTTTGAATTTGAAGAATTTCGGCTACTTTATTTTGCAATTCAATACTCAACCAATTGTTGTGAGCATCTTGAACTTCATGCAAAACAGGTAATAAAGCCGATTTTTGCTTTCCTTCTGGATAATGACTAATCAATTCATTAATGCGATTCGTCAACGATTCAGTTATGTTTATCTCTTGTTTTATATGTGATCTTTCCATTTCTTAATTCATTAAGCGTCTAGTTCTCCTGCAATTACATTTAAACTTGATAATATTACAATGGCGTCGGATAACATCCCGCCTTTAATCATTTCTGTATACGCTTGATAATAGATAAAACAAGGTCTTCTAAAATGTAATCTATATGGCGTTCTGCTTCCGTCTGTTATTAGATAAAATCCTAATTCTCCGTTTCCTCCTTCTACAGGATGATAGATTTCTGCCACTGGAACCGGAACTTCACCCATCACAATTTTAAAGTGATAAATTAAGCTTTCCATATTGTGGTACACCTCTTCTTTTGGAGGCAAATAGTAATCGGGAACATCAGCATGAATAGGGCCTTCAGGTAAATTGGCTAAAGCTTGTTTAATAATACTTATACTTTCCCAAACTTCAGCATTTCTGACACAAAAACGATCGTAAGTATCGCCTGATTTTCCAACTGGAACATCAAATTCAAAATCTTCATAAGAAGAATAAGGTTGTGCTTTTCTAACATCATAATCAATTCCAGCAGCACGTAAATTTGGACCCGTTAAACCATATTGCATGGCGCTTTCTGCCGAAATTGGTCCCACGTTAACTGTTCTATCAATGAAAATTCTATTTCTCTCAAAAAGGTTTTCAAATTCTTTCCAAGCCACTGGAAAATCAGTTAAAAAAGTATCTAATTTTTGGAAAGCTGCTTCCGACCAATCTCTTTCAAAACCGCCAATTCTACCCATATTTGTGGTTAGACGAGCACCGCAAATTTCTTCGTAGATTTCGTACACTTTTTCTCTAAATTGGAAAACATATAAAAATCCGGTATAAGCTCCAGTATCAACTCCAAGAATGGAATTACAGATTAAGTGATCAGTAATACGAGCCAATTCCATTACGATAACTCTTAAATATTGAGCACGTTTTGGAACTTCTATTTCTAGTAATTTTTCAACAGTCATCCACCAAGCCATGTTGTTTATAGGAGAAGAACAGTAGTTCATTCTGTCTGTCAAAACATTTACTTGATAAAAGGGGCGGTTTTCGGCAATTTTTTCAAAAGCTCGATGAATGTATCCTATTGTTGGTTCTGCATCTAGAATTCGTTCACCATCCATTAATAAGATATTTTGGAAAATACCGTGTGTAGCTGGATGTGTAGGTCCAAGATTTAATATTGAAAGTTCACTTCCATCTTCGTTGCGTGTTTGTTCAATAACTTTGGCATATCGATGCTCTGGTAATAATAATAAGTCTGACATTTTTAATTAAAAATTGTTAATTGATAATTTTCAATTAACTATTAATTTGTTTTTTATAGTGCTAAATAATTATCAATTTTTCATTGTTAATTATCCATTATTTGCTGTTCTTCCGAAGAAACGATCATCTTTATCTGTTCTTCCGCTGTCTTCCATTGGGAATTCTTTACGCATTGGAAAAGATACCATTTCATCCATATTTAAAATACGTTTCAATTGTGGATGACCTGTAAATACAATTCCATAAAAATCCCAAGTTTCTCTTTCCATCCAATTGGCACAAAGAAATAAATCAGTAATAGTATTTACTTCTGGATTTTCTCCGTTTAAGTATGTTGTAACTCTAATTCTTACATTTTCAACCCAATTATGTAAGTGATACACTACTGCAAATTGATGAGTTGAATCATTATCTGGATAGTGAATTCCACATAAATCGGTTAGAAAGTGGAAATTTAAATTTTCGTCAACTTTTAAAGTTCGTATTACTTCATGAATTGCGTTTGGAGTTGCTTCAAAAGAAAAAATATCTCTACTCATTGCGAAATTAAGCACTTTATTACCCAATTTTTGAGTTAATGTTTCTTTTATATTTGCCGTTTCTAAAGCCATATTATAGGTTATAAGAAGCTAATAATTCTTTATATTCTTGAGAATTTCTTCGGCGTACCGATTCATTTCTTACTAATTCTTGCAATTGCATTACGCCGTCAACAATTTGTTCTGGTCTTGGTGGACAACCTGGAACGTAAACATCTACTGGAATTACTTTATCAATTCCTTGTAAAACAGAATACGTATCAAAAACACCCCCTGAGCAGGCACAAGCTCCAACTGAAATTACCCAACGAGGTTCTGACATTTGCTCATATACTTGACGTAAAATAGGCGCCATTTTTTTAGAAATTGTTCCCATTACCATTAACATATCCGCTTGACGAGGAGAAAAGCTGACTCTTTCTGAACCAAAACGTGCTAAATCGTAATGCGATGCCATTGTGGCCATAAATTCAATACCACAACAAGAAGTTGCAAAAGGCAAAGGCCAAAGTGAATTGGCACGAGCCAATCCGACAACATCGTTTAATTTAGTAGCGAAGAAACCCTCCCCAGAAACTCCTTCTGGTGGAGCAACCATTTTTGTTTTAGAATCACTCATTTATAATTCGTAATTTATAATTATTTCAACTGTTCGCTTGCGCTTGAGTTGTAATTAATCTATTCCCATTCTAGTGCTTTCTTTTTAATAATATAAAAAAAGCCAACTAAAAGCAGTAACATAAAAATAACCATCTTAATCATTCCATCAATTCCTAATTCCTTAAAATTTACTGCCCAAGGATATAAAAAAATAACCTCTACATCAAAGAGAACAAAAAGTATTGCAACAAGGAAATATTTTACAGAAAAAGGAATACGAGCGTTACCTACAGATTCAATTCCGCATTCGAAATTTTTATCTTTGTTTTTGGAATGTCTTTTTGGGCCAAGAAAACTAGATCCAATAATAGTTGCCACAACAAATCCTATTGCTAAACCTGCTTGCATTAGAATTGGTAAATAATCGTGTTGGGTAGATTGCATGCTAATAAATTTTACACTTTACTTTTTAGTTTACAAATATACACTGCATTATTTAATTCACAAAAATCATAGGTTAAACGTTTCTTATTTATAGCTTAAAATTACTTATTTAAAATTGTTCTAAATAAAAAATTGAGATGCAAAAAAAACGCTCTGAAATTTCAGAGCGTTTAGCCATTGAGGTAACCAAAATATTATATATATTAGTCTTCGATTACAACCACTTGAGCTGCAACTTTACCTTTTCTTCCTTCTTCTTCTTCGAAAGAAACTTTGTCTCCTTCATTTAAGTTTTCAGCTTTAATACCTGAAGCATGAACGAAAATGTCTTTTCCATTTTCATCGTCTGTAATGAATCCATAACCTTTTGATTCATTGAAAAATTTAACTGTTCCTGTGCGCATTGTATGTAATATAATTATTAATAATGGTCAAAGATATACTTATTTCTGACATTGCAAACAAAAATTTAATAAAAAGTTAAAAAATAACAATAATTTAAAATTCTAATTTAATGATTTTCAGGCAAATATTTGAATTATTATCAGAAATGAAATAAAAAAGCAACTTTTAATGGCTTTTTAAATAGTTGTATCTTAGTTCATTGCGAATTTGATATAAATTAATTTAAATCAACTTTTATATGTAATTCCCTTAATTGATTATCATCTATTACTGATGGCGCGTCAATCATTACATCTCTTCCGGAGTTATTTTTTGGGAAAGCTATAAAGTCACGAATGGTTTCTTGTCCGCCCAGAATGGCTACCAATCTATCTAATCCAAAGGCCAAACCTCCGTGCGGAGGCGCTCCAAATTGGAAGGCGTCCATTAAGAATCCAAACTGATTGCGAGCTTCTTCTTCGGTAAATCCTAGATATTTAAACATTAATTGTTGCGTAGCTTTGTCGTGAATTCTTATTGAACCACCACCAATTTCATTTCCATTCAAAACCATATCATAAGCATTGGCTCTAACTTTCCCTGGATTGGTTGCTAATAATTCCATGTCTTCTGGTTTTGGCGAAGTAAATGGATGGTGCATTGCGTGCCATCTTCCAGATTCTTCATCCAATTCTAATAATGGAAAATCAACTACCCATAAGGGTGCAAATTCGGCTGGATTTCGCAATCCTAATCGAGTAGCTAATTCCATTCGTAAAGCAGACAGTTGTGTTCTAGTTTTATCTGCTGGACCAGAAAGTACAAAAATCATATCGCCTGCAATTGCTCCTGTAATTTTTGCCCAATTGGATAAATCATTTTGATCGTAAAATTTATCGACAGATGATTTGTAAGTTCCATCTTCTTCACATTTTACATACACCATTCCAGAGGCACCCACTTGTGGTCGTTTTACCCAGTCAATTAAGGCATCGATTTCTTTTCTTGTAAAAATGACGCCATTTGGAACAGCAATTCCAACTACCAATTCAGCCGCATTGAAAACCGAAAAATCTTTGTGTTGCGCTACTTCATTTAACTCACCAAATTTCATATCAAAACGGATATCTGGTTTATCATTCCCATAGGTTTTCATGGCGTAATCGTAAGTTATTCTTGGGAATTTATCAACTTCAATTCCTTTTATTTCTTTTAATAAATGACGTGTTAATCCTTCAAATACATTCAAAATATCTTCTTGTTCTACAAATGCCATTTCGCAATCGATTTGTGTAAACTCGGGTTGTCTATCGGCGCGTAAATCTTCATCACGGAAACATTTTACAATTTGAAAATATTTGTCCATTCCGCCCACCATCAACAATTGTTTGAAGGTTTGTGGCGATTGCGGCAAGGCATAAAATTGCCCTTCATTCATTCTACTTGGAACCACAAAATCTCTCGCACCTTCTGGAGTAGATTTAATCAAATAAGGCGTTTCAACTTCACAAAAATCCAAATCCGAAAGGTAATTTCTAACTGTTTGTGCTACTTTATGACGGAATAACAAACTGTTTTTCACAGGATTCCTTCTAATGTCTAAATAACGGTATTTCATTCGGATATCTTCACCGCCATCTGTTTCATCTTCAATTGTGAATGGAGGAGTTAATGAAGCATTAAGTATAGTCATTTCAGTAACCAAAATTTCAATTTCACCTGTTGGGATATTTTTATTTTTGGCTTCACGCTTAATAACGGTTCCTTTTACTTGAACTACGAATTCTCTCCCAAGCGTTTTAGCCAATTCAAAAACTGTTTTTTCAGAACGACTTTCGTCAAATAATAACTGTGTTATTCCATAACGATCACGCAAATCCACCCAATTCATGAATCCTTTGTCTCTTGATTTTTGTACCCAACCCGCTAAGGTTACTTCTTGATTTACATGGGAAGCATTTAGTTCACCACAATTATGACTTCTATACATTTGGAGTAAATTTTTATATTAGATTCTATTCGACCATAGGTCTCAGGTGCAAAAGTAAAAAACTTCAACCGAAATAAACACTAAATATTTTCTTAATCCATAAATACCGATAAATAAATTTAACTATATTTGATTATTAATTTAAATCAATATGCTATGAAAAAATTAGGATTCTTTTTATTTGCTCTTATACTCTCAAATATAAGCTTTGGGCAGGATAATGTAATGAGGTTTCAAGCGGATGTGGCTAATCGAAATGGCGATATTCTATTTATTAAAAACAATGCCATTATTGTTAAAGAAATTAAAGTGGGAACTGGTGGGCATTTTGCTTCTTCATTTGACATTAAAGAAGGAATGTACCAACTATATGACGGACATGAATACACCGATTTGTATTTGAAAAACGGCTATGATTTATCTTTAAAAATGGATGCTAAGGAATTTGACAAAACAATTCAATATAGCGGAAAAGGTGCATTAGAAAACAATTATTTAGCCGATAAAATTCGTGTAGAAAGTGATTTTAATTATGATGAACTCTTAGCATCAACATCTGAATATTTTAATAAAAAAATAGACGAAAAACAAAATAATGCGATTGCAAAACTTGAAAAAGGAAGCTATGACACTAATTTTGTATCCCTACAAAAGAAAGCAATGCAACAAGAATTGTTTGAAATGAAAATGTATTTTAAACAAAAGCAAGAGCAACAAAAATTAAATAATACTGCAGCTCCTTCATTTGATTATGTAAATTATGCTGGCGGTAAAACCAAATTGGAAGATTTAAGAGGAAAATATGTTTATATTGATGTTTGGGCAACTTGGTGTGGTCCTTGCCGTGGAGAAATTCCATTTTTACAAAAAGTAGAAGAAAAATATAAAAGCAAAAATATTGCTTTTATAAGTATTTCTATTGATGTGCAAAAAGATTTTGAAAAATGGAAAACCTTTGTAAAAGACAAATCGCTTGGTGGCATTCAATTGTTTGCAGATAAAGATTGGAATTCTGATTTTACGAAAGCATTCGGAATTAATTCTATTCCAAGATTTATATTAATTGATCCCTCTGGAAAAGTAGTTGATGCGGATGCAGCTAGACCTTCTGAAAATAAATTAGTTGAAAAGTTGGATTCACTATTAAAGTAATTTCAATGTTTAAAAGCAAAAAGGTCCGAAAAATTTCGGACCTTTTTGCTTTTAAACATTGAAATTACTACTCTTCAAGTGCTGTTCTTGCATTTCGCCTGTCTCTTAAATAATATTTTACTCGTTTTACTAAGTAGAACATTACGGGTACCATAATTAAAGTTAAAACAGTAGCATAAGTCAATCCGAAGATGATCGTCCATGCTAATGGTCCCCAAAACATTACGTTGTCTCCACCCATAAATAAGTGCGGATTCAAGTCGGTTATTAAGGAGAAGAAATCAAAGTTCAACCCAATTGCCAATGGAATTAATCCCAAAACTGCGGTTAAAGCCGTCAACAAAACGGGGCGTAATCTTGATTTTCCAGATTCGATGATTACTTCTTTTATTTCTTCCAAACTTAAATCGTCGTGACTTATTAGGTGTTTATCAGCTACTTTTTTATCTAACAACAATACAAAGAAGTCCATCAATACGATTCCGTTTTTCACCACAATTCCAGAAAGTGATATAATTCCCATCATCGTCATTAAGATTACGAAATCCATATTGGCAATGACATAACCATAGAAAACCCCACTAAAACTTAGAATTACAGTAAATAAAATGACCACCGTTTTTGAAACCGAATTAAATTGCAACACAATGATAATAGTAATTCCTGCTAAAGCTAAAAAAAGAGCAAACATTAAGAAATTTTGATTTTTTCCTTGTTCTTCTTGCACTCCTGAAAACGAATATGAAACTCCTTTTGAAAGATTATACTCTTTCAAATTGGATTGAATTTGTTTAGTGATTGCATCACCATTATAACCTGTCAAAACATTAGAATAAATCGTCATAATACGCTTTTGATTCTTTCTTTTAATCTGATTGTAGGTTGTTGTTGTTTCTGTTTTAGAAACTGCAGAAATAGGTACTTGAACCATTTGACCATTGTTTTGGTTTCTAAATGTCAATGATTGATTGAACAACACATTTTCATTTTTGCGTTGATCGTCCTGCATGCGCATGGTGATGTTGTAATCATCGTCACCTTCTTTATAGGTAGAAATTTCTTGACCATATAATGAACGACGCAAATTAAATCCAAGTTGCCCCGTAGAAACTCCAATACTACCAGCATTTACGCGGTCTACTTTTACCTCCAATTCGGGACTTTCTTTGTTGACATCAACATTCAATCGTTCAATTCCTCCGATATTTTTAGCGTCAATAAAAGCAATCATTTTGTCTGCTTCTTTAAGCATTGCATCATAATCAGTTCCTGTTAATTGAATACTAATTGGATAACCTGCAGGCGGACCATTAGCGTCTTTTTCAACAGTAACTTTTGCGCCCGCAATTGCTTTAACTTTACTCCTAATTTCTTCTAAAACATCAGTTGTATTTACTCCACGTCTAAATTTGAATTCCGAGAAGTTTACGGTTACCTTCCCTTTAAACGGTGTTTCCGAGGCCGAACCAGCATCAACATTTGGATTTCCGGCACCTTTACCTACTTGTGAAACAATAGATTCTGCTAAGAAATTTTCATTTGTTTTGGGATCAATATATTTCTTCATCACAGAAATCACTTGGTTTTCAACAAATTTTGTCGCATTATTGGTTTTTTCAATTGCTGTTCCTTGAGGATATTCAATATAAGTGATGACCTGTTTTGGAATGTTATCTGGAAAAAATAAAACTTGTCTTGGAAAAATCCCTAATAAAACAAATGAGAAGAACATCAATCCAATAATTCCAACTAACGCAAACCAAGCTTTTCTTCCGGTTAATATTTTTGCTAAAAAGATTTTGTATTTTTCTTCCATTTTCGGAAAGAAACTATGTTGAAAGTCTTGCGTCCATTGGTATAATTTGATTTTATATAACCACATTAATCCCAATGAAATAATTGCTAAATGCCCTATTGCTTTTGCAAATTTAGAATCATAAATGTTTCCTATTAAAACAAATACAACTCCAATAATGGTGAAAATAATGGAATATAATTTTGCTGATTTTTTAGTTACATTTTTATCTTCAATAGCCATAGAGCCACCTGTCATAGCAGCATTTACAACCATCGCCACAAATAAAGAAGCCGATAATGTGATGGTTAATGTAATTGGAAAATACTTCATGAATTTACCCATTGTCCCTGGCCACAAGGCAAAAGGTAAAAATGCCATTAAAGTTGTGGCAGTTGATGAAATTACTGGCCATGCAATTTCTCCAATTCCTCTTTTAGAAGCTTCAATTCTGCCCAATCCTTTTTTCATATTGGCAAATACGTTATCTACCACAACAATTCCGTCATCAACTAGCATTCCTAATCCCATTACCAAACCAAAAAGCACCATGGTGTTTAGGGTTAAGCCAAAAGCAGATAAAATACTAAATGCCATTAACATTGACAGCGGAATTGCAGCGCCAACGAATAACGAATTACGCAAGCCCATGGTAAACATGAGAACGATCATTACCAATACAATTCCAAAAATAATATGGTTTGACAATTCGTCTACTTCATGTTCCACTCGTGAGGATTGATCGTTGGTAAGTTTTAGTTTTAAATTGGAGGGCAAATACGATTTTTGTGCCGCTTCAATTTTTTCTTTAACTTGTTCAATGGCAGAAATCATGTTTTCGCCCGAACGTTTTTTTACGTTAAGCATAACCACTTCAGTTCCTTTTTCACGAGCGAAAGTCGTTTTTTCCTTTTCTTTAAAACTCACTACAGCAATATCTTTAAGATAGACTGTTCCTCCATAAGATTTTACAACAATATTTTCTAACTCTTTTGGATCTTTAATTTCACCCACAATTCTAATGTTATTTCTAGAACCTTGTGAGATTAAATTACCTCCAGAAAGAGTCATGTTCTCATATTTAACGGCATTTTGAATATCATCAAAAGTTACTTGAGCTGCCGTCATTTTATAAATATCTACAGCTATTTCAACTTCTTTATCGTCAACACCAAGAATATCTACTTTTTTCACTTGAGGCACTTCTTCAATATCATCTTGAAGTAGCTCTCCATATTTTTTAAGTTGTTGAGTGGTGTAGTCTCCTTGTAAATTGATGTTTAAAATAGGTACTTCTTCCGAAATATTCAATTCAAAAACACTCGGTTCTACTTTACTCCCGTTATCCAAATTAGGCCAATCGGTATCGGCTTTTGCCAAATCAACTTTATCTTTGATTTTGGTTTTAGCTTCTTCAATTTTTACTTTGTCGTCAAATTCAACTACAATCATACCATAATCTTGGAAGGAACTTGACGTTATTTTTCCAACACCACTGATGTTTTTAAATTCTTTTTCGAGTGGTTTAATAACTAATTTTTCAACATCTTCAGCTGAATTTCCAGGAAAAACAGACGAGATGTATACTTTATTTTCAATTATTTCTGGAAAATCTTCACGTGGCATTGTAACGTACGCAGTTATACCCAATACTACAATTAATAGTGTCAAAATATAAACTGTAACTCTATTGTCTACAGCCCAACTTGATATACTGAATTCTTTGTTTTGATGACTCATTTTTTTTAGTTTAGAATGGTTAGAAAAGGTTTAGAGGGTTTAGAAAGGTTTAGAGGGTTTAGAAGGTTTAGAAGGTTTAGAAAAACCAAACTTTTACTAAACCTTTCTAAACGCATAACCTTTCTTAACTTACCCCATCTACACTTTTCAATTGTGATTTGCGAAGAGAATCTAACATATAAGTTATTTCCTCAATTTCGATTCTTATTTTTAAATAATTTTCTTCTGATATGTATTCTAAATCTATTGAAATAATTAATTGATTTAGTAACTCTAATGCTGATGAATATGCTATTTCTGTGAACCTTGCTTTGTCTTTAGGATTTTGTCTTCCAGAGCCCTCTGCAATATTTGATGGTATTGAAATACTACATCTGCGCATTTGACTTGTCATTCCAAATAATTCATCTTTCGGAAATTCTCTAGTGGTTTTGTAAATAACGACCGCTAATTTTCTTGCTTTTTGCCAAACAATCAATTTTTCAAAAGAATATGTTTTCATATAAAAAGGTTTAGATAAGTTTAGGAGGTTTAGTAAAGGTTTAGATAAGTTTAGGACTAAACCTCCTAAACCCATAACCCACCTAAACTCATTTAGAAATTCAACTTCATTCCATCAGAAATCGTATTTACACCTTCCGTAACGATAACATCATTTGGTGCTAAACCGCTTAAAATTTCAGTTACATTATCAGATGATTTTCCTATTGTAACAATCACTTTTTTGGCAACACCTTTTTTTCCATTTATTTGAGTTGCAATAAATACAAATTTATCTCCTTTACTATCTTCTTGAACCACGATTGTAGGAACCACAATAGTTTTTGTATTTACATAGTCGGTAATTTTAAGTTTAGCAACTTGATTTGGGCGTAATAAATTCTCCGGATTTGGAACGCTTACTTCAATTCCGAAACTTCTATTTGTTGGGTTTACAAAGCTAGCCACTTGGCGGACTTTTCCTTTGTAAGTTTTTCCTAAAGAAGTTAGGTAAACATCTACTTCGGTGCCCACTTTTAATTTTCCAATATAGCTTTCGGGTACGGTTGTAGAAACATACATATTTCCTAAATTTACAATACGCATTAATCCTTGTGGACTTGGAGCAACAACTTGTCCTTTTTCTACAAATACATCATCAATAGTTCCGCTAAAAGGAGCTTTAATAATCGTTTTAGCTAATTGTGCTTTGATTTGGGCAACTCCTCTTTGCGCAGAAACCATTTGCGTTTGTGCTTGTAAATATTGTATTTCAGAACCAATTTTTTGATTCCAAAGATTTTTTTGGCGCTCAAAAGTAGTTTTTGCTAAGGCATATTGATTTTCTAAACTAGCAACTTGCTGACTTAATCCTGCATCGTCCACTCGCCCTAATACTTGACCTTTAGAAACTCTTTGACCTGCTTTTACATTTAATGTAACAAGAGTACCTTGAAATTCTGGTTGCACCAAAATATTCTCTTTGGTATTTACATTTCCTTGCACATCAAGATAATGAGTAAAAGTAGTATCGTTAACTTCTAAAACTGAAACTAATGCTTCGTCTTTTTTTACATCTAATGTTGCTAAAGCATCGTCAATTTTTGCTAAATCAGCTTGAATTAAAGCTTTTTTTGCTTGAAGTTCTTTGGTGTTTTTTGATTTGATTAAATCGTCAATAGTTGCTGTACTTTCTTTCTTTGAACAAGAAAAAAGAACTAATGAAAGTGTAAGTATTGTGATTATTCTCTTCATTTTTATTGGTTTTATGAGTTTATTATTTAGTTCCGATTACTTTTTCTAGGGCTGCTTTTTTGTTGATTACATCGACCATAATTTGCAAATAACTTTGCTGTGAAGTGTATAATTGACGTTGCGCTTGAGTAAAATCAAAACTGCTGGAAAGTCCTTCTTTGAATTTGATTTCTTGCTTTTTCTCGATGCGCTCTGCTAATTTTAAATTTTCTTTAGAACTATTGAATTGTTCTACACTAAATTCATAATCACTTTTTGCATTTTGATATGCTAATTTTAATTTTTGTTCGGTTTCAGTCAAATCGGTCTTGGCTTTTTCTAAGGCAATTTTGGCTTGTTGTGTTCTAGCACTTCTAGCAAAACTGCTGAATATAGGTACATTCAAACTCATACCAAGATTAGAATAATTAAAATAACGTTGGCTTGAATTGAAAAAATTAAATGTATTCCCGAAGGAATTGTATCCATAATTCAAACCCGCTGCCAAAGTTGGTAACGCTTTGCTTTTTTGAAGCTTTAATTCTAAACTTCGTTGATCTACAAAAGTCTTTGAAATAATATAATTAATGTTACTCGAAACATTGAATTCAGTACTTTTTAATGCTAGATCAATATTCATTTGAGTAAGAACATCTAGTTTATCAGTTAAAGCCAAATCGGAATCAATATCTATTCCTAAATTAACTTTTAACATTTTTAAGCTAATGTCTTTCAATCGGGTTACATAGTTTAAATTGCTAATAACCGAAGATAATGTGATTTTTAATTGTTCCACATTTTCTTCTTCTATAAGGCCATTTTTATAGATTTGATCCGTATCAAAAAGAGTTTTTTCTAAAATAGCTTTGTTTTTTTGAAGAATTTGAGCACTTTCATCCGCCAATAAAACATTTCCATAGGCATTAACAATCAATTCTTTAACGTCAGTATCGGTTTTTACTTTATAATTTTCATAAAACTTGAGATACGTTTTAGACGCCTGAAGTGCAACCAAATAAGAGCCATCAAAAATTAATTGACTCATTGACAAACCACCACCACCATTGTGTTTGGTTCCAAAAGTAACTTCGGCAAATTCACCTTTAGGTCCACCAAAAATTTCTGCTGGCAAAAGAGAAGTTTGTAACTTAAAATTGTCTTGATAATTAACAGCTCCAATTATTTGGGGCAAGCCCATTGCGGTAGTTTCCCATTTTTTCTTTTTGGCCATTTCAATGTCTCTGCCAGCATTAATTTCGTTTCTATTGTTAGTTAAAGCATAAGAAATAGCTTGTTCTAAACTAAAATTATAGTTTTGTTTAATTATCTGCGAATGTATCGTTATACTATAAACAAATAAAGGAATTAAAAAAAGTTTTTTCATTAGTGGTTGTAATTTTGTAATTGTTTTTCGAGTTCTAAAATTCCGTTAGCGGTTGCCATTGCTCTAGTGTGGTATTCTAATATTTCTAATTCTATTTTTTGCCCTTCTTTTTCGGAGCTAATTTGTTCTTTGATACCAAAAATTAAAGTGTAATAAAATTTCATATAATTTTCCACACCAATTTCTTTTCGGTACAATCCTTGTTCGATTCCTTTTTCAATATTTTTTTTAAAAAGAATATTGCATTCTTCCATTTCGCGCGATATTATTTTGGCATAGATTTCAGGATAATGTTTTTTCATTTGATAAATTGGCGATGTGTCTGCCGATTTAAACATCTCTTTGAACATTTTTCGGATTTCGAAATTTTCTTCAATTGCATTGTGATTTTTCGAAACAATTTGTTCTATAATATTATGAATTTCATCATGTACCATTGCTGTACTCTCTTCAATTAAAATCTCTTTATTGCAAAAGTACTTGTAAATTGTTTTCTTTGAAATGCACATCTCATAGGCAATATCATCCATAGTAACACTCTTAAAACCAAGTTTTAAGAATAAATAACTCGCTTTGGACATTATTTTGTCTTTCATAGTATGCCTTTTTCGAGCACAAAGATACTTTGGAAACTTTAAATACTAAATACGTTTCCAAAGTATTTACATAAATTTAACATTTAAGTTACGTTTATAAGTTCATAAAAGTGTTTAGAAGTTTAGGTTGAAGTAATAAAAAAAATCTATTTTTGTAAAAGCAAATATTTTCGAGTTTCGAAAAGCTAAACTTCTAAACTCTTAAACTCATAAACTCATAAACAAAAAAATGCATTCAATATCTCATTATCAAGAACATATTTCAGATTATTTTTCGGAATTACATTTAAACAAAGAGCCGAAAAATCTCTATGAACCCATAGAATATATTCTTCATTTGGGCGGAAAAAGAATGCGTCCCATATTAACTTTAATGGCTACTGAAGTTTTTGATGTGGATTGTAAAATAGCATTAGCAGCTGCCACGGCTATTGAAGTTTTTCATAATTTTTCGTTAGTGCATGATGATATTATGGATGATGCGCCTTTGCGACGCGGTAACGATACCGTTCATGAAAAATGGAATATTAACACTGGAATTCTTTCGGGGGATGCAATGCTAATTTTAGCGTACCAACATTTTGAAGAATATGAACCAAAAATCTTTAGAGAATTAGCAAAATTGTTTAGTAAAACGGCATTAGAAGTTTGTGAAGGACAACAGTATGATGTCGATTTTGAAACTAGAGACGATGTTACGATTCCAGAATATCTAAAAATGATTCAGTACAAAACGGCTGTTTTGGTTGGAGCTGCTATGAAAATGGGTGCTATTGTGGCAGAAACTACTGCTGAAAATGGAAATTTAATCTACGAATTTGGTTTAAATCTCGGTATTGCCTTCCAATTGCAAGACGATTATTTGGATGCTTTTGGTAATCCTGAAACTTTCGGAAAACAAGTGGGTGGTGACATTATTGAAAACAAAAAAACCTATTTATATTTGAAAGCTATCGAATTTGGTTCATCCGAAGAAAAAGACCGACTATTGCATTTGTTTTCCATTCAACCGACAGAAAATACTAATAAAATTGATTTTGTAAAAGAAATCTTCAATCAAACAGGAGCTTCCGAGGCGACACAAGTGGCTATTGAAGAATATACTTTCAAGGCATTTGACACCCTGGAACAAATGAATATTTCAAATGATAAAAAAGAACTATTACGAAAATTTGGAGAAAATTTAATGAATCGTAATGTCTAGTTTCATCGCGCCAATATCAACTGATAATTTGCTCTCTGAAGCCGAAAAAGAAAATTTATATCAAAAACTAATAGAGCAGTTGAATAAGGATTTTAATTTTGCTAATGAACCGATAGATTTGTCACTTAATATTCTGCCAGAAGAGTTGAAAGCCCAACTTCATGAAAAAATCTACCGATTAATTCAGTACAAATTTGCCGAATATTTGAGCTTATTATATATTGTAGATGTTCCTGAAGATCAAGTAAAGCAATTAGATGGTTCGGATATAATGGAATTGTCCCAACAAGTAGCTTTCTTGATTTTAAAACGGGAATGGATGAAGGTTTGGTTTCGCAGTAAGTATAAATAACCCTTTGCTTGTAATTATTAAAATATATATTTTATCTTCTACTTTTTAATTTGAAATTTAGAGTTTTCCCATTTTTTTCCCAAGTACCTGTGAAATCTTCCAGCATACTTTCTACAAATTGTCCATCAAAAGTTTCATCACCATCACTTGTTTTAGCAACAAAATAAATTATTCCAGCTCCGTTACAAGAGCCCCGAAAAGATATTTTTGTATTTTGAGATTCGTAAAAATAATAACCCGTAATCGGCACCTGAAGAGCTCCAGATCCAGTCGAATTCGTTCCTTCTCCATAATTAATATAAGCTTTAATGGGATATTTACTTAATGTCCCACTATAGTTCCATTTAAGACTCGCTTTATTAGTAGTAGTTTTTTGTGAATTGTTATTTTTAGATAAAGCAGAAGATTGCGAGAATAAATTTAAACTTGCAAAAAACAACATTCCAAAAACTAAGGTTTTAAATATTTTTTTCATTTTTTTTTTGATTAATGTTTCCTACTCGTTTGGCTTTTCAGAATACTCCCCGTTTATTAGAGTGGGTTCTGGACTCCACTAATATTATTATCAGTTTTTATAAATAATTCATTAATTGACAGATTAACGAATTTGATTACTGCTTTTTTACTTTTAAAATATTGAATAGTTTACCGAAATCAACTTGCCAACTGTTATTTGTATTCTGTAAATATATACAATTAACAGAAGTTGATTTTGAAGATGAATTGAAAAAATTGGAAGTGCGGATATAATGAAATTACTAGAGCAAGTTTCTTTGTTGATTTTAAAAAGAGAATGGATGGAGTTTTGGTTTAGTTGTCAATATTAATCCTGTCAGAATCATTTCATAAAATTAAAAATACACCCTAATAAAAGGCATCAAAGCATCGCTATACACGTTTTTATCTTTGTTAAACAAAAGATTGTAGCGCATGCCTACGGTAACATTTTCCATACGGTATCCAGCGCCTACAAATAATCCGGTGTTCCAAAAATTATCTTTTAAAGTACCTGTTGTTGGATTCCTATAGGTGTTATTCACTCGAACTTGTTCTAATTCTAATGATAGTTGCGCTTCATCAATGGGGTTGAAAAGTGTTATGATACTGGCACCATAAATTCCAGAACTATAATAATCTCTCTGAGAAACAATACTTCCTTGCAACCCTGCGCCTAATGAAACAAAATGATTAAAATTGTAAATGGCACTTGGAGCAATAGTAATATCCGTAAATCCTGATCCTAAACTTAGGCCAAATCCGCCACCTAGTCGGACATGATTCCAAAAATCACTTTTTTGTGTCTTTTGATCAATTTGTTGTCCATGTACACAAAAACTCAAACCGATAAAAAAGAAAATGGATAGAACTATTGTTAAATTTTTTATAGAATTCGTTTTCATACCAACACATATATTTATTTAGCGAGATAAAAGTAACAAAAACATTGAAAGATTGTTATAAATATTTTACTTTTGCACTAATTTTTAACTACAAGAGTACTTATATATATAAATATGGATAGGTTTTCCTTTTTAAACGCTGCACACACTCAATTTTTTGCCGATTTATACGAACAATATACTCAAAATCCAGATGCTGTTGAGCCAAGTTGGAGAGCATTTTTTCAAGGTTTTGACTTTGGAATAGAAACATTTAATGAAGAAAATGCAGGAGCTCAAATTGCAAATTTCGCAGCCAATTCAACAGATAATGGAAAAGTTTCAGAAAAACTTCAAAAAGAATTTAATGTATTAAAACTGATTGAAGGTTACCGAACACGAGGTCACTTATTCACGCAAACCAACCCGGTCAGAGACAGAAGAACCTACGAACCAACCTTAGATTTGATAAACTTCGGTCTTTCTGATGCCGATTTGAATACGATTTTTGATGCCGCTAAATTATTAGGAAAACTACCCTCTACTTTAAAAGATATTATCTTTCATCTTAAAAACGTGTATTGTCAACATATTGGCATAGAATACATGTATATGAGAAAGCCAGAAGTTATTCAATGGATTCAAAATAAATTGAATGTCAATGATAACTTACCAAGTTTTGATGCAAATCAAAAAAAGAATATTCTAGGAAAATTAAACGAAGCGGTTTCTTTTGAAAACTTTTTGCACACCAAATATGTGGGACAAAAACGTTTCTCACTTGAAGGTGGTGAAAGTATTATTCCGGCTTTAGACGCTGTTATTGAAGCTGCTGCTGAAAAAGGTGTGGAACATTTCGTTATGGGAATGGCACATAGAGGAAGATTGAATATTTTAGCTAATATTTTTGGCAAAAATACACAAGATATATTCTCAGAATTTGACGGTAAAGATTACGATCAAGAATACTTTGATGGTGACGTAAAATACCATTTGGGCTTAACTTCTGAAAGAACAACAGCATCAGGTAAAAAAATCAATCTTAATTTAGCTCCTAACCCATCGCATTTAGAAACTGTTGGAGCGGTTATTGAAGGGATTTCCCGAGCTAAACAAGACCGTCATTTTCCAAATGATTTCTCTAAGGTATTGCCAATTGCCGTTCACGGAGATGCAGCAGTAGCCGGGCAAGGAATTGTATACGAAATTGTTCAAATGGCTCAGTTAGACGGTTACAGAACCGGAGGGACAATTCATATTGTAATCAATAATCAAGTTGGTTTTACTACCAATTACCAAGATGCGCGTTCATCAACGTATTGTACCGATGTGGCTAAAGTAACTTTGTCGCCTGTACTTCATGTTAATGCTGATGATGCTGAAGCTGTCGTTCACGCTATGTTGTTTGCCTTAGATTTCCGAATGGAGTTTGGTCGAGATGTTTTTATTGATTTGTTAGGATATAGAAAATACGGTCATAACGAAGGGGATGAACCTCGTTTTACGCAACCTGTTTTATACAAAATCATCGCTCGTCATAAAAATCCTAGAGATATTTATGCAGAGAAATTAATTACCTCTGGAATAGTTGATGCGGCTTATTTAACAAAAATTGAAAACGATTATAAATCCAATTTAGATCAAAATTTAGAAGCTTCTCGTAAGAAAAGTTTAACGGTTATCAAACCGTTTATGCAAGATGAATGGCAAGGTTATGTCCAAGTTTCAGATGATGTGATGCTTCAAAAAGTCAATACTAAATTTGATAAAAAACAATTGGACGAAATCATCGGAGTGGTTTCAACGTTGCCATCGGATAAAAAATTCATCAACAAAATTTCTAAAATTGTTACGGATAGAAAAACCATGTATGATAACAATGTTATCGATTGGGGAACGGCAGAGACGTTGGCTTATGGGTCACTTTTATATGAAGGATATAATGTTCGTGTTTCAGGACAAGATGTTGAAAGAGGGACGTTTTCACACCGTCATGCTGTAGTTAAAGTAGAAGACAGTGAAGAAGAAGTAATTCTTTTAGACACATTAAAAAACAGCAAAGGTAGTTTCCAAATCTACAATTCGCTATTGTCAGAATACGGAGTTTTAGGTTTTGATTACGGATATGCCTTAGCATCGCCAAAAACACTAACGATTTGGGAAGCGCAATTTGGAGATTTCTCAAATGGTTGTCAAATCATGTTGGACCAATACATTTCTTGTGGAGAAGACAAATGGAACAACCAAAACGGAATAGTTCTTTTATTACCTCACGGATATGAAGGACAAGGAGCAGAACACTCTTCGGCCAGAATGGAGCGTTATTTACAATTGTGTGCGCGTCATAATATGTACGTTGCCGATTGTACCACGCCTGCCAACTTCTACCACTTGTTGCGAAGACAAATGAAAACGAATTTCCGTAAACCTTTAGTGGTGTTTTCCCCTAAAAGTTTGTTGCGCCATCCATTGTGTGTTTCCACACAAGAAGATTTATACAATGGTCAATTTCAAGAAACAATTGATGATAGTTCAGTAGATAAGAAAAAAGTAAAAACAGTAGTTTTCTGTACCGGTAAATTCTATTACGATATATTTGTAGAAAGAGAAAATTTAGAAAGAAATGATGTAGCTTTGGTTCGAATTGAGCAGTTATTTCCGTTGCCAGTAGAGCAGTTGAAAGCTATTATTGCAAGCTATCCAAATGCCGATGATTTCGTTTGGGCACAAGAAGAACCTAAAAACATGGGAGCTTACAGCTATATGTTGATGAATTTTAATTTAGTAAAATGGAGATTAGCATCGCTTAAAGCATACGCAGCACCAGCAGCAGGAAGCAGCACGCGTGACAGAAGACGTCACGCCGATGCAATTCGAATGGTTTTTGATAAAAATTTATTTAGATAGATTTAGGAGAGAATAGAATAAAGATTAGAGAAAATAGACTTGAAAACATTATAAAATGCTAACCAAACAAGACATATTTAAAACCATACAAGATAACAAGGAAACAATTAAAAGTTTTGGTGTTACAGAGATTGGTTTGTTTGGTTCTTATGTTCGCGGTGAGCAAACGGAGGAAAGTGATATTGATTTTTTGGTAGATATTTTAAAAGAAAAGAAAACGTTAAAAAATTTTATTGACTTTTGCGATTTATTAGAGAATCTCTTTAAAAACAATAAAATTGATATTGTTTCCAAAAAAGGATTAAGTGAATTTATTGGACCTCATATTTTAAAAGAAGTAAATTATGTCGAAATCTGATGAAATAGAATTCATTAAGCACATTTTTATTGAAATAAAGTACATTCAAACTATAGTTGAAAAGTTAGATGAAGAAGATTTTTATAACGATGAAACTCTAAAAAGAGCTATAACGAGAGCTTTAGAGATAATTGGTGAAGCAACTAAAAATTTGAATCAAGATTTTAGATTAAAATATAATTCCGTTCCTTGGAGTTACATGGCTAAATTAAGAGATAAAATTATTCATCATTATCAAGGAGTAGATTATGAAACTATTTGGAACATAATCACACAAGAAATCCCAGAATTACATTTTCAAATAGAGCAAATAATAAAAGAAAACGACAATAAATAATATATAAAATTCATAATTTAAAATAATAACAATGATTTTAGAAATGAAAGTCCCATCACCGGGAGAATCAATTAAAGAAGTTGAAATAGCGACTTGGTTAGTAAAAGATGGCGATTATGTAGAAAAAGACCAAGCGATTGCAGAAGTAGATTCTGACAAAGCCACTCTGGAATTACCAGCAGAAGCAAGCGGTATTATTACCCTCAAAGCAGAAGAGGGCGATGCTGTTGCCGTTGGTGCTGTAGTTTGTTTAATTGATACGAGCGCTGCAAAACCAACTTCAGTCGAAAGTCAAAAGTCGGAAAGTCCAAAAGCTGAACCCGTAAAAACAGAAGCTCCAAAAGCTGAAGTTAAAGCAGTTTCTGTTGCCGAAAAAACGTATGCTACTCAAGCGCCCTCTCCGGCAGCTAAAAAAATATTAGACGAAAAAAATATCCAACCAACAGATGTTGTTGGCACTGGAAAAGGCGGCAGAATTACCAAAGACGACGCAGTAAATGCAACACCATCTATGGGAACTCCAACTGGCGGAACTCGTGGTTCTGAAACAACAAAACTATCTATGTTGCGTCGTAAAGTAGCCGAAAGATTGGTTGCGGCTAAAAATGAAACGGCGATGTTAACCACTTTCAATGAAGTCAACATGACACCAATCAATATGATTCGTAATGAATATAAAGATGCGTTCAAAACAAAACACGGAGGTTTAGGATTAGGATATATGTCGTTTTTCACCAAAGCGGTTACTAGAGCTTTAGCTTTGTTTCCTGATGTGAATTCGATGATTGATGGCGATTATAAAACAGCTTATGATTTCTGCGATATTTCTATTGCAGTGTCTGGGCCAAAAGGATTGATGGTTCCTGTAGTTCGAAATGCAGAGTTATTAACGTTCCGTGGAATTGAAGCTGAAATTAAACGATTAGCCATTAAATCTCGTGATGGACAAATCACTGTGGATGATATGACCGGTGGAACATTTACTATTACTAATGGTGGTGTTTTTGGAAGTATGTTATCTACTCCAATTATCAATCCGCCACAATCAGGAATTCTAGGAATGCACAACATTATTGAACGTCCAATTGCGGTAAATGGTAAAGTAGAAATACATCCTATGATGTATGTCGCTCTTTCTTATGACCATCGAATTATTGACGGTCGTGAGTCGGTTGGTTTCTTGGTAGCTGTTAAAGAAGCTTTGGAAAACCCATTAGAATTATTAATGCATGGTGATGTTAAAAAAGCTTTAGAATTATAAAAAAAAATTAAAATTAATCTAAAATACCCCAAAAAAGCAAACACTATTTTGGGGTATTTTTATTGAAATAAATATTTTTTATCCGTAAAGGTACTATTGATGAATTGATCAATTTTATTAGATATTTAAGAAAATAAACTTCATTTGGAGTGAATTATTTTTGATTAAATCGATTACAATTCAATTATTAAATCACTTCAAATCAAATCTGGTCTCTATACCTTTATCGGAACTTCCGCCCACCATAATATTAAATGTGCCGGGTTCTACTAAATAAGTACCTTCATTGTTATAAAATCCCAATTCTTTTTCGTTCAATGTAAAAGTGACTGTTTTAGTTGCACCTTTTTTCAATTCGATTAATTCAAATCCTTTTAGTTCTTTTACAGGCCGAGCTATACTCGCAACAACATCATGTATATACAATTGCAATACCTCTTTTCCATCATAATTTCCAGAATTGGTAATCTCAACCGAAATTTGTACTGATTCGCCTTTGGCAAATTCTTTTTTATTTAATTTAAGATTTTTATATTCAAATGTAGTATAACTCAATCCGAATCCGAAAGGAAATAAGGGCGTTTTTTCAACATCCGAGTAATGTGACCAAAACACATTATTTTCAGAATTAACAGGTCTTCCTGTGTTGAAATTATTGTAATAAATAGGGCATTGACCTACATTTCTTGGAAAACTCATAGGCAATTTTCCACTCGGGTTGTAATCGCCATAAAGTACTTGGGCTATTGCATTTCCGGCTTGAGTTCCCAACTGCCACGCTTCTATAATAGCAGGAATTTTTTCGACAGCCCAAGGAATGGATAGCGGCCGTCCATTGTTTAAAACTAAAACAATATTCGGATTTATTTTATAAATTTCTTCTAATAGTTCTTGTTGATTACCTGGTAAATCCAAATTGGTTCTGCTTCTAGATTCCCCAGATTGGAATCCATGTTCGCCCAAAACCAAAACCACAACATCAGCTGTTTTAGCAACATTTTTAGCGGCTTCAAATCCGCTTGTATCGGTTGTATTGAAAATCAATTCATCTACAAATGAAGTTTTACCAATGGTTATATCGGTTCCCTTTTCAAAAGTCAGCTGATTTCCATTATACCGTTGCATTCCTTCTAAAACGGAAACTGCAGAATTGTCATCAGCTGCAATACGCCAACTTCCTAGCGGGCTATTTTTATCATTTGCCAAAGCGCCAATCAAGGCTATTTTTTGTCCAGATTTTTTTAATGGTAGTAAGTTGTTGTCATTTTTTAAAAGTACAATGGATTTTTTTGCCATATCTAAAACAACATCATTATTGGCTTTGCTTCCAATTACTGCTTTTTCTCTGGCTTCATTGCAATATTTATAGGGATCATCAAACAAACCCAATTCAAATTTAATCCGAAGAATTCTGCTAACAGCATCATCTACCAAGCTTTCCTTTACTTTTCCCGATTTTACTAAATTGACCAACTCTGTTACATAATAATGCGATTCCATATCCAAATCGGAACCAGCAATAATCGCTTTTGCAGTGGCATCAGCAGCATCTTTGGCAAAACCATGATTTACCATTTCACGAATCGAACCCCAATCGGAAACAACAAATCCGTCGAATTTCCATTGCCCTTTTAAAATAGCTCTTTGCAAAAATGTATTCCCAGTTGCGGGAACTCCATTTAAAATATTAAAAGAATTCATAAAAGTACAAACTCCAGCCTCTTTGGCAGCTTTAAATGGCGGCAAAACAACATTATAAAGTGTTGCATTACTAATATCTACCGTGTTATATTCTCTTCCTGCTTCAGCAAAACCATAGGCAGCAAAATGTTTGGCACAAGCCGCAACTGTATTGACCTTCAATAAGTCTTCTATTTTATCTCCTTGAAAACCTTTTACACGTGCTTCGGCAATTTTACTTCCTAAAAAAGGATCTTCACCAGAACCTTCCATAACTCTACCCCAACGGGCATCACGAGTGATGTCTATCATTGGGCCAAAAGTCCAATTAATTCCAGATGCTGATGCTTCATCTGCGGCAACTTGTGCCGATTTTTTTATGGCTTCTAAATCCCAACTAGCGGCTTCTGCTAAAGGAATTGGGCTTATCGTTTTATACCCATGAATTACATCCAATCCGATAATCAATGGAATTCCTAATCGGGATTCTTCTACCGCAATTTTTTGAACCGTTTTTACATTTTTTACGCCATTAACAGACAGCATCGAACCCACCCATCCGTTTCTCAGTTGCTCATATTTAATTCCTGAATCGCCTCCTTTTGGCGCAGGACCAGTCACCTCCCAAAATCCGTTGTATTGATTCATTTGACCTACTTTTTCTTCCAAAGTCATCAGTTTCATCAATAAATCAATACGCGCTTCAATAGGTTTGGATTGGTCTAAATAGGGCTTTTGCTGCGCTTGCATTGAGGATAAAAAAAACAAGACAAATACAAGTAAGAATTTTGTTTTCATAGTATAATAAGTCATGATAAAATTATGATTTAGCAAAGTTAATTTAATAAATAAAACAAAAAAATCTACGTTTAAAAGAAATAATTTATTTTAAAATTTCTATAGTATAAAAACGGCTAACTTGTTTAAAATCAATTTTGAAAACCTAAATATTAATTTCTTCCATTTTGAAAAAAATATAATCTGTTTGATTAATAAATTATTTGAAACTATTGCTATTGAAACTAGATATTGTACAATTTTACTCTATTTTAGGACTTTGATTGTGTAAAAAATTTTTTAATTTGTAAACTATATCGATTGAAATTATTTATTTTTAAAAATACTTTTAATCAATATAATATAGCAACCTATTAATTAAACCATTATTATTTATGAAAAAATTATTATTTAACAAATCAGGGTACATGTATTTTCTATGCAGCATGTTATTTTTGCTGTTAGGAAGTAATGCCAGTTGGGGACAAAATGTTACTAGTCTTTCAACTACAACTTCTACCACATGGACTTGTCCTGCTGGCGTGACCTCCGTTCAGGTGGAAGCCTGGGGCGGTGGCGGTGGCGGTGCGGGCGCTAGTAGTTCTCCTAATCTATATTCTGGTGGTGGTGGAGCTGGTGGTAACTATGTAAAACAAAAATCAGTAACTGTTGTTCCTGGTCAAGTTTATACCGTTACTATTGGAGCTGGAGGAACAGGAGGCGGAACCAGTTCAAGTGCTGGTTATGGAGGAAACGGAGGAACAACTTCTTTTATCTCAGCTACACCAACTACTTTATTATCAGTTACCGGTGGTTCGGGAGGAAATAGTAGTGGTGCAGCCTACAAAACAGGCTTTGGAGGAAAAAATGGAGGTGCATTAGTTCATATAGGCAACCCAACTACTGTTGGAGGTTATAGCGTAGCACCAACAGTAATTATTGGAACGCCTTGGACTGCGTCAGCTGTTTACACTACAATAGGCCAACAAGTTAGCAGTGGCGGTAAATTATATACCGTTACTACTACTGGTACAGGAGGTACTACAGCCCCAACACATACTTCAGGAACAGCTTCAGATGGTAGCGCAGTTCTTTCTTATGCTGGTGTTGCTGCAACAGCAACTGCTTCTTTATCTTCGACTAGTCCATTTGGGATTTCATATATTGCTATTACCAATGCGGGTAGTGGTTATTTGACTACTCCAACAATATCATTTACTGGAGGAACAGGTACAGCTGCTGCTTCTGGTGCAGTTGCACTTTTAAATCCATTTACAATTGTCAATACGGGCCCAACTAATTCACTTACCTATTTCCTAGGAGGTAATGGTGGTGGTGGTGCAGCTTATACTGCAGGAAGTACTGCAAATGCCAGTGGTGGTGGTGGTGGTTCTGCAGGTACTGCAAGTAATGGTAATAATGGTGGAACAGGAACTTCTGGCGGAGGTACTGCTGTAACAGGTGGTGGAGCCGGCGCTAATGGATTAGCTGGTGGTAGCACAACTGCTGGTACATTAGGAGTTACAGCTACAGAATTTGGAGGTGGTGGTAGTGGTGCTACAGGAATTTCAAAAGCTGGTGGTGCTGGAGCTGCAGGAAAAGTAGTGATTACTATTCTTGATCTTACTCCTCCTGCAAGCCCAGGCACTTTAACAGTACCTAATATAGCGGCTAATTCCTTAGGATTAAGCTGGGGTGCTTCGGCGGATGCTTCAAATGCAGATTTTGCAGGATACTTGTTAGTACGTTATACAAGCGCTCCAGCTGCGGATAATAATCCAATTCAAAATACTACTTATACTGTTGGATCTACCTTTACAAGTGGAACTTCTCCATTAACAGGAACTGTAGTTTCTATAGGTACTACAACAAATGCATCAGATACTGGATTAACTACAGGTACTGTATATTATTATAAAGTATATGCATTTGATTCCAATCGTAATTATTCAGCTGGATCTTCAGCTTCAGCTACACCTGCAAACTTAGTAGATACTACTCCTCCTGGAGCTCCAGGTACTGCGTCAGTAACTAATCAAACTGCTTCTAGTTTGACTGTCAATTGGCTACCTGCAACAAATGGAACGGAAGGTGGTGGTTATTTGGTAGTTCGCTATACAGGTACTCCTGAAACAGATGCTAATCCTGTTCAAGGAAGCGTTTATAATGTAGGAGATTCAATGGCTACAGGAACCTTATTTGTAGCACCAGCAACAACTGCTAAAATAGGAACTGTTCAATATGTTGGTAATAATTTAACAATTAATCAAACAGGATTAACTTCTGAAAAAAATTATTATTACAGAATATTTACTTTTGATGCTGCTTATAATTATTCAACTGTATCTGCAGTTACAGGGAAAACTTCTGTTCAATTAACTGCTCCAGTTGCATTGTCAGGCAGTGATGGTACTGCAACAGGATTTACAACTAATTGGCAACCGGTTGCTGTTAGTGCTACTGGTTATAGTCCGTCTGGATATACTGCAACGGTATATAGCTTAGGTACTGAAGGCAATATCGTAGGTTGGACTTTCCCAACTGCAGTTGCTGATGCTAGCTCCATAACAGCAGACATCACTACTACAAACACCACAGCGAGTCAGTTGGTTCAAAATAGCGGTGGGACAATAGTTACAACTAGTATTTCTGGAAATCCAGGTGTTGCTGCAAGGGGAGCAACCTACTATTCTACTTCTATTTTATCTGGTAGTGTTGCTACTGGAGATGTTGTTTATAATACACCCAAATCTGCTCCAGACAAATACTGGCAGGTAGACGTAAATACAACAGGATATAAAAACGTAAAAGTATCTTCTCAACAATATTCAGATGCTACCGGACCTAGAGATTTCAAAGTTCAATATAGCAGCTCTGGTACTACGGGTACATTTACTGATTTAACAACTATAACATTGGCTCCGAGTGTATGGAATACTCAAGTTACTAGTATTTCTTTACCTGCGGAATGTGACAACAATCCAAACGTAATTTTACGTTGGGCACAATCCTCTTTCGCAAGAACGGATGGTGCTCAAATGACAACTCCTGATACAGGAGGAACAAGCCGTATTGACAATATTTATGTTAAAGGTCAAAAACTAAATACTGTTGCAACTGCTACTACTTCTGGAGCAACAGCCTCTTCTGTAGCAATTACAGGTTTAACTTCGGGAGGAACCTATTATTATGATATAGTTGCTACAGGAACAAGTACAACAAATTCATCAGGACTTGTCACTACCTATGCTCCTTCTGCAAAATCAAATCTTGTATCTTACCTATTTTTAATCCCTGATGTGAATGCTGATTACAGATCTACTGGAGCCGCTTCAACTTCAAGTGCTACTAATTGGGAATATAATAATGGTGTTGCTTATGTAACAGCAACATCACCGCCTTCAAGCACTAATAATATAATTATTTCTTCAGGAAATGAGGTTACATTGGGAGCTAATTTTGTTGTTGGAACTGGAAAAACATTAACAGTAAACGGTACGATTAATTTAGCGGGTTATGTTGTTTCAGGGGCTGGAAGTTTTGTTTTAAGTTCGGGAGCTTCCTTAAAATTAGGAAACAATACGTCTATAGCAACTGCTATTACTGCAACAACTGCTACATTAAATACAGGAGCTAATTATTATTATGATGGAACAGTAGCTCAAAATACTACTGCATTACCTGGATTAACTTCAGGAACAGTAACAATGACAGGAAATGTTACTATTTCTAATACTGCTGGAGTAACTTTAGCTAATAATTTAAAAATCAATACTCCAGGCACATTAAAAGTAACTAGTACTGGTAAGTTATTATGGGGAGATGGAAATGTGACTTCAAGTACTATAGGATCAGGTACATTTACCAACAGTGGTTCGGGGTATTTTGTTGCAGAAACAGGTTCTACCCTAGTAATTACTTCGAGTAAAGGAATTGGATATTTTGATCCTTCAGCACCATCAGCTGTTATAGGAAGTATAAAGAATACTGCAGGACGTACTTTTAATCCTGGTATAAATTATATTTTCGCTAAAAATGATTCAGCTAATGCTATTAATATGGGTACTGCTTTTGTTAGTGGAAGTAATACAAATATTGCTTATAATATTTCAGCAACCACTGGAATTAATAACTTAACGATAAATAATCCTCTTGGAGTTTATCTTCCTGGAGCTGTTCAACTCGTAAATGCAGGAGGTACTACAGTTACTGATTTTGTTCCAGATACAGATATTACTGTAAATGGGGTATTGAGCTTTATTTCAGGTGAATTAATTGCTAATAATGGTGCAAACTTAACCACTACTGTAGGTCAAATAAATGTATACTCTTCTGTTCCTCAATCTACAGGAACCAAAACAGTTACAATTGGTGCTTCAGGAAGCATATCAGGTGCTGGTTCAACAACTGGTTGGGTTATCGGTAATTTAAATAAATTAACCAATTCGGGCAATTCTCCTTCATTCAACTATGCTATAGGTGATGCAACTAATTATTATCCTTTAGCATTAACTTTTACAGGAAATACATCTGTTGATGGTGGCCTAACTGCTAGAACTAATCCAGGAGTAGTTTCAAACATTTCTGATTCTGGTGTTGACAATACTAAAAAAGTAAATAGAAATTGGTCATTGACTAATAGTAATTTGTCTGGTTTTGGAACATACCAAGCTACATTTAACTATGGAGTTTCAGAAAATGACGACACGACTAGCGCATCAAATTACATTGTTCGAAGATATGAAAACGCTACTTGGTCTACTTCAACAAACTCAGGAACACCAACTTCAAACACTACAACTGCTTCTGGCATTAGTGGTTTTGGAAATTTTGCTATTGGAAAAGGAAGTATTCCTGCAGCTCCATCTGCTTCAGCACAAACATTCTGTAATTCAGGAACTGTTGCTGATTTAGTTGCCGCAGGAACTGCAATTAAATGGTATAATAGCGATGTGAGTACATCATCATTGTCTTCGTCTTCTGCTTTAACATCAGGAACCTATTATGTTACACAAACTGTTAATGGAATCGAAAGTCCAAGAACTTCAGTTTCAATAACTGTAAATGTAACTTCAGTTCCAACTGCTTCAACACAAACTTTCTGTAATTCAGGAACCGTTGCTGATTTAGTGACTACTGGAACAGCACCAAAATGGTATGTAGCTTTAAATGGCGGAAGTGCTTTAGCTTCAGATGTTGCATTAACTTCTGGAAACTACTATGTTTCTCAAACCTTAAATTCATGTGAGAGTGCTAGAACTTTAGTTGCCGTAGTTAGAAATAATACTTCAGCTCCTTCAGCTTCAGCACAAACTTTTTGTAATTCAGGAACCGTTGCTGATTTAGTGGCAACTGGAACAGC
>CANFNV010000018.1 GCA_947448525.1 Flavobacteriaceae bacterium | reverse complement strand
GCCGATATTTTTGAAAATGAAACCGATGCTAAAAATATCATTAAATACAAAGAAGTGTTATCGGCACTAGAAATGGCTTCCGACAAATGTAAAAGTGTTTCTAATGTCATGGAGCAAATTTCTGTAAAACACTCTTAATTAGACTATAATTTAGACATTTTGATATGACGTTACTAATAGTTATTATAGTATTAGCCTTGCTGTTTGATTACATAAACGGTTTTCACGATGCTGCCAATTCAATTGCGACAATAGTTGCTACCAAAGTTTTAACTCCTTTTCAAGCAGTACTTTGGGCAGCGTTTTTTAACTTTTTAGCATATTGGGTATTTGGCTTTGGAGTGGCTGACACCGTTGCAAAAACGGCTCATTCAAGCAGTATTGATTTAGTAACGATTCTTGCAGGCATCATTGCAGCAATTATTTGGAACTTAATCACTTGGTGGAAAGGAATACCTTCATCATCATCTCATACACTTATTGGAGGTTTTGCTGGTGCTGCTATTGCTCACGGATTATCAACTGTAACTGATCCTGAACATGCAGGATTTAAAATTGTAAATTGGTATAAAGCGGCTAAAGAAGGAGAATTATTGCCATCTGGTGTAGTGATCGTTATCTGTTTTATTGTTTTAGCTCCTTTGTTAGGGATGATTATTTCTTATTTTATCTCCTTATGGTTAATGTATTCTTCAAAAAAAAATATATATCCAAAATTTCTAACCATAGCCATAATGTTATTAGTTGCTTGGTTTTTGTCTACGGTATTAAAATTTGATATAGAAGCTGATTCCTCAAAAAAATATTTATTTAATAATTCTATTTGGTACTTTGTTAGTGAGCCATCTAATATTAAGTGGTTCTTAGTAGGAATTATTTTTTATACTTTGGCTATATTCAATTTGTTTTTTAGCAGTTTTTCTACTGCAAAAGCTGAAAAAGTATTAAAAAAAATGCAACTAATATCTTCTGCCGCTTTCAGTCTTGGGCATGGGGGAAATGATTCCCAAAAAGTAATGGGTATTATTGCTGCTGCAGTAGCTGTATATCTTCGTATGAATCCACATCACAATATGTCGGATGGTTGGTTAGATTTAAATGTTATACTTCCTGACGATGATAAAGGAATTAAAGCGCATATGCCAGGTTGGATTCCTTTAACTTGTTATACTGTAATTGCTTTAGGCACACTTAGCGGTGGTTGGAAAATTGTTAAAACAATGGGGTCTAAAATAACAAAAGTAACCGCTTTTGAAGGTGTAGTAGCAGAATCGGCTGGTGCATTGACTTTGTTCATTACCGAACATTTTAAAATTCCAGTTTCAACGACTCATACAATTACAGGTTCTATTATTGGAGTGGGAGTAACTAAAAGAGTATCTGCTGTTAGATGGGGTGTAACTGTAAAATTATTATGGGCATGGATTTTAACAATTCCGGTTTCTGCTTTATTAGCTTGTGTTACTTATTATATTTTGTCTTTTTTTATACAATAACTTAGATTAAAACGTTTACAAAAAGGACCATCTAATGTTTTTAGATGGTCCTTTTTGTATTCTAATGTTAAGTTTTTATTTATTTTTAAAAATTAACATGGATTAATTGTTTTAAGTTGTATTTTTGTTAACATTAATTTTACAATATATTTACAATTTAATAAAGTAACAAAATGACAAGCAAAGAATTCAATTCAACAGAAGAAATCACCACTTCAACAGAAAATATTGATAATTTAAAAAAAGATCAAGAAACAACTATTGAATCAAATGAGGTTATAGCAACAGCAGTAAAACCTAAAACTCGATCAATAAGAGTTTCTAAATCTCAAGTTCAACAAGAGGAAATACAAGAAGATATTCAAGATGTTGAGGCAGAAAATGAAATAATAACCCAAGAAAAAATAAAAATAATGAAAGATTCAGATAAAGAAAAAACTAAAAAGTCCGTATCTAAAGAAAAAACTAAAAAGAAAGTTAAAGCAAAAAAAGACAAGCAAAAAGAAAAAGAGAACGAGAAAAAAAGAAAAGCTAAAAAAAGAGAAAAAGCAAAAAAACAAAAAGCAAAAGATAAAGCTAAGGCAAAGAAAAAAGAGAAAGCCAAAAAGAAATCAAAATCTAAAAAGAAAAAATAATATTTTGTAAAACCGATGTAAAAGCATCGGTTTTTTTATTATAAAATGTTAATTCACAACAAAATCTAGATAGGAAAACAAAATTATTTTTAATGATGCTTTTAAGTTTAGGTTTTACATTCGTGCAATTAAAATTAGTTGATTAGACAGATGGCGTACAAAAGTTAATTGGATTTACATCTAAGCAAACTAAAACTAAATTAAAACGTGGTATTAAAATACAAAAGCCATCTTGGAGCAGATGGCTATTGAGGTGAGGTGTAACTTCCTTTCGGAATCCTCGATGCAAATATAGTTTATTATTTCGAATTAAAATTTATAAATTCTGAATTGTTTGGTAAATTCTGAGATCGTGGGTGAAGCTATTCCTCTTTTTGACCCATCATCATCAAATAGGCCTTCAAAAATTCATCTATGTTTCCATTCATAACACCATCAACATCACTTGTCTCATAGCCCGAGCGAACATCTTTTACTAATTTGTAGGGTTGCATTACATAATTTCTAATTTGTGAACCCCATTCAATTTTCATTTTACCAGCTTCAATATCAGCACGTTGTGCTTGTTGTTTTTTAAGTTCTATTTCAAATAATTGCGATTTTAGCATTTGCATTGCACGTTGCCTATTATCTTGTTGAGAACGGGTTTCTGAACATTGAATTTGAATTCCGGTAGGTTTGTGAAACAATTGTACTTTAGTTTCTACTTTGTTTACATTTTGTCCGCCAGCGCCACTAGAACGAGAAGTAATAATTTCAATATCAGCAAGATTAATATCGATTTCGATAGTGTCATCAACCAACGGATAAACATAAACAGAAGCAAACGATGTATGTCGTTTAGCATTACTATCAAATGGAGAAATTCGCACTAATCGATGTACTCCGTTTTCTCCTTTTAAATATCCAAAAGCAAAATCACCTTCAATTTCTAGCGTTACGGTTTTTATTCCGGCAACATCTCCTTCTTGAAAGTTCAATTCTTTTATTTTATACTTTTGCTTTTCTGCCCACATCATGTACATTCGCATTAGCATTGAAGCCCAATCGCAACTTTCTGTTCCGCCAGCACCTGCCGTTATTTGCAAAACAGCGCTCATGTTGTCTCCTTCTTCAGAAAGCATATTTCTAAATTCTAAATCTTCAATATGAGAATTGGTCAATTCATAGAGAGTATCAAGTTCTTCCTCAGAAACATCCCCTTCTTTAAAAAAATCATAAGTAATTTGAAGTTCTTCTCCCAACTCATTACCTTTTTCAAAATCTTCCACCCATTTTTTCTTTTGGCGTAAGTTTTTTATAAGTAGCTCCGCTTCTTTGGCATTGTTCCAAAAATCGGGTGCAAAAGTCTTTTCTTCTTCATTGATTATTTCGATAAGCTTGGCATCAATGTCAAAGATACCTCCTCAACGCACCAAGACGCTCTACAATACCTTTAATTTGTTCGGTATTTGTCATAAATTATGTAATTTTGTGATCGCAAATATAACGCATCCAATTTTTATATGGAAATAAATCTAATCAGTGATACAGTAACCAAACCCAGCAACGAAATGTTGCAGTTTATGTTTAATGCCAAAGTAGGCGATGATGTCTATAAACAAGATCCAACAGTAAACGAACTAGAACATACTGTTGCTGAATTATTTGGAATGGAAGCGGCTTTGTTTTTTCCTTCAGGAACTATGGCAAACCAAACTGCTATTAAGCTTCACACCAACCCCGGAGAACAAGTGATTTGCGACAAATATTCCCATATTTATCATTATGAAGGTGGAGGCGCTTCCTTTAACAGCGGGGTTTCTTGTTGCTTGGTTGACGGAAATCGAGGCATGATTACAGCTGATTTGGTTAAAAATGCAATCAATGATCCTGAATTTTACCATACACCATTAACCGCTCTTGTTAGTATTGAAAATACTAACAACAAGGGAGGGGGAGCCTGTTACGACATTTCAGAATTAAAAAAAATAAAACAAGTTTGTCTAGATAACAATCTAAAATACCATTTAGATGGAGCCAGACTTTGGAATGCTATGGTGGCAAAAAATCAACATCCTAAGGAATTTGGTGAATTATTTGATACCATCTCGGTTTGCTTGTCTAAAGGACTTGGCGCACCAATAGGATCATTATTACTAGGAAGCAAATCCGATATAAAACGTGCCTTACGAATTAGAAAAATATTTGGTGGTGGCATGAGGCAATCAGGATATTTGGCCGCTGCCGGTATGTATGCTTTGCAACATAATAGACTCAGATTAGAAGACGATCACCGAAGAGCTAAAGAACTGGGTGAATTATTAAGTAAGTTATCTTGGGTTGAAAAAGTGGAACCCGTTGAGACTAATATTTTGATTTTTTCTGTTCGTCCCTCATTAGAAGACAAATGGGTTATTGAAAAATTAAAGGATAAAAATATTTATATTAGCTCTATGGGACATGGAAAACTGCGCATTGTTACACATCTAGATTATAAAGAGGTCATGCATAATTATGTCGTTGAAGCACTGCAAAAAATGCAGTTTTAAAAAATACACTTCATTATTTTTAAGTGGTGACAAAATTGTTTACCATTAAAAAATCATAAAAAATACCTTTGTTTTTAAATCAAATCCAATAAAAAATAATGAACAAAATTCAACCTCCAGTTGCCAAAATAATTCCTCACAAACTCGAAAAACACAAGCAAATTCGAATTGATAATTACTATTGGTTGAACGATAGAGAAAACCCAGAAGTAATTGATTATCTAAATAAAGAAAACGAATATTACGAGAAGTCAACCGAACATACTAAAGTATTTCAGAACTATTTGTTTAAAGAAATGAAAGCCCGAATAAAAGAAGATGACGAATCGGTTCCTTATTTGTATAATGGTTATTACTATATTACCCGGTTTGAAAAAGGAAAAGATTATCCAATTCATTCTCGTAAAAAAGGATCACTAGATGCTAAAGAAGAAATTCTTTTTGATTGCAACGAAATGGCTCAAGGTTTTAGTTATTTCAATTTGAATGGAATAAGCATTAGTGAGGACAATAAATGGGTTTCTTTTGGAGTTGACACAGTTTCTAGACGTCAATATACTATTCAAATTAAGAATTTAGAAACCAATGAAATTTTACCGCTCAAAATAGAAAACACAACAGGTGGAGCCACTTGGGCATCTGATAATAAAACTATTTTTTATTCTAGAAAAGATCAAGTTACCTTGCGTCCTGATAGAATTTTCAAACATAAATTGGGTTCAAACCCTATTGATGACACACTAGTTTATTTTGAAAAAGACGATACTTTTAATGTTTCAGTTTATAAATCAAAGTCCAAAAAATATTTAATAATTTCATCAGAAAGTACTTTAACATCGGAATATCAAATTCTTTTATCGGATACTCCAGAGGAACAATTTAAACTATTTCAAAAACGGACACGGGAATTAGAGTATTCAATATCGCATTATAAAGATAGTTTTTATATTGTGACTAATAAAGATGATGCCACCAATTTCAAACTAATGAAAACGCCAGAAGATAATCCTTCTAAATCGCATTGGATTGATTTGATTCCGCATCGCGAAGAGGTATTATTGGAAGGAATTGATATTTTTAAAAATTACTTAGTGGTTTCGGAACGTTCTGATGGATTGAGTAAAATTAAAATAATACCTTGGAATGGGAGCGAAGCTTACTATTTACCATTTGAAATTGAAACCTATACAGCCGAAACTACTACAAATATTGATTTTGACACGGAAATCTTGCGATATAGTTACCAATCATTAGCAACCCCAAGTTCTTTAATTGATTTTAATATGCGATCAAAAGAAAAAATGATTCTTAAAGTACAACAAGTATTGGGTGGAAAATTTGACAAAAATAATTATACTGAAATGCGTATTTGGGCAACCGCAACTGATGGAATAAAAGTGCCAATTTCTATGGTTTATAAAAACGGAATTGAAGCAAACGGTAAAAATCCATTCTTGCTTTATGCCTATGGTTCGTATGGAATGAATATGGACCCTTATTTTTCTACTACACGATTGTCATTACTTGATAGAGGATTTATTTATGCAATTGCTCACATTCGTGGAGGAGAAGACTTAGGAAGGCATTGGTATGAAGATGGAAAATTATTAAAAAAGAAAAATACATTTACCGATTTTATTGATTGTTCGAAACATGTAATTGCCGAAAAATATACTTCACCCGAGCATTTATATGCCGAAGGTGGTTCGGCAGGGGGATTATTAATGGGAGCTATTGCAAACATGACACCAGAAATTTATAACGGAATTATTGCTCAAGTACCATTTGTAGATGTGGTTACTACAATGTTAGACGAAACAATTCCTTTGACAACTGGGGAATATGATGAATGGGGAAATCCAAATAACAGAAAATATTACGATTACATGTTGTCTTATTCGCCTTATGATAATGTAGCTGCAAAAGATTATCCAAACATGTATATTTCTAGCGGATTGCATGATTCACAAGTACAATATTGGGAACCAGCAAAATGGATTGCTAAATTACGAGTATTAAAAACAAATAATAAACAATTGTTTCTCGATACCAACATGGAAGCTGGACACGGAGGTGCATCTGGTAGATTTGAAGCCCTAAAAGAAGTGGCTAAAGAATTCAGTTTTCTGTTGGATTTAGAAAAAATTAAAAATTAATTTATTAAATTTGTGAGTTTTGCAGCAACAATTTTAATAGATTGGTGCAATTCTAAATGTTTATTTATGAAGGAAGAAATTAAAGCATACAATAATGTTTTGGAATTAATAGGAAACACTCCTCTTATTAAATTGAATAAAATCACCAAAAATTTAGAAGGCAACTTTTATGCTAAGGTTGAAGCTTTTAATCCAGGGCATTCCTCTAAAGATAGAATTGCTTTACATATAATTGAACAAGCAGAAAAAAAAGGAATTTTATCACCAGGCGATACCATAATTGAAACTACTTCAGGTAATACTGGATTTAGCATTGCAATGGTAAGTATCATTAAAGGGTATGATTGTATTTTGGCCGTAAGTTCTAAATCTTCAAAAGACAAAATTGATATGCTTAGAAGTTTAGGAGCGAAAGTTTATGTTTGCCCATCGAATGTTTCGGCAGATGATGAACGTTCCTATTATAGCGTCGCAAAACGCTTACATGAAGAAACCAAAGGTTCTATTTACATTAATCAATACTTCAATCAACTTAATATTGACGCGCATTATTTAACTACTGGTCCTGAAATTTGGGAACAAACGTCGGGTAAAATCACGCACCTTGTGGCTTGCAGTGGAACTGGTGGGACTATTTCTGGCACGGCAAAATTTCTAAAAGAAAAAAATCCAAATATTAGAATTTTGGGTGTTGATGCTTTTGGTTCGGTTTTAAAAAAATACCACGAAACAAAAGAATTTGATACTAACGAAATTTACCCATACCGAATCGAAGGTTTAGGAAAAAATCTTATTCCAACTGCAACTGACTTTGAGTCGATTGACAAATTCATGAAAGTTACAGACGAAGAAAGTGCTCATACGGCAAGAGAAATAACTAAAACAGAAGGATTGTTTGTAGGATATACATCTGGAGCTGCTTTGCAAGCGGTAAAACAATTTGCAGAAGAAGGCGAATTTACTTCAGAAAGTAATGTCGTTGTTATTTTTCCAGATCACGGTTCCCGTTACATGAGTAAAGTATTTAGTGACGACTGGATGAACGAGCAAGGATTTTTTGATAGCGCAAATACTAAGGAAGATTTGAAAATTGAATTTATTAAGTAGTAAATTGCTTTAATCTAATAAGAAAATTTACTTTTTCTTTCTGATAATATCCTCTAGAACGGCTTTATTTTGATAATTTATAACTCGTAAAGTTATAGTGTCTTTTTTGGTCGTCTGACCTTCAATAATGTATAATTTACCTTTTTGGTACGAAACATTGCTTTTATCAAAATTCACATCGCCATAGGTTAACGTATTTTTGATATCAATAGTGTCGATCCATTCTTCCGCAAGTTTTCGTGAGGCTTCAATACTATAATTAAAAGGTTTATTTCTTAAATCATTCAAAACCCTAGCATTTGGAAAATAGTTACAACGGGTATCTTTTCCTGATAAAACTGCTGCGACAAAGAAACATCCAATAACTAAACCAATTAAATAGTAGGCAAAACGCTGATAAAATTTCATTTTTTTTTGCAAATGTAAACTAAAGACAATAAATAGGAGGGGTAAAAAAATTAAAAAACAATTAAATTTATATCACTATCCGGCAAGCTGAACCAATCTCCTATTGCTTTGTTTGTTAAAATACCATGATATAAATAAACACCATTTTTTAAGCCTTTGTTAAATCTTAAAGCACTTTCAATACCACCATCTTCAGCAATTTGCAATAAAAAAGGAGTAATAATATTTGAAATAGATAACGATGCCGTTTTTGAATATCTAGAGGGAATATTGGGTACGCAATAATGAATTACATTGTTTTTTATAAAAGTTGGTTTTTCATGTGTGGTGATTTCAGATGTTTCAAAGCAACCTCCGGTATCAATACTGACATCCACAATTACAGCCCCTTTTTTCATGTGTTCAACCATAGTTTCAGTCACAACTACTGGACATCTATCTTTTCCTCGCATGGCTCCAATTGCAACATCACATCGGCGTAAAGCTTTTAACAATGCTTTTGGTTGTATTGTTGATGTAAAAATACGATGGTTCAAATTGTTTTGCAGTCGGCGTAATTTTGTAATGGAATTATCAAAAACTTTTACGCTAGCTCCAAGTCCAACGGCAGTTTTTGCGGCAAATTCACCGACGGTTCCCGCTCCAAAAATAACTACTTCAGTAGGAGGGACCCCTGTAATATTTCCAAATAACAACCCTTTTCCAAATTGATTGTTTATCATTAATTCAGCTGCAATAAGAATTGATGCCGTACCTGCAATCTCGCTTAAGGATTTTACTGCAGGGTAAGTACCGTCTTCATCTTTGATGAATTCAAACGCTAAAGCCGTGATTTTCTTTTTGGTAAGTGCTTCAAAGTACTCCTTTTTTCTTGTTTTAAGTTGTATTGCCGAAATAATGATTGCGTTTTGATTCATCATTTCAATCTCAACCATCGTTGGAGGCTCCACTTTTAAAATCATTGGGCAAGATAATACTTTTTGGTTGTCATTGGTAATCTCTGCCCCAGCATCACTATATTCTTTATCACTATAACTAGAACTTTCTCCTGCTCCAGCTTCCATCATGATGCGATGTCCGTGAGCCGTTAAAGAATGAACGGCATCCGGTGTAAGACAAATACGACTTTCTTGGTAACTTGTTTCTTTTGGAATTCCAATAAAAAGTTCACTTTTATGACGCGCAATTTCTAATTTTTCTTCTTGTGGAAGCAATTGTTGTTTTGTAAAAGGTGTAGTAATAGACATAAGTTACAAATGAATTATCGCACAAGTTACGAAAAATTATATACCATTAACAAATTGAAATTCAAATTTATTACCACTGTTAACTTAAATTCAACCATCTTTTTCCGTCAGTAAGTAATTCAATTTTAATAATGGAATGGATTTCTGGAATTAAACTTGGAATGTTTTCAGCCCATTCAATAAAGCACCAATTTCCAGAATATAAATATTCATCAATACCCATATCTAATGCCTCAATCTCATCTTTTAAACGATACACATCAAAATGATAAACGTACTGATTATCATTTGCTTGATATTCATTAACTAAAGAGAAGGTTGGACTTGAAGTCACTTCATTTACACCAAGCAATTTGGCTAATTCTTTTATTAATGTAGTCTTTCCAACTCCCATAGTTCCATTAAATAAAATTACTTTATTTGGATTTTCAGATAGAATTTTTGTGGCTACATTTTTTATTTCATCAAGTGAAAATATAATTTCCATTTCATTAATTATCTCGGATTAAACACTAAAAAAGGTACAATCATTTCTTCTAATGAAATTCCACCATGTTGGTACGTATTTCGGTAATAACTTACATAATGATTATAATTATTTACGTATGCTAGAAAAAAATCATTCTTTGCAAAAATATAAGAAGAACTCATATTTATTGAAGGCAAACCAATCTTTTTAGGTTCTTTAATAGCATAAACCTCTTTATCTTCATAAGTCAAACTACGACCTGTTTTATACCTCAAGTTCAAACTGGTGTTTTTATCACCAATTACTTTACTGGCATTTTTTACATTGATAGTTCCGTGATCGGTTGTAATAATTAATTTAAAACCTAATTTCTGTGCTTGTTGGATGATATCTAAAAGAGGCGAATTCTTGAACCAACTCAATGTTAAGGAGCGGTATGCCTTGTCATCAGAAGCTAGTTCTTTAACCACATCCATTTCGGTTTTTGCATGTGAAAGCATGTCAACAAAATTGTAAACAACCGTAACAAGATTATTATCCTTTAATGATTTAAAGTTTTCGGCTAATTTTTTTCCTCCAGCCAAATTGGTTATTTTGAAATAATCTTGTTTGATATTCAATCCTAATCGTTTTAAATGAGCAGTTAAAAACTCGGCTTCATACAAATTTTTTCCACCTTCATCCACATCATTTTTCCAATATTGTGGAAATTGTTTTTCCATCTCTAAAGGCATTAAGCCAGAAAAAATAGAATTCCTCGCATATTGTGTTGCTGTTGGCAAACTCGCATAATACGGAATTTCTTTTTCTAATTTATAGTAATTGTTGATGGTGTTTTCCATGGTTTTCCATTGGTCATATCGAAGATTATCAATCACAACAAATAGGATTGGTTTATCTTTTTTAACCAGCTCCGGGACAACTAATTCACGGAATAAAGTATGTGACTGAATAGGTTTGTCTGATTTATCCGTTTTAGGATCGAACCAATCTTCATAATTTCGTTCAATAAATTTCCCGAACTGTGAATTGGCTTCTACTTTCTGAGATTCTAAAATATCAATTAAATTAGTGTCTTCAATATTTTCTAATTGTAATTCCCAGAAAATTAGTCTCTTATACAATTCTATCCAATCTTCAAAAGAATTTACCATAGCCAATTCCATAGCAATTTTTCGAAATTCCTTTTGATAATCTAAAGTTGTTTTCTCTGAAATTAATCGGGAATGGTCTAAATTCTTTTTTAAACTCAATAAAATTTGATTTGGATTCACAGGTTTAATCAAATAATCGGCAATTTTAGAGCCAATTGCTTCTTCCATAATATATTCTTCTTCACTCTTGGTAATCATAATTACGGGCGTAGAAGATTTTTTCTCTTTAATTTCGGCAAGCGTTTCCAAACCACTCATTCCAGGCATGTTTTCATCAAGGAAAACAATATCAAAATTATTTTCTGCAAAAATATCAACTGCATCACGTCCGTTGTTGCAAGTGGTGACTTTGTAATTCTTTTTTTCAAGAAAAATGATATGCGGTTTTAACAAGTCAATTTCATCGTCAACCCAAAGTATTTTGATAGTATCCATGATTATTTAATTTATCGGTGCAATTTACAATTTATAAAACGTTGAAAGTGCCAAAATTATTGTAAATAAATTATGTTTAGAATAAAATTCATTAGTTTTGGATGTATTTTTAATCAAATAATCATAAATTAAATCCATACTAAATGAAAATTATTCGTAAAATTACTTTGCTATCATTAGTTACGTTAAGCATAATGAGTTGTAATAAAAACAAAAATCAAGTTGTTGACCCATTAATCACAAACAGAGATACCACAGTAAATCCATCAGAAGATTTTTTTAAATATGCTAATAACGGATGGTTTAAGCAACATCCAATTCCTTCTTCAGAAAAAAGCAACGGAATTTTCCGTACGATCCAAGACACTATAAACAATCAAATTAAATCCATCTGTATTAAATCTGCGGAAGCCTATGCCGATAAAGGAAGTAACAAACAAAAAATTGGGGATTTCTATGCTTCTGGAATGGATTCAATAACTATTAATAAAGTAGGAATTACACCATTAAAAAGGGAAATTGCTAAGATTGATGCCGTTAAAGATTTAACCAGTTTACTAAAAACAATTGCTTATTTACACACTATTCAAGGTTCGCCAGCATTTGGATTTTATGTAGGACAAGATGATAAAATTAGTTCAAAAAATGCGTTATTTTTAGCTCAAGGTGGTTTAGGACTTGGACAACGGGATTATTATTTTGAAAATGATGATAACACTAAAAAAATCAGAGCTGAATATCCAAAACATGTGGCTAGAATTTTCGAATTGACAGGAGAAAATAAAGAGAAATCGGCAGCTAATGCTAGTTTAATTTTGAAGATAGAATCCGAATTAGCTAAGAGTAGTAGAAAAATAGAAGCACTTCGAGATCCTATTAAAAACTACAACAAAATGTCCGTCGCTGAGTTGAATAAAATGACTCCAAATATTGATTGGAAAATCATGCTTGTTAATTTGAATATCAAAAATGCTGACACTGTTATTGTTGGGCAACCCGAGTTTTTTAAAGCACTGAATGCAACAATAAAAAACTATTCAGTTGCCGATTGGAAAACCTATTTGAAATGGGATTTATACAATACATATGCTAGTTATTTGAGTAAAGACATTGAAAACCAAAATTTCTATTTCTTTAGTTCGGTGATGAGTGGAATTAAGGAACAAAAACCACGTTGGAAACGAATTGTAGAACAAACAGACGGTTCTTTAGGAGAACTTATCGGACAGGTTTACATAGAAGAATATTTACCAAAAGGCACCAAAGAAAAGTTATTAGAAATAGGAAACAACATTCGTGATGTATATGCCGAACGCATTAAAAAATTAGATTGGATGAGTGCGGAAACTAAAGTAAAAGCCCTTAATAAATTGAGCAAAATTGTAATGAAAGTAGGGTATCCAGACAAATGGAAAGACATGAGTTCGGTAACTATTGACAATAAATCCTATTGTAAAAATGTGATGGCTGTGAACCAATGGAGTTACAATTACATGATTAATAAATATGGAAAACCCGTTGATAGAACAGAGTGGGGCATGTATCCACAAACGTATAATGCGTATTACAATCCGAGTAATAATGAAATTTGTGTACCGGCCTGTAATATTATTGTGCCAGGATTTGAAGGAAGAATGCCCGACGATGCTATTTTGTATGGTATTATTGGAGGTTCCACCTTTGGTCATGAGATCACACACGGATTTGATGATCAAGGAAGTCAGTATGACGATAAAGGAAACCTAAATAATTGGTGGACCAAAGAAGATTATGCTAAATTTAAAGCAAAAACCAAGTTGATTGTTGATCAATTCAGTAAATATAAAATTGGAGATAAAAATATTAATGGTGAAGCCACACAAGGTGAAAACATTGCCGATTTAGGTGGAGTTGTAATGGGATTTGAAGCGTTTAAGAAAACTAAACAATTCAAAACTAAAGAAATAATTAGCGGACTGACACCTGAAAAACGTTATTTCTTGGCTTATGGATATGCTTGGATGGTAAATGCGACCGAGAAATCGTTGTTGCAACAAGTTATGATGGATGTACATTCACCGGCGCAATTTAGAATTAACGGTCCTTTAGCCAACGTTCCCGAATTTCACAAAGCATTTAATATCAAACCGGGAAGTCCGATGTATCAACCGGATTCGTTGCGTGTCACAATATGGTAAGAAGGCATAAAGTCGCAAGAAATTGGGACTTTATGTTGATATTTAAATTCCTGTTGTCGAAATTTTCTATTTTACATAATATAAATTATAGTTCATTTAAATTGTATTTGTTAAAATAAAATAGAGACCTAGTAAAAAAGTTAAAATCTTTCTCTTTTATATTTTTGCTCTTTGCTGTATTTTTTATAATTTTATAAAATTATCAGATATATATGACAAATGTTATTTCAAAGCGCGTAGCCGATTTTTTAAAAGAATACGAACCCTTTAATTATCTTTCTTTTGATGATCTAATAAAAATTGTAAATACAATTCGTGTCATCAATTTAGAAAAACATAAATCATTATTCCAAATCAATGATGTTTTACACGATTCTTTTTATGTGGTGGCTTCTGGCGTAATTCATTTAACGGTAATATCAGATGCTGAGGAAACACTTTTGAACAAATGTTATGCTGGAGATATTTTTGGATTGAGACCCTTTTTTGCCAAAAATAATTACCAAATGACTGCCAAAGCACGCGAAGAAAGCGTTGTTTATGCAATCCCTATTGCAGCTTTTAAACCCTTTGTTTCACAAAATTCAGAAGTTTTAAATTTCTTATTAGAAAGTTTTGCTACAAACACAAAAGGTAATTTAGATAAAGATCATAGTTTAATATCGGATAATTCAGGTTATTCTGACAATCAATCTGATATGTTGTATTTTCAATCATTAACTTACAATAAAACACCGTTAAAAATTAATACTATAACTAGTATAAAAGATGCCGCACAATTGGTTACAGACAATATGTTGGACAGTATATTAATCACAGAGAATAGTTATCCAGTTGGAATTGTTACCGATAAAGATTTTAGATCTAAAGTAGCTACAGGTCGTGTAGCTTTTTCAAATACCATTGATAAGATAATGGTGTCACCGGTCATAACTGTTACTGAAAACATATCTGTTGCTGAGGCCCAATTGGTGATGCTAAAACACGGTGTTTCTCATTTATGCGTTACTTATGATGGAACTGACAAGTCTGATGTAAAAGGAATTATTTCTGAGCATGATTTGGTTGTAGCTCAAGCCAATAATCCTGGAGTTTTGTTGAAAGAAATCAAGCGTTCTCAAAATGCTAAAGAACTTAAATTAGTTCGTGACAAATTAGCCGATATTATTCAATCGTCTCTTAATAAAAATATTCCAATTACTCATATCAATAGTATTGCTGGCGAAATAACACTTGCCATTGTAAAAAGAGCTGTAGAACAAGCAATTTTAGATTTGGGCTCTCCTCCTGCTCGTTTTGCTTGGTTAAGCATTGGAAGTCAGGGACGCAAAGAACAATTGTTATTAACCGATCAGGATAGTATTTTGATATTTGAAGATGTCTCTGCCGATAAATATCGCGATGTTAAAGATTACTTTTTAAAGTTGGCTAAAAAAGCTACTTCAACATTAGAAAAAGTGGGATACAACAATTGTTTATATGGACACATGGCTAGCAATATGTTATGGTGTAAATCATTGACAGACTGGACTAAACAATACAACAATTGGATAAACACTCCAGGTGAAAAATCTAATGAAATAAGCAGTGTATTTTTTGATTATGAAATTGCTTTTGGAGAACAAAAAATTGAAGATGCTATGACCGATGTCATTTTTAAAAACTCCAAAAATAATGCTCTTTTCTTTGATTATCTTGGAAACGATGCACTTAAAAAACCAGCATCGTTAAACTTCTTTAAAAAATTTATTTTAGAAGATGATGGCGAACATAAAGCAAAATTTGACATAAAAACAAGGGCTTTAATGCCATTAATTGATAGCGCTCGATTGATGGTTTTAAATAATAATATTAAAGGGATTAATAGCACCTATTTGAGATTCAAACAGTTAGCAATGATTGATCCTAAATATTCTGAAACATACCTTAATTGTGCAGAAGCTTTTTTAATATTATCTAAATTTAGAACACTAGAAGGGTTAAAAAATGATAGTTCGGGACAGTTTATAAATTTGGATGAACTGAGTAAAGTGGATAAAGAAAAACTAAAAAATGCCCTAATGCCAATGCGAGAATTAGAGGATTTGATTAAAGATCGGTTTCAATTGACACAATTTTCATAATCATGATTGATTGGATAAAAAATATAAACAAAGCACATCCTGAATTTTGGAAAGTTTATTTATCTAAATTTGATAAAAAAAGCGACCGATACGTTACATTAAGCATTGATGCTACTGGTTTAAATCCGAAAAAAGATGTAATTCTTTCTTTTGGCGCTCTTGCTGTTGTAAATGATAACATTCTGATTGGAGATTTGTTTGAAGCAACTATTCCGCAATATAAATTCCTTCATGATAATGATCTGCCAAGTGATTTTCTTTTGGAATCAGAGCAACCAAAATTGTCTGAAGTTCAAGCATTAGAATTTTTCATTAATTATATTGGAAACTCAACATTAGTAGGGCATCGAATCAACTTTGAAATAGAAATGATTAATGAAGCATTGGAAAGATTGGGTTGTGGAAGACTTAAAAATGAAGCTTTAGATATCGAAGTGATGTATAAAAAACTACAGGACAATAATGAGAAAAAAATTTCATTGGATGAACTCGCAAGTTTTTATAAAATAACAAAAGCGGAACGAACTTCAACAACAGATAAAGCTTTTACAATTGCACTCTTATTTCTTAAACTAAAATCTCGTTTGGGATTGAAATAACAAAGATTATTTAAGAATAAAATTATTTTTTAAATAATTTTCGATACCTCCAATACACTACAGCCGAAAACACCATAAAAACAATAAAAATATAGAGATAAATAATTACATTTTGTTTTTCGCCTGACGCATAGGAATGCATACCTGTAAGGTGAAAATTAACTCCAAAGTAGGTCATTAATATTGACGCAAAAGCCAAAACACTCATGAAGTTAAACGAAAACAAACCTCTTAATGATGGTACAAATCGTGCATGAATTACAAACGCATAAACCATAATACTAATTAAAGCCCAAGTTTCTTTTGGGTCCCAACCCCAATACCTACCCCAACTTTCATTTGCCCACTGTCCTCCAAGGAAGTTTCCAATAGTCAGCATTACCAATCCAATAGTCAATGCCATTTCGTTGATGTAGGTTATCTCTCTAATGTGCAAAGTCATCATAGTTTTGTTGGTTTCATTGGTAAATAACATCAATATCAATGCAACCAATCCGAGTACCATTCCTAATGTAAAAGGTCCATAACTTGCAACAATAACTGCAACATGGATCATTAACCAATAGGAATTTAAAACCGGCTGTAAATTCGCAATGGAAGGATCTAACCAATTTAAATGAGCTATCATCAAAATCATTGAAGCAACAAACGTTCCTGATGCAACAGTAAGTTTAGATTTTCTATCAAATGCTAATGTAAAAAACATAGTTGCCCAAGCCACATAAATCATGCTTTCATAAGCATTACTCCAAGGTGCGTGCCCAGAAACATACCAACGAGCAATTAATCCAACGGTGTGCAATGCAAATAAAATACCAACAGTAATATGAAAAAGAGTAATGATAATTCGTATAGTTTTTGTATTATAAAAAATACTGATTATAACCAAAATCAACATCAAACTTCCTCCTAACATATACAACCAAAATAGGTTTTTAAAAACATCATATTTGTTTAACAATATCTCTGACGAAATTTGGTCATCACTCGGTATAACTGCTTTACCGTATTTTCTTTGGTATTTTTCCATCCCCAAAAGCATGGTATTTGCCAATGCATAGTTTTTGATACTATCATTTTTAGTTTTTGAAACTTTGGCTTTTACCAACGCGTCGAAATAATAAGGCAATGCATTCTTTATTTGGTCTAGATCAGTTCCTGTAGGTTGGTTAATTTCTAGAAACGAAACCCACTTATTGTTTTTGTCATTCGGAATTGGGAATATTTTTAAAATGTTACCACTCAATGCCGAATTCATTAAGTTAACTTTTTTATCGGCTTCGATAAAATCTTTTTGAAATTGATTTGGAGTATTGGTTTTGTATGCTTCATCAAGATACATACTCAATTTATAATTCCAATTTTTATCAAAAAAACTTCTAAAAGTAGCATACTTTTCTTCCGTTTTTAGTCCAATTATTTTTCGAATGCTGTCATTACCTGATTTTAAGTAAATTAATGGAATTTCAAACCAAACAGATGGAAATTGTGTCATCGAAATGAAAACTTGATCAGAATTCATTCCTTCATAGGTTTCACGTTTACTTACTTTTCTGAGTAATTCGGATGAAAAAGTGTTAATTGGTTTCATCCTGCCGCCATCGTCTTGAATGACTAAACGACCAAATTTTTCAGCTTGTTGTTCGGGAACTTTATATTTTAACAACGAATCTAAATAAATTATTTTATTGGAGTGTATTGAATGATTTTGAGAAAAACCATTTAAAGAAACCAATAAAATAATAATCGAAAGCAACTGTGATTTTTTAGATTTTACTTCTTCTAATTTTCGTTTTAAATCGGCAAAACGAGTATTTTTGACAAACAAAATACACATCATTGCAAAAAACAATAAAAAATATCCAATATAAGTAATCATCGTACCCCAATAATCGTGGTTAACAGAAAGTACAGTGCCTTTTTCATCGGGATCAAATGAAGATTGAAAAAAACGGTACCCACCATGATCTAAAATATGATTCATGTAGATGTCTTCATTTATTTTTTTTCCATGTTCAGTAACTGTAACTTTACTTTCATAAGACGAATAACTTTTTTCAGTGCCAGGATATTTTTTAGCCACAAAATCATTTAATGAAATACTAAATGGAAGTGTATATACTTTACTACCAAAATAGAACGTGTATTCTAATCTGCCAATTTTTACAACTTGAGGTTCACCAACAGAACCTTTCGAACCAATTATAGTAACTTCTTTGGATATACCTTCCGATTCAACTGATAGTACTAAAGCATCAGATGATTTTTTTGATTTGTAGTTTTTTCCAGAAATTACCCCTTTTATTCCTTTAATGGGTTGTTCAGGAAAAACAAATTGCGCTCCACCAACATTATACAGCGAACGAAACATTAAAGGTTGTTGTAAATCTTTAACAACTCTTCCTTGAAATTTATCAATCATTCGCATAAACTGCCCTTCAAATGGAGCGTCAATTGTGGTTGTGCTATCTGAAACTGTAATATTTATGGCGCCTTTTGTTGGTTTATTCAATGCAAAAAGCACATTGTGTATATTTTGAATTTCACCTTCTTTTAGATAATGCTCATGACGAGAACCTCCACCCGACTCCACCATTTTTAGATAGATGGTTCCGTTTTTAGATTGTCTTATAGTATCTTTAGAATCAAAAATGAAATTTTTATAGCTTATTTTAAAGGGTATTTTATTAAATTTATCTGATATTGAAAAATTATTACTGGCAAAAGGTGGAAAAACTGCAGGAGAGAGAATTATTTTTTTTTCAAAAACTCTGCGTTTTAATTCGCCATTATAGTTTCCATCTACAAAAAAAGTAAGATAACTTCTATCTGAAAAAAACTGGTTGGATGTGGCTCCTTCTCGAATCGGCATGATGCCTTCATAGCTAATGTATCTGGTAATAAATGCCCCCAAGATTATGAACAAAAACGATACATGAAGTAATAACGTTGCCCACTTTTCTTTTTTATACAACTGATACCGTTTTACATTTCCTGCAAAGTTGATAACAAAAAACATCATTATGGCCTCAAACCACCAGGCGTTGTAGATCCAAACTCTTGCTGTATCGGTATTGTAGTAACTTTCTATAAACGTTCCGGCCCCCATTGCTGCTGCAAAAAGTAAAAACAATACAGCCATTAATCGTGTTGAAAATAAAATAGCAACTATTTTTTTATCCATGAGAATAACTTTTTAAAAATCCTGAATTTTAGGAATTGCAAAAGTAAATTAAAATAGTTGATTTTGTAGGATACTTTTAAGCTTTTAAGGAATCTTTAATAGATGTTTTATGAACTATTTAGTTTCTAAAAAATCCTTAAATAGTTTTAATTAATTAGTTGCTAGTTTTGTCGTATTCAATTTACTGTTCTTACGACTAAATCCAAAATAAATTGTTAATCCAATTAATAACCAACAAGTAAAATAAATCCAATTCCAAATACTTAATTGCGCCATCATATAAAGACAACTTATTAATCCTAATAAGGGAATTAAAGACAAATTTTGCTTCCAAGACCATATAACAAAACCAATTAATGAAATTAAGAAAATCCACATTGGAATTTTATGTTTGAATAAGCTAAATCCTGTATCGTATTTTAATGAAGAATCAATTGGCATTTTATCAACAATGTTTTTATACGATTCTTCATTTTCATTATAAGAACTTAATAATTTTTCTAAGTCAGTAGTTGTAACTTCTTTTTTTAATGAAATTAAATAATCATAAACTTGTTTTGCTTGGTTTTTATCTAAAGATGTAACAATATTATCAGGAGCATTAACTTGTTTTGCATTAGTAATAAAATCTACAGCTCCTTTTTTATTTACCGCCAATATACCACTAGCAGCAATAACTAATAATACTGGATAAATAAATTTTGAATTCAAATACGGTGTTTTAAATTTTCCTCTTGGAATATCTTTTTTGTTCTGCAAAACCAAAACTCCGGCGCAAACTAAAACAAAAGCAAATAAAGTTCCAATGCTACACAAATCGGTAACCATTGTAAGATTTAAAAACAAAGCCGGAATAGCTACTACAAAACCTGTTACAATAGTGGCATAAGAAGGTGTATGGAATTTTGGGTGAACTTTTGAAAATTGTTTTGGCAGCAAACCGTCTCTACTCATACTCATCCAAATTCGGGGTTGCCCCATTTGAAAAACCAATAGCACGGATGCCATTGCAATTACGGCACTCACACCAATGATTCCCGACATCCATTTCAAATGCAATTTATCAAAAACAAACGCCAATGGATCGCCCACATTTAGGTCGGAATAACTTACCATCCCTGTAAGAACTAATGCAATAACAATATATAAAACGGTACAAATGATGATTGCCCACATCATTCCTCTTGGCAAGTCGCGTTGTGGATCTTTACATTCTTCAGCGGTTGTAGATATGGCATCAAACCCTATGTAAGCAAAAAATACAGCCGAAACACCTTTTAATATCCCTCCTACTCCATTGGGAGCAAATGGATGCCAATTGTCTGTATCAACGTAAAATATCCCAACAGCAATTACCAATAAAATAATACACAGTTTAACTACAACCATCATATTACTGGCATTTCGGGATTCCTTCATGCCTCTGTAAACCAAGGCAGTAATCCCAACAATAATAAACAAAGCTGGTAAATCAGCTACTAAATGTAAAGAACCTATTGAAGGTGAAGTAGTCCAAGCTGTGTATGCCGCTTTTAATCCATCGGATAGATTTTCATATGATTTTCCGCCTTGCATTAATGCGGTGGCTTCTTTAAAACCATTAGAAGCTGTTAAATAATCCATTTGAATGTATTGTGGCAATTTAATACCACCACTTTCGAGTAATCCTGTAAAATAATCGCTCCATGAAATAGCAACCGTAATATTCCCAATAGCATATTCCATAATTAATGCCCAACCAATTATCCAAGCTACAATTTCACCAAAAGCAACATACGAATACGTGTATGCACTGCCCGAAACGGGAACCATGGAGGCAAATTCAGCATAAGCAAAAGCGGCAAAACTACAAGCCACAGCAGTAAATAAAAATAAAAAAATTACGGCTGGACCCCCATCAAAACTTGCTTTTCCGATGGTGCTAAAAATTCCAGCGCCGATTATGGCTGCAATTCCAAAAGCAGTTAAATCTTTAGCAGTTAAGTGTTTTCCTAATGCTTGGTGGCCATCGGATTCCTCTTTAGCCACTTGATTTAATATATCTTGAACGTTTTTTTTTCTGAATAAATTAGATAAATTCATATATTTTAAGTATATTTAATCTTGTTAGATTGAAAAACAAATATACTATAATATTTTTTGCTTTTATAATGTTATAAAAAACAAACTATAACAAATAACTATCGTTTAATAAAAAGATATAATTTAAGATAATACATCTAAATACTGATTTAGAGTAAATTTGCTGCAGAAATAATTACTAACTTAAAATAATAAACAATGTCATTAGTAGGAAAAAAATTCCCAAACATTACAGTTGATGCAATCTCTTTTATGGGAGATAATTTAAGAATTAACATTCTAGACGAAGCAACTAAAAACAAGAAAAAAGTGTTGTTGTTCTGGTATCCAAAAGATTTCACCTTTGTTTGCCCAACTGAATTACATGCTTTCCAAGCTGCTTTAGAAGATTTTGAAAAAAGAAACACCATGGTTATAGGTGCTTCTTGTGATACCAACGAAGTACATTTTGCCTGGTTGAATACGCCTAAAAATAATGGTGGAATTGAAGGAGTAACTTATCCAATTTTGGCTGATACTACTCGTAATTTATCTGCTGCTTTAGAAATTCTAGATGCAGAATGGGTTTATGACGAAGCATTGAATGATGAAATTTTGGAAGGTTCTAATGTGACTTTTAGAGCTACCTATTTAATAGATGAAGATGGAAAAATATTTCACGAAAGCGTAAACGACATGCCTTTAGGAAGAAACGTTCATGAATATTTACGTTTAGTAGATGCTTACACGCACGTTCAAACTAAAGGTGAGGTTTGTCCAGCTAACTGGGAAGAAGGAAAAGATGCCATGAACGCTAATAGAACAAGTACTGCTTCTTATTTAGCATCGCACTAATCAATAACAAAAAATCATTTGCAATTTTAAAATCAACCCGTTGAAATTTGACAATGCAATTGATATTGAAATTCGAAAAAATATGTTTCAAGAAATAGCCCAAGACAATTTAGCCGAAATCGTAGCCGCTAATAAAGTTGTAGTAGTTCAATATGCCGCTTCCTGGTGTGGAAATTGCAGAATAATGAAACCTAAATTTAAACTGTTAGCTTCTCAAAATGAAAGCATTCCTTTTATCATTGTTGATGCCGAACAATTTCCAGAGTCTAGAAAATTAGCGAAAGTAGATAATTTACCAACATTTGCTACTTTTAAAGAGGGCGTATTGGTTAATCAATCGCAAACCAACAAAACAGAAGTATTAACGGAGTTGGTAAATGAAGTTATTTAATTTACAAAAAAAATGAAATTACCTGTAATAAAACACCTGACGCAATTCATAGAAAATAATGATCAAGACTATTTAATTGAAACTATAGAAGTTCTTGAAAACCTTTGCGAGATACCGTCATTAAAGGATGAAGAATTGGAAGTTATTGGAGAGCTAATTTCAAATAGCTATGGAGCTCTTGAAGTTCATAAAATGATGAAGGATGGAAAAGATAAAAAAACAGCATTAAACGATTTTATGAAACGAGTTTTAGGTTCTATTGATAAATAATTTAACTATTTGTTATAAAAAAGGTCTTGTAAATTATTTATAAGACCTTTTTTTATTTTAAACAAACAACCAAATTATGTTTATCAAAGAAAATTTGGGATCAAATCCCCAAATTAATTGCAGAATAGTAATTGAAACAGTAATAATAATTGTTTTTTTATATTTAGAATAAAGTGATTTCATTTTTAGAAAGATTTTTTAACAATTTGAGAAAATACATAATACATTTCAGAGGCAATTTGAATGCTTCTTTCTGCATATTTTTCGCTCATTTGATCTGTTCCGTCAAATGCTTTAGGGTCTTCAAAACGAATTGGTAGACGTTGCTCTGCTCCTGCTATAAAGGGACAACCTTCATCGGCAGAAGAACAAGTCATGATGGCCGCAAATTGCGAAACAGGATTGAATAAATCATCAAATGTTTTCGAAAAACAAATGATTGGATGCTTATTTTCATCAAATTTAATAGAATAAATAGGGTTTTGGGTTTCATTTAATTTCTGAATTTGAAAACCTTGATTAACCAAAGTTTCTGAAACTTTTGGAAACATTGCCGCAGTTTCTGTTCCGCCTGAGTAGCAAAACACCTTGTTAATTGAAAAATGAAAAGCCATGGTTTGTGCCCAAATTTGTGACAAATGGCTTCTTCGTGAATTATGAGTGCAAATAAAATTCAGACGAATTTCTTCATTGGAATCAACTTTATTTTGAATGTAATCAACCAGTGGTTTTAAAACATTCATTCGTTTTTTTGGAACTGAATGTTCAGCAATTGTCTGAATCGATTTAGATAAATTTTCAAACATATTATTTCTTTTTAAAATTACAAAAAATAAAATTCTGTGTGGTTTCAAATGGTGTTTGATGAATTACTTCAAAACACTTTATTTTGTCAAAAAAACTTCCAAAAACAGTTTCCAGTTTGGCTTCTGAATATTGTGTAATATTAAATCCACTGCATTTTAACGGTCCGTTTTCTGAAAATGTCCCAAGAAATAAAAATCCATTAGTAGCAATTGAATTAGAAACTAACATTTTATATGCAATAATCTCATTTTCAGAAGTTAAAAAATGAAAACTAGCCCTATCATGCCATACATCAAAAGTTGTTTTTGGGTAAAAATCTAAAATATCAGAAACAATAAAAGTCACTTTTTTGGCATTGGCTCCTAACCTATTTTTAATGCGTTCAATAGCATTAAATGAAATATCTAAAAGAAATAAATTGTTGTAACCCAGCGCTATTAAATTATCAATTAAATAACTATCACCACCACCAACATCAATGATTTTAGCATCTTTTGGAATATTATTTTCTATAAAAAAATGAATTGAAGTTTCAGGTTTTGGTTCATACCAACTTACTTCAGTTTCTTGTTTAGTTAAAAACACTTTATCCCAATGGTCTTTTTTAAAATTTTCCATAATTAACAACATTTTGTATTTAATTTCTGTGTAATCAAACCAAAATGCTTTACAATTTTTTCAATGGTATCCGGATTTATACAATAACAAATTGAGGTGCCTTCTATTGTGCCTTTAATAATATTTGCATTCTTTAGTTCCTTTAAATGCTGCGAAATTGTAGGTTGTGCTAATGGCAATTCATTTACAATGTCACCACAAATACAGCTCTCAACCGACAACAAATAATCTACAATAGCAATTCGTGCCGGATGGGAAAGGGCTTTGAATAATGATGCCATTTCATTGTGCTTTTTTGAAAATGATTCTGATTTTGAAGCTCCCATATTGAATGCAAATCGTTATATTGCAATATTACGATAAAGGAATAATAAATACCTAATTAAATTAGAAGTTTTTTTATTTATTTTGGATTAAAAAAATTACCAATTCCGAATTCTTAATTCCTAATTATTTTCACTACTTTTGAAACTTTAAAAAATAAATAAAATGGCTAAAATAACATTGGGCGGAAACCCCATAAACACCTGTGGTGAATTACCAAAGGTTGGAGAAAAAGCACCTGATTTTCAATTAATTAAAAATGATTTATCGGTTACTTCTATAGCAGATTTCAAAGGAAGTAAAGTAGTTTTAAATATTTTTCCCAGTATTGATACTGGAACTTGCGCTACTTCAGTAAGACATTTTAACGAGAGTGCTAGTCAATTAGAAAACACAAAAGTATTGTGTGTTTCAAGAGATTTGCCGTTTGCTCAAACTCGTTTTTGTGGTGCAGAGGGACTTGAAAACGTAGTAAACCTATCTGATTTTAAAGACGGTAGTTTTGGAAAAACGTATGGATTAGAAATTGTGGATAGTGTTTTAGCTGGATTGCATTCTAGAGTAGTTATTGTTTTGGATGAAAATGGAATTATTAAATATACCGAACAAGTTCCAGAAATAGCAAACGAACCCAATTACAAAAATGCCTTAGCTGCATTATAAAAAGATATATGGTAGAATTTGAAAGAGATAAATCTTTTTTATCTGGAAGATTTAAAAGTTTAGGGTTCGCTTGTAAAGGTGCATTCAAACTTATTACCACAGAACACAGTATAATGGTACAATCTTTAATAGGGTTGTTAATGATTATTGCTGGTTTTTATTTTCATATTTCGCATGAAGAATGGTTGATTCAATCGCTTGCGATTGGTTTGGTACTAGGAATTGAAGGCATCAATACAGCTGTAGAAAAAGTGGCTGATTTTATTCATCCCGAATTTCATGAAAAAATTGGCTTTATTAAAGATATTGCGGCAGGAGCCGTTTTCTTTGCTGCAATAACCGCTTTAGTAATTGGTTGCATCATATATATTCCGCACATAGGCGCAATTCTATAATATAATTTTCTATTTAATAGCATTATAAATTCAAATGGCAAAAACAGTTAAAAAAGAAAATACAAATTCTACAGAAGTTGGAGAAAAACTTCCTTGGAAAATAAAAAGACAATACAAATTAATTTTCGGTTGTCTTTTGGTGCTTTTATCCATTGGATTGTGTGTAGCATTTATCTCCTATTTTATTAATGGTCAACAGGACCAAAATATTATAAACGACTTAACTAATCGAAATGAAACTGCCAATAATTGGTTGGGGAAATTAGGCGCTTATTTGGCCGACTTTTTTATCTATAAAGGTTTTGGTGCTGCCTCATTTGTATTTGTAAAATTATTCTTTTTGACAGGTGTTTTCTTAGTATTAGATTTGCCATTAAAGAAATTAAAAACTACATGGTTTTGGGATTTATTTGTAATGATAATTTCATCTATATTACTAGGTTTTTTCGCTAATTCAATTCCAGAACTAGGCGGAACCATTGGATATGAAATGAATATATTTTTCCAAGATTATATCGGAAAAACGGGCACACTTTTAGTCTTAATTTTTGGAGTTATCATTTATTTAATTTTCAGAATTAAAATTTCTCCCGATACTATCAAAACTTTTTTTGAGAAAAAACAAAAGGAAATGAGTGAAGATTTGGCCGCAATGAAATCTTCCTCAGAACTCGATTCTTCTGCCTACAACCTGGAAGAATTTGCCGTTGATGAAGCCAATGATAATTTGGACTCTGAAAAGAATCCCTTCAACAAAGCCAGTTCTCAATTTGAAATAAACAAAGAAACGCTAAAACCCACCATTTCAAGTTATTCTGAAATAGAACTAGAACCTACTTTAAAAAATGATCCTAAATCTGTTGAACCCGTTTCTTCTTTAAAATTAGAAGTAACAGGATCCGAAGTAATTCCAACAAATGATGGTGTTTTTGTGATTGAAAAACCAAAAGACGAAGATGTTTTAGAAGATAATATGTCCGAAAGATTAGTAGCCGATTTCGGATTGTTTGACCCAACTTTAGAGTTATCAAATTATAAATTTCCAACGATTGATTTATTGAAAGAATACAGTTCGGTTGGAATAACAATTAATCAACAAGAATTAGAAGACAACAAAAATAATATTTTAGAAACACTCCGAAATTACAAAATTGATATTGCTCAAATCAAAGCTACTGTTGGACCTTCGGTAACATTATATGAAATTGTACCCGAAGCTGGAATTCGCATATCAAAAATTAAAAGTCTAGAAGACGATATTGCGTTATCACTTTCTGCATTAGGCATTCGTATTATAGCCCCTATTCCAGGTAAAGGAACAATAGGAATTGAGGTTCCGAATAAGAATCCAACTATGGTTCCGATGAAAACGGTAATTGCCTCGGCCAAATTTCAAGAAGCCGAAATGGAATTGCCTATTGCTTTGGGTAAAACTATTTCTAATGAAACGTTTGTTTTTGATTTAGCCAAAATGCCACACTTATTGATGGCTGGTGCTACTGGACAAGGAAAATCAGTTGGGTTGAATGCCGTATTGACCTCGTTATTATACAAAAAACATCCTGCTGAAGTAAAGTTCGTTTTGGTAGATCCAAAGAAAGTCGAATTGACGCTTTTCAACAAAATTGAAAGACATTATTTGGCAAAACTTCCCGATTCGGAAGATGCTATAATTACTGACAATAGCAAAGTAATTAATACCTTAAATTCACTTTGTATTGAAATGGATAACCGTTATTCTTTATTGAAAGACGCGATGGTTCGTAACATTAAAGAATATAACGAAAAATTTAAAGCTCGGAAGTTAAATCCGGAACACGGACACCAATTCTTACCTTATATCGTATTAGTAGTTGATGAGTTTGCCGATTTAATTATGACTGCAGGTAAAGAAGTTGAAGTGCCTATTGCTCGTTTAGCACAATTAGCGCGTGCTATTGGAATCCATTTGATTATTGCTACGCAACGTCCGTCGGTTAATGTTATTACGGGAATGATTAAGGCCAATTTCCCTGCTCGTATTGCGTTTAGAGTAACTTCTAAAATTGATTCTAGAACTATTTTAGATTCGGGTGGAGCCGATCAACTCATTGGACGAGGCGATTTATTGTTTTCAAACGGAAATGATTTAATTCGTGTGCAATGTGCCTTTGTAGACACCCCTGAAGTTGAAAAAATTGTTGATTATATTGGCTCGCAAAAAGCGTATGCTACCGCATTTATGTTACCTGAATATGTTGGCGAAGGAGGCGATAATGTAAAATTAGATATAGATATTTCGGAACGCGATTCAATGTTTAGAGAAGCTGCCGAAATAATAGTAACAGCACAACAGGGTTCGGCATCATTATTGCAAAGAAAATTGAAACTCGGATACAATCGTGCCGGAAGATTAATAGACCAATTAGAAGCCGCAGGAATCGTAGGGCCTTTTGAAGGAAGCAAAGCAAGAAATGTTAATATTTCTGATTTGACTTCACTGGAACTATTTTTAAACAATGAACAAAATAATTAGTACAATGAATAAATTTCTGTCAATTGCCTTGTTATTAGTTATTGGAATTTCCGCTAATGCGCAAGACAAAAAAGCAAAAAAACTGTTAGACGAAGTAACTTCAAAAATTAAAAGTTACAACAATATTGTGATTGATTTTAAATATGCTTTAAACAACACCAAAGAAAGCATCAATCAAGATAGTAAAGGAAATGTAACACTTCAAGGGAATAAATACATCTTGAATTTTATAGGAGTTACGAAAATATTTGATGGAAAAAAAACATACACTATTGTTCCAGAAGATGAAGAAGTAACCATTTCTAGTTTAAATGATAATGAGGAGAAAACTATTACGCCCTCAAAAATGCTGACTTTTTTTAATAGTGGCTATAAATTTGGATGGGATATTATTCAAGATGTTAAAGGACGTAAAATTCAATATATTAAATTAACTCCTAATAGTACTAAAGACCAACGTAAAGAAATTCTTCTAGGAATAGATATTCAAACTAAAACAATTTACAACCTTATTGAGATTGGTAAAAACGGAACAAAAACTACTTTGACTGTTAATTCTTTCAAAACCAATCAACCGTTGTCAAATAATCAATTTACATTTGTTGCCAGTAAATACCCAAAATACTACATCAATAAATTAGATTAATCTTTGTGAAAATAATAGATAAGTATTTATTAAAATCTTTCCTAACTACATTTACTACGGTATTTGTAATCTTATTTTTTATATTCATACTCCAAACGGTTTGGCTATTTATCTCTGAATTGGCAGGAAAAGATTTGGATTTCATAATGATTTTGAAATTTCTTCTTTTTGCAATGCCAAGGTTAGTTCCAATGGTATTACCACTTTCCGTTTTACTAGCTTCCATTATGAGTTTCGGAAGTTTATCTGAAAATTATGAATTTGCGGCAATGAAATCTTCTGGAATTTCTTTTCAAAGAATGATTCGAAGCAATGCTATTTTCATTTTGTTTCTAAGTTTGATTTCATTTTTCTTTGCCAACAATGTAATTCCATACGCTGAGTATAAATTCGTTAATTTTAGAAGAAACATTGCACAAGTAAAGCCCGCTATGGCAATTGCAGAAGGACAATTTTGTGAAATTGGAAATTATACCATTAAAGTAGATAAGAAATCTGGTGAAAAAGGAAACTATCTATCGGGCGTTACCATCCACAAAAAGCTAGACAATGGCGAAGGCAGTACTACCGTTATCAAAGCCGAAAAAGGAGAATTGATAAGTAGTGAAACTTCTAATATTTTAAAATTGGTACTTACCAATGGAAATTACTACGAAGATATTATTCCGAGTAAATATGAAGAACGTGTCAAAATTCCATTTGCCAAAGGCACATTTAAAAGTGATGTGATTAATATTGATTTATCCAACCTAAATCAATCTAATATGGAAAAAATTGATTTATCAAATAACTCTTCGATGCTTACCATCAATGATTTGAGATTTACTTTAGATTCCTTAAATAAGAATTATAAAAAAGATATTAATTCGTATGCCGAAAATATTTATTTAAGAACTGGAGTAACTAATAATTTTTATGCTGTTCCGACTGCAATAGTTAAAAAAGAAATTAAAGCAACCAATTTTCTTAGCTACTTAACGAAATCGCAACAAATTGAAGCGTTTAAAATAGCTATCAATAACATAGAAAATACGGGCTATTCCATTGATAGTTATATATTGGAAATAGAAGGTAAATCAAAGAATATCAATAGTCATTGGGTGGAATTTTATGATAAATTTATGATTGCTTTTTCTTGTATATTGATGTTTTTTATTGGTGCCCCGCTGGGATCCATTATCAGAAAAGGAGGATTAGGATTGCCAATTGTTTTTGCAGTTTCTATTTTTATTGTATTTCACTTTATTAATACATTTGGAAAGCGAGTTGCTCAAGAAAATGGAATGACTGCTTTTATGGGAGTTTGGATGTCTTCATTTGTACTTACTCCTTTAGCTATTCTATTGACATACAGGGCTATAAATGATATTGGCGGAATGGTTAGTTTTGATGGGGTTTTGGAACCTATTAAAAAGCTTTGGGTGTTCAAAAAAGTAGTTTTGCTTTTATCTAAACCAACTTTAATGGATGCTAATTTTAGCGAATACATTGATATTGTTTACCCTAAAGAAGAAATTATAGCGTTCCGAAAAACCCAAAAATTAACTTTAGTACTTTATATAATTGCATTGGTTTTAGCGCTACTATTGTCCCAATTCACAACTACCCTACTCCTACTATTGTTATCCACATGCTTAGTTACATTCTTATATTTCACTTTCAAATGTGAGCAGTATTTAGCAGCTATTGAATTAAAAACCAACCAAGTTTTCGAGCCAGGAATGTTTATTGTTTTGCTTACGGCATTTCCTTTTTACTTTTTGATCTACATTTACAATAAAAAAGTACTTTCTGAACTTGATAATCTTAACAAATAACACAATATTTCCAACTTATAGTATCATGTCAAATCACATTCAACTCAACACTATTGAAGAAGCAATAGAAGATATTCGCCTAGGAAAAGTCATTATTGTAGTAGATGATGAAGACCGTGAAAACGAAGGAGATTTCTTGGCTGCAGCCGAAAAAGTCACGCCCGAAATGATTAACTTTATGGCTACACATGGACGCGGGCTAATCTGTGCACCTTTAACAGAATCGCGATGCAAAGAATTGGATTTACATGACATGGTTCGAAATAACACCGACCACATGGAAACGGCATTTACCGTATCTGTAGATTTGAAAGGAAACGGAGTAACTACCGGAATATCTGCGGCAGATAGAGCGAAAACAATTCTTTCACTAGTTGAGCCAACTACAAAACCATTCGATTTGGCGCGTCCAGGGCATATTTTTCCACTAGTTGCTAAGCAAGGTGGGGTTTTAAGAAGAACGGGGCACACAGAGGCCGCAATTGACTTTGCGCGACTGGCTGGATTCAAACCAGCAGGAGTGATTGTTGAAATTATGAATGAAGACGGAACCATGGCTCGTTTGCCTCAATTGGTTAAAGTCGCTAAAAAATTCAACTTAAAATTAGTTTCTATTGAAGATTTAGTGGCCTATAGAATGCAACACGACAGCTTAATTGTAAAGAAAGAAGATTTTGAAGTACATACTCGTTTTGGACAATTTCGTCTTCGTGCTTACCTTCAAACTACTAATAAACAAGTTCACCTGGCACTTACAAAAGGTAGTTGGAGTAATGGAGAAGCCGTTCTTACACGCATTAATTCCTCTCAAATTAATAATGATATTCTGGGAACTCTAACTAATGATGGGGACAAAAAACTGGATGATATCTTTCAATTAATAAACCAAGAAGGCAAAGGTGCTGTTTTGTTTATCAATCAAGAAATACAATCATTGGATTTATTAAACCGTTTGATTGAATTAAAATCGTTGCAAGAAAAAGGAATTAAGAATGCACCTCAAATTAAAATGGACTCCAAAGATTTTGGCATTGGTGCCCAAATACTGCACGACATTGATGTTTCAAATATTAAATTAATCACCAATACACTTCAGAGCAAGCGGGTTGGAATGATCGGATACGGGTTGGAAATATCCGATTATGTAACCTATTAAAAATAATTAAACTCATAAAGTATAGAAAATGAAACGATTAGTTTTTTGAAATGAAAATTAATCGTTTTTTTGTTTCAATTCTATTTGCAAAACAAAAAAAGGTTGCTATATTTGCATCCGCATTGCGAAAGAAGATGCGTCTTATTGGAGAAATGGCAGAGCGGTCGAATGCGGCAGTCTTGAAAACTGTTGACTGTAACAGGTCCGGGGGTTCGAATCCCTCTTTCTCCGCGAAATAACTTTCAAAAGTTATCAAAAACCTCGAAATCCT
>CANFNV010000017.1 GCA_947448525.1 Flavobacteriaceae bacterium | reverse complement strand
TTAGTAGAACTGGAGGTACCACAAAAAACATCCCTAATCACTTATAAATAAAGTAGTTAGGGATTTTTTGTTTCTTAGGGGGGCTTGAAAAGAGTCATTTTAAAAACCGATGGAGCATAAAATTAAGTATCTCGATTTGTTAGCCCTTAATGGTTTAAAAATATGAATTATAAATACGATATTATAATTGTTGGTGGAGGTGCTGCGGGTTTTTTTACTGCAATTACAATTGTAGAGAAAAATCCGAAACTCAAAGTGGCTATCTTAGAGCGCGGACAAGAAGTATTGTCTAAAGTTCGTATCTCGGGCGGCGGACGTTGCAATGTAACCCATGCGTGTTTTGTCCCCAATGATTTAGTGAAATTTTATCCTCGTGGTGAAAAAGAACTTCGGGGTCCGTTTCATCAATTTTGTACTGGTGATACCATTGAATGGTTTGAAAAACAAGGTGTTGAACTCAAAATTGAAGACGACGGCAGAATGTTTCCGGTTTCCAATTCCTCGCAAACCATTATCGATTGTTTTCTATCAGCAACACAAAAACTGGGTATTGACATCGTAACTGGGCAAAGTGTGCAATCTATTTTTAAAGCAGAAACGTATTGGAAAGTGGAAACCAACCACGACGCCTATTCTTGCCAAAAACTAATTATGACCACGGGAAGTAATCCTAAAATATGGGAAATGCTTACTGAAATTGGGCATAGTATTGTTCCGCCTGTTCCTTCCTTATTCACTTTTAACATTAAAGATAAACGCATTAAAGATTTGATGGGCGTTTCGGCATGGGCAACGGTAAAAGTTAAAAACTCCAAATTGGAAGCTTCCGGACCTTTACTAATTACCCATTGGGGTATGAGCGGTCCCGGAATATTGCGCCTTTCGGCTTGGGGGGCAAGAGAATTAGCTGGTAAAAAATATCAATTTGCCATTCGGGTTAATTGGCTGAACGAGATTACACTTGAAGAGGCTGAAGAAAAACTAAAAGAACTCAAACTAGAACATTCTAAAAAAGCAGTGTCAAAGAAATCGCCTTTTGAGTTTCCCAATAGACTTTGGGAAAGCTTGGTTTTTGCATCCGATATTTCGGAAGAAACCAAATGGGCTGACTTGACTAAAAAGCAACTTCAAAATTTGGTGCTTCAATTAACTCAAGGCGAATTTCAAGTGAACGGAAAAAGTACTTTCAAAGAAGAATTTGTGACCGCTGGCGGTATTGATTTAAAAGAAATAAACTTTAAAACCATGGAAAGCAAACTGCATGCAAACCTTTATTTTGCAGGCGAAATTCTAAACATCGATGCCATTACGGGCGGCTTCAATTTTCAGAATGCATGGACAGGCGGGTTTATTATTGGGGAGGCGATACAAAATCAATTTAGCTCATTTTAGTAGATTAACTAGGAAATTATTAATTAAAATTTGTATGGGCTGTTACGAGTTCAAAATGTTGAACAACAAACAAAGAAGTTTTTTATCGATTCAACCACCAAATACTGGCATTTAATACTGTTGCAAAACCTACCCAAGCTAAATAGGGAAAGAACAACATTCCTGCTTTGGAGTCGATTTTCTTGAATTGATTGTAAGTTTCAAAAATCATCAACCATAAAAGAACAATTTCTATTAATGCCAAAAAAGGATTGTGCAAATAAAAAAAAATAAATGACCAAGCCACATTTAAAGCGAATTGAATTATAAAATATTTAAAAGCAGTCATTACGTTTTTTTCATCCTTTTCAATTTTATTCCAAACCAAACCGCCAGCAATTCCCATCATGATGTAAAGTATAGACCAAACCGGAGCAAACAACCAATTGGGCGGATTAAAAATTGGCTTAACTAAAGTTGGATACCAAGTGGAAATACTATCACGAGTGACCATTCCCGATAAATAGCCCACAACCAAACACGTCATTACGACTACCGATACTCTTAAAATCTTTTGCATCTTGTTTATAATTTTCACAAACATACTAAACAAAATTAGAAGGTTTTTGCAAAAAGAGTATCTTTGTATTAAAATTAAGATATATGATTTCCGAAATGGATTTTATTTTCAATCAAAATGCGGCTTTAATAAGCGAAGGCGGTTTTGAATGGAGTGCACCCAGTAACATTGCTTTAGTAAAATATTGGGGCAAAAAAGCCAACCAGATTCCGGCCAATCCTTCCATCAGTTTTACATTAAACCATTGTAAAACGATTACTAAATTAGGATTTACTAAAAAAGAAGACAATCAAAAATTTTCCTTTGATTTACTTTTTGAAGAAAAACCAAGAGAAGATTTCAAACCAAAAATTCAGAAATTCTTCGAACGAATCGAAGTCTATTGTCCGTATTTGAAAAAATATCATTTTACGATTGACACGCAAAACACCTTTCCACACAGTTCCGGAATAGCTTCTTCTGCTTCAGGAATGGCCGCTTTAGCAATGAACATTATGAGTTTGGAAAAAGAATTAAATCCATCAATGAGAGACGATTTTTTTTATCAAAAAGCATCTTTTTTGGCACGATTAGGTTCGGGAAGTGCTTGCAGAAGCATTAAGGGAAACATAGTAGTTTGGGGTAATCATAAAGAAATCAAAGGTAGTTCCGATTTGTTTGGCGTAGAATTCCCATCGGAAGTTCATGCTACCTTCAAGAATTATCAAGATACTATTTTATTGGTGGATAAAGGCGAAAAGCAAGTGTCAAGCACTGTTGGGCATGACTTAATGCACGATCATCCTTTTGCATCACAACGTTTTTTACAAGCTCCGCAAAATCTATCCAAATTAAAATCAATTTTAGAAAATGGATATTTAGAAGAATTCATCCAAATTGTAGAAAATGAAGCCCTAACTTTGCATGCCATGATGATGACTTCAATGCCCTATTTTATATTAATGAAACCTAATACGCTAGAGATAATTAATAAAATTTGGAGTTTTAGAAATGAAACTCATATACCGATTTGCTTTACTCTTGATGCAGGTGCCAACGTGCATGTTTTGTATCCTGAAAACTATAAAAACGAAACTTTGCAATTTATTAAAGACGAATTAGTTGGCTATTGTCAAAATGGTCAGTATATTTGTGATGAAATTGGTTTTGGAAGTCAATTAATACTTGAAAATTAAGATATGAAAGGACCCTTATTTTACTCCAAAATATTACTCTTCGGAGAATATGGAATTATCAAAGATTCTAAAGGTTTGTCTATTCCCTATAATTTTTATAATGGCGCTTTGAAAGTGGATGAAAATCCATCGGAAGAAGCTATAAAATCGAATGAAAGTTTAAGACGTTTTGTGGTTTATTTAGAGCAATTACAAAACATACAACCCGAATTAGTTACCTTCAATTTAGAGTTGTTAAACATCGATGTAGTAAGAGGGATGTATTTTGATTCTAGCATACCACAAGGTTACGGAGTTGGAAGTAGTGGTGCCTTAGTAGCCGCCATTTACGATAAATATGCGCAAGATAAAATTACTGTTTTAGAAAATCTTACTCGTGAAAAATTACTTCAGTTAAAAAATATTTTTGCCCAAATGGAGTCCTTTTTCCACGGAAAAAGTTCCGGACTAGACCCATTAAATAGCTATTTAAGCATTCCAATTCTTATCAATTCTAAAGACAATATCGAAGCTACTGGAATTCCATCTCAGAGTGCTGAAGGAAAAGGTGCTGTTTTCTTGTTGGACTCTGGAATTGTTGGCGAAACAGCTCCCATGGTAAATATTTTTATGGAAAACCTAAAAGACCAAGGATTCCGTACCATGTTGAAAAACCAATTTGTTAAATATACCGATTTGTGTGTTGAAAACTTCCTTGGTGGCGATAAAAAGTCATTGTTTTCTAATACTAAAAAACTTTCAAAAATTGTTTTAAATAACTTCAAACCAATGATTCCTGAACAATTCCACGGAATTTGGCAAAATGGAATTGACACCAACGATTACTACTTAAAACTTTGTGGTTCTGGTGGTGGTGGATACATATTAGGTTTTACAGAAGATATAGAAAAAGCCCAGATTGCTTTAAGAGATTATAAGTTAGAAGTTGTTTACCAATTCTAATAAAATAAAGTTATGTTAAGCCGACACTCCAAACTTACTATAATGAAAATTATCAGTATGTTTTCTGTAGTTCGCGGATATAATATTCCCATTATAGCATTAGCACAATATTTGTCGGCCATATTTATTTTTTCTCCCGATAAAAGGGCACTGAATGTGATACTCGATTTCAACCTTTTCATTATTGTTATTGCTTCTAGTTTGACCATAGCTTCGGGTTATATCATCAACAACTTTTATGACGGTAAAAAAGATTTAATCAATCGGCCTAACAAATCTAAAATAGACAGATTGGTAAGCCAACGAACCAAACTTCAAGTTTATTTTACAGTTAATTTTGCTGTGGCTTTGTTAGCAATGTTGGTCTCTTTTAAGGCCGTTCTTTTTTTTTCGGTTTATATATTTCTAATTTGGTTTTATTCCCATAAATTAAAAAAATACCCAATAATTGGAAACCTAACTGCTTCTTTATTAGCAATTTTGCCATTTTTTGCCATTCTTTTGTACTACAAAAACTTGTATCCGGAAATTTTTGCACATGCGACTTTTTTGCTATTACTACTTTTAATAAGAGAAATTATAAAAGATTTAGAAAACATCAAAGGAGATATCGCTAATGATTACAAAACAATTCCGGTACAATACGGAGAAAATTTTGCAAAAAAAATCATAACCCTATTAACAATTTTAACCATAATTCCGGTTTATATTTTAGTTGAAATTTGCGATGTGGGTTTCATGGATATTTATTTTTACATTAGCTTGATTATTTTAATTTTCTTTCTGATTTTGTTATGGAAAGCAAATAATAAACTACAATACCTGCTCCTTCATAATATTCTTAAATTGCTTATTGTTACGGGCGTTTTTAGTATTGTACTTATCAATCCTAACGTGTTAATTCACGGAAAATCTTTACTTAAAATTTAGAAGTTCATTTTTTAAAATTGTCGTGGAAATTTTCACTATATTCAATTTTAAAACCTTGTTATTAAGGTTTTTATAAATATTTTATATCCTGAAATGTCATTTATTTTTCTTTTGTTAATAACTAAAATTCATAAATTATTTTGTAAATTGTACTTTTGAACAAAGTCAAAAACAGGACTTTTTTTGACTTTGATTTTTGAAATTGACATTGATTTTTGAAACTATGTATTTAATATTCGATACCGAAACCACTGGATTGCCTAAAAATTGGGCGACACCAATTTCTGACACTGATAATTGGCCTAGATGCGTCCAAATTGCCTGGCAATTGCACGACGAAATGGGAAGCCTAATCGAGCATCAAGATTATCTTATTAACCCAGAAGGATTCAATGTCCCTTATGATGCAGAACGCATTCATGGAATTTCTACCGAATTAGCGCAACAACAAGGAATTCAACTTAAAGAAATGTTGGAGAAGTTCAATAGTGCTTTATCAAAAACCAAATATATTGTTGGTCAAAATGTAGGTTTTGATGTCAACATCTTGGGTTGTGAATTTTACAGAATGGAAATTGATTCCCCTTTGACCAAAATGCCTGTTTTAGATACTTGTACCGAGGTTACAGCAGCACTATTAAAATTACCTGGTGGACGAAACGGGAAATTCAAACTACCAACATTAACCGAATTACATCACTATCTTTTCAACCAACCATTTGCAGAAGCACATAATGCAACTGCCGACGTAGAAGCTACAACACGTTGTTTTTTTGAATTAATTCGTACCGAAATTTTTACTAAAACTGAACTAGATGTTTCTCAAGACTACTTTGAAGATTTTCAGCTTAAAAACCCAAGATCGATTCAGTTAATAGGGTTACAACACATAAATCTGAAAGAAGCTTCCGATAAAATTCGTCAGCAATTTGGGGATACCGGTAACATATCTATTTCCAAACAAACACTTTCAGAAAATAATAAAATCCTAATTGATACTGATTTTGTTCACCTTCACAATCATACACAGTTTTCGGTATTGCAATCAACAGTTTCTGTTAAAGATTTAGTTGAGGCGGCTGTAAAAAACAAAATGCGTGCTGTGGCCATGACTGATATCGGAAACATGATGGGCGTTTTTCACTTTGTACGAGATGTTTTGTATCATAATAAAACCGCTGAATTCAAAAATAAAACAGCGCTTGAAGCAGGAGAACTTCCAACGGAAACCATCATAAAACCAATTGTAGGGTGTGAGTTTTTTGTCTGCGATAATCATAAAGATAAATCAAGAAAAGACAACGGATATCAAGTGGTCTTGCTTGCAAAAAACAAAAACGGATACCATAATTTGGCAAAAATGTCCTCCATTGCTTACACAGACGGATTTTATTATGTACCTCGAATAGATAGAGAAATCATCAAACAGTTCAAAGAGGACCTCATTGTTTTGTCAGGAGGTTTGTATGGTGAAATTCCGAATAAAATATTAAATCTTGGAGAAAATCAAGCCGAAGAAGCACTGATTTGGTGGAAAGAACAATTTGGTGACGATTTATATATCGAGTTAATGCGCCACAATCAAGAAGATGAAAATCGCGTGAACCAATCGTTAATTGCATTAGCAAAAAAGCATCATGTAAAAACAGTTGCAACTAATAATTCGTTTTATATCGATAAAGAAGACGCAAATGCACATGATATTTTGCTATGTGTTCGTGATGGTGAAAAGCAATCAACTCCAATAGGTCGCGGTCGCGGGTATCGTTATGGATTGCCCAATCAGGAATATTATTTCAAGTCGAGTGAAGAAATGAAAAAATTATTCTCTGATTTACCTGAAGCGATTTCTAACATTTCAGAAATTGTTGATAAAATCGAAATCTTCAATTTGGCACGCGAAGTGTTGCTTCCAAAATTTGTCATTCCAGAGGAATTTTTGGTGGAAGACGATAAAACCGATAATGGAAAACGTGGTGAAAATAAATTCCTAAATCACTTGACTTATGAAGGTGCAAAAAGACGTTATTCTGAAATCACTCCAGAAATTCAAGAACGTATTGATTTTGAATTACTAACAATAGAAAATTCGGGGTATCCAGGTTATTTTTTGATAGTTCAAGATTTCATCGCAGAGGCCAGAAAAATGGGGGTTTCTGTGGGCCCAGGCCGTGGTTCTGCAGCGGGTTCCGTGGTAGCATATTGTCTCGGAATTACCAATATTGATCCCCTTTTATACAACTTGCTTTTTGAGCGTTTTCTAAATCCAGATAGGGTTTCGCTTCCCGATATTGATATCGATTTTGATGATGAAGGTCGAAGCAAAGTTATGGATTATGTCATTCGAAAATACGGTTCAAAGCAAGTGGCACAAATCATCACTTACGGAACCATGGCTGCAAAATCATCGGTTCGTGATACGGCTAGAGTTTTGGATTTGCCCTTATTTGAAGCCGATAAAATTGCGAAGTTAATTCCAACCAATTTGAATCTAGAAAAAATATTTTCAATGGATGATGCCAAATTAAAAGCGGCGTTACGACCTGAAGATTTTGAAAAAGTAAAAGAATTAATTGCGCTTAGTAAAGCATCCGATTTGGGCAGTGAAACCATTCAGCAAGCTCAAATTTTAGAAGGAAATTTAAGAAATACAGGGATCCACGCTTGCGGTGTGATCATCACGCCAGACGATATTACCAATTTCGTTCCGGTAGCAACGGCAAAAGATTCCGATTTATATGTCACCCAATTTGATAACTCGGTAGTAGAAAGTGCCGGATTATTGAAAATGGATTTTTTAGGTTTAAAAACTCTAACCTTAATAAAAGATACTGTAAAACTGGTAAAATATAGAACAGGAAAAGACATCAACCCCGATGAATTTCCGATAGATGATGTAAAAACCTATGAGCTTTTTCAGCGAGGGGAAACAGTTGGTATTTTTCAATATGAAAGTCCGGGAATGCAGAAATACATGAAGGAATTGAAACCTACCGTTTTTCCAGATTTAATTGCTATGAATGCGCTTTATCGTCCGGGACCAATTGCATACATTCCGAGTTTTATTAGAAGAAAGAATGGCGAAGAGACAATTCTTTACGATTTAGATGCCTGCGAAGAATTGCTAAAAGACACCTACGGAATTACAGTTTACCAAGAGCAAGTAATGCTCTTGTCCCAAAAATTAGCCGATTTTTCTAAAGGTGATGCTGACGTTTTGCGAAAAGCAATGGGAAAAAAACAACGTGACGTTTTGGATAAAATGAAACCAAAGTTCATTGCTCAAGCCGCAGCAAAAGGGCATTCAGAAGAAAAATTAGAGAAAATTTGGAAAGACTGGGAAGCGTTTGCTGAATATGCATTCAATAAATCGCACTCCACTTGCTATGCTTGGATTGCCTACCAAACCGCCTATTTAAAAGCCAATTTTCCGGCAGAGTATATGGCAGCGGTTTTATCCAATAACATGAACGACATCAAACAAGTTTCCTTTTTTATGGAAGAATGCAAACGCATGGGATTAAAGGTTCTTGGGCCAGATGTGAACGAGTCGTTTTATAAATTTACGGTAAATAATGAATACGCTGTTCGTTTCGGAATGGGAGCGGTTAAAGGCGTTGGCGCTAATGCAGTGGATACCATTGTACAAAATAGAAAAGAGGCACCCTACCAATCAATATTTGATTTGGCTAAAAAAATAGATCTTCGGGCTGCAAACAAAAAAGCATTTGAAAGTCTTGCATATGCGGGTGGGTTCGACTGCTTTCCCGATACGCATCGAGCTCAATATTTTCATATAGAAGGCGAGGGAATTACTTTTTATGAAAAAGCAATGCGTTATGGTTCTAAATTTCAAGAAAATGAAAATTCGTCGCAAGTAAGTTTATTTGGAGAAGCTAGTGATGTTCAAATAGACGAACCTATGGTTCCACCTTGTGAAGAATGGAGTACAATGGAAAAACTGGCGAAAGAAAAAGAAGTCGTTGGAATTTATATATCAGGTCACCCACTGGACGATTACCGATTTGAAATGAATTATTTCTGCAATATTAAATTGGCGCAAATAAAAAGTTTGAATGTATTAATTGGAAAAAACTTGACATTTGGAGGAATTGTAACTAATGTGCAATACCGCACCGGGAAAAACGGAAAAGATTGGGCTATGTTCACCCTTGAAGGGTATGACGAAAGTCATGATTTTAGAATTTTTAATGAAGAATACCTGAAATTTCGTCATTTCTTGGTGAACAATCAATTTATTTATTTCAAAATTGGAGTTAAAGACGGTTGGGTAAATCGGGAAACCGGAAAAAAATCGGAGCCACAAATTACGTTTTTGGATGCAAAATTACTGGCCGATGTGTTGCCAAACTTCGCTAAAAAGCTATCTATACAGCTAAATATAAATGATTTAAAACAGCATTTGATAGAGCAATTAAATGAAATTTTTAAAGCCAACGAAGGAACAAACCCAGTTAGTTTTGAAGTTGTAGAAATTGAAAAAGTGTTAAAAAAACCTGAAATTTCTGAAGAAATAATTGCAATAAAAAACCCTATTCTGATTGAAAATGATTCAGAAATTGACATTGATAATTTAGATATAGCAACAGAAATTGATGATGAAATTAGCATTTCAAATCCATTAATTGATTTAGAAGAAACACGTATTATTAACCGATTAGCAATGCCTAGCAGAAAGTTAAAAATAAAAATCTCCAAAGAACTATTGCAAGAATTAGAAAAGTTGCAAGTGAATTTCAAACTCAATTAATCAATTCTTTCAATCAAAAAATAATTAAAAGTAATACAAGTTGCATTTCATAAGTAAAATGTTTCTTTATCTTTGTAATTCAAAACAATAAAATAAAAAATAAAAATATGGCATTAGCAATAACAGATGCTACTTTCGATGAAGTAGTATTAAAATCAGACAAACCGGTAGTAGTAGATTTTTGGGCAGCTTGGTGTGGCCCTTGTAGAATGGTAGGTCCAGTAATCGATGAAATAGCAACAGAGTATGAAGGAAAAGCAACAGTAGGAAAAGTTGACGTTGACGCCAACCAAGAATTTGCTGCAAAATATGGAGTTCGTAACATTCCAACCGTATTAATTTTTCAAAACGGTGAAGTAGTTGGACGTCAAGTAGGTGTAGCTCCAAAGAAAACCTATACTGATGCCGTAGATGCATTACTATAATACACCTTTATAAAAGTTAAAGAAAGGTCTAACAAAAAGTTAGGCCTTTTTTATTTGTTAAATAATTTTCAAATTGACTCCTTTTCAAATTTTCAAATTATCTTTGAACTATGAAGATAGAAGAACAAAAAGAACTCATCTCGGGCTTCAAGCATTTAGAGCTTTTAGCCAATCAAGTGGTTGAAGGATTTATTTCGGGAATGCACAAATCGCCATTTCATGGGTTTTCTGCAGAGTTTGCTGAACATAAAACGTATAACGCTGGTGAAAGCACCAAACACATCGATTGGAAATTATTTGCCAAAACCGACCGTTTGTTCACCAAACGTTTCGAAGAAGAAACGAATCTTCGCTGTCATTTAATTATTGATAATTCATCATCAATGCATTATCCAAAATTGGAAGATAATCAAGCGTTTTATGAAAGCAAAATTGGTTTTTCGGTATTGGCTTCTGCTGTACTGATGAATTTACTTAAAAAACAACGTGACGCAGTTGGGTTAAGCGTTTATTCGGATAATTATGAATATTATGCTCCAGAAAAAGGAAGCGATCGCCATCATAGAATGTTATTGAATAAATTGGAAGATTTATTAGCCACTCCAAAACAAGCAAAACCAACAGACACTATTACTTTTTTACATCAAATAGCCGAAAAAATGCAGCGTCGTTCGATGATTATTATCTTTACCGATATGTTTCAAAACGATAATCAAGAAGCACTTTTTAATGCCTTACAACATTTAAAACACAATAAACATAAAGTAGTTTTATTTCATGTAATTGATGAAAAAAGAGAATTAAGTTTTGATTTTGACAACACGCCACGAAAGTTTATTGATGTTGAATCAGGAGAAATAATTAATCTTTTTGCAGAAAATGTAAAAGAAGAATACGAGAATACTATTAAAAAGTATTTTAAAAGCATCTCCTTAACTTGTGCACAGAATAAAATAAAATATGTTCCTGTCAATATTGGTGCTAATTTTGAAAAAATTCTAACTACATATTTAGCTGAAAAACAAATATTTGGTTAGGCAATTGAATTTTAATTTAAAAAAGTAATTAAATTCACTTGTAAATATAAAAAACGTGTGTATATTTGCAACCGCAATTAAGCGATGGTTTGGTAGTTCAGTTGGTTAGAATACATGCCTGTCACGCATGGGGTCGCGGGTTCGAGTCCCGTCCAGACCGCTAAAATTGGGAAAAATATTAAAAGCACTTTGGAAACAAAGTGCTTTTTTGCCCAAAAAAGCAAATGAAATGCAATTGTTGAATATATTTTAATTCAGGAATTCATTCAAAATTAGTTGTGTTGTTTTCGCTATGGATTTGTAACCCATAGCATGGTTTAGTAGTTAGACCAATGAAAAGCTTTCCATTTATTCTGATTTATATCGGAATTTAGGGATGGCTTTTTTGATTGAATAAACTTTGTTGTTTTTTTACTATTTTTGAATCTTTTATTAAAAGTGTAATTCAAACAACAGTGTTTCACTCTATCCTATTTTACTCAAGAACATTATAAAAAATAATCAATCCCAAACATCAAAAATTTGAAAAAAAATTTAACTCTTTTACTGATTTTACTACTACAATCTTGTCAATATTTTGAGAAGCAAGTACCTTCTGAAAAAGAATTACTAGAAAAGCAAATTAAAGAAATCAATTGGAAAGTTGTTGATGTATATCCATCTATTGCCGATTGCGAAAAAATAATTGATGTAAGTCAAAAAAAACATTGTTTTTTTGAGTTTTTATCCGCTACCATACAACAAAAATTGAGCATCGACACACTGAAAATATTATTTCCAAAATTAGATACAATTGAAGTAAAAGTTACAGTAAATTCGGATGCAACTATGCAATTTGAACCGCAATTCCCAAGAGACACCGTTGCATATGATACAATCAGAATTGACAGTATTTTAAAACTAAAATTAGTCGATTTTCCAAAAGTAAATCCAGGAATAAAAAGAGGTATTCCTGTTAAAACGCAGTTCATTTTACCAGTAATTATCAAAACTGGTAAATAATTATTTAAAAAACTTTCGACCTTTCCAAGTAAAACCTCCAAATAGGGAATACATTCCAACCAAGCTGGCAAAAAAAGGGTAAATGAGACTACTAGCCAGTGGAACTATAATTTTTTCTTTTCCTAAATACTTATTTGATTTATAAAGTAGAATGAAATCAACAAAATATTTTATTAAAAAAATGTAAGGAACTATTCTACAATCCAAAGAACACAAAATACAAAACACAAAACCTACAACCAAAGAAAAGTTCATCAAAAATACCGCCACAGCTAAAAGTTTAGCGTAAGTAATTTTATAATCCGAAGTTTTACTAGCCCAACGAACTCGCTGCATGAATAACTTGAGCAAATCATTTTCGGGTTTTGTTTTTACAATAAAAGAAGTGTTTTTTAAATAATGCACTTTTTCAGATTGAGTAAGTAATGCTTTTTGTAATAATAAAACATCATCACCACTAGCTTGTTCGTTAATTCCAGCAAAACCGCCCAATTCTTCAAAGATTTTTTTTGTATACGCAAAATTAGCACCATTGCACATAAACGGCTTTCCAATTCCGAAACTAGCAATGGTTGTTCCTTGTAAACTTAATAAATCCAATTGTTGAAAGTGATGGAACCAATTGTTTTTGGTTTTATAAACAACAGCTCCAACTACCATTTGTGGTGCATTTTTTTGTATGTAATTATCCAAAGTTGTAAGCCAGTTTTTATTGACCATACAATCGGCATCAGTAGTGATAATCCATTCGTTTTTTACAATTGGAATGGCCCTTGAAATAGCATCTTTTTTTGGAGAATTAGACAACCGTAAGTTTTTCAAAAGTGTAGAAGGAATTAATCCGTTTTCTAGGCGCCATTTGATGTAAATGCGTTCCGATGCATCTTCTGAAAAATCATCTATCATAATGATTTCAAACAATTCTTTTGGGTAATTTAATTTTGAAATAGATTGTAAAAGTTTGCCTATATTTTTTTCTTCATTTCTAAACGGAACAATGATAGAGAATGTTGATTTGGACATTTCATTAGTTCTTTTAAATGATTTTACTTTGTCAAAACCAAAAATCAGTTGTGAAATAAATACAACATAAATAAACAAACAAATAAAAAGTACTATTGCAATCATAAATATAATAACACAAATTTAGACAGATTAATGATACATTTCATATAAATAATTCATTATGAATTAGTTTCTTCGCGGAGAAACCTTAAAAACCAAAACAAAATAACTTCCAACAATGACTGGTAACACCACGTTTAAAAACCACATTAGCGTAGTTACAAAAACCACAACCCATTCGTTAACTCCTAATAATCCAAAGAAATAAATGGCCAAACTGCCTTTTAAAGCAAAATCTAAAAATTGAAAACTCGGAATAACAGAAGCTAAAAAATAAACGGTAGTTACAGTTGCCATGAGGGTGACATAGGACAACTCTACGTCAAAAGCCAAAAATAAAAAGTAATATTGATGAGAAAATACCAAATAGCGACATATTCCTAAAAGAATATTCTTACGGTGAATTTTCTTAGGAATTTTGTTATTTCTTTCTATAAAGTTTTCTATCGAATACCCTTTAATGGCAACAGATTTTGTGAAGTAGGAAACCAATAAAAATAAAATTGTAACTACTAAAATTCCTATACTCCAATGCCAATAACCCAAAAATAGCATGCCCAATATGCCAAAAAAACCAGTTGCAATAATTTGAATTCCATTGCAAATTAAATTCAAAAAAATGATTTTTTTGGTGTCTTTTTTTTCAAAATACAATGCTTTGCCTGCATATTCTCCAATACCAACTGGAGTAAAAACACCCAATGTTAAGGCAGCTAGAACCTGTTTAGTGGCTTCATAAATGGATATTATTCGGACTACTTGAGCCAGATTTTGCCATTTTAAAATTTCAAAATAACGATTCAAAAAACTAAATAGCAAAAGAAATAAAATTCCTGCAAACGATTGGTTTTTGTGATATAGAACTAAAAATCGAGTCCAATTTAACTTATTGTTATGAGCCAATTGGTCGTAAATAAAATAAAAAGCAGCAATAACAATCAAAAGTTTGATTATAAAAACGCCGAATTGTTTAGCTTTGTAAGAAATTGAAATCATTGTTACAAAAGTAGTCAATTTGAAGAGGAGACAATTTGGAAATTTGAAAAAGAGAAACAAAATAGGATTTTAAGCTTTAATGAAAGAATGGTAATCCTCAAAAAGACATGACAAACGAACGCATCATATTAGGAATAGACCCTGGCACCACCATCATGGGATTTGGTTTAATAAAAGTCATCAATAAAAAGATGGAATTTCTTCAGTTAAACGAATTAATTCTGTCTAAATACGACGACCATTACACCAAATTGAAAGTCATTTTTGAACGTACCATCGAGTTAATTGAAACGCATCACCCAGATGAAATTGCTATTGAAGCTCCTTTTTTTGGAAAGAACGTACAATCAATGTTGAAGTTAGGAAGAGCCCAAGGTGTGGCAATGGCAGCAGGTTTGTCGCGTCAAATTCCGATTACAGAATACGAACCCAAGAAAATAAAAATGGCTATTACCGGAAACGGAAATGCTAGCAAAGAACAAGTTGCCAAAATGTTGCAACAACTTCTCGGATTGAAAGAATTACCCAAAAACCTCGATTCTACAGATGGATTAGCCGCTGCGGTTTGTCATTTTTTCAATTCTGGAAAAGTAATTGGAGAAAAAAGTTATTCAGGTTGGGATGCTTTTGTGAAACAGAATGAGAATAGAATTATATAATTTGAAGATACTTGATTACAAGTTCCTTTTTCAAATTGATAAATTTACAAATTACATGTCAGGAATCTACATCCACATACCGTTCTGTAAACAAGCTTGTCATTATTGTGATTTTCATTTTTCGACTTCATTGAAAAAAAAAGATGCTATGGTTTTGGCGCTAGCAAAAGAAATAGAATTACGTAAAAGTGAGTTCCATGAGGAACGTGTTGAAACCATTTATTTCGGAGGTGGTACGCCAAGTATATTAACGATTGAAGATTTACTATTTTTGATTGATGAAGTTTTCAAAAATTACAACATTTCAGAAAATCCTGAAATAACCATAGAAGCCAACCCCGATGATTTATCTAAAGATCGAATAATCGAACTATCAAAAAGCCGAATCAATCGCTTATCCATTGGAATCCAATCTTTTTTTGAAGACGATTTAAAACTGATGAATCGAGCTCATAATTCGGAGGAGGCAAGATCTTGTCTCGAATTTGCTTCAAATTATTTCGATAATATTTCTATTGATTTAATTTATGGAATTCCGAGAATGAGTAATAAAAAATGGTTGCAAAATATAGAAACAGCTTTGTCTTATAATATTCCGCACATTTCAAGTTATGCATTGACGGTAGAACCCAAAACGGCGTTGCATTCGTTTATTCAGAAAGGAATTATTCAACAACCTGATGAGGATGTGGCCTCAGAACATTTTCAAATTTTAGTTGACAAATTAGCTGAACATAATTTTATACATTATGAATTATCTAATTTTGCCAAAGAAAACTATTTTTCTAAAAATAATTCAAGCTATTGGTTGGGCAAAAAATACATTGGAATTGGTCCTTCAGCACACAGTTATGATGGCGAAAAAAGGGCTTGGAATGTATCTAACAATGCCTTGTATTTAAGAGCAATTGAAGAAAATATTTTACCCATTGAATGGGAAGTTTTGTCCAAAATTGATCGGTATAATGAATATATCATGACGGGTTTAAGAACCATTTGGGGAATTTCTTTAGAAAGAATTGAAAAAGAATTTGGCAAAACCTATCTCGATTATCTCAGCCAACAAACAGAAAAATATATAGAAGATCATTTGTTATTTGTAGATGAAAACATTTTAAGAACTACCCGAAAAGGAAAATTTTTAAGTGATGGAATTGCAAGTGATTTGTTTTTGTTAAATTTGGAATAAAATAACCACAAAGGATACAAAGAAGGCAGAAAGAAAAGAATTCTTGCTGAACTTCGTATAAAGTTTCGTGGTCTTAGTGGTTTAAATATGAAAGCAACAATAAACAATTTTCAAATCGATTTATCAAAACCAATTGATATTTCAATTCCGTTAACCAATACCGATGACAATCCAATTGCGTGGTATATTGAAAAACCTGAAATAGAACCTGTGAAATTTGGTCAATGGATTGGTAAAGTATCGGAAGGAAGTTCGACCAATTTCAATACCATTTTTTTTAATCCACACGGTCACGGAACACACACTGAGTGCCTAGGACACATTACACGTGAATTTTATTCCATCAATCAATGTTTGAAACAGTTTTTCTTTATAGCAGAATTGATTTCGATTGAACCTGAAATGATAAATGCTGATTTAGTAATTACAAAAAATCAAATAGAAAAAGCGTTAAACGGAATAATTACACAAGCAATTATCATTCGAACATTACCCAATTCAGAATCTAAAAAGCATAAAAAGTATTCCAAAACAAATCCACCCTATTTATCTGAAGAAGCGGCAATTTATATCCGGAAAATAGGAATTCAACATTTATTAATTGATTTACCAAGCGTTGATAGAGAAAAAGACGAAGGAAAATTATTAGCTCATAAAGCATTTTGGAATGTGAAAGATGTTACTAATTTAAATGAAGATGCCCACATCAATTGTACTATTACCGAAATGATTTATGTTGACAATTCTGTTTCAGACGGAAGATATCTGTTAAACATACAAATTGCTTCCTTCGAAAATGATGCGAGTCCGAGTAAGCCAATTTTATATACTATTTTGAATGTTGAATTATAAATTTTAAATGATTTTATGATTGCAGTTTCAAAAGACAAATCCAAACTTGATATTTTTTTTATTCAAAACTTTTTAAAAGATGTTTATTGGGCTTCGGGACGCACAATTGAAGAAGTTCAAACCACAATTGACTCGTCATTATGTTTCGGAATTTATTTGGATGAAAAACAAATTGGCTTTTGTCGTGTCATTACAGATTATGTAGTTTTTGCCTATGTGATGGATGTTTTTATAGATGAAAATCATCGTGGAAAAGGATATTCGTCTATTTTAGTTGAAGCGATGATGACCGAACCACAATTAGAGCAAGTCAAAATTTGGCGATTGGCCACATCCGATGCCCATTTTTTATATCAAAAATTTGGATTTAATAGTCTGGCTCATCCTGAAAAAATGATGGAAAAAATAAAATAGTATTAGGATTTTAATCTCTGTTAACTAAATATAATTGAAATAAATAAGAACATTAAAAAATAAATTTGGTTGATAAAAAGTTTGATTCCGCATCTGTCACAATTTTATTGATAATTTCTTTATTTTCTCTAGTTTCTTTGGTTGCAACAACGGTTCTTATAGAAAATGATCGAAGCGCGTCATATACAGAAAGTGTTCCTTCGGCAGAATCCTTTCTGCCTGTAAACGGAAATGTATCGGGTCCTCGTTGGCATTGAACATTTAAATTTACACGTGAAACTTGATTAACTAATCCATCAATTAAATGAGATATTTCTTGGGTGTCAGTGCCAAAAATACTCACTTGTTGACCATAATTAGAAGTAATCATATAATCGATAGGTTCTTGCATATCTTTAAATGAAATAATAGGAACAATGGGTCCAAATTGTTCTTCTCGGTATAATTTCATATTTTCATTAACAGGATAAACTACAGCCGGAAAAAATAATGAGCCATTTTGAAGAGCGCCATTTTGATTCATTATTTTTGCTCCTTTACTTTCAGCATCTGCAATACAATCGTTCAAATATTTTGGTTTATCAACTTCTGGCAATGGAGTTATTTGCACTTTATCATCCCATGGCATTCCAAATTTTAAGGCGTCCACTTTTTCGCAGAATTTTTTTATAAATTCATCTTTTATATTCTCATGAACAAACAAAATCTTGAGTGCTGTACAACGTTGTCCATTAAAGGAAAGGCTTCCTAAAACACACTCTTCAACAGCATTTTCTAGATTGGCATTTTCTAAAACAATTGCAGGATTTTTTGCATCTAACCCTAATATAGCCCTCAAACGATTCACTTTTGGATGGGCTTTTTTGATGTCTGATGCTACTTTGCTTGAACCAATTAAAGTTAAAACATTTATTTTGCCTGTATTCATTAACGGTTCAACAATTTCACTTCCTTTACCATAAAGATAATTTACCACTCCTTTTGGAAAGCTATTTTGTATGGCTTTAGACAAACAATAATGAAGCAAACAGCCATTTTTTGGTGGTTTAAATAAAATCACGTTCCCCATTATTAATGCAGGAATAAGTAGTGTGTAAGTTTCATTTAAAGGATAATTATAAGGACCAATACACAAAGTAATTCCTAATGGTGAACGACGAACCTGACCAATAACACCTTCTTCAATAGTGAAAGTAGCCGATTTTCGTTCTAATTTTTTTAGTGATTCAATTGTGTCATAAATGTATTTTATAGTTCTGTCGAATTCTTTTTCGGCATCTTTTTCAGATTTACCGATTTCCCACATCAATAAATTGACTACTTCAGATCTCAACTTAATCATTTCTCCAACAAAATGCTCCACATGAAAAATCCTTTTTTCTACCGAAAACATAGGCCATTCTCCAAATCCATTGTTGTATGCTTTATCGGAACTTTCTAGACATTCTAGTGCCTCGGGCAAACCTGTTTTGGGAGTTTTTCCAATTAAAATACGTTCTAATTTATTTTCATTTGTTGGTTTACAAACGGCCGAATAAATCTCATTATAAGGCATTTCCCAAGTTTTAAATTGTCCGTCTACTAAATATTCTTGTTGATCTATAAACGGAATAGTTCTTTCATTTACAGATGAAAAAACTTCAAACAGTTGATTTTTGGTGATAGAATTTTGCATTGAATAAAATATTTTTTGTAAATCTAACTTTTATATAATAAAAAAAAGTTCTACAACTCATAAAATTTAATTAATTTTGAAGGTGAATATTCAACAACTTTACGAATTTTGCTTGTCGAAAAAAGGGGTAACGGACCATTTTCCTTTTGATGAAGACACTTTAGTCTTTAAAGTTGGTGGAAAAATGTTTTGCCTTTCTTCTTTAAAAGAATGGGAAAAAGGTTCTCCATCATTAAATTTAAAATGTCTTCCAGAGCGCGCTCAAGAACTTAGATCCGAATACGAGGCAATAAATCCGGGATTTCACATGAGCAAAACACATTGGAATACGGTATGTTTTAACAGCGATGTTTCCAATAAAATGATGTACGAACTGATAAATAATTCTTACGATTTAGTTTTCAAAAGTCTGACTAAAAAAATTCAGAATGAAATTCTTGAAAAGGAGTAATTTCATCTAATAATGATTTCTATTTTTTTTGAAATGGTAACGAAAAATAGAAATTAGGCATTACTTTTGCAAAGCGTATTACAATACAATTCAAAACTACTATCATGATTGATAATTTAAAGAAAATATTAAATGAAGACCAAGATCCAAAAGCAATTGAAAAAATCACTGCTAAATTGGAAAATCTATTAATGTCAAATGAAGAAATTGGATATATAGCTGTTCAGAAAAAACCTGCAGTAACTATACTGCCCGATAGTATTGTGGTTACAAATAAAAGAATCATCCTTTGCAAACCCAAAAACTTTGGATTGTCAATGGAATTTGTTGATTACGATTGGGATGATATTGAAAGTTCATTTGTTAAAGAAGGTATTTTGGGTGCTGATTTTACGTTCAATACTAAGTCTGATTTGACGCTTACTATTGATTATTTGCCTAAAAATCAAGCCAGAAAACTATATACTTTTGCTAAAGAACAATTGGATTTATTGAAAAATCCAAAAACAGCTTCTTCAATTACAACAGAAGTAAAACCTGATGAAAAAGTTGTATATACTGAAGTTATAGAAGAAGTAGCTACTGAAGAAGTTACTAATTTTGCCGAAATCATGCCTGCAACATTTGAAGATTCACAATTAGATACAACTGCTTCTACAGAAAGAAAATTAAGTGAATTATCGCAAGACGAGTTGTTTGAAAAATTACAGAATTATAAGAAATTATTAGATAACGGATTGATTCTTCAAGGCGAATATGACAATTTGAAGAAAGAAGTTTTGAGTTATATGTAAGATTATAATTTTAATTATTGTTCTGGTGCAATTTCAAGTTCCAATCCATCAATCGTGTCACTAATTGGAATTTGACAACCCAATCTGCTGTTTGATTTGACGTGATAAGCTTCTGATAACATCGCCTCTTCATCTTCATTACGTTCGGTTTTTAAAACATCCTTTAACACATAACATTGGCAAGACGCACACATTGCCATACCGCCACACACACCAACGGTTCCCTCTGGAGCCAATTCATACATGCGTATGAGTTCCATAATATTCAAATTCATGTCAGTTGGCGCTTGAACTTGATGGATTACGCCTTCCCTATCTGTAATAATTATCGTTATGTCTTTTGTCATTAATTAATCGATTTTACTACTGCTTTTTCCGCTTCTTTTCGAGTTCCATCAAATCCGTCAACACCAGAAACAGTAGTGTATTTTAGGACATATTTTTTACCTGGATTGATTCGTTGATAGACACTTTGGCACATTAATGTGGCTTCGTGAAATCCACAAAGTATTAATTTTAATTTACCAGGATAGGTATTAACGTCACCAATAGCATAAATTCCGGGTATATTGGTTTGATAATCTAATGCATTATTTACTTTGATGGAATTTTTCTCAATTTCTAATCCCCAATTAGCAATGGCTCCTAATTTAGGCGTCAATCCAAAAAGCGGAATAAAAAAATCGGTTTCAAAAACTTGTTGTACACCCTCATTCTCTAAAGTAATACTTTCAACATGATTTTTCCCATTTATAGCAACTACTTCTGCTGGTGTAATAAGGTTGATTTTTCCTGATTTTTTTAATTCTTGCACTTTTTCTACTGAATCTAAAGCCCCTCGAAATTCATTTCTACGATGAACCAAAGTAACTTCTGATGCCACATTAGAAAGAAAAATACTCCAATCTAAAGCCGAATCGCCACCACCAGCAATTACAATTCTTTTATTCCGAAATAATTCGGGGTCTTTTACAAAATATTCTACCCCTTTTTCTTCATAGTAAGAAATAGTTTCTAATTGGGGTTTTCTTGGTTCAAAAGTTCCTAAACCACCTGCAATAGCAACTGCTTTTGCGTGATGTTTTGTGCCTTTATTAGTAGTAACAATGAACGTTCCATCTTCCAACATATCAATCGTTTCGGCAGTTTCAGCTAGTGTGAATCCGGGTTGAAATTGTTTGATTTGTTCCATTAAATTAGTTACTAAATCTCCTGCTAAAACTTCGGGAAATCCCGGTATATCAAATATTGGTTTTTTGGGATATAATTCTGCCAATTGCCCGCCAATTTGAGGTAATGCGTCAATTATATGGCATTTTAACTTAAGTAGTCCTGCTTCGAAAACGGCAAAAAGTCCTGTTGGACCTGCGCCTATTATAAGTATATCGGTTTCAATCATTTTTCAAAGTTTAAAAGTTGAAAAGGAAGAAAGTTGCATAGTTTATTAATATGAATTTTATCTATACCATTAACTAAGCAATATTTTCAACCGTTTCAATTTGTGGAGCATATTTTTTAATTGTCGTTTCTACGCCTGCTTTCAAAGTCATTTGATTCACGCTACAACCCGTACAAGCGCCTTCAAAACGTACTTTTACATGCTTTTCCTCTTCAACAGAAACCAATGAAATATCACCACCATCAGAATTTAAAAACGGTCTAATTTCTTGCAGTGCCTTTTCAATATTTAAAGTTAATTCTTCGTGTGTCATAATAGTTAATGTGTCAATTTGAAGATGTGTCAATGAAATAATTACTTATCTAATTTACACATTATCTAATTATATAATTACTTTTTTACAGCCGAACATCCCGCCATTGTGGTTATTTTGATTGCTTCTGTTGGTGCTAAATTTTCATTTCTATTTACAGTTTCCTGAACTACATTTCTAGCGATTTCTTCGTATATTTTTTCTAATGGAGAAGCAGTTTGCAACGCAGCAGGACGGCCATAATCTCCCGATTCGCGAATACTTTGTATTAATGGGACTTCCCCTAAAAAGGGAACTTTTAAATCTTCGGCTAAGTTTTTAGCTCCTTCCTGACCAAAAATATAATATTTATTGTTTGGTAATTCTTCTGGTGTGAAGTAAGCCATATTTTCTATAATTCCTAATACGGGAACATTAATAGCCTCCGATACGAACATTGACACCCCTTTTCGAGCATCTGCCAATGCTACAGCTTGAGGTGTACTAACAATAACGGCGCCTGTAATTGGCAACGCTTGCATGATTGATAAATGAATGTCACCCGTTCCTGGCGGCAAATCAATTAGCATAAAATCTAATTCGCCCCAATCGGCGTCAAAAATCATTTGGTTTAAGGCTTTAGCAGCCATAGGTCCTCGCCAAATTACCGCTTGACTTGGTGAGGTAAAAAATCCTATTGAAAGCAATTTTATTTCATAACTTTCAATGGGTTTCATTTTGGATTTTCCGTTAACTTCGATTGAAATTGGTTTTTCGTTTTCTACATCGAACATGATTGGCATACTTGGCCCGTAGATATCGGCATCTAAAACTCCAACTTTAAATCCCATTTTGGCTAAGGTTACAGCTAAGTTTGCTGTTGTTGTAGATTTTCCAACGCCGCCTTTTCCTGATGCTACGGCAATAATATTGCTGATTCCCGGAATTGATTTTCCTTTAATTTCGTTGGGATTTTCTTTGGCTTCTACTTTAATATTCACTTTCACCAGTGCTTCTGGAGAAAATTGTTCGTGAATTAATTTTTTAATATCCTCTTCGGCACGTTTTTTAATGTGCATTGCTGGGGTTGAAAGCAATAAATCTACTGTTACTTCATTGCCAAAAATAAGTACGTTTTTAACTGCGCCACTTTCGACCATATTTTTTCCTTCGCCAGCAATAGTTATTGTTTCTAATGCTTTTAGGATTTCTTTTCTATCTAACTTCATCTTCTTGTTTAAAAGTTTATGAGTTTAAAAGTTTAAAAGTTGGCTAACTTTTTTTATTTAAACTGAATAGGAGTTGCAAAGATATAAAGAAGTTTAGGAGTTTAAAAGTATATGGGTTTAAAGTTTAAATAGACAGATGATAAAATTTTGTTAGAATAATGTAATTTGTTTAGGTTCCCAAAAAAACTTTTCAAAATCTATAATTTTATTGTCAACGACTTTTATTCCTTCGTTTTCTAATAGTTGTTGCATGAGGTTGGTTCCCTCGAAATGGTGTTTACCAGAGAGCAGTCCTTTTCGGTTTACTACTCGATGGGCTGGAATGTCTTGTCTATTGTGGGAAGCGTTCATTGCCCACCCGACCATTCGAGCAGAACGTGCGGTTCCTAGTGCTTTGGCAATGGCGCCATAAGAGGTTACTTTTCCTTCTGGAATTTGTTTTGCGATGGCATAGACTCTTTCAAAGAAATTATCTTCCATTAGAAATAGATTTTTAGAACGTTAAATAAGGTTATAAATGCAATTAACCCCGTTATTATCCCAATTATTTTATTCATGTTGTTTACAAAATAATCTGCTTTGGTTTTCATCTTATTGAAAAATAATATATACAAGTAAAATACCGAAAATGAGCCTGCAACAACTCCAAAAACCAAACTATAAATAGACAACGTATCAAAAATAAAAAGGTCATAATTTGCTAATGATATGCTAACTAAAACATAGTATGGTATTGGGAAAAAATTAATAGCCGAAATTAACATTCCCATAAAAAACCTATTCCGCTTGCTTTTTAAATGAAATTCCTCATCGGGATGCAAATTAGGATTTTTTACAAAAAAAAGATAATAAATGGAGATTCCAATAAAAATAACGAATTCTATTTTTCGAAGTAATACAATTATATCTTGATGGCTGTTAATATATTGCGCAAAAATTACTGAAATATAAGTTTGATAAAAAATAACAAATAAGGCCCCAAAAACAAACATCATGGCTCTTTTTTTTCCGTCTGTCAAACTTACTTTGGCAGCAGTCAAATTGATCAATCCTGGCGGCAAGACACCTATAACCGAAGCTATAAAACCTGATATAAAAGGAACAAAAATTGACATTTATTTTATTTTAAAACGAATATACGTAATAGATTTGTTAATTTCCAAATATTGTTTTTCGTAAAAAGTTTGAATTTCTGTTACTTCACTTGGAGCGCCTTCGTTTTTATATACATTGTGGTTTGCATACAAAACTTCTTGTCCTTCGCCATGTAAAACTCCTAAAGTATAACCATGCATGAATTCGCTATCGGTTTTTAAGTTCACAACACCATCTGGTTTCAAGATTTTTTTATACAATTGCAAAAATTGCGAATTGGTCATTCGGTGTTTAGTCCGCTTATATTTTATTTGTGGATCTGGAAATGTTATCCAAATTTCAGAAACTTCACCGTCTGCAAAAATATGATTGATTAATTCGATTTGGGTTCTAACGAAAGCAACATTATGCAATTTTTCATCAACAGCAGTTTTAGCACCGCGCCAAAAACGAGCTCCTTTAATATCAATTCCAACGAAATTTTTATCGGGATAACGTTCGGCTAAACCGACAGAGTATTCTCCTTTTCCACAGCCTAACTCGATTATTATTGGATTGTCATTTTTAAAAAAATCACTGTTCCATTTCCCTAAAAGAGAAAAACTATTACTTACTACATCTTCTCTGGTTGGTTGAAAAACATTATTGAATGTTTCGTTTTCCTTGAATCGTTTTAATTTATTTTTACTCCCCATAACTTTAACATAATGATTTTGCAAAATTAATTAAATATCTGGATTGAAAATATTTATTTATATTGCAGGGTGAAACCTCACTTATTACTAATTAATGTCTTTCCGTAATTCTAGAAAAAATATTCTTGTAGCGCCATTAAATTGGGGCTTAGGACACGCTACAAGGTGTATTCCTATAATTCGAGAATTGAAAAAAAATGGGTTTAATCCAATTATTGCTTCTGATGGTATTGCTTTGGATTTATTAACTAAAGAGTTTCCTGACTTAATTTGTTTAGAATTGCCTTCGCACAACATTAAATATTCAAAAAAAAACGCTAGTTTAAAATTGAACTTAATTAAAAATAGTCCTAGAATTATAAAAACTTTCTTCTCTGAAAAAAAATTAGTAAAAAAATGGGTTTCGGAATATAATCTTGTTGGAATTATTTCAGACAATAGATTAGGAGTACGAAATAATAAAATTAAATCGGTATACATCACCCACCAACTTAATATTTTGTCTGGTAATACGACATGGATTTCGAGCAAAATTCATCAGTTTTTTATAAGAAAATTTGATGAATGTTGGATACCCGATTTTAAAAAATTTCCGAATTTTTCTGGGTTTTTAGGGCATGTAAATAAAGTCAAATCAAAAAAATTTAACCTAAAATATATTGGAATTTTAAGTAGGTTTGAAAAACAAAATATTCCTATAAAATATGATTTAATGGTGGTGCTTTCTGGACTAGAACCACAACGAAGTATTTTAGAAAAAAAAATGATTTTCGAATTGGAAAATTACACTGGAAACGTAATTTTTGTAAAAGGAATAATAGAACCAGAGCAAATTCAAGAGCGAGTTGGCAATATCATTTTTTATAATTTCATGCAAAGCAATCAATTAGAAAAAACCCTTAACGAAAGTGAAATAGTGGTTTGTCGCTCTGGATATTCTACAATTATGGACTTAGCAAAACTAGAGAAAAAAGCTTTTTTTATTCCAACTCCAGGTCAATTTGAGCAAGAATATTTAGCGAAAAAGTTTAAACAAAATGGCTTAATACCTTATCAAAAGCAAAATTATTTTACAATTGACAATCTTAATGAAGGGATACTATACAAAGGATTTTCCAATTTTAATTCCAAAATAGTTTGGGAAGATTTATTCTGTTTTTTCTAAGGTGAATGAAAATTCAGAACTTTTTCCGAATTCACTTTCAACATAAATTTTCTCATCGTGACCTTCAATAATGTGTTTTACAATTGAAAGTCCAAGTCCGGAACCACCTTCACTTCGAGCGCCGCTTTTATCAACTCTGAAAAAACGTTCAAAAAGTCTTGGAATGAATTGTTTTTCTATTCCTTCCCCGTTATCGCGTACTCGTACTATTATTTTATTTTGGACTAAATCGTCAATGGAAACTTCGGTAGTTCCGTTTTCTTTTCCGTATTTTATGGAATTCACAATTAAATTAGTCAACACCTGCTGAATTTTTTCTTGATCGGCAAAAACAGAAATGGCTTTGTTGTATTTACGATCAAACATTAAGATAATATTTTTTTTATCAGCTTGCATTTCCAACAAATCAAAAATATTCTGAATTAATTCTATAATGTTAAATTCTGAAAATTCTAAATTCAATTCGCCCATTTCGAGTTTGGCAATCATATCTAAATCTTCTACAATATATATGAGACGTTCGACACCTTTTTCAGCGCGTTCTAGATATTTTTTTCGCATTTCCTTATCTTTCATTGCTCCATCTAATAATGTAGAAAGATATCCTTGTACTGTGAAAAGAGGCGTTTTTAATTCATGTGAAACATTCCCCATAAATTCACGACGGTATTCTTCACGAACTTTAAGATTTTCAATTTCAACTTTTTTATCGGTAGCAAACTTTTTAACTTCTTGAGTTAATGTTGCCATATCAGTAGTAATGGATTGTGAACGAAGTGTTGAAGAATCTAATAAAGAAACATCGTCATAAATCTTTTTAACCCTTCTATAAATAAAATGTTCCACTCGATATTGAAGCACAAAAAAGGAAAAAATATAAATTGGAAGTGAAAAATAAGCTATAAATTGAAATGAAATAGATAAATAGGAATATAATAAAAGTGACACTAATCCTGCCGAGAAAAGAGTTATATAAAAGGAGGATACTAAAGCAAAACGATACGATTTTTTAAACTTAATTGACATCTGATATTTCTAAAATTCTTTAGCAAATTTACAAAAAACTATACCTCAAATTTATATCCAACGCCTTTTATGGTTTTGAAAAATTCTTCGCCTATTTTTTCACGTAATTTTCTAATATGAACATCTATGGTTCGGCCTCCAACAATCACTTCATTTCCCCAAACTTTATCGAGAATTTCTTCTCTTTTATATACTTTCCCAGGTTTGGATGCTAACAAATAAAACAATTCAAATTCTTTTCTTGGAAGTACAATTTCTCTACCATTCATTACTATTTTGTATTCTTCACGATTGATTTCTATACCGCCAACATTTAAATTTTCACTTGGTGCAGTCTCATCTTTAAGTCTTCTTAATAATGCCTTTACTTTACTAACCAATAATTTAGGTTTTATTGGTTTTGAAATATAATCATCAGCTCCTGCGTCAAATCCTGCTACTTGAGAGTAATCTTCACTTCTTGCTGTTAAGAACGTTATGATTACATTACTTAGTTCTGGAATTTTTCTGATGTTTTCACAAGCTTCCATTCCATCCATTTCTGGCATCATTACATCCATTATTATCAGGTGCGGTCGTTCTTTTTTGGCAACAGATATAGCTTCTTTACCATTAGAAGCCGTTACAATTTTAAACCCCTCTTGAGATAAATTATACCCTACAATTTCAAGTATATCTTGCTCATCGTCAACTAGTAAAATTTTAATATCTTTTTTCTTCATAAGGCAAAAATGTGTCAATTTTCGATTGTAAATATAACATTTTATATAGTATTAATTTACATTAATATATAGTTAACAGTAATTTAATCTATGGTTAGATCTATTAACATTGTGATAATAAATGTAAAAAAATATGTAATTTGGTAGTATATTTAAAATGTTTTTGTATTTTTGCTTTATTATAATTTAACTGATGGTTAAAAATTACTTTTATATTATTCTATTTTTTCTATGTCTTAGCTCCAATACTGCTTTAGCTCAAGACTGGAAATCATCTTCAAAAGTGCAAGAAAACACTATTGAAGGGTTGAGTGTATATCCAAATCCCGCATCAGGAGATAGAATATATATTACTTCTAAATCTAATAACGATAAAGAGATAAACATATTTGATGTACTTGGTAAAAAAGTACTTCAAACTATTTTGACTTCAAAAGAACTTAATATTAGCTCCCTAACTTCAGGAGTTTATATCATTCAGATTAAGGAAGACGATGTTGTTGCTACTAGAAAACTTATTGTAAAGTAACATAAGTAATTCACAATTAACTATTTTTTTACAAACATAATTTTTAGTTGTAAAAATTGTCACTATATTTGTGGGCAATTTTATTTATAAAAATTATGAAAAAACTTTACACTTTATTGTTAGTAGTTATTGTGTCTGTTTCAGCACAATCACAAGTTGTTATTAGTCAAGTATATGGTGGTGGCGGGAACGGTGGCGCAATATACAATAGAGATTTTATTGAATTATTCAATAGAGGTACAGCTGCTGTAGACATGTCTGGGTGGTCCATTCAATACAATTCAGCAACTGGAACAAATGCTTGGAATGTTAACGCCATTCCTTCTGGAGCTGTAATTCAACCTGGTAAATATTATTTGATAGCTTTTGGTACTGCTGGTGCTAATGGTATTGCATTACCTACTCCAGATTTTGACTCAACTGCTACAGGATTCTTAGCATTATCTGGTACAAATGGCAGAGTTACACTTGCAAATATTGCAACGGCTCTTCCTGCTGGTTGTCCTGATGCTGTTTCAGCGGTTGATATTGTAGGATACGGTACTGGTAATTGTTTTGAAGGTACTGCTGCTGTTGCCACATTATCTAATATAACTGCTGCAATTCGCTTAAATGGTGGTTGTACTGATACTAATAACAATAGTACTGATTTTTCTGTTGGAACACCAATTGCTAGAAATTCTTCAACTGCATCTTACAGCTGTACTGCACCAAGTATTTCAATTGCATCACCAGTAAACAACACTTTATTTTCACCTGAAACAACTAGTGTTAGCGTTACTATAAATGTAAATAATTTTGTTGTAGCAAATGGAACTGGCGATGGTCATATTCATTATACAATTAATGGAGGTACTACTGTCATGAAATATGATACTGCTCCAATTGCTATACCTACTACGCCAGGAACAACGTATACTGTTTTTATGCAGTTGGTTAACAATTCACACGCACCATTATCTCCAGTTGCTAGTGCAACTTTAACTTTTACTGTTGCTAGCTATACTACTGTAGCCAATTTAGCAGCTTTAAGAGCTGATGTTGTTGCAAACGGAGCAAATAAATATTACCAAATTAGTTCAGCACCAGTAATTACTTATGCTAGAACTGCTAGAAATCAAAAATATGTTCAAGACAATACTGGTGGCGTATTAATTGATGATTTAGCGGGTGCAATTACAACAACCTTTGCTGCGGGAGATTCTATGACAGGATTAAAAGGGCAAGCGGTATTATATAATTCATTATTAGAATTTGTTCCTACAGTAAATGCTTCAGTTGGTACTTCAGGAAATATTATTACACCTCAATTGGTGACAATTGCAGATTTGAATTCTTCAGTTACAGCTGCCACTTACGAAAGTGAATTAGTTCAAATCAACAACGTAACATTTGATCTAACTGTCCCAGCTTTTGCAACAACAACTGCGAATATGAATATTACAAACGGAGCTGATACGTTAGTTTTTAGAAGTTTATTCACAGAGGCCGATTATATGGGGACTAATAAACCTACTGTTGCTACAAACATAATTGCATTGGTAGGAAGAGCAGCTATTGTTGCTCAAGTTGTTTCAAGAAATTTAACCGATTTAAATGCTCCTTTATTAACAAGTAATTCATTTAATTCAATCAATGGCTTATCAGTTTATCCAAACCCAGTTAAAAATGGCGTTTTCTATATCAATACTGATGCTAATGCTGAAAGAACCGTTACAGTTTTTGACGTTTTAGGAAAACAAGTATTCAATACTAAAACTTCTGAAAATGCTATTAATGTTTCTAGCTTAACTACTGGAGTTTACATGGTACAAATTACCGAAGAAGGTAAAACTGCTACTAAAAAATTAGTTATTGAATAATTAATTTTAAAATAAATTCAAAAGCTCCAATTCACGTTGGAGCTTTTTTATTTTCATTACTTTTGCACAAATTATTTTCATTGATTACGTCACAAGATATATTCACTATTTCCAATCAAAAGCAATTTGAAAAAATAGCTTTAAAAGTTTTTCGTTTTCAATACGAAAACAATCAAGTATATCGGGAGTTTTGTGAATTATTGAATATTGAAAAAGGTAACGTAAAATCATTACAACAAATTCCATTTTTACCTATTCAGTTTTTTAAAAGCCGCGATGTTTTATCTTCAACCAAAACAATTCAAGAGACATTTACAAGTAGTGGGACTACGGGATTGGTTACAAGTAAACATTTAATTACGGATGTGACATTATATGAAGAAAGTTATCGCAATGCGTTTTCAGAATTCTATGGAAACATTGAAAATTATGCTGTTTTGGCTTTACTTCCCTCCTATTTAGAGCGTTCTGGTTCTTCTTTGATTTATATGGTAAAAGATTTGATGGAACTTTCTAACAATGAAAACAGTGGTTTTTATTTGCATAATTATGGTGAATTAATATCAAAATTAATTGCATTGGACCAATCGGGTCAAAATGTAATTTTAATTGGTGTTACGTATGCTTTATTGGATTTAATTGAGAAACAAAAATTCCAATTAAAAAACACTATAATCATGGAAACTGGTGGTATGAAAGGCAAAAGAAAAGAGATAATACGAGAAGAATTACATGAAATACTATGCAATGGCTTTGGAGTTTCAGCCATTCATTCGGAATATGGAATGACCGAATTATTATCGCAAGCATATTCATTCGGAAACGGAATTTTTGAATGCCCGAACTGGATGACTATTTTAATACGAGATACAGAAGATGCTTTAACTTATGTTGAAACCGGTAAAACTGGAGGTATAAATGTAATTGATTTGGCGAATATCAATTCATGTTCGTTCATTGCTACTCAAGACTTAGGCAAAAAATACCCCAATAATTCCTTTGAAGTTTTAGGTCGTTTTGATAATTCCGATATTCGAGGGTGTAATTTAATGATGTATTAAAAAAAAGAGCTGATTATCTCAACTCCTTCTATTTATACAACTCGTATTAAATAATAATTTTTCTTCCCTTTTTGCAACACCAAGTACTTACCCTTAATTAAATCCTTTTCGGTAATTACATAATCTTCTGTTACTTTTTCTTTGTTTAAAGAAACTGCATTCTGATTCAATACCCGACGTGCATCACTGTTAGAAGCTAGAAAATTGGTCTTCGCAGCAAGTGCTGCAATCATGTCCAATCCTGAAACAATTTCGTCTTTAGAAATTACTGCATTAGGAACACCGTCAAAAACTTCTACAAAAGTAGCGTCATCCAATTTGGCTAAATCATCCATTGTTGGACTAAAGAACGCATTCGAAGCAAAAATTGCTTTTTCTAACTCTACTTTTCCATGAACAAAAACAGTCACTTCTTCTGCCAAACGCTTTTGCAACACACGCAAATGAGGTGCCTCGTGGTGCTCCAAAATTAAAGAATCAATGGTGCTTTTATCTAAAAAAGTGAAAATCTTAATATATTTTTCAGCATCAACATCGGTGGTATTTACCCAAAACTGATAAAACTTATAAACCGAAGTTTTATCGGATGTCAACCAAACGTTTCCTCCCTCGGATTTACCAAATTTAGAACCATCTGCTTTTGTAATTAGCGGACAAGTTAATGCAAAAACTTTTGCGCCTTCGCCATTCATTCTGCGAACTAATTCTGTTCCTGTTGTGATATTTCCCCATTGATCGGAACCGCCCATTTGCAACAAACAATTATACGTATTATACAAATGATGAAAATCATAACCTTGAATCAATTGGTAAGTAAATTCCGTAAAACTCATTCCCTCTCCTTCAGCGGAAAGACGTTTTTTTACCGAATCTTTCGCCATCATATAATTTACCGTAATGCGTTTACCCACGTCACGAGCAAAATGAATAAACGAAAAGTTTTTCATCCAATCATAGTTATTTACTAAAATTGGAGCATTAGCAGCAGAAGAATTAAAATCTAGAAATCGAGATAAAATTGCTTTAATTCCAGCCACATTTTTGTCTAATGTAGCTTCGTCTAATAGATTTCTTTCATCTGATTTTCCAGAAGGATCACCAATCATTCCTGTAGCACCTCCCACCAAAGCAATAGGTTTATGTCCGAACTGTTCCAAATGAACCAATAAAATTATCGGTACCAAACTTCCAATGTGTAAGGAGTCACTGGTTGGGTCAAACCCAATATAAGTTGTTGTCATTTCTTTTAAAAGTTGCTCTTCGGTTCCGGGCATGCTATCGTGAACCAATCCGCGCCATTGCAATTCTTCAACTAAATTCTTCATTGTAAAGCTATAATTTGGGCAAATATAAGATAATTCAATAGTTGTTTAAAACAAATTACTAAGGTTTGAAGTATTACTAATTCCTTTTTGTATTTCTGACTTTCTAAAATTAGAGAAAAAATGTAAATACTCAATGTAAAATAAATTACTTAATTTAGCCAAACTAAAGAATCACTATGCTTTTTTTATACAATATACTTCTAATTTTCGCCTCCCAAGTTGTTAAAATACTTGCGCTTTTCAATACGAAAATGAAACTTTTTGTTGACGGAAGAAAAGAAGTTTTTTCCATCTTGCAAAGCAACATTCATCCAAAAGACAAATCAATTTGGTTCCATGCCGCATCATTAGGTGAATATGAACAAGGGTTACCTGTAATTGAAAAAATTAAAACTCAATATCCAAATCATAAAATTGTGTTGACATTTTTTTCGCCTTCGGGTTATGAAGTTCGAAAAAGCAACTCTATTGCTGATGTTACAATATATCTCCCGTTAGACACCAAATCAAACGCAAAAAAATTCATAAAAGCAGTACAACCCGAAATGGTTTTCTTCATCAAATATGAATATTGGCCAAACTATTTGAATGAATTGAAAAAACTAAAAATAAAAACCTATTTAATATCGGGAGTTTTTAGAGAAAAGCAGGCTTTTTTCAAATGGCATGGTCGATTTTACAGAAAAGCACTTACAGCTTTCGATTACTTTTTTGTTCAAAATGAAGGTTCAAAAAAATTATTAAATAATATAGGCTTTTATAATGTTAAAATTTCGGGAGACACCCGATTTGACAGAGTAGTTGCCATTTTAGAAAAAGATAATAGTTTGGATTTTATAGAAAATTTCAAAAACAACAAAACCACCATCGTTATAGGAAGTTCTTGGCCAAAAGATGATAACTTATTAGTGAATTACATTAATAATGCATCTTTAGATTTGAAATTTATTATTGCGCCACACAACATTCATAAATCAGAAATTATTACTCTGCAATCGTTAATCAAAAAAGAAACCGTTTTGTTTTCTGAAAAAGAAAAGCACAATCTTGCCGACTTTCAAGTTTTCATCATCGACACCATTGGAATTTTAACCAAAATCTATTCCTATGCGGATATTGCTTATGTTGGTGGTGGATTCGGTAATCCGGGTGTGCACAACATTTTGGAACCGGCAACCTTTGGTGTACCTGTAGTTATTGGTCCAAATTATTCGCATTTTGCAGAAGCAACGGCTCTGGTACATCAAGGAGGAGGCACTACTATTTCAAATCAAAATGAATTGAATGAAGCATTTCATAATTTAATTTTCAACGAAGATGAACGACATGAAAAAGGGCATATTTGCGCTACTTTTGTTCAAATGAATAAAGGGGCGACAGATGTTATTCTAAAACATATTTTTGAAAATCAATAAAATAAAGCAAAACCAAATACCATGAAATTTTTAAAATTAGCACTACTTCTATTTGTTATTCAAACTCAAGCCCAACAAGGTGGCATGTGGATTCCTTCGTTATTGAAAGGAATGAACGAAACCGAAATGAAAAACTTGGGAATGAAAATTTCTGCTGAAGAAATTTATTCGGTAAATCAATCCAGTTTAAAAGATGCTGTTCCGCAATTTGATGGGGGTTGTACAGCCGAAGTCATTTCGGATAAAGGATTGATTTTAACCAATCACCACTGCGGATTTGATGCCATTCAAAACCATTCAACGGTAAAACACGATTACCTTCGCGATGGTTTTTGGGCTTACAAAATGGAAGATGAATTGACTAATCCAAATATGGTGGTAATGTTTGTGGTTCGTATTGAAGATGTGACGACTATAGTTTTGGAAGGTGTTGCAACACTATCAACCGAAGCGGAAAAACAAAAGAAAATTCAGGACAATATTACTGCATTAAGCAATTCGCTACCAAAAGAAAATTGGCAAGAAAACAAAATTAAAACGTTTTACGACGGAAATCAATATTTGTTATTTGTAACCGAAACCTTCAAAGACATTCGTTTTGTGGGTGCGCCCCCAAGTTCCATCGGAAAATTTGGTTCAGATACCGATAATTGGGTTTGGCCTCGTCACACAGGAGATTTTTCTTTGTTTCGAATTTATGCCGACAAAAATAACCACCCTACAACTTTTTCAACTGAAAATGTTCCTTATAAGCCAAAGAAATTTTTTCCAATTTCAATTGAGGGTTTAAAAGAAAATGATTTCACAATGGTAATGGGATATCCTGGTAGAACTTCTGAATATTTACCCTCAATTGCTGTTGAACAATTGGTAACTACTTTAAATCCTGCAAAAATTGAAGTTCGCGATGCTGCTTTGAAAGTACAAGACCGATTTATGCGAAAAGATCAAGCCATCAAAATTCAATACGCTTCTAAATATGCTAGCGTTGCCAATTATTGGAAAAAATGGATGGGCGAAACCAAAGGTTTAAAAAAAGCGAATGCGGTTGCAGCGAAACAAAAATTTGAAGCCGATTTTCAACTTAAAGTAATCAAAGCAGGAAAACAAGCTGAATATGGCAATTTACTTTCCGATTTTGAAAAAAATTATACCGAAATTAAAGATTATGCTTTGGCTAAAGATTATTTTACAGAGGTTGTTTTGAGAAATACCGAATTGCTTTCCTTGGGATATAAATTGTATCAACTGGAACAAATTTTAAATACCAAAGGAGAACAATCATTTAACGATAGAAAAAATACGATTTCTAAAGGGATTGACGATTTTTATAAAGATTACAATGTCGAAGTAGATAAAAATGTATTTGAACAATTAATTTATTTGTATGCCACAAAATCGCCAAAGCATTTTTTACCTGAAACGTTGAATGCAATTGAAGTCACGAAACTTAGCGCAACTATTTATTCAAGTTCAAAGTTAACTTCACTTGAAAATTTCAGATCTTTATTAGAAGGCGATTCTAAAACTGTTATCGAAAAATTGAATGCCGACCAAGGATATCAATTAGTTAAATCAATGGCTGATGCCTATTCAAAAAATGTAGCCCCAAAATATGACGAACTGAATTTGAAAAACATTACGCTGCAAAGAGCGTATATGAAAGCAATTTTGGAGTTAAGTCCTAAATCTGCACGAATTTTTCCAGATGCCAATAGTACTTTACGAGTAACATATGGAAAAGTGAAAGGCTATAAACCCAATGATGGTGTTTATTATGAACCGTTTACAACGTTGGATGGTGTAATGGAAAAATACGTACCGGGTGATTATGAATTTGATGTACCCCAAAAACTAATCGATTTATACAACGCTAAAGATTATGGTGTTTATGGTATAAAAGGTAAAATGCCTGTCTGTTTTATTGCAACCAACCACACAACTGGAGGAAATTCTGGAAGTCCAGCTCTAGATGCAAAAGGAAACCTAATTGGGTTGAATTTTGATAGAGTTTGGGAAGGAACTATGAGTGATGTTTATTACTCACCAGAAATTTGTAGGAACATTATGGTGGACGCGCGCTATGTTTTATTTATCATTGATAAGTTTGCAGGAGCACAAAATATCATTAATGAACTAAAAATCATACAACCAACTAATAAAAAATAAATTTAACAAAATTTTAAGTTTGGCACGAAATTTGTAAATAAGATAATCGGAATTCAAAGAGAAAATTTAAAAAAAGTTTAACTAATAGTTTTTCCGATTAAAAAAAATTATATCTTTGCTCCGAATTAATAATTAACCTTTTATATTAAATTAAGATGAAAAAAGTATTTTTAAGTTTAGCTGTTATCGCTGCATTAACTGTAGTATCTTGTAAACAATCAGAAAACGCTGAAGCTCCTGCTGCTGACACAACTGC
>CANFNV010000016.1 GCA_947448525.1 Flavobacteriaceae bacterium | reverse complement strand
ACAAATTACTGTGTATAAAGACAAATCGTTTGATTTTGTTGTAAAAACTCCACCTGCTGCTATTCAATTATTGGATGCTGCTAAATTAAAATCTGGTTCAGGCCAGCCTAATAGAAAAAAAGTTGCTAGTGTAACTTGGGATCAAATTAAGGCTATTGCTGAAGACAAGATGGTTGATTTAAATGCTTTTACAATTGAAAAAGCAATGAGCATGATTGCTGGAACAGCTAGATCTATGGGTATAACTGTAACTGGAGATTCTCCTCTAAATTAAGGTACGAAATGGCAAAATTGACAAAAAAACAAAAAGAAGCTGCTTCAAAAATTGAGAAAAACAAACTGTATTCTTTAAAAGACGCTTCGTCTTTATTGAAAGTTGTTGCTTCTGCAAAATTTGATGAGTCAGTAGATATTGCTGTTCGACTTGGTGTTGATCCAAGAAAAGCAAATCAAATGGTAAGAGGTGTTGTTACACTTCCACATGGAACTGGAAAAGACACTAAAGTATTAGCTTTAGTTACTCCAGATAAAGAAGCAGAAGCAAAAGCTGCTGGTGCTGATTATGTTGGATTAGACGATTACCTTCAAAAAATTAAAGATGGTTGGACAGACGTTGATGTTATCATCACGATGCCCGCTATTATGGGTAAATTAGGTCCATTAGGTCGTGTTTTAGGACCAAGAGGTTTAATGCCTAACCCTAAAACAGGAACTGTAACTATGGAAATCGGTAAAGCGGTTGCTGAAGTAAAAGCTGGTAAAATCGATTTCAAAGTTGATAAAACTGGTATCGTTCATGCAGGAATTGGAAGAATCTCTTTTGATGCTGACAAACTTGTTGACAACGCTCATGAAATTATTCAAACATTAATTAAATTAAAACCAACAGCTGCTAAAGGTACTTATATCAAGTCTATTCACTTGTCTAGTACAATGAGCCCAGGTATTGCCTTAGATCCTAAAGCAGTATAAATTGGAAGTTAAACAAATTTTATTATGACTAGAGAAGAAAAATCAATCGCGATAGAAGATTTAACTGCAAAGTTGGCTAAAGCAAATATTGTATATATTGCTGATACATCCGGATTAAATGCAGAAACTACTTCAGACTTAAGGAGAGCTTGTTTTAAAGCAGGAATTAAGTTAGAAGTTATAAAAAACACTTTGCTTGAAAAAGCAATGGAAGCTTCAGCAAATAATTATGGTGATTTACCATCAATATTAAAAGGAAACTCTTCTATTTTTATTGCTGATATAGCTAACGCACCAGCAAAAATAATTAAAGATTTCAGAAAAAAATCTGATAAACCAGCTTTCAAAGGAGCTTATATCAATGGTGAAGTATACATTGGAGACAACCTTTTGGATAGTTTGGCATCATTGAAATCTAAAGAAGAAGTTATTGGAGAAATCATCGGATTACTTCAATCTCCTGCTAAACGTGTCATCGCAGCTTTGTTAAACAACGCTGAACAAAAAGGTGTATCCGCAGCAGAATAATTCGCGCACGAGTAAACAAAAATAAATTACAAAACATTTTAAACGATAGAAAAAATGGCAGATTTGAAACAATTCGCAGAACAATTAGTTAACTTGACAGTAAAAGAAGTTAACGATTTAGCTACAATATTAAAAGATGAGTATGGCATTGAGCCAGCTGCTGCAGCTGTAGTAGTTGCTGCTGGAGGTGCTGGAGGTGATGCTGCTGCTGCTGAAGAGCAAACAGAATTCACTGTTGTATTAAAAGAAGCTGGTGCTTCAAAATTAGCAGTTGTTAAAGCGGTTAAAGAATTAACTGGTTTAGGATTGAAAGAAGCTAAAGATTTAGTAGACGGTGCACCATCTAACATCAAAGAAGGAGTTACTAAAGCTGAAGCTGAAGGTTTGAAAAAATCTTTAGAAGAAGCTGGAGCTGTTGTTGAGTTAAAATAACTCGTACATAGTTTTAGAACTAGGTTTAGGTCTTAAGTTTTATCACTTAATGACCTAAACCATTTTTCGTATAATTAAAATATTTCAAATTTTATTGTATTAAATAGTTTATAATTCGAAAAAAAATGTAATCAAGTACGATGAAAGAAATGAACTAAATTTTCCTGGTTTATTTTTAAAGAGGTGCTGGTTATTTAAAGGAAAAGTATAAATTAAACAGTGTTTTTACACAAAAAATTACTTTTTTAAATCAAAATTTTGTCCATTGATGATTACAAATCAGACTGAAAGATTGAATTTTGCCTCTACTAAAAACATACCTCAATATCCCGATTTTCTGGATGTTCAGGTAAAATCATTTCAAGATTTTTTCCAATTGGAAACAAAATCTGATGAAAGAGGCAACGAAGGATTATATAATACCTTCATGGAAAACTTTCCAATTACTGATACAAGAAACCAATTTGTATTAGAATTTCTAGATTATTTTGTTGATCCACCTCGTTATACTATTCAAGAGTGTATCGAAAGAGGTTTGACTTATAGTGTGCCTCTAAAAGCGCGTCTTAAATTGTATTGTACTGATCCTGAACATGAGGATTTTGAGACAATAGTACAAGACGTTTATTTAGGAACTATTCCATACATGACACCAAGTGGAACGTTTGTTATAAATGGTGCTGAACGCGTTGTTGTATCGCAATTACACCGTTCTCCGGGAGTATTTTTTGGTCAGTCTTTTCATGCAAATGGCACAAAATTATATTCTGCCAGAGTAATTCCTTTTAAAGGTTCTTGGATAGAATTTGCAACTGATATCAATAACGTAATGTATGCGTACATTGATAGAAAGAAAAAATTACCGGTTACTACTCTTTTACGTGCTATTGGATTTGAAAGAGATAAAGACATTCTTGAAATTTTTGATCTTGCAGAAGAAATCAAAGTTTCAAAAACAGGTCTTAAAAAATATGTTGGTAGAAAATTAGCAGCGAGAGTATTAAATACTTGGCACGAAGATTTCGTAGATGAGGATACTGGCGAAGTAGTTTCTATTGAACGTAACGAAATTATATTAGATAGAGATACTATATTAGATAAAGATAATGTAGAAGAAATTCTTGATGCTGATGTAAAATTAATTTTGTTACACAAAGAGGAAAATAATCAAGTTGATTATGCAATAATTCATAATACATTACAAAAAGACCCAACAAATTCTGAAAAAGAAGCTGTTGAACACATATACAGACAATTACGAAATGCTGAACCACCTGATGAAGAAACAGCTCGCGGTATTATTGATAAATTATTCTTCTCTGATCAACGTTATAACTTAGGTGAAGTTGGTCGTTATAGAATGAACAAAAAGTTAAACCTTGATATTCCAATGGAAAAACAAGTTTTAACGAAAGAAGATATTATTACTATCATTAAATATTTGATTGAGCTTATTAATGCAAAAGCCGATATTGATGATATTGATCACTTATCAAACCGTCGTGTAAGAACAGTTGGAGAACAACTTTCTCAACAATTCGGTGTCGGTTTAGCCCGTATGGCTAGAACCATTCGAGAAAGAATGAACGTTAGAGATAACGAGGTGTTTACACCAATCGATTTGATTAATGCTAAAACCTTATCTTCGGTAATTAACTCTTTCTTTGGAACAAACCAGTTATCTCAATTTATGGATCAAACCAATCCATTAGCAGAGATTACACATAAAAGAAGATTATCAGCACTAGGACCTGGTGGACTTTCGAGAGAAAGAGCCGGTTTTGAGGTTCGTGACGTTCACTACACTCACTATGGAAGACTTTGTCCAATTGAAACTCCTGAGGGACCAAATATTGGATTAATCTCCTCTTTAGGCGTTTATGCTAAGGTTAACGGAATGGGATTCATTGAAACTCCTTACCGTAAAGTAACTAAAGGACAAGTTGATTTAATTTCTGAACCAGTTTATTTAAGCGCTGAAGAAGAAGAAGGAAAAATGATTGCTCAAGCAAACATTGAAATGGATGCAAAAGGTAACATCACTGCTGATAAAGTAATTGCCCGTGAAGAAGGCGATTTTCCAGTTGTTGAACCTTCTGCCGTTCACTATACTGATGTTGCTCCAAACCAAATTGCATCTATTTCGGCTTCATTAATTCCTTTCTTGGAACATGATGATGCAAACCGTGCGCTGATGGGATCAAACATGATGCGTCAAGCGGTTCCTTTGTTGCGCCCAGAAGCTCCAATAGTTGGAACAGGACTTGAAAGACAAGTTGCTTCTGATTCTAGAGTATTAATTAATGCGGAAGGAAACGGAATTGTAGAGTATGTAGATGCTAATATGATAACTATCAAATACGACAGAACTGAACAAGAGCGTATGGTAAGTTTTGAACCAGATGAAAAAACATACCAATTAATTAAGTTTAGAAAAACGAATCAAAGTACGTCTATTAACTTGAAACCTATCGTAAGAAAAGGGGATAGAGTTCAAACAGGACAAGTACTTTGTGAAGGATATGCTACTCAAAACGGAGAGTTAGCTATTGGTAGAAACCTTAAAGTAGCATTTATGCCATGGAAAGGTTACAATTTCGAGGATGCTATTGTAATTTCTGAAAAAGTAGTTCGTGATGACATTTTTACGTCTATCCACGTAGATGATTATTCTTTAGAAGTTAGAGATACAAAATTAGGTAACGAAGAGTTAACTAATGATATTCCTAATGTTTCTGAAGAAGCTACTAAAGATTTAGATGAAAACGGAATGATTAGAATTGGAGCTGAAGTTAAACCTGGCGATATTCTAATTGGAAAAATCACACCAAAAGGAGAATCAGATCCAACTCCAGAAGAAAAGTTGTTAAGAGCTATCTTTGGAGATAAAGCAGGAGATGTTAAAGATGCTTCATTAAAAGCATCTCCTTCATTACACGGTGTAGTTTTAGATAAAAAATTATTTGCTAGAGCGGTAAAAGACAAAAAGAAACGCAGTAAAGATAAGGACGATTTAACTACATTAGAATTAGAGTTTGAAACTAAATTTGTTGAATTAAAAGAAAAATTAATTGAAAAGTTGTTTCTAATTGTAAATGGAAAAACCTCTCAAGGTGTTATGAATGATTTGGGAGAAGAAGTTTTACCAAAAGGAAAAAAATACACTCAAAAAATGCTTTATGCTGTAGAAGATTTTGCTCACTTAACTAAAGGACAATGGGTTGCCGATGATGAAACTAACCGTTTGGTTAATGACTTAATTCACAACTATAAAATCAAATTAAACGATTTACAGGGTTCTTTACGTAGAGAAAAATTCACGATTACAGTTGGAGATGAACTTCCAGCAGGAATCTTGAAGTTAGCAAAGGTTTATATTGCAAAAAAACGTAAGTTAAAAGTAGGTGATAAAATGGCAGGACGTCACGGTAACAAAGGTATTGTTGCACGAATTGTCCGTCATGAAGATATGCCGTTCCTTGAGGATGGGACTCCAGTTGATATAGTATTGAATCCACTTGGTGTGCCTTCTCGTATGAATATCGGTCAAATTTATGAAACGGTACTTGGATGGGCTGGTCAAAAATTAGGTCGTAAATATGCAACTCCAATTTTTGATGGTGCTACTTTAGATCAAATTAATGAACTAACTGACGAAGCAGGAATCCCTAGATTTGGCCATACCTATTTATATGATGGAGGAACTGGAGAACGTTTCCACCAAGCAGCAACAGTTGGAGTTATTTATATGTTGAAACTTGGACACATGGTTGATGATAAAATGCACGCACGTTCTATCGGACCTTACTCCCTTATTACGCAACAACCACTTGGAGGTAAAGCTCAATTTGGAGGTCAACGTTTTGGAGAGATGGAGGTTTGGGCACTTGAAGCTTATGGAGCTTCTAGTACATTACGTGAAATTTTGACCGTAAAATCGGATGATGTTATTGGTAGAGCCAAAACATACGAAGCTATTGTTAAAGGTGAAACAATGCCAGAACCAGGATTACCAGAATCATTTAATGTATTAATGCATGAATTGAAAGGTCTTGGTTTAGATATCAGATTAGAAGAATAAATCAGTTTTCAGTTGTTGGTTTTCATTCATAGGTTATAAAACTAAATTTTGAAAACCCACAACCGACAACTAAAAAATACAATTTCAATAAATCAATAGTAAAAACTATGATGAATAATAGAAATAACAAGGATAATAAAGGTACAGCTCCTAAAAGATTTGAAAAAATTTCAATAGGTTTGGCATCGCCAGAATCAATTTTAGCTGAATCAAGAGGTGAAGTTCTAAAGCCCGAAACAATAAATTATAGAACACACAAGCCAGAACGTGATGGTCTTTTTTGCGAAAGAATTTTCGGTCCAGTTAAAGATTTTGAATGTGCCTGTGGAAAATATAAAAGAATTCGTTATAAAGGAATTGTTTGTGACCGTTGCGGAGTTGAGGTAACAGAGAAAAAAGTTCGTCGTGATAGAGTTGGACACATCAACCTTGTTGTGCCAATTGCTCATATCTGGTATTTCCGTTCACTTCCAAATAAAATTGGATACATTTTAGGTTTACCATCTAAGAAATTAGACATGATTATCTACTACGAAAGATATGTAGTTATTCAAGCGGGTATTGCTACAAACTCTGAAGGAGAACCTATTCAAAGATTAGATTTTTTAACGGAAGAAGAATACTTAAACATTTTAGATACTCTCCCTGCAGATAATCAGTATCTTGACGATTTTGATCCAAACAAATTTGTTGCCAAAATGGGAGCAGAATGTATTATGGATTTATTAGCGAGAACAAATTTAAATGATTTGTCCTATGAATTACGTCATGCTGCTAATAACGAAACTTCTAAACAAAGAAAAACAGAAGCATTAAAAAGATTACAGGTTGTAGAATCGTTTCGTGACTCCAATTTGAACCGTGAAAATCGTCCTGAATGGATGATTATGAAAGTAGTTCCAGTTATTCCACCAGAATTACGTCCATTAGTTCCTTTGGATGGTGGTCGTTTTGCTACTTCAGATTTAAATGATTTATACCGTCGTGTAATTATACGTAACAATCGTTTGAAAAGATTAATGGAAATTAAAGCTCCAGAAGTAATCTTGAGAAACGAAAAACGTATGTTGCAAGAATCAGTGGATTCACTATTTGATAATACTCGAAAAGCTTCTGCTGTTAAAACAGAATCAAACAGACCATTAAAATCGTTGTCAGATTCATTGAAAGGGAAACAAGGTCGTTTCCGTCAAAATTTATTAGGAAAACGAGTTGATTATTCTGCTCGTTCTGTTATTGTTGTTGGACCTGAAATGAAATTGTTCGAATGTGGTCTTCCAAAAGATATGGCTGCTGAATTATACAAACCTTTCGTTATTCGAAAATTAATCGAAAGAGGAATTGTTAAAACAGTGAAGTCGGCAAAGAAAATTATTGACAAAAAAGAGCCAGTTGTTTGGGATATCCTTGAAAATGTAATTAAAGGTCACCCTGTATTACTAAACCGTGCTCCTACGCTACACCGATTAGGAATTCAAGCGTTCCAGCCAAAATTGATTGAAGGAAAAGCGATCCAATTACATCCATTAGTGTGTACAGCTTTTAATGCCGATTTTGATGGGGATCAAATGGCAGTTCACTTGCCACTTGGACCAGAAGCTATTTTGGAAGCTCAATTATTAATGTTGGCTTCTCACAATATCCTAAATCCTGCAAATGGAGCTCCAATTACAGTTCCGTCTCAAGATATGGTTTTGGGTCTTTACTATATGACCAAAGAGCGTTTGTCAACTCCAGAGCATAAAATATTAGGTCAAGATTTGACTTTCTATTCTGCAGAAGAAGTTAATATTGCATTAAACGAAGGTAGATTAGAATTGAATGCTCGTGTTAAAGTACGTGCTAAAGATTTTAATGATGTTGGAGAATTGGTTTATAAAGTTATCCAAACAACTGCGGGTAGAGTACTTTTTAATGAAGTAGTTCCTCCAGCAGCAGGATATATAAATGAGGTATTAACTAAAAAATCATTACGTGATATTATTGGAAAAATTCTTGCGGTAACCGATGTTCCTACAACTGCAGCTTTCCTTGATAATATGAAAGATATGGGATATAAATTTGCCTTCAAAGGTGGGTTGTCATTCTCATTAGGGGATATTAGAATTCCAGAACAAAAAACGAAATTGATTGCAGATGCAAGAGAACAAGTGGAAGGAATTTCATTGAACTATAACATGGGTCTTATCACTAATAATGAAAGATACAATCAAGTTATTGATATTTGGACTTCTGCCAATGCTCAATTAACAGAATTAGCAATGAAAAATATTAGAGAAGACCAACAAGGTTTCAATTCGGTATATATGATGCTTGATTCTGGTGCGCGTGGTTCTAAAGAACAAATTCGTCAGTTAACAGGTATGCGAGGTTTGATGGCTAAGCCAAAAAAATCAACTGCTGGCGGTGGTGAAATTATTGAAAATCCAATTCTCTCTAACTTTAAAGAAGGACTATCAATCCTTGAGTATTTTATATCTACTCACGGTGCGCGTAAAGGTCTTGCGGATACGGCTCTTAAAACTGCAGATGCGGGGTATTTGACTCGTAGATTGCATGACGTTTCTCAAGATGTTATTGTAAACTCGGTAGATTGTGGTACCTTAAGAGGAATTGAGGTTTCAGCTCTTAAGAAAAATGAAGAAATTGTTGAAACATTAGGAGAAAGAATCTTAGGACGTGTTGCTTTGCAAGATGTTATAAATCCTTTTGACTCTAATATTCTTGTTCATGCAGGGGAGCAAATTACCGAAGCTATTGTAAAAAATATTGAAGAATCTCCAATTGAAAAAGTGGAAGTTCGTTCACCATTAGTATGTGAAGCTAAAAAAGGTATTTGTGCTAAATGTTACGGAAGAAACTTAGCAACTGGAAAAATGACTCAAAAAGGGGAAGCTGTTGGTGTAATCGCGGCACAATCTATTGGAGAGCCAGGAACACAGTTAACACTTCGTACATTCCACGTAGGTGGAGTTGCAGGTGGAGTTTCTGAAGAATCAAGTGTTGTAGCAAGATTCGGTGGAAAATTAGAAATAGAAGATTTAAAAACTGTTATAGGTGAAGATGCCGATGGTAAAAAAGTAGATATTGTTGTTTCTCGTTCAACGGAATTGAAATTAGTTGATGTTAAAACAGGAATTCTATTAAGTACACATTATATTCCTTACGGTTCTGTTATCAGTGTAAAAGATGGTGATGTTGTAGAAAAAGGTACCGCAATTTGTAAATGGGATCCTTATAATGGAGTAATTGTTTCGGAATTTACTGGGAAAATTGCTTATGAAGATTTAGAACAAGGTCAATCTTTCCAAGTTGAAATTGATGAGCAAACTGGTTTCCAAGAAAAAGTAATTTCTGAAGGAAGAAATAAAAAATTAGTTCCAACGTTATTGGTTTATGGTAAAAATGATGAATTAATTCGTTCTTACAACTTACCTGTAGGTTCTCACCTTATGGTTGAAAATGGCGAAAAAATTAAAGCGGGAAAAATTCTTGTAAAAATCCCACGTCGTTCTTCAAAAGCAAGTGATATTACTGGAGGTTTACCTAGAATTACAGAGTTATTAGAAGCTCGTAATCCTTCTAATCCAGCTGTTGTGTCTGAAATTGATGGAGTTGTATCTTTTGGAAAAATTAAAAGAGGTAACAGAGAAATCATTATCGAATCTAAATTTGGTGAGATTAAGAAATATCTAGTGAAATTATCTGCTCAAATTCTTGTTCAAGAAAATGATTTTGTGAAAGCGGGTGTGCCTTTATCTGATGGCGCTATTACTCCAGATGATATTTTAAGAATTCAAGGGCCATCTGCTGTTCAACAGTATTTGGTAAACGAAATTCAAGAAGTATATCGTCTTCAAGGTGTAAAAATAAATGATAAGCACTTTGAGGTAGTTATTCGACAAATGATGCGTAAAGTTAGAGTGGAAGATCCAGGTGATACTTTATTCTTAGAAGAGCAATTGATTCATACGAGTGATTTCATTTTAGAAAATGATAAGTTATACGGAATGAAAGTCGTTGAAGAAGCAGGAGATTCTGAAAATCTTAAACCTGGTCAAATTATCTCGCCACGTGAGTTGAGAGACGAAAATTCATTATTGAAACGTAGTGATAAAAATTTGGTTGCAGCTCGTGATGTTATTACAGCTACTGCTACTCCAGTCTTACAAGGTATTACTAGAGCTTCGTTGCAAACTAAATCATTCATCTCAGCGGCGTCCTTCCAAGAGACTACAAAAGTATTGAACGAAGCAGCTGTAGCGGGTAAAGTTGATACTTTAGAAGGTCTTAAAGAAAATGTTATTGTTGGACACAGAATTCCAGCAGGAACAGGTATGAGAGATTATGACAATATAATTGTTGGATCTAAAGAAGAGTACAATGAGTTGATGGCTAACAAAGAAGAATATGTTTACTAATTATGAGTGATAACAATCAACCACAGCCAGGACAAATAAATATTGAGTTGGATGAAAAAGTAGCAGAAGGAATTTATTCAAATTTAGCTATAATTAATCATTCACCTTCAGAATTTGTTTTGGATTTTGTAACCATAATGCCTGGTGTGCCAAAGTCAAAAGTGAAATCAAGAATTATTTTAACTCCTCAACATGCTAAAAGATTATTAAAAGCAATCGGAGAAAATATTCAAAGATTTGAACAAGCTCATGGAGAAATAAAAGATTCAGAGCAGCCGCAAATTCCTTTAAATTTTGGTCCAGCCGGACAAGCATAATACAAAAAAAATCCTCAAGTATTTTGAGGACACTGAAAAAGTTAAATTAATTTGATTTAAATTTTTCTGGAGAATAAAAAAACGCTTATAATTAGATATACATCTTTTATAAGCGTTTTATTTTTGGGTTTGTTTTGATTTTCATAAAAGAATTTTGGTCTAATAAATAAGTAAAAAATTAGATTTTTTTCATTTGCTCTTTCATCATCATAATTTGCTCTTTCAACATCCCTTGTTTGTCCAGCTTTTTAACTTCTGCGATCAAGTTAGTTGCTTCTAATTTTCGTCTTCTAGACATTGCTACACCGGCTAAGTTTAATTTTGCTACCGCCAAATCCATGTCCATATTCAATCCCAGTTGAATAGCTTTTTTAAAGTATTTTTCGGCCTGAATTAAATTCGTTTGTGACAACATTAGACCTTGTAAATAGTTATAATATCCTTGTTGTTTTTTAACTAAAGCGGTATCCGGATTTTTGATTTTAGACAACCATTTTTTTGCGCCTTCAAAATTTTGTTTGCGCAATTGTAAGAACGCCATCAGAATATATTCATTCCTGAAATATAAAAATAGGGGGACTAATGCTAATAGAATAAGGAAAATACCGTTCCCTATATTGCTTTCTGAAAATTGCCAAATGGCTGTAGCTAAGATTAAACCTGTAATTACAAGTTTGATATTTCTGTGAAACATAGTGTTGATTTTTTAGATTACAAAGGTACTAAAAGGTTTTTAAAATAATTTTAAAAAACTACTTGCAAGTAATAAAAACCTTTGTATATTTGCACTCGGTTATAAAACAACCAATAACATCGATATTAATACAGGATTTTAAAGATAAATTAAAATGAGCAAAAGAACATTCCAACCATCGAAAAGAAAAAGAAGAAACAAACACGGATTTATGGACAGAATGGCTTCTGCAAATGGAAGAAAAGTTCTTGCGCGTCGTAGAGCTAAAGGAAGACATAAATTAACGGTTTCTAGCGAACCAAGACATAAAAAATAATGATTAGTAATTAATCAATAGCAAGCCGTTACTTTTATTAGTAGCGGCTTTTTTTTAAATCTGTTTATAAAATTTAATAAGTTTTTGAAGCACTTTCCCGCTAACCGTTTTAATCTTTTTAATTTTAAAGAAAAATTAAAAAGAATTTCCACTGCTACAGGGCTATTGCAAATTCTTAAAATTCAACATCCTTTAATCAAACTTTAAATTTAATGTTGAACCTCTGAATATTTTTTTTTGAATATTGATATAATAAGATTACAAACAATGCAACAACACTAATTACAATGCCAAAAGACAACTCCATAAAATCAGTTTTAATAATAGGTTCGGGCCCTATTGTTATTGGTCAGGCCTGCGAATTCGACTATGCAGGTTCCCAATCGGCACGTTCCATTCGCGAAGAGGGAATTGAAGTAATTCTAATCAATTCCAATCCAGCAACTATCATGACCGATCCAAGTATGGCGGATCATGTTTATTTATTGCCATTAACAACCAAATCAATCATTCAAATTCTAATAGAGCATCCTCAAATTGATGCGGTTTTGCCTACAATGGGTGGACAAACGGCATTAAATTTATGTTTAGAAGCCGACGAAAAAGGCATTTGGGAAGATTTTGGAGTTAAATTAATCGGTGTTGATGTTAACGCAATCAACATCACTGAAGACCGGGAACAATTCAAACAATTATTACAGAGAATAGGCGTGCCAACGGCACCAGCAAAAACAGCAACTTCGTTCTTAAAAGGAAAAGAAATAGCTCAAGAATTTGGCTTTCCATTAGTGATTCGTCCTTCTTTTACTCTTGGTGGAACTGGAGCTGCTTTTGTGCATAGTAAAGAAGAATTTGACGAAAAACTAACATATGGTTTAGAAATGTCCCCAATTCACGAAGTCTTAATTGATAAAGCTTTATTGGGTTGGAAAGAATATGAATTGGAACTTTTACGGGATAAAAACGACAATGTAGTTATCATCTGTTCCATAGAAAATATGGATCCTATGGGAATTCATACCGGTGATTCCATAACTGTGGCACCAGCCATGACTTTATCGGATACTACTTTTCAACGAATGCGAGATTATGCCATTTTAATGATGCGTTCCATCGGAAATTTTGCAGGAGGTTGTAATGTGCAATTCGCCGTTTCACCTGATGAAAAAGAGGATATTGTTGCTATAGAAATTAATCCTCGTGTATCGCGTTCATCGGCTTTAGCTTCTAAAGCAACAGGTTATCCAATTGCAAAAGTAGCTTCAAAATTGGCTTTAGGATATCATTTAGATGAATTGCCCAATCAAATTACCAAATTGACATCAGCTCTATTCGAGCCAACTTTAGATTATGTAATTGTAAAAATTCCACGCTGGAACTTCGACAAATTTGAAGGAGCAGACAGAACCTTAGGACTTCAAATGAAATCGGTAGGTGAAGTTATGGGAATCGGACGTTCGTTTCAAGAAGCGCTTCATAAAGCCACTCAGTCGCTTGAAATTAAACGAAATGGTTTAGGAGCTGACGGAAAAGGATATAAAAATTACGAACAAATTATTGAGAAACTAACTTTTGCCAGTTGGGATCGTGTTTTTGTGATTTATGATGCGATTGCTATGGGAATTCCCTTGAGTAGAATTCATGAAATTACTAAAATAGATATGTGGTTTTTGAAGCAATACGAAGAATTATATTCGTTAGAAAGAGAAATTTCGACCTACAAATTAGATAATTTACCAAAAGAATTGTTATTGGAAGCCAAACAAAAGGGTTATGGCGACCGACAAATAGCTCACATGTTGGGTTGTTTGGAAAGTCAGGTTTATAAATTGCGAGAGGAGATGAACATCAAGCGGGTCTATAAATTAGTAGACACATGTGCTGCCGAATTTAAAGCGCAAACGCCTTATTATTACTCCACTTTTGAAGCTGAAATTGAAACTGCTGAAGGCAATCGTTACGTTCACAATGAAAGCATTGTATCAGATAGAAAAAAAGTTGTGGTTTTGGGTTCCGGACCCAATAGAATAGGCCAAGGAATTGAGTTTGATTATTCGTGTGTTCACGGAGTACTATCGGCGAAAGAATGTGGGTATGAAACCATCATGATTAACTGTAATCCAGAAACAGTATCTACCGATTTTGATACGGCTGATAAATTATATTTCGAACCTGTTTTTTGGGAACACATTTACGACATCATTCGCCACGAAAAACCAGAAGGTGTTATCGTGCAATTGGGTGGTCAAACGGCATTGAAATTAGCAGAAAAATTATCTAAATATGGAATTAAAATCTTAGGAACTTCCTTTGATGCCTTAGATTTAGCAGAAGACAGAGGACGTTTTTCAGAATTATTAACAGAATTAAAAATTCCTTTTCCGCAATTTGGAATTGCTGAAAATGCAGACCAAGCTAGTGCTTTGGCAGATGTTTTGGATTTCCCTTTGTTAGTTCGACCATCTTATGTATTAGGCGGACAAGGAATGAAGATTGTCATCAACAAACAAGAACTTGAAGAGCATGTTATTGATTTGTTGAAAAATATACCAGGTAATAAATTGTTATTAGATCATTATTTAGACGGTGCTATCGAAGCAGAAGCTGATGCAATTTGTGATGGCGAAAATGTTTATATCATTGGAATCATGGAGCACATTGAGCCATGCGGAATTCATTCTGGAGATTCGAATGCAACATTGCCACCTTTTAATTTGGGAGAATTTGTAATGCAACAAATAAAAGATCATACCAAAAAAATTGCTTTAGCACTAAGAACAGTTGGATTAATTAACATTCAATTTGCCATAAAAAATGACATTGTTTATATTATTGAAGCTAATCCAAGAGCTTCTAGAACAGTTCCATTTATAGCAAAAGCATACGGAGAACCTTATGTTAATTATGCCACTAAAGTAATGCTTGGTGAAAATAAAATTACTGATTTTACTTTTAATCCGCAACTTAAAGGATATGCCATCAAGCAACCGGTGTTTTCGTTTAGTAAATTTAAAGATGTGAATAAATCCCTTGGTCCAGAAATGAAATCAACAGGCGAAAGTATTTTATTTATAAATGATTTAAAAGACGACCAATTCTATGAATTGTATTCTAGACGAAAAATGTATTTGAGTAAGTAATAAGTTAAAGTAAGTTTATTACATTTGATGAAATTCAATCAAATGAAAGCATGCTACTTTTTTAGGTTTAAAAATTATATAATAGGTTCGTTTTTATTATTTGTGATCAATGTCAACTCACAGACATTTACAGATAGTAATTTGCCAATAGTTATTGTAACAACCGATATAAATCCTGCAACAAGTCTTCCTTATGAAATTGTGGATAGTCCTGATGTATTGGGTTCTATGAAAATAATTTATCATACGGATGGTTCACGGAATTATATTTCGGATCAAAATAGTTCCGCATTTTTAAATTATAATGGACGTTTGAGTATCCAAATTCGGGGCTCTTCCTCGCAAGCGGCTCCTAAAAAAGCCTATGGATTTACAACCTTACTAGCTGATAATACGAGCAATAATAATGTAAGTTTACTTGGAATGCCTTCTGAACACGATTGGATTTTAAATGGGTTAGCCTTTGATCCGTCGTTAATTCGGGACTATTTGGCATACAATATCTCAAGACAAATGGGAAACTATGCCTCTAGAACTCAATATTGTGAAGTAGTTATTAATGGCGAATATAACGGTCTTTATTTGCTTGAAGAAAAAATCAAAGCCGATTCTAATCGAGTAAATGTTTTGAAAATTGCCACTACAGATATTACTGGCGATAATCTTACGGGAGGTTATATCACCAAAGCAGACAAAACAACTGGAGGCGATCCTATTGCATGGACAACAGCAAATAATGTAAATTATATTCATGAATTGCCCAAACCTGAGAGCGTTACTCCAGAGCAAGACGCATACATTTATGGACAATTTTCTAATTTGCAAACCGCAGCAACCGACAATAACAGTAGTCTTTTCGATGGGTACACAACTACCATTGATGTTCCCTCTTTTGTTGATTTTATGTTATCCAACGAATTTGCCGCCAATGTAGATGGTTATCAATTAAGTACTTATTTTCATAAAGATAGAAATGGAAAATTAAGAGCGGGTCCGATTTGGGATTTTAATTTGACACTAGGAAATGATTTGTTTTTTTGGGGATATGATCGAAGTAAAACCGACACTTGGCAGTTCTCTAATGGCGATAATGAGGGTTCACCTTTTTGGACAGATTTATATAATAATCCAACCTTTAAATGTTATTTATCTAAACGTTTTCATCAATTGACACAAGTAGGACAGCCTATGAATGCTGCTTTTTTAAATACTTATATTGATAATACTGTTACATTGATTAGCGAAGCTATGGTTCGTGAAAATCAGAAATGGAATACGATTCCAGATAACCCTCAAGAAATTGCAAATCTTAAAACATTTATTGTTGATCGAATTGCTTGGATGACATCGCAATTGGGAGGCTATTCAGCTTGTGATAATGTAGCCGTTCCGCCTCTTGTTATTACTAAAATTAATTATAATCCTGCTACTTCTGTTAGTTTTCCGGTAAGTAATGATCAAGAATTTATTGAAATTACAAATACAGGATCGGCAACTGTAAATCTTTCGGGAATTTATTTTAAAGAACTTGGATTAACGTATCAATTTCCATATAATTCAACTATTTCAGGGAATTCAAGTTTGTATTTATGTTCTAATTCAACCGTTTTTCAAGCAAAAAATGGTTTTACTCCTTTTGGACAATATACTAGAAATTTATCTAATAAATCTCAAAATATTATTCTTGTGGATGCCTTTGGTAATGTGATTGATAACGTTCAATATTTTGATTCAACCCCTTGGCCAACAGCCCCTGATGGTACAGGAAGTTATTTGCAATTAATAAGTACTAGTTTAGATAATAATTTGGCTTCAAGTTGGGAGGCAAGCACAACATCATTACCTGTAAATGAAGTTAATAACGACAACTTAATGGTTATGATTTTTCCAAATCCTACTAATCATCTTTTAACAATTAGCTCAATGAAAAATATAGATTATATTGAAATATTTGATGTTTCCGGAAAACAATTAATAGCTACAAGAGTCAACTCAAACGAAACTTCAATGGATATTTCAATTCTATCTTCTGGAATTTACTTTATTAAAGTTTATAATGAATTTGGCATTAAAACTGAAAAGTTGGTAAAAGAATAGCTATTGCTAATGTTAAAATATTTATATGTAATTTGTGCCTTATTTTCTTCTTACATAAATGTGTTTGATATTGTTTTTACCACTATCTCTTTTATCTATTTCAAATTTATTCATACTTTCAATAAAAGCTAACATTTTCGAAAATCCGTAGTTTCTTGGATCAAAATCGGGTTTCTTTTTGAGCACTAAATTCCCTAATTCCCCCAAGAATGCCCATCCGTTTTCGTCTTCTAAATCGTCTATACTATCTGCAAAAAGAGTAATTATTTTTGGGTCAATTTTACTTATTGCATTGTTGGTTTGTGTTTTTGTGTTTTTAGATGTTGGTTTGTTAGAACTACCAGTTGACACATCTAAATCGGGTTTCTTTAAAATTTCTATGTAAATAAATTTATCACAAGCTGTTATGAATGGTGTTAGCGTTTTCTTTTCGCCTATACCAATTACTTTCATACCCGCTTCACGAAGTCGTGTTGCCAATCGGGTAAAATCGGAATCACTAGAAACAATACAAAAACCATCTACCTTCCCGGTATATAGTATATCCATAGCATCAATAATAAGTGCACTATCACTGGCATTTTTTCCAGTAGAATAACTATATTGTTGAATAGGAGTAATGGCATTTTCTAGAAGAACGTTTTTCCAACCCGAAACGGTTGGCCTGGTCCAATCGGCATAAATTCGTTTGAAAGTGGGTGTTCCGTATTTGGCAATTTCTTCAAACATTTCTTTTACATTAGCATACGGTACATTATCTGCATCAATTAATACGGCAAGTTTCAGGTCTAGTTTTGGTTCCATTATTTAATTTTTTTTAAATACATTAAATTTTAGTCAATACGATGTTTGTGGTCTAGAGAAATGTTTTCAATAGTCCATTCAATAGTATTGACCAACTCGTGTTTTCGCATTGGACATTCTTTTTTGCTGCATATTTTACATGAAAAATCCATGCATCCATCGGTATGAACCATCAACTCAACACTGTCTCCAAAATTATTTTTCACAATTTTTTCCAATTCATCCACTTCTTTATGTCCTTCGTGAATGTTGAAATACCAAGGAATTGTTAGATGACAATCTAAATGAAGGGTTCCGCCATATTTTATGAAACGAAGATTATGTAAGTCAATCCAATTTTCACGACGGTGATTTTGGCAATACATCACCATTTTTTCTAGTAATTTATCATCAGCTTCGTCCATAATTCCGGCAATGGAAGTTCGCAAAATTTTATATCCAGAAACGATAATAATTATAGCAAACAAAAAGGCAACGGCACTATCAATCCAAGTGTAATGAGTAAAGTATATAAGTATTAAACCTATAACAATTCCTAGAGTTGCATACGTGTCCGATTGCATGTGTTTTCCGGTAGCAATAAGTGCTAACGAGTTATTTTTATTCCCTTTTTTGATAGAAAAATGACCTACAACATAATTGATAATGCCTGTTAGTGCAACTAAATATATTCCGTAATCAAGTTGTTTTAATTCGTGTGGATGCTTTAAATTGTTGATAGCTTCATAGATGATTACAAAACTGGAAACAATCATTAAAGTCCCTTCAATAGTTGCCGAAAGAAATTCGACTTTTCCATGTCCGTAAGGATGGTTTTTGTCTTTTGGGAGCGACGATAAATGTAAACTATAAAGTCCAATAAATCCGCTAATTACATTGATGGTGTATTCTAAAGTATCTGTTAAGATAGCCATCGAATTAGTATAAAACCAAGCCGCTAATTTGATTAAAAACAGAACTAAAATTATTATTATTAGTCTTTTTTGAATTTCAAAATTTTCTTTTGATTTATACATCGAGATCGATTAATTTTCATCAAAAGTAGTAAATTTCAATCTTAAAGCACTCAAATCTAAAACGTAATATTGCGTTATTTTTTTTAAGGATTTTTGGTTTTGTAGTTAGCTCTTCTTTTTTACAAAATTTTACGATTTTTATTTCGTACTTGCTTTTTTCAGTTCTACACCGCCAGGCAAATTCATTTTATCGGTCAAAGTTGAAAGTTCCTCCAGATCAAAGTCTCCATTCAACGACATCAATACAGATTCTTCCTTTCCAGAACCGTCAATAAACATTAAAAGTTCTTTTACGTTTGAATCGGTTGAACCCGATTTTAGATAAATTTTTACACTTTTACCCTTTTCATTAATCTGCATTAGTTCTTCTAAACCTGCTGTTTTGGCATATATCTCTGCAGTAGCTTTCATTTCCGCTGATTTTTTTCCGCTTGATGTGACAAAAACTTTTAAATCATCTAACTTCTTTATTAGCGTAAGATATTGCTGTGTTTCTTTATCTTTAGCATCAACTTTACTCAACATGGAAAACATTTTTTTGTTTACAATTATAGTTGAAATATCGTCCTGATTGTCAAATTTATCGAAGACTGATTGTGCAAAAAGGGTATTAGATAGTAGTACTAATCCGATAATTAAAATTCTATTAAAATGCATCATCTCTATGGGTTGTTTGGAAAATTTATCTGTTTTTAAATAGTTTCTATATAGAATACTAGTTTTTTCTTATTCAAAAGTAATCAAACAAAAGCCATTGTATTCTTTTTTCTATAATAAAAAGGTTAAAGTTTAATATGTATTCCCAATTTGAAATTTCTTCCTCGTGTAGAATAACCAATGTTTTCTATAAAATCTTCATTCAAAATATTTGTTACAGTTCCGAAAATGGATAATCGATTTTTTACCAATTCATATTTTATCATAGTATTTAATAATTGATAAGAACTTAATTTTACAGCAACAATAGCATAAGTATTCCCATCAAAAAAAGATTCTTGTCGAGTATCAACATATTGATAAGCAGCATTTAAAAATAATCTTTTAGATGCCGAAAAATCAATGGAAGCATTTACTTTATGCTTTGGAATTAAACGATTTAAAGCCTCATCAACTTGGGTAAAAGTATAATTTGCATTAAAATAGATGCTATTGTTTATGGAATAATTAAAACTAGTTTCCATTCCTTTTGCTTTATTCAATCCTTCAATATTAGCATAATGATAGGTTGCATCAAATCCAATGGAATTGTTTTGTTCCCGGTAAAATCCAACCACATTAAGAGTCAGTTTTTTATTCAATAGTGTTGCTTCAAAACCTGTTTCAATGGTGGTGTTTTTTTCAGGAGTTAATGATGCCATTCCGTATTCTGAATACAATTGGTATAAACTCGGAGTGATAAAAGCCGTACTAATAGAACCCAATACCTTCAATGGAATTTCTTTTCCAAAATTAAAAGACGGATTCACATTATATACCAATTGATTTCCATACTGACTATGAATATTCCATCGCGCTCCAGCATTAATATTCAATCCAAAGTTTGAAATATAAACTCCTGTAATATAAGGGTCAATCATGTTAAGTTTGGTAGAATCTTTGGCAATTTTACTATAAGGCGTGTCGCTTCTCATGTCGTGAAACTGATAATTAGCACCAGTTACCATGTAAAATTGACGGCTTAACGAATATTTATTGAAAGCATCCACATTCATACTTCTGGCTTCATACATAGAATGATCGATGCTAATAGAATTGTATTCTTGATACGAGCGTTGGATTTTACTTAAACTTGAATTCAAACGAAATTCCCCTTTCGTATAAACGTATTTGGGTGAAAATCCAAAACGAAATTGTTCCGTTTTAGAATGATTCCAATTGGTATCGTTTAAACCTGTATTATCATATTGAAAATCGTAATCAGTATTCACTTTATCATAATTCCCAAAAAAATCCATTGTCAATTTTTGAGTAGCTTTAATTCCGATTTTCGTCATATAATTGATTCTTGAAAATCGGTCTTTGTCATAATTAGAATATGCATCTGGCTCCGCTATTTGAGACATTCCATTGGTTTCGGTACTATTGATTGACGCTAAATAACTTACTTTTTTAACGGTTCCATTTAATGAAAATCCTTGATTGAAATCTTGGCCGTTATATTTGTGATCAGTCGCCGTATTATTTGAACCAATATTTAGGTAAGCATTAGCCTGAAGTGATTTATTACTCGATTTTTTCAATGTAATATTAATCACTGCCGTTGCGGCACCCGAACCATAGAGCGTACTGGCAGCACCTTTCATAATTTCGATACTTTCCACTTGATCCACTGGAAGCAAACGTAAATCATATTCAAAACTAATTCCAGAAGCATCCGTAACTGGATTGCCGTCGATTAAAATTAAAACTTGTTGGTTTTTTCCACCGCGAATGTAGTAACCCAGATTTTTCCCATTAGCTGATTGATTTCCGTTAATCTCAACACCCGGAACCGAACTTAGAATACTGGCCAAAGATTGTCCTGATTTTTTTTGGAGTTCATCTGCTGAAATTTTAGTGATTACCTTCCCTGATTTTTCTTTGCTTTGAGCAAATTTGGTGTCCGAAATTACCACTTCTTGCAAATGATTCACTGTGGTAGAATCTTTTTCTTGGGCATAGACACAAGTTGTTACCAATGCTAAAATTGCACTGAAACGAATGAAATTTTTGTTCATTTTTTAGTTACTACTAATTTAATAATCATGGGAGAAAAGCATAGAATTACCCATACCCAAACCTTTTGTCCCGAAAGTTTGATACTCAATGTATATGGCAGGTCTCCTGGCTTGCGTCTTGTTGTTGGCCTTCTCATTTTAGATTAAGGTTTAAGGATATTTAGATTAAGGATAATTAAAATCCGAAATGAAATTCCTTTTATTTAATTTCAAACAATGGCGTCGTAGATAACAACAAGCTTTGTAGCATACAGTTGCGGGTACAGCTTAGGGTTTTAACCTAATTCCCTTTTAATGTTCCTTTGAAAAATCAAAGTCACAACCGAAATACGGGAGTAAATGTAGTTGAATTTATGATTCGTTAACTCATTTATGGAAACATTATTCTACTTTTGCAAAAAAAATAGTTCTATGTCACATTTTTTGAAATCTTTATTATTTATTCTATTGGTTTTTACTTTTGCACAATGCAAAAATGAAACTAGTATAAAAAAAGTAAAGGTTTCTAAAAACGAAGTAAAATATGCCAAAGGATTTTCAATAATTAATCACGATGGTTATTCAATTGTAAAAGTTTCCAATCCTTGGCCAAAATCGGATAAAACATATGCCTATATTCTTAAAGAAAAAAACGGAATCGTTCCCGATAGCTTAAAACAGTTTCCCACGATAAACATCCCAATAAAAACAATTGTAGTCACTTCAACCACCCATATTCCATCGTTAGAAATGTTAGGTGTTGAAAAAACTTTGGTAGGTTTTCCAAACCTAAATTACATATCTTCCGAAAAAGTTCGTGCTTTAATTGATGCTAAAAAAGTAAAAGAATTGGGAACCAATCAATCTTTAAACACTGAAGTTTTAATCGATTTACAACCCGAAGTTATCATTGGTTATGGCTTGGATAATCACAATTTAACATTAGATAATGTTCAAAAAAATGGATTAAAAGTCTTATTGAATGGCGATTGGAACGAACAAACCCCATTAGGAAAAGCAGAATGGATTAAGTTTTTCGGTGCACTTTATGGGAAGCAAAAACTAGCCAATAAAATCTTTTCTAAAATCGAAAAGGACTATTTAACAACTGTAGAAATTGCCAAATATGCCACCTCCCATCCAACTATTTTAGCAGGAGACCAATTTGAAGACAAATGGTATTTACCCCAAGGAACGAGTTGGGGCTGCCAATTATTAAAACAAGCTAATGGGAATTACTTGTGGGATGGAACAAAAGGAACGGGTAGTCTTGCTCTTTCGTTTGAAACCGTTTTAGATAAAGCAATAAATGCCGATTTCTGGATTACATCAGGTCAATTTGTTTCCTTACACGAAATGCTGAATGCCAATTCGCATTATGAACAATTTAAATCATTTCAAAATAAAAAGGTATATTCGTTTGCAGGAAGAAAAGGAAAAACAGGTGGTGTTTTGTATTATGAGTTAGGACCAAATAGACCCGACATTGTATTGAAAGATATTGTTAAAATTTTGCATCCAGAGTTGTTGCATGGATACCAACCGTACTTCTTTGAAAAATTAAAATAAATTGAAAACTTACAAACGAAATACTATTCTTTTCACAATTTTGTCCCTGATTTTAGTATTGACATTGGTATTAAACATTAGTTTAGGACAAGTTGCTATTCCTTTTAGAGAAGTCATTAAAAGTTTATTGGGTTCTACTGCAAGTAAAGACACTTGGGAGTATATTATTTTTAATTTTAGATTACCCAAAGCAATAACCGCTATTTTAGTAGGAGTAGGATTGTCCACAGCGGGTTTATTAATGCAAACCTTATTTCGGAATCCTTTGGCAGGTCCCTATGTACTGGGGTTGAGTTCAGGTTCGAGTTTAGGCGTTGCCTTTGTGATATTAGGTTCTGGTGTATTGCCTGCTTTTTTGTCTGAAATAATACTGTCTTCTTATGGGATTATTTTAGCATCTTGTTTAGGAAGTTTTCTGGTAATGCTATTGGTTTTGTTAGTTTCCCAACGAATTCGAGACACAGCAACCCTTTTAATTGTCGGATTGATGTTCAGCAGTTTTACAGGTGCTATAGTTTCGGTTTTAACTTATTTCAGTTCGGCCGACCAATTACAAAGATTCACTTTTTGGAGTATGGGAAGTTTAGGTAATTTATCATGGCAAAACCTTCTGATTCTTACAACAACTATATTAATTGGGTTAGCATTAAGTTTATTTTCAATCAAATCATTAGACGCTTTATTACTTGGAGAAAATTACGCTAAAAGTATGGGTTTGAACCTTAAAAAATCCAGATACACAATAGTGTTTGCGACAAGTATTTTAGCTGGTAGCATTACTGCATTTATAGGTCCAATTGCATTTGTGGGTTTAGCTGTTCCTCATTTATCAAAATTGCTTTTTCAAACCAGTAATCATAAAATATTATTTTGGAGTACGATAGTAATTGGTGGAATTTTGATGCTTTTTTGCGATACTATTTCGCAATTGCCGGGATTGGATTTTACGTTACCAATTAATGCCATAACTTCTATAATAGGTGCTCCAATTGTTGTTTGGTTATTAATTCGAAAGAAAAATTTAATTTAGATTTCAAGTAAATAGAAAAAAACGATATGAGTAACATCAACATTCTTTCCGTTTCAAATTTATCCATTGGCTATACCGCCAAAAAGGGTAATGTTGTCATTGCCTCTAACCTAAATTTGAATTTACAATCCGGGAAATTAATTAGTTTGATTGGCGCAAATGGCATTGGAAAATCAACTTTATTACGAACACTTTGTGGCATTCAAAACCCTATTTCGGGTAGTGTTTTATTAAATAATAAAAATGTCCAAAGCTATGATCCTTTGGCTTTAGCACAAAATTTAAGTTTGGTTTTAACCGAAAAATTGCCGCCAAGCAATTTAACGGTTTTTGAATTAATTGCATTAGGAAGACAACCTTATACCAATTGGCTAGGGAAATTATCCGAAACAGATTTAGAAAATGTAAACCAAGCCATAAAACTTACACAGATTGAATCTTTAACGAATAACAAACATTATGAAATTAGTGATGGTCAATTGCAAAAAGTACTAATCGCAAGAGCATTGGCTCAAGACACACCGCTCATAATTCTTGATGAACCTACAACGCATTTAGATTTATTACACAAAGTTTCGGTTTTCAAATTATTAAAAAAACTATCTCAAGAAACCAATAAGTGCATATTATTTTCTACACACGATATTGATTTAGCCATCCAACTTTCGGACGAAATGATTGTAATGACAGAAAATAAAGCTGTTCAAGATCAACCTTGTAATTTGATTTCAAAAGGAGTTTTCGATTCACTATTTAAAGATGAAAACATCAAATTTGATAGTGAAAAAGGCCGATTTATGATCCTTTAGGATCTATATAATCAAAAATCGTTATTCTCCAATCGCTATTCTTATCTGCCTTTTTGCTTCACCAACTACAAAAGCAACCGAATTAGCAATATTAAAACTCCTAATTAAATTCGACATCGGAATCGTTAAATGATTTTCGAATTGCGCCAAAACTTCTTGAGACAATCCCACGCTTTCTTTACCAAAAACCAACCAATCTTCATCTTGAAACTCGGCTTCATAGATGGATTTTTCAGCATGTGAACTCATCAAGAAAACCCTTGATTTATCTTTAATGTGAGCCGTCCAATCGGCTACATTTTGATATTCCGTCACTTCTAAATGCACCCAATAATCCAAACCAGAACGTTTTAAATTGGCATCATTAATTACGAATCCAAACGGATGAATTAAGTGCAAACGACTTTCGGTGCCTACACATAAACGACCTATGTTTCCGGTATTATTTGGGATTTCGGGTTCTACTAAAACTATATTCAACATGGTTTATTTAGTGATTTGTTTAATATTTGATTTAAAAATAGAAAATGGATAACTCAAAATTCAAAATTCATTATTTCTTTTACTTCTCCTGCATTTAGATTATTTAAGTATATATTTCCAACTCGAACACGGACCAATCGCAACGTTGGAAAACCAACTGCGGAAGTCATTTTTCGAACTTGACGGAACTTCCCTTCGTTGATAGTGATTGATAACCAGGATGTTGGTCCGTGACGTTCATCTCGGATTTTTTTTGCGCGGTCTGGAAAATTCGGAACTTCATTAATAATTTGAGCTTGGCATTTTTTAGTCAAATATTTTTTACCATTAAAGCCAATTAAAACGCCTTCTTTGAGTTGTTCAATGGCATCTTGATTTATCAAACCATCTACCTGAACGAAATATTCTTTTTCTACTTTTTTACTGCGCACAATTTCGCTCATCATACCGTCTGTAGTCAATAAAAGCAAACCTTCCGAATCTTCGTCTAATCTGCCAATTGCCATAGTTCCTTCAGGGAAATCATATAATTCTCCCAGTAACTTTTTAGGACGTTTGAGCTTATAAACAAACTGACTCAAATAGCCGTAGGGTTTATATATTAGGAAATGATGGTTACTGGACATGGTTTTAATTTGCAACAAAAATACTATTTAATCTCAGATACAACTACTACATTTTTTAGTACATTTACATTCTTATAATATTCATATACGACCGAAAGAGCAGAAAAAGATGAGTAATTTTAAAACTGTCAAAGCATCACGAGTAACTATTTCACAATTGATGTTGCCTTCGCATACTAATTTTAGCGGTAAAATTCATGGCGGTTATCTACTATCATTATTAGATCAAATTGCATTTGCTAGCGCTTCTAAATATTCTGGAAATTATTGCGTTACCGCTTCGGTTGATACAGTAAATTTCTTAGCTCCAATTGATGTTGGTGAATTAGTAACCTTGAAAGCTAGTGTCAATTATGTTGGAAAAAGCTCCATGATTGTTGGGATTCGTGTGGAGGCCGAAAATATTCAAACTGGTAAAGTAAAGCATTGTAATTCTTCCTATTTTACTATGGTAGCCAAAGATGTAAATGGTAATAACACTCAAGTTCCTGGATTAATTCTTGAAAATTTTGAAGAAGTAAGACGTTTTTACAATTGTTTGCAACAAATTGAGCAAAAAAAAGCTCAAAATCATCATGAAGAAGTATTTGATTATAAATCTAAACAAGCTTTGGACAAACTAAAAAACTACAACGTAAAATTAGAATCATTTTAGCAATTTTATTAAGAAATACTATTTTTGATATACAATTTTATAAGTTAATTCAGTAAATAATAGTAAGTTGTGTTTTTTTTGTTATATTTGATTTTGAATAAATCACATAAATGAAAAAATATTACGCATTTGTACTTATTGTAATTTCTATAACCACTATTATATTTTCGTGTTCTAAATCAAATAATGAAGAATATATAGCCGTTTCGCCTGTTTCAATAAATTTAGCAAGTGTTCCTTACGCCAAATTATCCGACTATCATTTTTTTGAAGGAGACATTAAAGATTTAAGTCCCTCATTAGACGTATTACCATACGAGCCAGCTAGTTCATTATTTTCTGATTATGCTCATAAAAAACGTTTTATTTGGATGCCAAAAGAAACTCATGCTACTTATAATGGTGATGACAATGTATTTGAATTCCCAATAGGTGCAGTAATTATAAAGACATTTTATTACGATCATGTGCAGCCTAGTAACACTACTAAAAGAGTAGAAACCCGTTTGTTAATCAGAAAATCAACAGGTTGGAATGCCTATACTTATGTTTGGAATCAAGATCAATCAGATGCGATACTAGAATCTACTGGAAATGGAGTTCATATTCCTATAACTTGGGTTGATGATGATGGAACCACAAAAAATGTAAGTTATGGAGTCCCTTCTCAAACGGAATGTATTACATGTCATAAAATAAATTTGAATCAAACAGGTGAAATTACAATTCCAATTGGTCCAAAACCTCAAAATTTAAACACAATATTTAATTATAGTTCAGGCGCCGAAAACCAAATCACAAAATGGAAAAGTGTTGGTTATTTGGGAAATGATGTGCCAGAATTATCAGCTATTCACTCGACAATTGATTGGAGAGATACTAGCAAGTCATTAGAACTTAGAGCGCGTTCTTACATAGATATTAATTGTGCACATTGTCATAGAAATGGGGGTCATTGTGATTATACACCACAACGTTTTAATTTTAGTAATACCAACTTAAATACTTTTGGAGTATGCCTTACGCCATTATTTACTATACCTGATCATCCATTTGTTATTAATGCTGGTAATGCAGACCATTCTGAAATGATTTATCGTATAAGTTCAACACAAGCTTCTGAAATGATGCCAATTATTGGTCGATCACTAGTTCATCAAGAAGGTGTTCAGTTAATAAAAGATTGGATTAATTCTTTACCCGTAAGCTGCCACTAAAAAATAATTAACTTTAAACTAATTAACTATGAAAAAAATTACGTTACTATTACTCTTGTGCTTAAGCTTTCAGTTTTCCTTTGCACAAAGTTCATGTGCTACTGCTCAAGCTATTACTGCTGGTACTATCACCGTTAACGAATTGAATGGAGCTAATGATATAACATCTTGTTATTCCACTAGTGCCAACTTAGCTAATTGGTATTCGTATACTCCGACTCAAAATTATACCGTTACAATAAGCTCTGATTTAGCAATTAATATCTGTAAAGATACTTATGTTAATATTTATTCGGGTACCTGTGCAGGTTTATCTTGTTTAGCTTCTGATGATGATGCAGGTGTAATTGCATGTAATAATGGAATTAATACAAATTCTTATTTATCTGTGGTATCTTTTACGGCATTAGTTGGAATAACCTATTACATAGCATGGGATAACAGATGGAGTGCTTCTGCACCTTTAGGTTTTGATTTTCAATTAACTGAAACTCCTTTTGTTTTGCCTCCAATTTCTTTTACAACGTCAACAATATCTTCTAGCTCTTCAATTTGTAGTGTAGCAGATATGAATGGTGATTATTTAGATGATATTGTTACTGTTCAAACCAATCAAATGACTGTATTAACACAAAATACTTCTGGAGGTGGATTTACTTCTACAGTTTATGATTTACCTAACTTGACTGCAAATCCAAGTTGGAGTATTGCAGCAGGAGATTTTGATAAAAACGGATTTAACGATTTGGTTTTTGGAAGCTCTAGTAGATTAGCAGTGATTCAAGCTAATTCTTCAGGAACTGGGTACACTGAAATTTCTTATCCACAAAACATTTTTACACAAAGAACCAATTTTGTTGATATCAATAATGATGGTAATTTAGATCTATGGGCTTGTCACGATGTTGCTCAGAGTCATGCCTATAGAAATGATGGAGCAGGAAACCTTGTATTTGATATTTCTTTAATGCCAACACTTGCAGTAGGAGGAAATTACCAATCACAATGGTCTGATTTAGATAATGATGGCGATATTGATATGTATCTTGCAAAATGTCGAGGTGGTGCAGCTGTTGGCGATCCACAGCGCATTAATCTTTTCTATAAAAATAATGGTGACGGAACTTTTACAGAATCTGGAGCTGCAGCCGGTATTAATGATGGTTCTCAATCTTGGTCATCGGCTATTGAAGACTATGATAATGATGGAGATATGGACATCCTACTTTCAAACATTTCTGATACTAACAAATTATACAGAAACAATGGTGATGGTACTTTTACGGATGTTTATGCGTTAAGCGGCATAAATCCTCAAGTAGGTTCATGGGAATTACAAGCGGCTGATTTTAATAATGATGGTAGAATTGATTTTATGTGGCAAAACAGCAAAGAATTGTATCTAAATAATGGTGATTTAACGTTTACAGGTTATGATTTATCGTTTAGTAAAGGTGCAATAGGTGATTTAAACAACGATGGTTTCTTGGACGTTCAATATAATAATCAAGTTTTTTTCAATGTCCCTAACGGAAACAATTGGATAAAAATAAATCTACAAGGAATTCAAAGCAACCGAAATGGAATCGGTGCACGCGTTGAAATCTATGGTCCTTTTGGAAAACAAATAAGAGAAATAAAAAGCGGCAATGGTTTTAGCCAGCAAAGTACATTAAATGCTCATTTTGGACTTGGAACGGCTACTGTTGTTACAAAAATTATTGTGAGATGGCCATCTGGTTTAGTAGATACTATTTTAAACCCAACAATAAACGATGCGTCAATTGTAGTAGAAGGTTCTACATTGGCTTCAGAAAGCTTTAACAATACCGCTTTTAGTTTGTATCCAATTCCTGCTAAAAACGTACTTAACATTAAAACAACTAATAGTATAAGTATGAAATTAGCTCAGGTTTATGACTTAAATGGAAAATTATTATCCGAAACGAAATTAATATCCCCAACCCTAAATACAGAATTATTAAGTAAAGGAACTTATATCATAATGTTGAGAGATGAAAACGACAAAGATTACTCCCAAAAATTTATAAAAGACTAAGGTTCCTTTATAAAAGAAAAAAAACTTCTGTTGCAACAGAAGTTTTTTTTTATGGTAATTGGGCAAAAATGTCTGAAATATGTTGTGAATCTTTAAAAAAATCTTCGGAAATCTATTTTTTTTATTTTTTGAAATATTTAAAAGGAACAAATAGCATTCCAAAACACTCTCCATCACCTTTTCCAATGTGTTTATGGTGCATTTTGTGGGCTCTTCTAACCCCTTTGGCATAAACATTGTCGGCATTTCTAAACAATTTAAAACGCTGATGTATAAATATATCATGCACCAAAAAATAAGATAAACCATAAGCAAAAATTCCTAATCCAATTGAAATTCCAAGTTCCAGAATCCCTTTTTGCCAAAGTAGAAAACAACCAATACTTACCACCGCATAGAAAATAAAAAAAGCGTCATTACGTTCAAACCAAGAATCATGATCTTTTTTGTGATGATCGGCATGTAAAACCCACAAAAATCCATGCATAATATATTTATGCGTGAACCATGCCATAAATTCCATAATGCAAAACGTAAGAAAAAATACGAATAATTGTAACCACATAATTTAGAGGATGTTTAGTTTATAAGAGAAATAACATTTGGCAAAAAGACCATATTTCTGATAATCTGGAACTCTTATTCTAGTGTTTTTAATCTCTGATGATGGTGTGTTTTTTAGTTTTGAAAGTAATTTTTTATAATAAACATAAGCAGTATAAACTCCAAACTTTGCTTCAATAGGTAAGTTGATAATTCCGCTGTAACCCGCGTCAAAATCGGCTTCTATTTCTTTAATAATTTCATTTTTTGAGATTTCGTCCAGTTGGGTCAAATCGGTATTTGGAAAATAAGTCCGACTCAAATCTTCAAAATCAGCTTTCAAATCTCTAAGAAAATTTACCTTCTGAAATGCAGAACCTAGTCGCATTGCAGCGTTTTTCAACTCTTCATATTTTGCGAGATTTCCATTGACAAAAACTTTCAAACACATAAGACCCACAACATCAGCTGAACCATAGATATATTCGTTGTATTCTGCAAAAGTTGCATAGTTTGTTTTTACCAAATCCATTTTCATACTCTTCATAAAAGCATCAATCAATGTTCTTGAAATTTCATATTTATGAACCGTGTATTGAAATGAATTTAATATAGGATTTAAACTGATTTTATTTGCTAAAGCAGCTTCTAAATCTTTTTCGAATAAATCAAAAAGTTCTTGTTTGTTATAATCATGAAAAGAATCTACAATTTCATCGGCAAATCTTACAAAGCCATAAATGTTATAAATGTCTTGTCGAATAGTTGGTGCTAACATTTTTACCGCAGATGAAAATGAGGTACTGTATGACCTAGTTACATTCCTGCTACATTCAAAAGATACGGTGTCAAAAAGTGATTTCATTCTATTGCTCTTAAATTTTAGCTGTTTTTTTTTATTAAATCTGCGACAAGTTTTCCTGATATTAAAGCCGGAGGAACTCCTGGCCCAGGAACGGTTAATTGTCCTGTAAAATATAAACTTTTTACTTTTTTACTCTTTAATTTAGGTCTTAAAAATGCAGTTTGCAACAACGTGTTAGCCATTCCATATGCATTTCCTTTGTATGAATTATAATCTTTTATAAAATCATTCACACAAAACGACTCCTTAAAGATAATATTATTTTTTAAATTTTGTTGCGTTAATTTTTCTAAACGAACTAAAATTTTATCAAAATACTGTTCTCTAAGATCATTTGTGTCTTCCAATCCCGGCGCTAATGGTATTAAGAATATGGCTGCTTCTTTGCCTTTTGGGGCTGAGTTTTCATCTGTTTTAGACGGGAAACTAGCATAAAACAAAGGGTTTTTAGGCCATTTCGGATTATCATAAATGTCTCTGGCATGAAGATCAAAGTCAACATCAAAAAATAAGGAATGGTGTTCTACATTTTCTATTTTTTTATCAAAGCCAACATAAAATAGGAGTGAAGATGGAGCAAAAACTCGACTTTCCCAATATTTTTCAGAATAAGCACGATACTTAACGTCGAGTAACGTTTCCGAGTGATGGTAATCAGCTCCCGATAATATTACATCTGCATAATGTTCTTCTTCATTTACAACAAGACCGGTAGCTTTTCCGTTGGTTACCATAATTTTGTCAATTGTTGAATTGGTATGAATGCTTACGCCCAATTCAATTGCCAATTGTTCCATGGCTAAAATTACCGAATACATTCCATTTTTGGGATGCCAAGTGCCCAATCCAAAATCGGCAAAATTCATAAAACTATAAAAAGAAGGTGTGTCGGAAGGTTTTGCACCAAGAAACAGTACAGGAAATTCCAGTATTTGAACTAACTTTTTATTTTTAAATCGTTTTCTAATGTCTTTGGATATATTGCCAAAAAACTGATTTACTTTCATAGCCGTTTCAACCGTAATCAATTCAAGAGGAGATACCCCCGGACGATATACTAAATCTTTTATCGCAATATTGTAATTGCTTTGGGCTTCGTTCATAAACGAGTTTAATTTTGCGCCACTGCCCTTTTCAATAGATTCGAAAGTTGTAATGATTTCAGGTAAATTGTCGGCAATTGTTACAAAATCATCGATGCCAAAATAAACTTGATAAGCCGGAGAAAGCTTAATGAGCTCATAATAATCGGAAGGTTTTTTTCCAAAATCCGCAAAAAACCGTTCAAATACATCGGGCATCCAATACCAGGTTGGACCAATATCAAAAGTAAACCCCTCCTTTTTTAACTGTCTTGCTCTTCCTCCAATAGTATCGTTTTTTTCATAAACAGTGACTTTATTTCCTTGTTGAGCAAGGTAGCAAGCTGCTGCTAAAGAAGAGAATCCCGAACCGATAATTTTAATGTCTTTTTTCATGATTTCAGCAAAAGTAACAATAAGATAAGCATAAGATTTAACATCAGGAAAGTTTATAGGTAATTGACCATCTCATCGATTGATTTGAAGGATATTGTTTTGGTGTTGAGGTGTTTTGGCTCCACGTGTTCTATCATTCTTCCCATCAACCACAATTCAGATGTTTCATCTAAAATTTGTTCTTTTAATTCTTGGATGTAATTATTGATTGCTGCTTTTTCAGGTTCAACAGTCATATAGCATACATAAGTGATGTTGTCGAAGTATTTCTTCAAATCTTTTAAACTATTTAATGGCACACTTTCACCCAAATATATTGTCTTGTAACCACTGTTAAGAATTTCATAGTTTACATACATTAATCCCAATTCGTGAATTTCATTCATCGGAAGATATAGAACAAAAATTCGGTCTTCTTTTGTTGGTGCCTGTCTTTGTATTTTCTCGGTATTCACTAATAATTTTAATTTTATTAAGTAACTAATAAAATGTTCGTGAGCCGGAGTAATAGTTTCTGCTTGCCAAAGAAATCCAATTTCTTCCATAAGTGGAATGAAGACTTCAAAGAAAACTTCTCTAAACGATTTTTCTGAAAGTAGTGTGTTGTAGGTTCTAAAGAATAAGTTCTGATCAAAATTCATCATTGCCAATTTAAACGAACTTATGGAGTGATTTTTGGCACTTTTTACAGAAACAATTTCTCTCACTAATTCTGGAATTTTTTCCTGAGGCATTTTCGAAATCTTAGAGATTTTGTAGCCATAATCATGTAACAAGGTAATGTTTAAAAGCTTTTGTAAAGCCAATAAATCATAAAAACGAATGTTTGTGTCGGTCCGCATTGGCTCTAAAACGTTGTATCGTTTCTCCCAAATTCGAATGGTATGTGCTTTGATGCCTGAAAGATTTTCTAAATCTTTGATGCTGAAAGTATTTTTAACACTGTTCATCGTTTTTTTTATTTTTGTTCAACAAAAGTAGTAAAAAAAGTAAACAAAAAAAGGATATGTTGAATATTAATTAAATGTTTGTAATTGATGCTGACTTGCGAAATGGTATTTTCAATCACATAAATCCCGAAGAAGCACACGCACAAGGCGAAGTATTCTTCAATGAGTATATGACATTCAATGAAGTAGTTGAGGTTAAGGAACGTGTCAAATACGTTCACAAATCTAGGGAGTTTTATAGACTTCCCGAAATTGATTTTAATCCGAAGGCGAAACGATTATTTATCGGGATGTTAGCGTTTTTTTATAAAAAGACATAGAAGTTTTCATCCATACATAAACGAGTAATGGCAAAACAAATACAACCATTTTATTATAATTTATAGCTTTTTCAAAATTAAGATGTATTCCCGAAAGCACAGCTCTTGTTATGCCACAACCAAAGCAATCTATTCCAAAAATATTTTTAATGAGACAAATCGTGTGCTGTTTGTTAAGCCAATCTAAAGGAATCAAATATAAAAAAATTGGGGAAAATAAAATTATAATAAGTAACAATTTATTATATGCCCTATTGTAGTTTTTATTACTTGAATTCATAATTTTTAAATTTCTTTTATTGGGTAAAAGGAACTGTTCTTTCACCCAATAAAAGACTTTATTTTACATAAACGAAGTTACTTGCGTAAATTTTTTAAAATTGTATTTTTTTGCTCTATCTTTTGCTGAAAAAATATCAACTAGCCACCATATCATACACCCATAACAAGTTATTATTTTTACAATACCTAAAGCTATGTCATCAAGCCAAAATCTCTCCCAACCTAGTAAAACAGCAATTAAAAAAATATTTGATGGTTTCTGAAATTCCGTTCCTTGAACCATAAAGAATTTTTCATCATCCATTTTTTCTAATTTATCCTTAATAAACATAAGGTCTTGCGGATTAAAATTTTCGGCATTCATACCGATAAACATATCTACTTTAGATTTTTCCATTATTTTGTTGAATTATTTTTCTTACTCTTTAGGTTTTTCAGATAACACCTCGTTTTTTTAAGTGGGTTCTGAACTCCACTTTTTTCTAATTTTTTACTTACAATAATACTTAAACTAAATTTGACAAAGCTGATTCCGTTAATTCTTTTTTCAATTTTGTGATTGAAGAAACAGAAACATCATCCAATTCATACCTACTTCCATTAATGTCGATAGCTTTCAATTTTTCTTTGAACACCAAGGAGCAAATATTTTTCGTTTGTTTTTCGTCAACGATGATAAGAAATGAATTTTTCAAATCCCTATAACTTATTCTGTCCAAATCGACAGTTTTTATTTTAGAAGACATCGCAAGAATGGTTTTGATTACATTGTACGCTTTGATTTCTTCTACAGTTGTGATTATTCCACTATTTGATTCGGAAATTTCTTTTTGAACGATTCTGTCTAATGCAGTCTTTATAGAAATGGAATTAATCAATCCTTTGATTTGAGTTAATGCTTTCTCGGTTGACCGTAAGCCACCCATATTTTTAAATATCAATTTAACCAAGTCATCCGTTTCAACTAATGTCTTGAACAAAGCATTGTCAAAATTATCTAAAAAATACACATCCTCTGCTTCTTGAATAATCTCACTAATTTCAATTGATTGTCTATTGAATAAAGCTAATGTTTCTAATTGAGCAGTATCATAATTAGTTAGGTCAAAAGTGAAAAATGGCTTTGTATTCAATCCTTTTTTCTCTCGTGCATTAACAGTATAGAAATTGTAAATAACACCATTGGTTAAAATTCCGATTTTAGCAGTTGGAGAATACAAACAATATTCATTCAACTGTCTAAAATGGTTGTCATTTAGTTTTGCAGTTACGCTTTTACATTCAATTAGCATCAAAGGGTCTTTCTTACCTAATGTTATAGCAATATCAACTCTACGACCCTTTTTATCACCCATATCCGCAATGTACTCGTGAGAGTAGTCATCCATTTTGGAATAGTTTAGAATATTGAAAAAAGGATGTATTAAGTTGTCACGAGTTTGCGTTTCGTCTTTGCTTAAATTAATTGCTTTATTGAAATCCCAATTATCAAAAGATTTTTTGAGTTGGTTTGTTATCTGTTTTAATTTTTTACTGTCCATAGTTCTAATGAAATTTTTTCAAATTCAAAAGTAGCATTTTTTATTAAAACATTTTTAACAACTTGGTTTTTAATTTATTTTTCTTACATTTGAGTAATTAAAAAGGAAAGCTGAAAACTTTATAGAGTAAGCAAGAATTAAATAAATAAAAAAATGAAAAAGATAATTATTTTAGCTTTTCTTTTTACTTCATTATTTGGATTTAGTCAGTATGGTACCTATGGCACCAATTTGAGTGGGAACACAACTTTTTCAGGCAACAATGGTACTCAAGGTACTTATGGCACCAATTTGAGTGGGAACACAACTTATTCTGATAACAAAGGTACTCAAGCAACCTATGGTACCAATTTGAGTGGTCAGACAACTTATTCTGATAACAAAGGTACACAAGGTACTTATGGCACCAATTTGAGTGGGAACAGAACTTATTCTGATAACAAAGGCACACAAGGTACTTATGGTACCAATTTGAGTGGTCAGACAACTTATTCTGATAACAAAGGTGTTAAAGGTCATTATACTACCAATTTGAGTGGACAGACAGTTTTTGTTCAGGATTAGTATATTAAAATAATTTAAAAAAGAGCAACCTTAAACAGTTGCTTTTTTTTTACCACGAGGGATTGACTTCGTCTTTCCCAACAAAGCTCCGCTTTGAAAAAAGAAATCCAAATAAAACAATTTCAAGCAAGCAGAGTTATAGTAATATCACGAGGGATTGACTTCGTCTTTCCCAACAAAGCTCCGCTTTGAAAAAAGAAATCCAAATAAAACAATTTCAAGCAAGCTTGATTGTTTTATTTGGATTTCTTTTTATTCGTGACCACGGTGGGATTTGAACCCACACGCCCTTTCGAGCACCACCCCCTCAAGATGGCAAGTCTACCGTTTCTCCACGTGGCCCCTTAAATAAAAAAAAGTCAAGCGTAATGCTCGACTTTTGGTGACCCGACTGGGGCTCGAACCCAGGACCCCATCATTAAAAGTGATGTGCTCTACCAACTGAGCTATCGAGTCATTTT
>CANFNV010000015.1 GCA_947448525.1 Flavobacteriaceae bacterium | reverse complement strand
GGTAGAAAAATACTTTTCGTAGCTACCAAAAAACAAGCAAAAGATATTGTTTCAGAAAAAGCATTAGCTTGTAACATGCCTTACATCACTGAAAGATGGCCTGGTGGTATGTTAACAAACTTCGTTACTATTAGAAAAGCAGTTAAAAAAATGGCTACTATTGATAGAATGAAAAAAGACGGTACTTTCATGACCCTTTCTAAAAAAGAAAGACTTCAAGTAGATCGTCTTCGTGCTAAGCTTGAGAAAAACTTAGGTTCTATCTCTGACATGTCAAGATTACCAGCTGCATTATTTGTAGTTGATATCAAAGCTGAACACATCGCAATAAAAGAAGCACAAAAATTAAACATTCCAGTTTTCGCAATGGTTGATACTAACTCTGATCCACGTGAAGTAGATTACGTTATTCCATCCAATGATGATGCTTCTAAATCAATTGATAAAATTTTAACTTTAGTAACTGATGCTGTAAAAGACGGATTAGCGAACAGAACTTCTGAAAAAGACGGAGAAGAATCTCCAGAAGCGGAAGTTGCTGAAGCTACAGAAATTGCCGCTATTGTAGAGGAAGCTGCTGTTGTAGAAGAAGCTACTACTGAAGAAGTAACTGTTGTTGAGGCACCAGTAGCTGAAGTAGAAGTTGTTAAAGAAGAAACTGCTACTGAAGAAACTGCTTCAGAAGAATAAATAAATCAAAATTCCAATAGGTAAATTCCAAGTTCCATATAATTATTAAAATTTAATGATTTATTAAAATTGGAATTTGGAATTTATTAATTGGAATTTTTTACATTTAAATTTTTAATCTTAAAATAAAACAAAATGGCAACAATTACTGCTGCAGACGTAAATAAATTAAGAACAATCACTGGTGCAGGTATGATGGACTGCAAAAAAGCATTAGTAGAATCTGATGGAGATTTTGATTTAGCAATTGAAAACCTAAGAAAAAAAGGTCAAAAAGTTGCCGCTAACAGATCCGACAGAGAATCTACTGAAGGGGCTGCAATTGCAGTTGTAAGTGCTGACAAAACTTCTGGTGTAGTTATCACATTAAATTGCGAAACGGACTTCGTTGGAAAAAATGAAGGTTTCGTAAAATTAGCTACTGAATTAGCTAATCAAGCATTAAAATTTGCAACTAAAGAAGCATTTTTGGCTTCAGATTTCCATGGAATTACAGTTGCTGAAAAACTTATTGAACAAACGGGTGTAATTGGAGAAAAGATTGAAGTGGCTTCTTTCGAAAGATTGAGCGGTGCTTTTGTTGGCTCTTACATTCACGCAGGGAACAAAATTGCTACTTTAGTTGCTCTTTCGGCTAACGTTAGTGGTGGCGATGAAGCTGCAAGAAACGTAGCAATGCAAGCCGCGGCAATGAATCCAATTGCTTTGAATGAAGCGGGAGTTGATGCCTCAATCATTGAAAAAGAGATTGAAATCGCTAAAGATCAATTGCGTCAAGAAGGAAAACCAGAAGCTATGTTAGACAATATTGCTAAAGGTAAAATTCAACGTTTTTACAAAGACAATACCTTGGTAAACCAAGATTATATTAAAGATGGTTCTGTGAGCGTTGCTGCTTATGTTAAATCAGTTGAAAGTGGATTAACTGTTACTGGATTTAGTAGAGTTGCTTTAGGATAATATTCTGAACTTGTTTCAGAATTTTTTCTTTAGAAATTATAAAAACCTCGTTTCTTTATTGAAGCGAGGTTTTTTTTGCACCAAAAAATTCAATTATCGTATATTATTTCCACCATATTTCACTTTTCTTAACACGCGCATCACTTCTTTGAAATGGTCATAAACAACATAGTTTTTATGTTCTTTTAATAAGGATTTTGCCTCAATTAATTTTTGTTTGGCATCCACAAAACCATTCAAGAAACAAATCATTAAGGTTGAGGGGATATTTTCTAAATCTAACTCTTCACGATCGGTAAATTCTTGTGATTTTTGTAACTTAGTTAACAAAGTCAATGTAGAATTATACACATGAAACAATACTTTTCTATTGTATTGTGGAGGTTCAAAGATCATTTCAGTTTCAATTTTATAATATCCATTGTCAAAAAAGGAAATCTTTTGCCGCTCCAAAGGATAATAACTCGTTTTGTCATTCAAACCCAGCTGAACATATTCGGTAATTGTAAACGTGTTCTCATCATACTCGATCGAAACATCATCTTGTGCGGAATAAAACAGTTTTACTTGTTCATTGATTAACTCAATATCAACCCTTGAAAAGAATGTTTTTTCGCGTACTTTTTTGGAAATTCCCGACCAACAGATTACAAATAACTCTTTAAAAACTTTGTACTTAGAAGGAATATCTTTGTGACGATTATTAACAAAATCAATAACACCGTCTAGCGTATAAGCAATACTATTTCTTGAATTGTTTTCAATGCTAATTACCGTTTCAATATTCTGTTTAGAATAGGGTATTTTTTCTTCTGTTGGAATGGAATTGCTGCCACGACGAACAAAAACCGTATTCACTAAAACCGTATGAATATTTTTTTTGAAAAAGGAAGTCTTCGATTTTGGTTTAATAGTCACCAAACCCACTACTTTATCTTTCGGTAAATTAGGAAAAGGAACATTTTCATATTGAATTTTTGGAGGATTTTCCAAAAAAGCATTCACTAAATTCTGAATCCTACTGTCGTCAAAAAAATCGTCGCCCGTAATTTCATTATCTTGATCTTCAACACCAACCACAATATAGGAATTGTTAGACGGATTGGAATTTGACAAAGCGCAAATATGTTTCAAAAACTTGGCTTTACCTTCTTTTGTATGCAAATTCAACTGTCTTTTTTTATCATAAAAACTACTCTCATCGTTGTGAGCCAGTAAGTTTTTTATAAGAAGACGTTTGTTTATCATTTTTGTGAAAAGTGAAAAGTAATTAGTAGAAAAAAAAGCTAATCACTGTTTACTAATTACTATAATTAAGGCACTTGATTTCCCATACTTTCACTCCAAATGGCGAACCAATCTAATGCATCAAGTTGCAAATCAACAGCTTTCATTAATTGTTGAATTCGAGCAATATTTACAGTTCCAGCTACTGGTATAATGGCTGACGGATGTTTTAAAATCCAAGCTAATAATATAGTATCCGAGCCAACCTCATATTTTTCAACCAATTGCACCAATAATTTTTTCAATCGGCGCGTTTGGTCAATGTCTTCTCTAAAAACGGTTCCAAGCGGATTCCATGACATCGGAATAATATTGTGAATTTTCATGTAATCTAAACTACCGTCTAACATAGGTTGATGGTGTGTAGCAGAAAACTGAATTTGATTGTAGTTAATTTCTGTTTTTTGTAATATTAATTCGGTTTGAGATGAAGTAAAATTGGATAATCCAAAATCAATTATTTTTCCTTCTTGTTTTAATTTTTCTATGGCTTCCGCTATTTCATCAGCAACCATTAACGGACTCGGGCGATGCAAAAGCAATACATCTAAATAATCAGTTTGAAGGTTTTTTAATGAATTTTCAACCGACCAAATGATATACTCTTTAGAATAATCGTAATGTTTAATTATGTTTGGTCTTCCAGTGGTCAATTGGATGCCACATTTAGAAATCAGTTGCAATCGTTCTCTTGCAATTTTACTTTTGCCTAATGCTTTTCCAAATTGCACTTCTGTGGTATAGCCTCCATAAATATCAGCATGATCAAAAGTGGTGATTTTATTTTCAATACAAATATGGATTAAATGCTCCATTTCTGAAGTGGAAAGGTTCTTGTCCCAAATTCCCCAATTCATAGTTCCAGCAATAATAGGCGACAATAATGTTTTCATCAGATTTTTTATTAAGAACTCTAAAATTACTAAAACAAAATCATAAATCATCCTTAAAAATACAATTTAAATGTAAGATTTAACGCATTATTAACATTCTATTCGTGTTAAAATCTTCAATTTTGAAATGTTAAAATTTTGAACCAAAATAGTAGCATAAAAATAGAACTTATGGAAGAAAAAGTTGCCGCTTTAGACATTAGAGCAATCAATGAAAAAATAGAAAGAGAAAGTGCTTTTATTGACTTACTTACTATGGAAATGAACAAAGTAATTGTAGGTCAAAAACACATGGTTGAACGATTGCTAATTGGGCTTTTAGGACAAGGACACATCTTGCTTGAAGGTGTTCCTGGGTTGGCTAAAACATTAGCTATTAATACACTTTCACAAGCCATTAATGGTAGCTTTAGTAGAATTCAATTTACACCCGACTTATTGCCAGCGGATGTTATTGGGACCATGATTTATAATATTAAAGCCAATGAGTTCTCTATTAAAAAAGGACCAATATTTGCCAATTTTGTTTTGGCTGATGAAATCAATCGTGCACCAGCTAAAGTACAATCGGCTTTACTAGAAGCGATGCAAGAAAAACAAGTTACCATTGGTGATACTACTTTCAAATTAGATAGACCCTTCTTGGTTTTGGCTACTCAAAATCCTATAGAACAAGAAGGAACATATCCTTTACCAGAAGCACAAGTAGACCGTTTTATGTTGAAAACGGTTATTGATTATCCAAAAATGGATGAAGAGCGAATGGTAATTCGTCAAAATTTGAAAGGCGCTTACGAAAAAGTGAATCAAGTGGTTTCTATAGAACAAATTCTTCGTGCTCAAGAAGCGGTTCGTGAAGTATATATGGATGAAAAAATTGAAAAATACATTTTAGACATTATTTTCGCTACTCGTTTCCCAGAAAAATATAAGTTAGAAAGTCTGAAACCATTAATCGGTTTTGGCGCATCGCCTCGAGGAAGCATCAACTTAGCAACCGCTGCAAAATGTTACGCTTTTATAAAACGTCGCGGTTATGTAATTCCAGAAGATGTCCGTGCAGTAGTTCACGATGTATTGCGTCACAGAATTGGAATTACGTATGAAGCGGAAGCCGAAAACATCACTTCGGTTGACATTATTAATAAAATTGTAAACGAAATAGAGGTACCTTAAAATAGTCGAAAGGTCAAAAAGTCCAAGTCGTAAAGTCGCGACATTAAGACCTTTGACATGAAGACATTTGACTAATAATGGAGACGAAAGATCTACTTAGTAAAGTTCGTAAAATTGAAATCAAAACCCGACGATTGAGCGATCATATCTTTTCGGGGGAGTATCATACGTCTTTTAAAGGACGCGGCATGACCTTTTCGGAAGTACGTCAATACCAGTTTGGCGACGATATTCGCGCTATCGATTGGAATGTTACCGCACGATATAACGAAGCGCATGTAAAAGTCTTTGAAGAAGAACGTGAATTGACCATGATGTTAATGGTGGACATATCGGGTTCAGAGAGTTTCGGCACAAAAAACCAACTAAAGAGTGAAATAGTTACCGAAATTGCCGCAACAATGGCATTTTCGGCAACCCAAAATAATGATAAAATAGGTTTGATTTTGTTTTCCGATGGTATCGAATTGTATATTCCGCCCAAAAAAGGAAAATCCCACGTTTTGCGAATCATCCGCGAATTGATAGAATTCCAACCAAAAAGCAAGAAAACCGATTTAACGCAAGCACTTAAATTTTTATCGGCTACGCAAAAGAAAAAAGCAATTGTATTTCTGATTTCCGATTTTATGGTGGAAGAAGATTACGAGAAAACACTTAAAATTGCCGGTAAAAAACACGATATCACCGGAATTCGAGTGTACGATATTCGTGAAGAAAAAATGCCAAACATTGGAATGGTAGAAATGGAAGATGCCGAAACGGGTGAAATTCTAGTGGTTGATACGAGTTCCAAAAGAGTTCGAATGAACTATGAAAGAAACTACCACGAGAAAGTAACGTATTTCAAAGAAATATTTTCTAAATGTGGGTCAGGAACTGTAAATACTCGTGTGGATGAAAGTTATGTAACCAAATTATTGGGTTATTTTAAATCGAGATAATAATGTTTAACTGCTAAATAAGACTGACTTAGTGAACATTTTGAGGCCTTAGGGATCTTTGTGGTTTAAAAAATGAAAATGAAATTAAAACTATACCTATTATTACTTTTTACATCAACACTTTTTGCCCAAAAAGTCACTACTTCTATTGATACAACTCGAAATAAAATTGGAGCCGAGTTTAAAATAACTTTGAAAGCAACGGTTAGCAATAAAGACAAAGTGGTTTTTCCTAAAGCTAAAAACTTTGGTGCTCTAGAAGTAATAAATTCCTATAAAATAGACACGGTAAAAACCAACGATAGATGGGAATTAATAAAAAAATATGGGGTAACCCAATACGATTCTGGTAAATTCATTATCCCAAGAATTGCAGTCCTTATTAATGGAAAACCAACTTTTTCTGATAGTTTAAAAGTAGAGGTTTTCAATGTTAAAGTAGATACTTTAAAGCAAAAAATGTATGATGTTAAAGACGTTGCACAAGCAGAAACATTTAGTAATTGGTGGAAATACTTATTAGGAATTTTACTTTTAATAGGAATTGCAGCCCTAGCCTATTGGTTTATTAAAAAATACCAAAACCGTCCAAAAGAAGAGGAACTTGTTTACACTTCTGCCATTGAAAAAGCCACTTCACTTTTGCTTCAGTTAGAATCGAAAGAGCTTTGGCAAAAGGGAGAAGTAAAATCTTATTATTCGGAACTTACCAATATTGCTCGAAATTATATCGAAGAAGAAATAGAAATTCCAGCTATGGAAAGCACTACTTCCGAACTTATTGCAGGTTTGCGAAGAGTGGCTAATCAAAAGAAATTAAAACTTTCGGCAGCAACTTTAGAGAATCTAGAAAAGGTTTTGATGCAAGCCGATTTAGTAAAATTTGCTAAAGTAAAACCTTTAGATTTTGAAATTGAAGAAGATAAAAAACGCATTTCCAGTTCTATTGTAACCATTCACAAAGCCATTCCAACTGAGGTTAAAAAGGATGATGAATTGGACGCATGGAACGAACAACAAAGAGAAATAGCTCGAATTCAGAAGCTAAAAAAACTAAAACGTGCTCGAATTGTTTCAACGATTGGAATTGTTATAGGCGTGATCATGATTTCATTATTGGCTTTAATTTATTTTAAAGGATGGGATTATGTAAAAGATAATTTAATAGGTCATCCAACCAAAGAATTATCCGAAGGCGAATGGGTATATAGCGAATATGGAAATCCTGGGATAAAAATTGAAACACCAAAAGTTTTAAAGCGAATGGACGGCACTAAAATGCTCCCAAAAGAGGCTTATGCCGTATTAAAAGAGATGCAAATGTTTGGCTACGGAAGTATGATGGAATCTTTTAATATTGTAGTTTCCACAATAAAATATAAAAAAGAAACAGAGGTTAATTTTGACACTGTTCTCGAAGGAAATACTAAAATATGGGAATCATTGGGCGGACATGAAATCATTTTTAAACAAGAAGATTTCAATACCGACAAAGGAATTTCGGGGGTAAAAGCTTATGGAACAATGACGATGTTGGATGAAATTCAAAATACAAGCCAGAAGTTGTATTATGAAATTTTATTGTTTAAACAAGACAGTGGTTTACAAGAAATTATGGTTTCTTATCGTGAAGGTGATGAATATGGAAAGAAAATTCTAGAACGAATAATCAATTCGGTTGAACTTAAAAACGCTCAGGAATAATGGAAAAAATAACGTTTTTAAATCCTGAGTTTTTTTGGTTGTTTTTTCTAATTCCAATTGCTGGATTATGGCTTTTTTGGAAACGAAAACAGCAATCGGCAACATTAAAAATAAGTTCAGTTGATGGTTTTAAAACTTCCAAATCGACTTTAGCAAAATTAAAACCCTATTTAAACATATTGCGATTATTAGCTTTAAGTTCTTTGATAATTGCTTTAGTGCGTCCAAGATCCGTTGATATTAGCAATCAAACTAAAACTACCAAAGGAATTGATATTGTCATGGCTATTGACCTTTCGAGTAGTATGCTGGCCAAAGATTTGCATCCCAACCGAATGGAAGCTCTAAAAGAAGTAGCTTCCAATTTTGTGGATGCACGACCAAATGATAGAATTGGAGTAGTAGTTTATGCAGCAGAATCCTACACCAAAACTCCTGTTACTAGTGATAAAGCTATAGTTAAGGAAGCCATTAGGGATATTAAATACGACAATGTGTTGCAAGACGGAACCGGAATAGGTATGGGATTGACGACGGCTGTAAATAGATTAAAAGAGAGCAAAGCAAAAAGTAAAATTATCATTTTGCTCACCGATGGAGTAAATAATTCTGGTTTTATTGAACCAGAAACAGCTTCAGAAATTGCTAAAGAATACGGGATAAAGGTATATACTATTGGAATAGGTTCTAATGGGATGGCTGAATTTCCTTATGCGTATGCTCCCAATGGAAAGGGGTTTTTATACAAAATGATGCCCGTTGAAATTGACGAAAAATTGATGAAAACCATTGCTAAAAATACCGGCGGAAAATATTTTAGAGCCAATAGCAATAGTAAGTTAGAAAGTATTTATAACGAAATTAATAAGTTGGAAACGACCGAAATACAAGAGTTGAAATACTATGATTATGATGAAAAATACCGACTATTTGTTTGGATAGCCGGAATTTTATTATTGATTGAAGTATTGTTGAGAAACACTGTTTTTAGAAGTTTTATATAGACAATCTTGTCATTCTGATCAGAAAGACAAAAAAGAAAAAAAATGTACGAGTTAGAAGAAAAAGGGTATTTATATCTGCTGTTTGTCATCCCAATTTTGTTGGGGTTGTTTCTATACGTTCAATATTGGAAACAAAAAAAACAAAGAGAATTTGGAGATTTGGAATTAATTAAAAAGTTAAGTCCAGAGAAATCCGTATTTAAACCGGTATTAAAAATGGGTATGGTTCTTCTTGGCTTGACACTTTTGATAATCGCTTTGGTAAACCCAAAAATGGGAACCAAAATGGAAAAAGTAAAACGTCAAGGAGTTGACATTGTTTTTGCAATTGACGTTTCTAAAAGTATGTTAGCTGAAGATGTGGCGCCTAATAGATTAGAAAAAAGTAAGCAAATAGTTTCCCAATTAATTAACCAATTAGGAAGCGATAGAATTGGTATTATTGCGTATTCAGGAAGTGCATTTCCTGTTTTGCCAATGACTTCTGATTATGCTGTGGCTAAGATGTTTTTGCAAACGATGAACCCCGGAATGATTTCTTCCCAAGGAACCTCAATTGATCAAGCTATTGATTTAGCAGCCAATAATTTCTTTGATAAAAAAGATAAAACAAACAAACTACTGGTTATCATTTCAGACGGGGAAGACCATTCGGATAATGCACAAAACGCTGCGGAAGATGCTCAAAAATTAGGTTTAAAGATAGTAACTGTTGGAGTGGGGACCGAAAACGGAGGTCCTATTCCGTTAAAAAGAAACGGAATAGTTGAAAGTTATCAGAAAGATAATGAGAATCAAGTAGTTATTACAAAGAGAAACGCGGAAGTTTTATCATCAATTGCCAAAAGTACTAAAGGAGGATATATCGATGGAAATGCGACTAAATCCGTTTTAGATTATGTAAAAAAAGTATTGGATAACACACAAAAAACTGAATTTGAAGGCACAATGATGGCCGATTATAAATCGCAGTTTCAATGGTTTTTAGGGTTTGGTTTTTTCTTATTGTATTTAGATATTTTCTTAACAGAAAGAAAAACGAAATGGATTCGAAAAATGAATTTATTTAATGAAGAAAAAGAAATTAGAGAATAGAATAAAGAAAAAATATTATTCTTTCGGAATTTATAAAAATGAAAAAAATACTAGCATACCTATTAATTCTAATTTCTTTTGTGTCAAAAGCACAGGAGAACGATAAATTTTTACCAGAGGGGAATGAAAAATTTGCGGACAAAAACTATGTGGAAGCGGAGGCAGATTTCCGTATATCGCAAGCGAAGTTCCAAAAAAAATCAATTGCATCTTATAATTTAGGCACGACTATTTATAAACAAAATCAACCATCAGAAGCCAAATATCACTTTGAAAAAGCCATTAAAGACGCCAAAACCAAAACAGAAAAGTATCAAGCATTTCACAACTTGGGAAATGCAATGATGAAAGTAAAAGATTATTCCAATGCTGTTGAATCTTATAAAAATGCTTTGCGTAACAATCCTTCAGATGAGGAAACACGATATAATTTTGCTTTAGCAAAGAAAATGCTAAAAGAAAATCCACCTAAAAACGACGATAAGAATAAAGACAAAAACAAAGACAAAAAGCAGGATAAGAAAGACGATAAAAAGGACGACAAGAAAGATCCTAATAAAGATAAAAATAAAAAAGACAATGGCGATAATAACAATAAAGATAAAAAAGACGGCAATAACAAGGATAATCAAGACAAAGGCGAAGCAGACAAGCCACAACCAAAACCAAGTGGCGCCTCAAAACAACGTATAGACAATCTTTTAGATGCCGTAAACAACGAAGAGAAAAAAGTTCAAGAAAAAGTTAATGCTAAAAAAGTCCAATCCAATCCTAATAAACCAGAAAAAGATTGGTAATCAATAGAAGTTAATGAGATACTGAAATAAATTCAGCATAAAATGAAAAGAATAATTGTATTTGTAATCTTATTTGTAACCCACTCTCTTCTAGCTCAAGTTAAATTTGAAGCTAATGTGAGTAAAAACAATTTGGGATTAAACGAAAGAGTGCGTATAGAATTCTCAATGAATGAAGATGGCGATAATTTTGTTCCTCCCAATTTTGAAGCTTCTGGATTTAGAGTGGTTGGTGGACCAAGTCAATCCATTAGCCAATCGTGGATTAATGGTAGAAGTACGTTTCAAAAATCATACACCTATATTTTACTACCTCAAAAAAAAGGAAATTTAATTATTAGACAGGCAGTCATTGAAATAAATGGACAACTTTATAAAACATTACCCATAAAAATTAATGTAACCGATGCGGTTAATTTACCCAATGACCCTAACGAACCAGCTACTGTAAGCGCAGACAACAATTTGTATTTAGTTGCTGATATTTCTAAAACCAATCCCTTTGTAAACGAACCCATTACTGTAGTATATAAATTATATTTCAGTTACAACATCGGAATTACCAATTGGCGCGAACTCAATAAGCCAAAATACAATGATTTTTGGAGTCAAAATATTGACATTAAGCAGTTAGTTGCCGAAGAAGGAATGTTCAAAGGAGAACGTTATCGTTATGTTATTTTAAGAAAAACAGTGTTGTATCCTCAAAAATCAGGAAAACTTGAAATTGAACCACTTTCGTTAGATATTGATTGCCAAGTTCCAAGAGGAAGACCTAATTTTTTCGGTCAAGTTCAATTGGTTGAAGACAGCAAACGCGTTTCTGCAGGAAGCAAAGTTATTTCGGTTAAACCATTGCCCGAAGCTGGAAAACCAGATGATTTTTCGGGAGCCGTTGGTAAGTTTAATTTCAAAGTTACGCCTTCAAGAACCGGATTGAAATTTGGAGAATCACTAGATTTAGATCTTTCCGTGACCGGAACAGGGAATTTAAAATTATTTAGTTTACCAAAACCAGTTGTTCCATCTACATTAGAAATGTACGACCCACAACATAGTGAAAAGGTAACCACTCCACTTTCAGGTATGACAGGAAGTATAGCAGATAAATACACGATAATTCCGCAATCAAAAGGTAATTTTCCCATTAAATCAATGCGTTTTACGTATTTCGATTTGAATTCTGGAAGTTATAAAACCATTACTTCTCCAGAAATTATGTTGAATGTTTTGGACGGACCTGGAATTACCAATTCTCCTCCGGTAGCTTCGGGATCCAACAAAATTTCGGTTACAGCGAATAAAGCATTTGCTTTTATCAAACAAAAGACTAAATTAAAACCAATAGTTTCAGAAGATTTTTTAGGTTCAAGTCTATTTTATTCATTGTTGATTTTACCATTTTTAGGCATTCCAGCATTGATGCTTTTCAGAAAAAGAAAAGAAGCAGAAGATGCCGATATTGTTGGAAATAAAAAGAAAAAATCCAATGCATTGGCCAAGAAATATTTATCTGAAGCCCAAAAGCAAATCAATAATAAAGAACCATTTTATATCGCGTTGGAAAAAGCAATGCACAATTTCTTGAAAGCTAAATTTAGTATTGAAACCTCCGATATGAGTAAAGATAAAATTTCTGAAATTTTACTTTCTAAAAGTGCTAATCAAGAAACTATTTCTGATTTTATTACACTTACAGAAAATTGTGAATTGGCGCGATATGCTCCGTCAACCAGCGTAACCATTCAACAAGATTATGACAAAGCAGTTGAAATTATCTCCAATTTAGAAAAGCAATTAGTATAACCATGAAGAAAATAATCTATATATTTTTATTGATTTTTCAATTTTCATTTGCTCAAGACGCTTTTGAAAAAGGAAATCAATGCTACCAAAAAGACAATTTTCAAGGAGCAATTTTCAACTATGAAAGCGTTTTAGCTTCCGGAAAACAATCGGCAGAAGTGTATTTTAATCTAGGAAATTGTTATTACAAACTGCATAAGGTAGCGCCTGCAATTTACAATTATGAAAAGGCAATTCAACTTAATCCGAACGATGAGGAAATTAAAACCAATCTCGATTTTGCTCGAAAAATGACTATTGATGACATTAAAATAGTTCCAAAAGTAGGATTCCATAAATTAATAGAAGAATTTACATCTCATTATTATTATGACTCTTGGGCGTGGATAGCAGTAGTTTTTGCGACTCTGTTTTTAGGATGTTTCATCGGTTATTATTTTTCAGGAACAGCTTTCAGAAAACGAATTTACTTTGCCGGAATGTTTATAATTTTATTTGGAATTGTTATTAGTGTTTCTTCCGGAATTTATGAGAAAAACAGAATTTCAAGTGATAAACCTGCCATCGTTTTTGCTGAGAATGCCTCTGTAAAAGGCGAGCCAAAATTATCTTCCGCGGAGACTATTTTGCTTCACGAGGGAACAAAAGTGTATGTTTTAGAAAGTGTTGCTAATTGGAAAAAAGTGCAATTAACCGACGAAACTATGGGTTGGATTCAAGAAGAAGCGATAAAAGAACTGAATTAATTTGAGGCAATTTTTTGTCCTAAATCCTTAAACCAATCATTCAAAACAGGCAACATAAATTCGGAAGTTTTCAAGATAGGATTAAAAAATAATGATTTTTGTTCCGTTTCTTTAGAAATTAAGGATTTGTTTATGTTTGCTTTTTGGAATAAACTTAATATTACACCCAAGAATAATACCGCTCTTAAAGTTCCAAAAACGGCACCGCCTATTTTGTTTAAACCCCCCAAAAACATAGCACCTGCAATTTTAGAAAGCATTTTTGCTAGAAAGTGAATTCCAAAAATAACCGCAATTAATAGTACCAAAAAGGCAGTTATTTTGGCCGTTTTGCTATCACCCAATATGGAAGAAAATTTTACAGCAATATAAATTCCAACGAAAAATGAAATCAACGAAGCCAATTCGATAATAAGTCCGTTTTTCAATCCACGAATTAATCCAAAAACCAGGAAAGCGCCTAAAAGAATATCAATAAAATTCATAATTTATCTAAAAATGAATTACAAAGATAGTAGAAAATTAAAAAAGGTCTTTTCATTAATTTGAAACGATTTTTATTTTAATTATTTAATTTATTTTCTAAAAGTTCAATTAGCTTGTTTTTTTCTGATATAGTTTTTTTCAATTCTTCAATTCTTTCTTTCATTTGATTAAGAAGTTCTTCTGTCAAGTGGTTTATAATAATACCAACCTGTAAAGAACTACTTTCTCGTAAACTATTGTTTTGTGCGTTAACTTTATCATCTGATAAAAGTTCAATTAAATTAATCTTGTACTCTTCGGCTATTTTTTTTAGCGCGTCAATAGAAATAGATGATTTGTTGTTTTCCATATTAGAATAGGTTTTTTGTGAAACTTCTAAAACCTCTGCTAAATAGTCTTGCGAATATCCTTTTTCCATTCTTAGTTTTCTTAGTTTGTTGCCTATAACCATGTAAATATATTAATATGAAACAATGTTTTCAATCTTTCATAAAGTTATTTATTTTAAAATGATTATATATTGCCTTTTTCTTTTTACAAACGATTTTAAAGATAATTTCAAGATTTTGACGACAACTTTTAACTTTTTGACAACTGTTTTTTTTTTAAATTGTAAGTTTTTACTTCTAAATTCATTCAAAATGAAACAATAATAAATTAAAAAAAAGCTATTTATTATTTAAAATATATAGTTTTTTACGAAGAATGAACTACGAACTCACCCGTTGAGTGTAATTAATAAAAATCTTTAATCAATTACTTTTAAAGGAAATTTATAGTAAATTATAACAAAAGTGCTTTTCTAAGCTTGTCGAAGGCCATATAAACATGCATTTCGGCAAATCTCTAGGTGGCAAATTAATATAAATTAACAATTAAAATAATAACACCCAACGGGATTAATTTTAATTATGAATTATGGCTTTTTAGATTTTTTATCAAGTTTTAACAAAATAGTATGTTTAAGCACACCTTTTTTTTATTTTTTTACAAGTAAAATTTTACTAAACATACGTTAATAATTACTAAAAACCACCTTTTTTTACTAAGCAATTACCAAATAACCTTGCAATTTTACAAAAAAAATATCGCGATAAATTTTGTACAACCAAATTATTTATTAAATTTAAAAATTATTAAAAATGAAAAAATTGTTATTTGGCTTAATTGCCACGGTTATGTTTTGCTTTGCTGGAAATGCTCAAGATATTGAAACATTAAAATCATCAAATAATCCATTTAATGAGATTGGAGAATCAAGTTTTAATTTTTTAATCGAATTGTCTAATTTGAGCCAAGAAGAAAAATCAACTAGAGAGGATTTAGATAATAAAATCAAAAATAGTGATTATAATCAAAAATTAAAAATTAGCGATCAAGAACTAGAAACATATAAATCATATTTTACAGAAAATACTTTTACTCTTAAAAATATTATTGAGTTTGAAAATTATATTTTAAAAAAAGAACTTCCATATAATAAAGAAAATTTACTAAAATCAGTATCTTTATTAAAATGGAATATGTTTTTTATCCAAAATTCATCAAATTTCGTTTTAAAATCAGGACCAAGACCAAAAGGTCAGACCTTTGAGGGATGTTTAAATTACTGTATGGAAAAAAAATTATATGCTATTGAAAATGGAAATTGGATTGATCAAGCAGAATTTGTTCTAGGTCAACCATATAATACAGCTTGGATGGTTGCTTCATGCAGTTGGGATTGTAGATAAACAATATTATACATAAATTATGAAAAAACAAACAAAAATTGAAATTACAGTTTTAATTCTTCTAACTTTTTTAAATTTCTTTTTAATAAAAAAAGAGTTAAGTAGCCTTTTATACATTTTTTTATTTATTCCTTTAGGCTTGTACTTTTTCCCCATAAAGCCTATCATGTTAATTGTTAAAAATGAAAGGGAAAGTCTTGCTTATAAGATAATTTCTTGTTTTATAATTTCATTGTCAATTATTTTAGCATACATAAGTTATTTAATTGGAATCAAATTTACATTTATTAAGATTGCATATTTAATAGAGTTAATAATTAACTTGTATTTAATTTCATATTTTGTTAAAAATAAAGACCAATTGTACATTTTACATATTATAATTGTATTGTTAAATGCAATGTCTTATTATGTGAATTAAAAACTTTTAACAAATAAGAAAAAAACAATGATTTATATTTAAAAAATATCGCTTATGAAATATTATGTTTTAATACTAATATTTTTACCGATAATTTCCTTCGCCCAATCCGACCTAGACAAGTTCCTAAAAGGTGGTGAAATAATAGTAAACGGCTTAAGTTTCATTAAAGGTAATAAGCCAAAGACTGACTCTAAAACTATTGAAAGTATCTGTATAAAAAACAAACTTTCGGATAAAATTACCTTTAAACTAGCTGGGAAAGATGCCGAAGGCAATGATGTGAAAAAAGAATTGGTCGTTCAAAAAGAGGGTAAAGAATGTGTGTTTGACGTCCCAAAAGGAGTTTGGGCTTATGAAATAGATTTAGCCAACAAAGACGTTTATAAAAAAGGCGAGTATAAACTCGATGATGACATAACCATTACGGTAAAAGAGGATTAATAAAAATCCCTCTCGAATGTGCGATACCCCAAAAATTTAGATACTATTTTAGGGTGTTTTTTATGGAAAGAAAGAATTCTTAGGATGTTGACAAATGTATTTTAATATATATTTCTTCACTAAAATAGATTCAGAGCGTGTTGATTATTCAATTATAAAACCCAAAGATATCGGCGTAGACCCAATAGAAAAGACGCTAAACATACTATATTTGCAATTCATTACAGATGAAGTAAAAGTCTATTTTCTTTTTTCTTTACTCTTTTTCTAAAAAATAAAAATGTCAAGAGATATACAACTAAAAGAACGCTGGGAAAAAGTCGTTGAAATCCTTTCCAATCAATTTGCTGAAGGAGATCAACTTGATTTAGATGCAATAATATATTTAATTGGAGTGCAAGAATTGGGTAAATTCCAACAATTATTTAAAAAAGATGAAAAAGTCAACTTAATGCACATTGCAATCTGCAGATTGTTAGAGCCATATGGTTATTATGAATTCGAATTTTTTGACAAAGAAGGTTGGCCACATTACAAAGTAAAAGAAGAACTACCGCCATTAAAAGCTGGCGAACAAACCATTTTAATGAAAGACGCGATTGTGAATTATTTTGTTGAAAAAGAACTTATTGATTAAAGATCAATGATTTTTGATTTAAGATTTCTTCAAAAAACTTCCAACTTCCAACTTCCAACTTCCAACTTTTCCTTAAATTTACCGCTTCAAAGTACGACCGATGATAGACAAGATTAAACAACACATAGAAGAAGCTAAAGCATTCAACGAAAAAAATAAAGAAGCTTTAGAGCAATTTCGAATCAAATATTTAGGCACCAAAGGTTTGTTGAAAGAGCTTTTTACCGAGTTTAAAAACATTCCAAACGACCAAAAGAAAGACTTCGGACAAGTAATCAATACCCTAAAAGCAGTAGCCGAAGAAAAAGTAAAAACCATTCAAGAAGAGCTCGAAAGTAAAGAGGAAATAAAAGGTTTTTATGGTGATTTATCTCGTCCAGGCGAACCTTTGGTTATTGGCTCGCGTCATCCAATTTCTATTGTTAAAAATCAAATTATAGACATTTTTTCCACCATTGGCTTCAATGTTTCTGAAGGACCCGAAATTGAGGACGATTGGCATAATTTCACTGCATTAAACTTGCCAGAATACCATCCGGCTCGTGATATGCAAGACACTTTTTTTATCCAAACTAATCCTGATGTTTTATTACGTACTCATACTTCATCTGTGCAAGTCCGCTATATGGAAGACAACAAACCTCCAATTAGAACCATTTCACCAGGAAGAGTGTTTCGTAATGAAGCCGTTTCGTCGCGTTCGCATTGTATTTTTCACCAAGTAGAAGGTTTGTATATTGACAAAGACGTTTCTTTTGCCGATTTAAAACAAACCCTTTTGTATTTCACCAAAGAAATGTTCGGAAAATCAAAAATACGTTTGCGTCCAAGTTACTTTCCGTTTACCGAACCAAGTGCCGAAATTGATATTTATTGGGGATTAAAAACCGAAACAGATTACCGCATTACCAAAGGAACCGGCTGGCTGGAAATTGGAGGTTGCGGTATGGTTGACCCTAATGTTTTGAAAAATTGTGATATCAATCCAGATGAATTTTCAGGTTTCGCATTCGGAATGGGAATTGAGCGTATAGCCATGCTTTTACACCAAATTGGAGACATCAGAATGTTTTTTGAAAACGATATTCGTTTTTTAGAGCAGTTTAAATCAAGTATATAATTATAGTCGAAAGTCAAAAGTCTTAAAGAAATTTTGAGACTTTAGACTTTTAAACTTTCGTCTAATATGAAATCAGACATCATCATCCCACAAGTAGAAAACGTCTTCCTAGCTGCCGTTCAAGAATGGAGCGACGACTTTATGGAAAAAGTTTGGTATGTTTATCTTGTAAACGACTCCGACTTTGATTTAGACAGCGTCATGGTTGTTTCTAAAGCTTTCGGAACTCTTGAAGGTGAAATGAAAAAAACATCGCTGTTGAGACATGCCTTTACTAAAGTTCCTGCGGTTTCGGTGGTAAAAATAGAAATGTTAGAAACCAGTGTGCTTCGATTGAATAATGAATTTATGGTTACTTATTTTACAGGAAGCACTTTGTACGATAAAAAATTCACCTTCTGTGCTCAAACTATAACTCCCGATTATGTGGAAGAAGTGCCAATTTTGTTTGTGGATGGGGTAATTGTAAGGTAATTAGTTTTTATTCCTCTTAATCTAACTTTTCAGTTAATTTTTTGAAGGTACTTTTGGCATCTTTTCCTTCATACAAAATTGCGTAAACCGCATCAATAATAGGGGTAGTAGCTTTATATTCTTGGTTTAATTTGTAAGCACTTTTCACTGCATAATATCCTTCAGCTACCATACTCATTTCCATCATCGCTGATTTCACGGTATATCCTTTTCCAATCATGTTTCCAAACATTCTATTTCTAGAAAACACCGAATATCCGGTCACTAATAAATCGCCCAAATAAGCTGAATTATTAATGTTACGTTTCATTTTATGAACTTTTCGTATGAACTTCTTCATCTCACGGATGGCATTACTCATAATAACCGATTGAAAGTTATCGCCATAACCCAATCCGTGAGCAATTCCTGCCGCAATAGCATAAATGTTTTTTAACATCGCTGCATATTCTGTTCCGATAATATCATCGGAAATTTTAGTTTTAATATAATTTCCAGCCAATACTTTCGCCACAACTTTTGCTTTCTTTGAATCGCCACAAGCTATTGTTAAGTAGGAAAGACGTTCTAACGCAACCTCTTCTGCGTGACATGGACCCGTAATGACTCCTATATTTTCAAAAGGGATATCAAATTTTTTATTGAAATGTTCACCTACAATCAAGAACGTTTCAGGAACAATTCCTTTAATAGCAGAGAAAATTACTTTGTCTTGTAAACTAATGGTTAGTTTTTCCAACTCACTACTCAAGAAAGCAGACGGAATAGCAAAAATGATATAATCCGCATAAGCCACCGCTTCATTGATATCCGAAGTCAGCTTCAGTTTATTGGTATCAAATTCAACAGAACTTAAATAATTTGGATTGTGTTTGTATGCTTTTATATGATCAATTGCCGATTGGTTTCGCATGTACCAAGCAATTTCATTAAGATTAACACACAACATCTTTGCAATCGCAGTAGCCCAACTTCCGCCACCTATTACTGCAAACTTTGGATTCTGATTCATTACTTGTTTATTTGATGTGCCAAAAATACTGAAATTTTATTTAAAGAGGAGCGCTTCCAAATTGTTATTGATAATGAACGAACCCATTTGTTAAAAATAAATTTAACTTATAATTATGATTTCCAATACAATAACATCAATTTATATTCGTTATTATTCTATATGATTTCAGTAATATTGATTTCATGTTTAGGTTAGTTATTAATTTTGTTTTGGGGTTAGAAAAAGGCGTTCAGGAACTATTTCTTGAACGCCTTTTGAGTATATATATTTACTCTTCACTTAAACTAGTAACTCATTTCCACAATTTCTCTCACTTTTTCTAAAGTGATATTTTGTTTTTCTCCCAAACCTTTCCAGCCTCTTTCTTCAAATCGATTTACAATAAAATCGGCAGTTTTTTCAATATTTTCTGCATTTTCAGAAATTTTAGTTTTCATTCCCATAATGTGAAAAAATTCAATTGTTTTTTCGATGGCTTGGTGTGCAATTTGTTCAGCAGAATTTCCTTTAATATTCCAAACTCTTTCGCCATATTGTGCTAGTTTTTCCTTTTTGGTGTCAAACATTACTTTGTATAAATTAGGACCAATAATTGCCAAAGTTCTGGCATGATCGATTTCGTATAAAGCGGTAAGTTCGTGACCAATCATGTGGGTTGCCCAATCACTTGGAACCCCTTTCTGAATTAAACCGTTTAATGCCATGGTTGCGCTCCAAACAAAATTGGAAGCTAACTTATAATCACTTGGATTTTCAACTACACTAGGACCAACTTCTATTAAGGTTTTCAAAATACTTTCCGAAAATAGATCTTGTAATATCGCGTCATGTTTATACGTTAAATATTGTTCCATTACGTGTGTAAATGCATCAACTACTCCATTTTGCAATTGACGTTTTGGCAACGAAGTAATTACTGTTGGATCTACAATGGAGAATTTTGGAAACAATGCACTTCCGCCAAGTGTAAGTTTTTCATGAGTTGCTTCAATGGTCACTACGGCTCCCGAATTCATTTCTGAACCTGTTGCGGGTAAAGTCAAAACTGTACCAAAAGGAATTACTTTTGATAAATCAGTAAACAGAATTCGTTTTCTTAAAATATCTGCTGCATCGCCTTCAAATTTTACTGCCGCTGAAATAAATTTCACACCATCTATCACGCTCCCTCCACCAACCGCCAAGATGAAATCGACTTTATGTTCTCGAATAATTTGAACGGCCTTCATTAAAGTTTCAAATCTCGGATTGGGTTCGATGCCTCCAAATTCGATAATTTCAAAACCAGAAAGCGCTGCTTTTACTTGATTGTAAACACCATTTTTAAAGATGCTGCCACCACCATAAGCTAGTAAAACTTTAGCTTCTTTTGGAACTAATGTAGTAAGTTTTTCAGTTTGTCCCTTACCAAAAACATAATTGACCGGATTGTATATTTCGAAATTATTCATAATAAAATTATTTAGATTACAAATTTACAAAACGATTGAGCTAACTAGTGGTAAAGTATTGTTAAGTTTATTTCTTATATAAATTATTATGATCCACATATTCCCAAACGTTGTAGGGTAATAACGGACGAATATTTTTATTGTTTTTAATGCTTTGGCGAATAAAAGTCGAGGATAATTCGATAACTGGGGCGCCTACTCTTTGAATTTTAAGATGATTCAAAAATCGCCCGTCAATTTCACCAGAATTTAGTCTTGGATAAACGTAAATATCGTGATTTTCTAGAATGAATCCATAGTTTTTCCATTTGTGAAATGAATTCAGATTGTCTTCACCCATGATCAAACAATATTCATGTTGCGGATATTTATCTTTTAGATGCGCTAGTGTATTTACTGTATAATTAGGTTGCGGTAATTTAAATTCGATATCTGAGGGCTTGATTTTTGGATAATCTTCGGTTGCTAATTTCACTAAATGCAAGCGTTGGTAGTCATCAAGTAAAGTGTTTTTTTCTTTATGTGGATTATGTGGTGTTACGACCATCCATATTTGCTCTAAATCGGAATTTTCTGCCATGTGATTAGCAATAATCAAGTGCCCAACATGAATGGGGTTGAAGGTTCCAAAATATAATCCAATTTTCATATTTATTTATTTGAACACAGATTTTCACAGATAAATTTAATCAATCTGTGCTAATTTGTGAAATCTGTGTTTATAAAATCTTTCACCAATTCATACGCATCTTGCTTCGCCACATCCAAATCATAATTTTTGATGACCTTATCAAATTGTGGAGCTGTAGCTAATTCAACGTGGGCTTTTGCAATGCGCATGTTAATTTTATCATCCGTTTCAGTGGAACGTTCTTTTAAACGTCTTTTCAATTCGTCAACGCTTGGGGGTTTTACAAAAACCGCTAACGTTTCTTGAGAAAATTTTGATTTAATTCGTAATCCACCAGCCACATCAATATCAAATATTACGTTTTTACCTTTTGCCCAAATGCGTTCCACTTCGGTCTTTAAAGTTCCGTAAAAATTATCGCGATAGACTTCTTCCCATTCTATAAAATCTTCAGCTTTGATGTGTTTTTTGAAATCGGCAATCGAAATGAAATAGTAATCTTTTCCATCAACTTCTTCACCACGAGGTTCACGAGTTGCCGCCGAAATTGAAAATTCTAAATTCAAATCGTCTTGCTGTAATAAATGCCTTACTATAGTGGTTTTCCCTGAGCCCGATGGCGCTGAGAATACTAATAATTTTCCTTTGGTCATGCTTAAGTTTTTTAGTCCTTAGTTTTTAGTCCTTAGTTTTTATAGTGATTAGAACTTAGTAATAAGAACTAACACCTATTTACTTACAAAACATTCAAAACCTGTTCTTTAATTTTTTCTAATTCATCTTTCATCATCACCACCAATTTTTGCATTTCGGTATGATTGGATTTTGAACCCATCGTATTGATTTCTCTCCCCATTTCTTGGGTGATAAAACCTAATTTTCTGCCGTTAGCTTCTTTCCCAGCAAGGGTTTCGATGAAATAATTCAAATGATTTTCTAAACGAACTTTTTCTTCAGTAATATCATATTTTTCAAGATAAAAAATCAATTCTTGTTCAAAACGATTTTGATCTACATTCAGTTGAAGTTCGTCTAAAGCTGTTTTCAATCTTGTTTTTACAGTTTCAATTCGTTCTTTATCAAATGAAATGGCTTCATTCATGAGCGATAATATATTTCCAATTCTATCTTTAAATTCTTTTTCTAAAGACAATCCTTCGTCCTTTCTAAAATTAGCAATATTTTCTAATGCTTCGTCAATAACTTTTTGAATTTCTTTCCACTCGTTTTCGTCAATTTCATCGCGTTCGGTTTTTAGAGCATCTGGCATTCTTACTGCCATTTTCATTAATTCGGTTTCATCCGCGTTTGGCAAAACCGATTTCATCTGATTAATATATCCTTTTATAATAGGCATGTTAATTTTAGAAGAAGTTTCTTCTCCTGTAACTTCAATATATAAAGAAAAATCAATTTTTCCGCGCTCCAATCGTTGTGAAATTTGATTGCGTAAACCCAATTCCATTTCGCGATAAACAGATGGCATTCGGGTATTCAAATCTATACCTTTACTGTTTAGTGATTTTAATTCTACAGTTATTTTTTTAGTTGGTAATTGCAAAGATGCTTTTCCATAACCCGTCATTGATTGTATCATTCGTGTGTTTTATAGACTTCAAATATACTAAAAGTAATTAGTTATTAGTGAATAGTAATTAGTACAATAAATGGCTAATCACTAATTACTTATCGCTATTCACTCTTTTTTGTGTTACTAAATATACTCCAGTGAAAATTAACAAAGCCGAAAGTAATTTTACCAAATTCAATTCATCTTTCCCTAGACCAATCGCGAAAATGGTTGCAAAAAAAGGCTGTAAATAAACAAAAACTGCAATTGTAGTTGGACTCAATTCCCGCATGGAAAGCAAGTTGAATAAATAGGTAATAAAAGTAGAAAAAACTACTACAAATCCAATTTTCCAGAGGATATCTATTGGAATAATAGCCCATTTTACGGCCTGAAATTCATTCCATCCAAAAGGCAAAACCATAATAAATCCGAATGTATAAATCCATTTTACAAAAGTAAAAGCATTGTATTTATCCATTAATTTCTTAACGATTACTAAGTAAATACCATAAGAAAAGGCATTGGTAAAAACCAATAAATTACCTAAAGAGGCATTAGGAGCATTCACCACCGATTTTCCGTACAGAATTAAAGTTATGGTTCCGGTCAAGCCCAAAAGCAAACCTAAAATCTTTCGTTTTTTCATACGCTCTTTGATGATGAATGCCGAGAGAACTAATACTATCATGGGTGTGGTTACCATTAAAACGGCACCCATAATCGGGGAGGTATAACTTAATCCTTTAAAAAAAGAAAGCATGTTTAAAGCCACACCAAAGAAAGCGGCGGCAATAATTCGAGGAAAATCTCCAAGTGCAATTTTTTCTTTTGGTCCGAAAATAGAAACTAACCAAAACAGAACCACTGACCCTCCTACACGCATTGTGATAAATCCGAACGGAAGAACGAATTTTGGCATTACATCTTTGGCAATAGTAAAAGTTACACCATAAATTATAGAAACTAATGTAGCGGCAAAAAGTGCCCAGGTTCTTCTAGACATTTTCTAATACTTTCATTACTTGTAACATGTTTTGTTGCGAATTTCCGATGTAAATTTTATCATTAATGATAAAAACCGGACGACTCAAAAAAGTATAATGTTCTAAAATAAATTTTTTATAATCTTCTTCGGTCAACGATTTGTTTTTTAAATCCAATGATTTATAGAGTTGTGCTTTTCTGCTGAAAAGAGTTTCGTAACTGCCTGAAAGTGTTTGCATATATTCTATTTCATTTGCAGTTATTGGATCTTGTTTTATGTCATGATATACCAAATTGGCACTTTTAGGCAATGATTTTATAATTTTTCTACAAGTATCACACGAAGCTAAATAATATATTTTATTTGTCATTGGGATTTCTTTTTGCAAAGAAAATCCATTTGAAACATATAAACTGTATTTTACAAAAAAATAATCGCTGTTTAAATGGAATTTATAATGAAAATTATATAATTTATATAATCTTAGTACATTTGCAAAAAGAAACCAACCAATGAAATTCAATACTAAAGTAATACACGGTGGTCAACACCATGAAAAAGTAACAGGAGCAGTAATGACTCCAGTTTTTCAAACCTCTACTTATGCTCAAACTAGTCCTGGGCAACCCGTTGGCGATTATGAATACAGTCGTGCTGCAAATCCAACGCGTCAAGCTCTGGAAGATGCTTTGGCATCCATTGAAAACGGAGCAAGAGGTTTGGCATTTGCATCCGGTTTAGCAGCCACCGATTGTTTATTACGAATGTTTAAAGTTGGAGACGAAATTATTGCAATGGATGATTTATACGGAGGAACGTACCGATTATTCACCCGTTTATATAAAGATAGCGGAATTAAATTCCATTTTGTAGACATGAATGATTTGGAAAAATTCCAATCTTTGATAAATGAAAATACTAAAATGGTTTGGGTAGAAACACCAACCAATCCATTAATGAAATTAGCAGATATTCAAGAAATTGCTAAAATCACAAAAAAACACAATCTACTTTTTGCAGTCGATAATACTTTTGCAACGCCTTATTTGCAAAAACCATTGGATTTGGGCGCTGATATTGTAATGCATTCGGCTACAAAATACCTTGGTGGACATTCCGATGTTATTGCTGGAGCATTAATTATAAAAGACAAAACATTAGGTGATGAATTGCACTTTAAGCAATTTGCTACTGGCGGAACTCTTGGGCCGATGGACAGTTATTTGGTATTGAGAGGTATAAAAACATTGCATCTACGAGTGCAAAGACATTGTGAAAATGGAATGAAAGTTGCCGAGTTTTTAAGTAATCATCCCGAAGTTTCATCCGTGTATTACCCAGGATTACCCGACCATCCGCATCATGATATTGCTAAAAAGCAAATGAGTGGTTTTGGCGGAATGGTTTCCTTTACATTCACTTCAGGAAAAAAAGCTGACTCGATTTCGTTTTTAGAAAAACTAAAAGTATTCACTTTAGCAGAATCTCTCGGAGGTGTGGAATCATTAGCTAATCATCCGGCTTTAATGACTCATGCCTCTATTCCAGAACATAAAAGACTTGAAGTTGGAATTACAGACGACTTGGTAAGACTAAGTGTAGGTGTAGAAGATATTGCAGATTTACTTGCAGATTTAGAACAAGCATTCCGTTAACAAAAAAGAAAAAAGATTAATTGAAGTAATAAATATAACCTAAGTTAAGACCAACACACCAGTCATTACTTTTATTTTCTTTATAAATGGCTTTATTAGGATTTAATCCATCCACCCAATCAGAAAAGAAATATTGACCTTTTAATTCAGCAAAAAGAGAATGATAATCAGATAGTTTATATCTTGTTCCAATTGATCCGGTTAATGATGCCACGGTCATGCTACCATTTCTATATCCTCCAAAATATTTTTGAGGTGTAGTTATAGATGTTCCTAATCCTCCTAATGTTGATCTACTAGTTACACTTACATAATTAATTTGGGGACCAAAACTTATATAGGGACTTAAACTAGCTCCCCCATTATAATCATCTGTTTTGAATGGGTAATATTCTACTTGAAATCCAATAGAGCTAAAAGATGTCGAGCCATACATTCCTCTAAGTTGATTGGCAAATAATGTATTGCTTGATGGGTCAACATATTTACCATAATGTTTAAAATCTGCCTTGGTGTAAAACAATTCCAATCGTAACTTAAAATTATCTTGAAGCCCATTAAAATTATTTATAGTTGATAAATAATAGGACGCTCCTAAAGTATATCCATTATTTTTTTCAAAATTTTCAAAACTACCTCTCTCACCATAATCGGACTTAAAGAATACAGGTCCAGTAAAAACCCCAATTTCTGTATAATTTCCTCCATAACCATTTTGTGAGTACATAGAAATTGAAATTATAAAAATACAAATAAATAGAATTGCTTTCTTAAACATAAAATGTCCTTTATTTTTTTATAATCAACAAATATATAAAAACATCAATCACTTATAAAAGAAAATAAAAAAAACTTATATAACTACAAAAAAAAAGTAAAAAAAGTTATAAATCACGCCGTTAATTTTATTAATTATTAAAAAAAAGTATTTTAAATATTTTTTTTAGGATTTAAAAAAAATTATGTCATTATTTTTATAAAATGTATCTTTGTAGAATATTACGAAAACGTTTTCTTAAAAATTAATATTATAATTTTATGTCACAAAGTATTAACGCATTTATTGATCTAGTTGCACAAAGAAACGGCAACGAACTGGAGTTTATGCAAGCAGTTAAAGAAGTAGCCGAAACTGTAATTCCTTTTATTGAAGAAAATAAAAAATACCAAAACAAAATGCTTTTGGAACGAATGGTAGAGCCAGAAAGAGTAATTATGTTTAGAGTAGTCTGGGTTGATGATTCAGGAAAAACTCAGGTAAACAGAGGTTACAGAATTCAAATGAACTCTGCAATTGGACCTTACAAAGGTGGAATTCGTTTCCATCCAACAGTAAACTTAAGTATTTTAAAATTTTTAGCTTTTGAACAAACCTTCAAAAACAGTTTAACTACATTGCCAATGGGCGGTGGGAAGGGTGGAGCTGATTTTGATCCAAAAGGGAAATCGGACAATGAAATTATGAAATTTTGTCAAGCATTTATGACGGAATTGTCTAAACACATTGGTGCAGATACTGACGTTCCTGCAGGAGACATTGGTGTTGGAGGAAGAGAAGTTGGCTACATGTTTGGTCAATATAAAAGAATAAGAAATGAATTTACAGGAGTTTTAACCGGAAAAGGAATCTCTTTTGGAGGGTCATTAATCCGTCCTGAAGCTACAGGATATGGTGATGTATATTTTGCACAAAGTATGCTTGCTACAAAATCAGACAGTTTCGCAGGAAAAACGGTAGTAGTTTCTGGTTCTGGAAATGTGGCGCAATATGCTACAGAAAAAGCAACTCAGCTGGGGGCAAAAGTAGTAACAATGTCTGATTCATCAGGATATATTTACGATGCAGATGGAATTACCACTGAGAAATTAGCTTATGTAATGGAGATTAAAAACGTAAATTATGGAAGAATTTCGGATTATGTAACTAAATATCCAAATGCAAAGTTTGTTGCTGGAAAACGTCCATGGGAAGTAAAATGTGATGTTGCTTTGCCTTGCGCCACTCAAAACGAATTGAATGAGGATGAAGCAAAAACATTAGTAGCTAACGGATGCATCTGTGTGGCAGAAGGAGCTAATATGCCTTCAACTCCTGAAGCAATGCACGTTTTTCAAAATGCTAAAATTCTATTTGCTCCCGGAAAAGCCTCGAATGCAGGAGGTGTTGCCACTTCAGGTCTTGAAATGTCACAAAATTCTTTACGTTTAAGTTGGACTTCTGAAGAAGTTGATGAAAGATTAAAAAGAATTATGTCAGACATTCATGCATCTTGTGAAAAATACGGTAAAGATGCTTCCGGTTATATTGACTATGTTAAAGGCGCAAATGTTGCAGGTTTTGTTAAAGTAGCTGATGCAATGCTAGCTCAAGGAATTGTGTAAACTAACAAACTAATTTCTATATAGACCTTCTCTTGATTTTTTAAGAGAAGGTTTTTTTATTGGTTTATATGAAAATAGATATAATTGCGTTTTATAGTATATTTGTAATAAAAAATTTTTACAGGAATGTACAAGAGGATTTTAAATACCATAATTTTTTTTAGTTGTATATGTGGCTTTTCTCAAAGCAATCAATTATGGAAAAGTTATTTTTCATACAATACAATCACAGATGTTTCGGAATCAGTACAAAATATATATGCTTCATCTGAAAACGCTTACTTTTCTAAAAATTTTAATACCACCGAAATCAAAACAACTACATCAGTAGACGGACTGAAAGCGGCAACAATTACCGCACTATATCACAGCGATACTTATAACAAAACATTTGTGGGGAATAAAAATGGTTTGTTGTTAGTTGTAAATCAAGATGGTTCTATTTTATATAAAAAAGGAATTATAGATGAGGTTCCCGTTCCCTCTCTTATTAAAAAAATCAATCATTTTCTAGAATTTAATGGAAAGTTATACATTTCATGTGATTACGGAATTTCAATATTTGACTTAACTACTTTCGAATTCGGTGACACCTATTATATGGGACCACAAGGAACATATGTTTCCGTACAACAAACCTGTGTGTCTAATGGATTTATTTATGCCGCAACCAAAGGAAATAGTTTTGGAAGCGGTATTCGAAAAGCCAATCTATCCAATCAATTTTTAGATGATTATAACCAATGGGTGGATCAAACAGGGGGTGAATGGAATGGTATTGTTGCTATAGGAAATCAGGTAGTTGCCATGCGAAATGACGGTATGCTCTTTAAATCTAATGGAACACCTTTTATTCAATTTTTCCAACTTCCAGAGCCAGGAATAGATAGTAGAGCTAACTCCGATAATGTTATTGTAACAACCAAAAATCATGCCTATGTTTTTAATTTGGCGTTACAACAAATTATCCATATTATTAGTAATCAAGTAACAAATGAAGTTGTAACGTTTACTTGCGCAACGATTATTGATTCAAATATTTATATAGGCACAAATGAAAAAGGAGTAGTAGTTACTTCAATTTCAAATCCAACTATTTTTGATGAAATCCTGCCAAGTGGTCCAATCTATAATAACATTTTTAGATTAAAAAAAACCTCTAATAAATTATGGGCAACTTACGGAGGATATGATGTAAATTCTGTTCCAACTCCTGATAATTCTTATAAACCGATTAGCATTTACAATTCTCAAACAGGATGGAGTTCCATTCCTACTACTCAATTGCAAGGCGCATTATCGCTTACTGATATCATTTCCAATCCAAAAGATGAAAACGAAGTTTATGTTTGTTCTTTTCAAAGCGGACTTTTGAAAATAATAAATGGAGCGGTAACAACATTATTTAATGAAACTACTGCTCCGCCAAATGGTCCCGAAAGTCAACAATGGGTCCCAACAATTCCGAATTATATTTCGGTAAGAATAAATGGAGCCGCATTTGACAGCAAAAACAATTTATTTGTTACTAATGCTATAGTAAACAAGCCCCTAAAGGTTTTAAAATCCAATTCTCAATGGCAAAGTTTTAATATTACAAATCAACTAGTTGATCCCTTTTATGAAAGTTATGGAAAAATAGCTATAGATAAAAATGACACCAAATGGATTCCTTCTTTTAGAGCAAATGGACTAATTGCCTTTAATGAAAAGTATAATAATAAAATTATTAGAATTAAAACAGGAACCGAAGGTAATCTGCCTACGATTTCCCTTCGATGCGTTGCTTTAGATACTAAAAACCAACTTTGGATAGGAACGACAAATGGTTTACGAATAATTTCATCTGTTGATTCATTTATAACAGAAACAGAAATTCAGACCAAATCGATAATAATTTTAGAAAATGATTTGGCTCAAGAATTATTTTACGATCAATTTATTACCGATATTGCCGTAGATGGAGCTAACAGAAAATGGGTTTCAATTGCAGAATCGGGAGTTTATTTGGTTTCTTCAAATGGTCAAGAAACTATTTATCATTTTACTAAAGATAATTCACCGCTTCCTAGTAATAATATTAATGACATCGAAATAGACGATGTAACAGGCGAAGTTTTTTTTGCTACAGATAATGGTATGGTTTCTTTTAAAGGAACTTCAACCCGAGCAAGTGAAGATTTGACCGGTGTTTACGTATATCCAAATCCGGTGCGCCCCCAATTTGAAGGAACAGTTAAAATTTCTAATTTAACCAACAAAGCTACTGTTAAAATAACCGATGTAGAAGGAAATTTAGTATTTGAAACTACATCTGAAGGCGGCACAATCGAATGGGACACCACCGCTTTTGGAAAATATAAAGTAGCTTCTGGAGTTTATTTAATTTTAATTTCTGCTCAAGACGGAGTTGAAGCTACAATTAAAAAAGTAATGATTATCAGATAATGTTAGTCAAAACCAAAGCCATTGTAATTTCATCATTAAAATATCAAGAAAAAAGCTTGATTGTAAAATGTTTTACCCAATCAGACGGGCTGAAAAGTTATTTCGTTCCAAGTGCGTATTCTGGAAAAAAGTCCAATCAAAAAATAGCGTATTTTCAACCGTTAACCATTCTTGAAATTGAAGCTAATCATAAGAATAAAGGTACTTTAGAACATTTTAAAGAAATAAAATTAGCCACAGCATTTCAAACCATAAATACCGATATCCTAAAAAGTACAATGGTAATCTTCTTGTCTGAAATGTTACATTACAGCATTCAAGAAGAAGAAAAAAACGAAGATTTATTTACATTTTTAGAAACGGCATTAATTTGGTTAGACACACACGATGAATCCTCTAATTTTCATTTAATTTTACTATTAGAAATTACAAAATTCCTTGGTTTTTTCCCTGATATTTCCGAAATTGATTTAAATTTTTTCGAAATGACAAACGGAATTTTTTCGCCATTCCAAGGAATAAGTTGTCTTTCGGAACACGAAACTTTTTTGTTCAAAAAACTAATCAATCTAAAATTTGATTCTAATCAAAAAATTTTCGCTGGAATTGAACGTCAAATGATCCTTAAAATTCTTCTTGATTATTATTCTATTCATTTAGACGGATTTAAAAAACCAAAATCGCTTGAGGTTTTAAAAGAAGTTTTTTCTTAAATAAATTTAAAAAATTGCGGAGCATACGTTTGTTTAGTTTTAATACCTTTGACTTTTAATTTAACCCAAATGAAGAAATTATTAATCCTTTTATTTTTCACAACCGCATTTTTCGCAACCGCGCAACAGAAATATATTTTAGAAAAGGACATCCATTATTATGACGAAAGCACCAATAAAAAAGATACATATGTAGATTCTCAATGTACTCTCGATGTTTATTATCCCGAAAATAAGAAGGATTATGCAACAATCATTTGGTTTCATGGTGGCGGATTAACAAAAGGTAAAAAACAAATTCCAAAAGCATTGATGGATAAAGGATATGCCGTGATTGGTGTAGAATATAGATTATCGCCAAATGTTACAGCTCCATCCTATATTGAAGATGCTGCGGCTTCAGTTGCCTGGGTGTTTAATAATATAGAAAAATATGGAGGAAATAAAAAACTAATATTTGTTTCTGGACATTCCGCAGGTGCTTATTTGGGAACAATTATTACTATGGACAAGTCGTATCTGGCTAAATATAACATTGATCCCATGGAAATTGCAGGATTAATTTCTTTTAGCGGACAAGCCATTACGCATTTTACAATTCGAAAAGAGCAAGGGATTAAAAGCACGCAACCAACAATTGATAAGTACGCTCCAATTTTTTACGTTCGAGAAGAAACTCCACCAATTTTACTCATAACAGGCGACCGCGAAATGGAATTATTAGGACGTTATGAAGAAAACGCCTATTTCTTTCGAATGATGAAATTGAATAAAAATAAAGATATCCGACTATATGAATTGCAAGGATTTGACCATTCTGGAATGGCAGAACCAGCTTATCCTTTATTATTAAATGAAGTGGAAACGATTTCAAAAAAAATTCTTGAAAAGAAATAAATTCACATTATTAGTAAATAATATTCCTCTTAATCACTTCATTTCTAATCAAAACTTCAACTTTCGACTTTATGACTTTATGACTTTCGACTTAATTTTACTACTTTCGCAAATTGATTTAAGAATACGACAAAATGAGCACAAAATTCAAGGAATACAAAGGACTTGACCTGCCAACGGTAGCGTCGGAAGTTCTAAAATTTTGGAAAGAAAATAACATCTTTGAACAATCAGTAATGTCACGTGAGGGAAATACTCCTTTCGTTTTTTTTGAAGGACCTCCTTCGGCAAACGGATTACCAGGAATTCACCACGTGATGGCACGTGCTATTAAAGATATATTTTGTCGTTATAAAACTCAAAAAGGGTTCCAAGTGAAGCGAAAAGCGGGTTGGGACACACACGGATTGCCAGTAGAATTGGGAACCGAGAAAGAATTAGGCATTACCAAAGAAGACATCGGAAAAACCATTTCGGTAGAAGAATATAACGAAGCATGCAAGAAAACCGTAATGCGTTATACCGACGTTTGGAACGACCTTACCGAAAAAATGGGATATTGGGTAGATATGGAAGACCCGTATGTAACCTATAAATCCAAGTACATGGAATCTGTTTGGTGGTTGTTGAAACAAATTTATAACAAAGATTTACTATACAAAGGTTACACCATTCAACCGTATTCTCCAAAAGCCGGAACCGGCTTGTCTTCTCACGAAGTAAACCAACCTGGAAGTTATAGAGATGTGACTGATACAACTGTGGTGGCTCAGTTTAAAGCCAAAACAGAAACCCTACCCAATTTTTTTTACGGTTTTGGCGAAGTTCATATTTTAGCTTGGACGACAACTCCATGGACTTTACCATCAAATACCGCTTTGACAGTTGGTTCAAAAATCGATTATGTTTTGGTGGAAACTTTTAATCAATACACATATAGTCCGACGAAAGTAATTTTGGCTAAAAATCTTGTCGGAAAACAATTCGGAAAAGGATTTTTTGTTTCTGTTGAACCATCTGATTTTGAAAATTTCAAAGAAGGGGATAAAAATATTCCGTATCAAATACTTGCCGAATGTAAAGGAGCTGATTTAGTTGGAATTCGTTACGAGCAATTAATGCCATTAGCGTTGCCGTATCAAAATCCTGAAAATGCGTTTCGAGTAATTGCAGGAGATTTTGTTACTACCGAGGATGGAACCGGAATTGTGCATACGGCGCCAACTTTTGGTGCCGATGATGCTAAAGTGGCTAAAGAAGCAACACCTGAAGTGCCGCCAATGTTAGTTTTAGACGAAAACGGAAATCCTGTTCCTTTGGTTGATTTACAAGGTAAATTCATTCAAGGTTTAGGAAGCTATTCTGGTAAATACGTTAAAAACGAATATTACAACGATGGCGAAGCCCCAGAGCGCTCTGCCGATGTAGAAATTGCTATCCAATTAAAAGAAGAAAACAAGGCGTTTAAAGTCGAGAAATACGTACACAGTTACCCACATTGTTGGAGAACCGACAAACCAATTTTATATTATCCGTTAGATTCTTGGTTCATCAAAGTTACCGAAATCAAAGATAGAATGTTCGATTTGAACGAAACCATCAACTGGAAGCCCAAAGCAACTGGCGAAGGCCGTTTCGGGAATTGGCTGAAAAATGCCAACGATTGGAATTTGTCACGTTCAAGATATTGGGGAATTCCATTGCCAATTTGGAGAACCGAAGACGGAACCGAAGAGTTGTTAATAGGTTCAGTGGAAGAATTATATTCAGAAATCGAGAAATCAATCGCAATTGGTTTTCAGTCCGAAAATCCTTTTCAAGGTTTTGAAATTGGAAATATGAGCGAAGAAAACTACGATTTGGTAGATTTACATAAAAATGTAGTTGATAATATTGTGTTGGTTTCTCCTTCTGGAAAAGAAATGAAACGCGAATCTGATTTGATTGACGTTTGGTTTGATTCGGGCGCAATGCCTTATGCACAATGGCATTATCCGTTTGAAAACAAAGAAAAAATTGACGAAAACAAAGATTTCCCAGCTGATTTTATTGCAGAAGGTGTAGATCAAACTCGGGGTTGGTTTTATACTCTGCACGCAATTGGAACTTTAGTTTTTGATAGAATTGCCTATAAAAATGTAGTATCCAATGGTTTAGTTCTAGATAAAAATGGACAAAAAATGTCCAAACGTTTAGGAAATGCTGTTGATCCATTCACCACTTTGTCCGAATATGGTCCTGATGCCACGCGTTGGTACATGATTTCTAATGCCAATCCTTGGGATAATTTAAAATTTGATTTAGAAGGGATTACTGAGGTTCGTAGAAAATTTTTTGGAACAATTTACAATACGTATTCGTTTTTTGCTTTATATGCAAATATTGATAAATTCACTTATTCAGAAGCAGAAATTCCGATAAACGAACGACCAGAAATTGACCGATGGATTTTATCAGAATTGCATACTTTGATAAAAAATGTAGATGAATATTATTCTGATTACGAACCAACTAAAGCAGCAAGAGCAATTTCTGATTTTGTTCAAGAAAATTTAAGCAATTGGTACGTTCGTTTGTGCCGAAGAAGATTTTGGAAAGGGGATTATGGAACAGATAAAATTGCAGCCTATCAAACGTTGTATACTTGTTTAATAAATGTAGCTAAATTATCGGCACCGATAGCGCCTTTTTTTATGGATCAATTGTATCGCAATTTAGTAAACGCTACTGGAAGTGAAGATTTTACCAGTGTTCACTTGGCTTTATTTCCGGTTTCGGTTGAAAACTTTGTTGATAAATCGTTGGAAAGCAGAATGATGAAAGCCCAAACGGTTTCATCACTCGTTTTATCACTTCGAAAAAAGGAAATGATAAAAGTGCGTCAACCTTTGCAAAAGATAATGATTCCGATACTTGACGAGAATCAGCGTGCCGAAATTGAAGCGGTTTCAGACCTCATAAAAGCCGAAGTAAACGTAAAAGAAATTGAACTTTTAGACGATGCATCGGGTGTTTTAGTGAAGCAAATTAAGCCAAATTTTAAAGCACTAGGACCACGCTTTGGAAAAGATATGGGATTGATTTCTAATGAAATACAAAAATTTTCACAAGAACAAATCAACGAAATAGACACTAAAGGAGAATTGTTGCTTGTTATTTCAGGAAAAAGTATAATTTTAACATCCGAAGATGTAGAAATATCTTCACAAGACATTCCAGGTTGGCTTGTTGCAAATTCAAATGGAATTACAGTAGCTTTAGATATTACCATTTCTTCCACATTGAAACAAGAGGGAATTGCAAGAGAATTGGTAAACCGTATTCAAAACATTAGAAAAGATTCTGGATTTGAAGTTACCGATAAAATTAAAGTTCAATTACAACGAAGTGGTGAACTTGAAACAGCAATAAACAATAATATAAGCTATATCAAAGACGAAACTTTAACACAAGAATTACTTTTTGTAGATAGTTTAGAAAATGGCATAGAAATTGAGTTTGACGAGATAAAAACAATAATATTAATTTCAAAATAAAAGAAAGATGATTCAAGAAATGATGAGATACTCTGATGCTGATTTGGCAGAGTTTAAAGACATTATCTTAAATAAAATCGAAAAAGCACAAACTGATTTAGAGTTAATCAAAAGTGCTTATATGAATGATTTAAATAATGGAACTGATGATACATCACCAACATTTAAAGCATTTGAAGAAGGAAGTGAAACCATGAGTAAAGAAGCAAACTCTCAATTGGCAATTCGTCAAGAGAAATTTATCCGTGATTTAAAAAATGCCCTTTTCCGTGTAGAAAACAAAACGTATGGGGTTTGCAAAGTAACTGGAAAGTTAATAGGTAAAGAGCGACTAAAGATTGTTCCTCATGCTACAATGAGTATTGAAGCAAAGAATTTACAACGATAATTACTATTTGTAATTTAATACACAACGCTCCAAAAAAGGAGCGTTTTTTTATTGAAAAATAATTCTATTTTTGCACAACAAAAACAAATAAAATGAAACTTAAAAATTCGGCATTTATTATCTTTTTGATATTAGTTATTGATCAATACTCAAAAGTATTTGTAAAAACGAATTTTATTTTAGGAGAGGAAGTAAAGGTCTTTGGTTGGTTTAAATTTTTATTTATTGAAAACGAAGGCATGGCATGGGGAACTGTTATTCCTGGGGAATATGGAAAATTAGTTCTTACTGTTTTTAGAATTATTGCCGTTTGCGCAATTGGTTATTGGCTTTGTGATTCTACGAAAAAAGAAAAATCAAATTTCCTACTCGTTGCCATTTGTTTAATTTTTGCTGGAGCTTTGGGCAACATTATTGATTCTGTGCTTTATGGAGTAATGTTTGATGACAGTCACAATCATCTAGCCACATTTTTTCCAAAAAATCATTATGGAACTTGGTTTCACGGAAAAGTTGTTGATATGTTTTATTTTCCTTTTATTGAAAATTATATAATGCCGAGTTGGATACCATTTATAGGGGGAAAAGAAGTAACTTTTTTTAATGCCATTTTTAATGTAGCCGATTTTTCTATTTCTGTTGGAGTTGGAATCTTGATATTTTTTAACAAAAAAGCATTTGCTCAAAACCCAACTTAAATACAAATAACCTCTAGCTGTCTTGAAGCCAATTTAAAACGTAAATATATTATTAGGAGTTACGCAATAATTCAATTGAATGTCATTTTCGGATACATCTTCAATTTTTTCTTCAGCTTCAAAGAAAGACAAACCAATTTTTACAGTTTCTGGTTTGCATTTAGCTAAGAATTTATCGTAAAATCCTTTTCCATAACCCACTCTATTTCCTTTTATATCAAATGCTAAAAGCGGCACAAAAATCACATCAATTTTAGCAACAGGAACTTCTAATCCATAAAGGGGTTCCAAAATATTATATTTGTTTTTCTTAAATTTTGTATTGTCTGTCAAAAGATAATGGGTCATTTCTAAAGAAGTAAAATCACTTTTAGAAACCACAATTTCTTTGTCTTTTCCATGTAAAACATGCAAAATAAATTCGGTATCGATTTCTTTTTGTTCTTCAATAGACAAGAATAAATGATAATACGTTTTATCCCAAATATTTAGTTGAAGCAAATGATTAGAAATTTCAAGTGACTTTTCCTCAATTTTAGATGAAGAAAGGGACTGTCTTAAATCTTTATACTTTTTTCTTAACTCCTTTTTAAACATATAGTAAATATAGAAAAATTTCAATTTGGTTTATGTAGAAATTAAAGTTAAATTTGTTTGAAGTAAGATTACAGGAATCTATTTTCTTTATTTTTTGCTCTATTTTCTTAAAACAATGAACAATCCTTCTCTAGAACTTCAAATACAAACATTACCCGATAATCCCGGAGTATATCAATATTATGATAAAGAAGGAAAAATTCTGTATGTTGGGAAAGCTAAAAACCTAAAAAAACGTGTTTCTTCTTATTTCAATAAAATTCATGATACGGCCAAAACCAATGTGCTGGTTAAGAAAATTGCAACCATAAAACACATTGTTGTTTCGAGCGAACAGGACGCACTTTTATTAGAAAATAATTTAATAAAAAAATTGCAACCCCGATACAATGTTTTACTACGTGACGACAAAACTTATCCGTGGATTTGTATTAAGAAAGAACCGTTTTCTAGGATATTTCCAACACGAAGAATCGTAAAAGACGGCTCTGAATATTTTGGACCTTACACCAATTTCAAAACGGTGAATACTATATTAGAGTTAATAAAAGAATTGTATCCGTTGCGAACATGTAACTATGATTTGAAGGAAGCCAATATCAATTTGGGTAAATATAAAGTGTGTTTAGAGTTTCACATTGGAAATTGCAAAGGCGGCTGTGAAGGTTATGAATTATTAGAAAATTATCAAAAACAAGTTGATGCTATTCGCGAAATTCTGAAAGGAAATTTCAAAGAAAGTTTAAAAGATTTCAAAATAAATATGCTTCATTTGGCTCAAGAAATGCATTTTGAAGAAGCACAAAAGATAAAAGAAAAAATTGAAGTTCTTGAAAATTACCAATCGAAATCTACTATTTTAAATCCGAAAATATCCAATATTGATGTATTTTCTATTGTTTCTGACGAATCCGTTGCGTATGTTAATTTTCTTCAAATAGCACACGGAGCTATAATTCGATCGTACACTTTAGAACTAAAAAAGAAATTAGAAGAAACGGATGAAGAACTTTTAGAGCTAGCGGTAGTAGAACTTAGGGAACGTTTTCAGTTGCTTTCTCGCGAAATAATTTTGCCATTTCCATTAGATTTTGGCGATAAAATAAAAGTCACAGTTCCACAATTGGGTGATAAAAAGCAAATTTTAGAATTATCCGTACGTAATGCTAAATATTACCGATTGGATCAATTAAAACAAATTCAGATTGTAGATCCAGAACGCCATACCAATAGAATTATGGCGCAGATGCAAAAAGATCTACGTTTGTTGGTGGAACCACGACATATAGAATGTTTTGACAATTCCAATATTCAAGGAACCAATCCTGTTGCGGCTTGCGTAGTTTTCAAGGATGGAAAACCATCCAAAAAAGACTACCGCCATTTCAATATAAAAACCGTTGAAGGTCCAAATGACTTTGCTTCTATGGAAGAAGTAGTTTACCGAAGATACAAACGAATGTTAGAAGAATTTCAACCATTGCCGCAATTAATAATAATCGATGGTGGAAAAGGACAACTTTCTTCCGCATTAAAAAGTATTGACGATTTGGGATTAAGAGGGAAAATTGCGATAATCGGAATTGCAAAACGCCTAGAAGAACTCTTTTATCCCGGAGATTCGGCGCCTTTATATCTTGATAAAAAGTCGGAAACTCTCAAAGTCATTCAGTTTTTGCGAAACGAAGCACACCGATTCGGAATCACATTTCACAGAGATAAACGAAGTAAATCTGCACTAAATTCATCTTTAGAAGAAATCCCAGGAATTGGTGAAAAAACGATGTTGACTTTAATAAAACATTTTAAAAGTGTTAAAAGGTTGAAATCAACCACCGAAAATGAAATTTCTACGGTAGTAGGTGTTTCAAAAGCCAAAAAAATTTACGACTTTTACCATAAAATCGACAACTAATATTTGAAGCGAATGATAAAGGCGTTCTTGCAATCTGTTTTTCAGCTTTTCATTTCTATTTTTTCCTTTTCAAAAAGAAAAGAAAAAGGATTTTCGCCATCTTTTAAATTTTCTGAAACCCAATTAAAAATAAACTCTTTAGTAAAGAAATCGGCGGTAATTAGAAATGGTTTTTTATGTCTATTGTCTATTGTCTATTGTCTATTCCCTGAAAAAAGCTATTCTCAAGACACAATAAAAAGACCAAAAATTGGATTAGTTTTAACGGGAGGTGGAGCCAAAGGATTTGCACACATTGGCGTTTTAAAAGTAATAGAAAAAGCAGGTGTAAAAATCGATTACATCGGAGGAACGAGTATGGGTGCGGTTGTTGGAGGGTTGTATGCTACGGGCTACAATGCAGAGCAAATAGATTCAATATTTAAAAGCACCAATTTTGATGAGCTTTTGAATGATTATATTCCAAGAACATCCAAAAGTTTTTATGAAAAGAAAAATGACGAATTGTATGCCATATCATTACCATTTAAGAAATTTAGTTTAGGAGTTCCAATTGCTTTATCAAAAGGCTTATACAACTATAATTTACTTACAAAATTAACGCGTTCCGTTCGTGATGTTCGTGATTTTAACAAGCTTCCAATTCCTTTTTTATGTATTGCCACAAATATTGAAACAGGGGAGCAATTAATATTAAATAGCGGTTATTTACCACAAGCACTTATAGCTAGTTCGGCGTTTCCAACATTATTTTCTCCTGTTGAAATTGATGGGAAGCTTTTAATTGACGGCGGGGTGTCTAACAATTATCCTATTGACGAAGTAAAGAAAATGGGTGCCGATATCATTATTGGTGTAGATGTTCAAGATGAATTAAAAGATAGAAATGCGCTAGGAGAAGCCACAAAAATATTAGTGCAAATTTCAAACCTTCAAATGATTGGAGGCATGAAAGATAAAATAAAACAAACAGATATTTACATTAAGCCTGACATTTCAAATTACTCGGTTCTTTCGTTTGATAACAAAAAAGAAATATTAAAAAAAGGCGAAGATGCCGCATTGGAAGTATTTGATAAACTAAAAAAATTAGCCGTTCAAAATAATGAATTCAAAATCAACAATCTTAAATGTAAAAACGATAGCATTCAACTAGATAGAATCAGTATAAATGATGTAACCAATTATACTCGCGCCTACATAATTGGAAAGTTAGGGTTTAAATCTGGAACAAAAATTACTTATGACCAGTTAAAAAAAGGTATTAACACCCTTAATGCCACGGGGAATTTTAGCACAATAAATTATAAAATTAATGATTTGCACCCGGGCGATGAGTTGGATGTCAACATAAGTGAGAGTAAAAACAAAACATTTATAAAGTTTGGTTTGCATTATGATGGATTATATAAAAGTGCTGCATTATTAAATATTACAGAAAAAAAATCGATGTTTAGAAATGATGTACTTTCTGTTGATTTAGTCTTAGGAGATAATTTCAGATACAATTTAGACTATTATATTGACAACGGTTTTTATTTTAGCTTTGGTTTTAAATCAAGATTTAATCAATTCAACAAAAATGTAACTACTGATTTTACTAACGGTAAATTATTTACACAGAACAATATCAATTCAATAAATATAGATTTTTCTGATTTTACGAATCAAGCCTATTTACAAACTGTTTTTGCTCAAAAATTTTTAATTGGTTCCGGTTTGGAATTTAAGCACATTAAGATTCAATCTAAAAACTTAGAATACAGCAGTCCCATTTTTGAAAATAGTGATTATGCAAGTGCTTTTGGATATTTAAAATACGATTCATTGGATAATAAGTATTTTCCGAAAAAAGGATGGTTTTTTAATGGGGATATTCAAACCTATTTGTTTTCATCCAACTACACAAGCCAGTTTAATCGATTTTCTATATTGAAAGGTGAATGGGGAATAACAAGAACATTTTATAAATTTTTAAATTTAAAATTCCAATCAGAAGCGGGCTTATCTTTCGGACAGAATAGTGTTCATTATTTGGATTTTGTTCTTGGGGGATATGGATTTAATACTATAAATAATTTCAAACCCTTTTATGGGTATGATTTTATTGGAATTGCAGCTGATAGTTATATAAAATCATTAGCGACTGTAGATGTTGAATTTTACAAAAAAAACCACATTAATTTCTCTGCAAATGTTGCTAATGCTGAAGACAAATTATTTAGCACCGGAAATTGGCTCTCAACCCCAAGATATTCGGGATATGCAGTAGGCTATGGATTGGAATCTGTAATAGGACCTCTCGAAATTAAATACTCTTGGTCACCAGAATTGCCTAAAGGATTTATAGGAATAAATGTTGGATTTTGGTTTTAAAAGTTAGAAATTTTCTATTTTCGTAGAAATATTAAACAAAAAAAGTATATTTGAACATATTAAATTAAAAGAAACACTATGTCTATTTGGAAGAAAAAACCTTTACACCTTTTATTGGCTGAAGCAACAGAATCGGAAAAAGGATTAAAAAGAACTTTAACCGCTTGGTCTTTAGTTGCACTTGGAATAGGCGCCATTATTGGTGCCGGACTTTTTGTTAGAACAGCAACCGCAGCAGCGCAAAATGCAGGCCCATCTGTAACAATTGGATTTATTGTAGCAGCTATTGGATGTGCGTTAGCAGGATTATGTTATGCAGAACTTTCTTCATCCATTCCAATTTCGGGGAGTGCTTATACTTATACTTATGCCACTATGGGAGAGCTTCTAGCTTGGATTATTGGGTGGGATTTAATATTAGAATATGCTGTAGGCGCCGCAACAGTTGGAATTGCTTGGAGTGAATACCTCAATAATTTACTGGTCAATGTGGTGCATACTAGTCCAATTCCATATTCCTTATCGCATTCGCCGTTCCAAACTTCTGCACTAGGTGAACATGGGATGATAAACCTTCCGGCCTTTTTTATAGTAGCAATCATCAGTTTGCTATTGATAAAAGGAACGCAAGAATCTGCTTTTGTGAATGGATTAATCGTTATCACAAAAGTGGCAATTGTAATATTAATAATAGGTTTTGGATGGCATTTTATCAATCCTGCTAATCATACTCCGTATATTCCACCAGCCTCTACCTATACTGACGATCAAGGAATTGGTCATCATTTTGGAGGGATAATGGGAATTTTAGGCGCAGCGGGAACCGTATTTTTTGCCTTTATTGGATTTGATGCAGTAAGTACAGCAGCTCAAGAAACTAAAAACCCAAAAAGAGATATGCCAATAGGAATTCTTGGTTCGCTAGCAGTTTGTACTGTTTTGTATATTCTTTTTGCACACGTATTAACTGGGGTAGCAACTGTTGAAGATTTTAGAACTGGAGGAAAGGAAGCATCTGTTGCCTTTGCAATTAACAAATACATGATTGGCTACGAATGGTTAGCACAGTTTGTAACAATAGCAATTCTTGCAGGATTTTCATCTGTAATATTAGTAATGTTATTAGGACAATCTAGAGTTTTTTATGCAATGGGTAAAGACGGTTTATTGCCAAAAGCATTCGGTGATTTGCATCCAAAATACAAAACACCATATAAAGCTAACTTAGTTATTCTTTTAATTGTTGGTGCTTTTGCCGCATTCATCCCTGGAGATATTGTTGGGGATATGACTAGTATCGGAACCTTATTTGCTTTTATCTTAGTTTGTATTTCGGTAATTGTTTTAAGAAAAACTGAACCTGATTTAAAAAGAGAATTTAAAACACCATTTGTTCCTTTAGTTCCAATTTTAGGAATTATAGTTTGCCTTGCCATGATTTTTGGTTTAGGATGGACCAATTGGTTGCGATTAATCGGATGGCTTGCGTTAGGACTTATAGTATACTTTGGATATAGCAAAAAAAATAGTAAACTGAACAATCCAGATAAAGAACTCTAATAGTAAACACTATTCAAAAGCATTAAAAGTGAAACCTCATTTTTAATGCTTTTTTAATTTTTGAAATATTTTTTTCCGATATTTGTGATAATGAAAAACTGGGACGATTTACTTATTTTATTAAAATACCTCATCAAGAGAAAT
>CANFNV010000014.1 GCA_947448525.1 Flavobacteriaceae bacterium | reverse complement strand
CCTTGCAAATCTTTTAAAAACCTTTTTTAAAAGTATTTTTTAAAACATTGACATTCTGTAGTTTGTTTCATAAAGTTTTTTTGCTTAAAAGAAATTTGTAGTCAAATAATCAACTATATTCCATAAATCTTAACAAATACAACCTATTATCCAAAACCTATATAATGATAACCAAAAAAAAGGTTTAAGAAAATGAAAAGAAATTTAAAGGCTAAAAAATCTTCACATAATATACCTATATATATTGTATGTCTTTTGTTAATCTTATATATTTGCAGTCCATAAAAATTTAGCAATGATAAATATTACTCTACCTGACGGTTCGATAAAGGAGTTCGCGAATGGTTCGACTCCCATAGATGTTGCAAAAAGCATCAGTGAAGGATTAGCAAGAAATGTGATTTCAGCAGCTTTTAATGGTTCAACTGTAGAAACTTCGACGGAATTAACGACTGACGGATCATTAATTTTGTATACTTGGAATGACAAAGAAGGTAAAAAAGCATTTTGGCATTCTACCTCTCATGTTATGGCGCAAGTTTTGGAAGAAAAGTATAAAGGTATAAAACTAACTCTTGGACCAGCTATTGACAACGGATTTTATTATGATGTAGATTTTGGTGATACTAAAATTACAGACGCTGATTTTAAAGATATTGAAGATCGAGTTTTAGAAATATCCAGAGAAAAGCATGAATTTAAAATGCGTGCTGTTTCTAAAGCTGAAGCATTAGAAGCATATAAAGACAATGAATATAAAACTGAGTTAATTTCGAACTTAGAAGACGGCTCGATTACTTTTTGCGACCATGCTAACTTTTTTGACTTATGTCGTGGAGGACACATTCCGAATACAGGAATCATTAAAGCTATGAAAATTATGAGTGTTGCTGGAGCTTATTGGCGTGGTGACGAAAAAAATAAACAGCTGACCAGAGTTTATGGAACTTCATTTCCGAAGCAGAAAGATTTGACGGATTACTTAGAACTATTGGAAGAAGCTAAACGCAGAGATCACAGAAAACTTGGAAAAGAACTAGAATTGTTTGCGTTTTCTCAAAAAGTTGGACAAGGTTTACCTTTGTGGTTACCAAAAGGAGCTGCTTTAAGAGATAGATTGGAGCAGTTTTTGAAAAAAGCTCAAAAAAAAGCCGGATATGAACAAGTGGTTACTCCGCATATTGGACAAAAAGAACTTTATGTAACTTCTGGGCATTATGCAAAATATGGCGCTGATAGTTTTCAACCAATAACAACTCCCGCTGATGGTGAAGAGTTTTTATTAAAACCCATGAATTGTCCTCATCACTGCGAAATATTTAATACTAAACCATGGTCTTACAAAGATTTACCTAAACGTTATGCCGAATTTGGTACGGTTTATAGATATGAACAAAGTGGTGAGTTACATGGTTTAACTCGGGTAAGAGGATTTACTCAAGATGACGCTCATATTTTTTGTACGCCAGATCAATTGGATCAAGAATTCAAAAATGTAATCGATTTGGTGTTGTATGTTTTTGGATCATTAGGATTTGAAAACTTTACAGCACAGATTTCATTACGGGATCAAGAAAATAGAGACAAGTATATTGGAAGCGATGAAAATTGGGAGAAAGCTGAAAATGCAATTATAAATGCTGCCACTGACAAAGGATTAAAAACAGTTGTTGCTTATGGCGAAGCGGCATTTTATGGTCCAAAATTGGATTTTATGGTTAAAGATGCTTTGGGTAGACAATGGCAATTAGGCACAATTCAAGTAGATTATAATCTGCCTGAACGATTTGAACTTACTTATAAAGGTTCTGACAATGAATTACATACACCGGTAATGATTCACAGAGCTCCCTTTGGTTCAATGGAACGTTTTATAGCTATTTTGATCGAACATACAGCAGGAAATTTTCCTCTTTGGCTAATGCCAGAGCAAGCATTAATATTGTGTTTGAGTGATAAATATGAAAATTATGCTAAAAAAGTTTTAAATCTGCTAGAAAATCACGACATTCGCGCCCAAATTGACAATAGAAATGAGTCGATTGGAAGAAAAATAAGGGATGCAGAAATGCAAAAAACCCCATTTATGTTAATTGTTGGAGAAGAAGAAGAAAAAAATAATACCATTTCTATTCGACGTCATGGACAAGAAGGAAAAGGAAATAGTACTGTTACAATTGAAGAATTTGCAACAATTGTAAATGAAGAAATAAGCAAAACATTAAAAGTATTTACAGTTTAATTAAAACAATAAAGCCATAGCAATTAGAAACAACAGAGGTTATCAACCTCGAGTAGAAAAAAAAGATGAACACCGAATAAATAATTTTATTCGGGTGCCTGAAGTACGTCTTGTTGGAGACAATGTAGAACCAGGTATTTTTAAAACTGCCGATGCTATGCGTCTTGCGGACCAATTCGAGTTGGATTTGGTAGAGATTTCGCCTAATGCTGAACCACCAGTATGTAAAATTATGGACTATAAAAAGTTCGTTTACATGCAGAAAAAACGTGATAAAGAATTAAAAGCTAAATCTACACAAATTGTAGTTAAAGAGATTCGTTTCGGCCCTCAAACAGACGAACATGATTATGAATTTAAGAGAAAAAATGCTGAGAAATTCCTAAAAGAAGGAGCAAAGTTGAAAGCATTTGTATTTTTTAAAGGACGATCAATCATTTATAAAGAACAAGGGCAAATTTTATTATTGCGTTTAGCTCAAGATCTTGAAGATCATGGTAAAGTAGAAGCATTACCTGTTCTTGAAGGAAAGAGAATGATAATGTATATTGCTCCGAAGAAGAAAAAATAGTAATTGGCAATGAACGAAAAGCAAATAGTTTTAAACTAATAGCTTAAGTTAATTACTAATCACTCAAAAATAGTAAGTAAGTAAGTTAAATTTAAATAAATTAGGGAAATTATGCCTAAAATGAAAACAAAATCTAGTGCTAAGAAACGATTCAAAGTTACTGGCTCTGGAAAAATTAAAAGAAAGCACGCTTTCAAAAGTCATATTTTGACAAAGAAATCTAAAAAGCGTAAATTAGCTTTAACACATTCTGCATTGGTTCACAGTACAGATATGAAAAGCATTAAACAACAATTAAGAATTATCTAGTAAAACATCAGTAAAAATGCTATTAGTCATAAGTCTAAAACTTTTGTCTAATAACTAATTACTATTGCTTTGATAATCTTTAGGTTAAAACAATTTTAAATAACCTTGGAGTACGGCCTTAAGTTCCTTTGATTAAATTCGGGACGCCTGCTACAAAAAAACAAGAAAATTATGCCAAGATCAGTAAATTCAGTTGCTAAAAGAGCAAGAAGAAAAAAAATAATGAAGCAAGCCAAAGGTTTCTTTGGTCGTCGTAAAAACGTTTGGACTGTTGCTAAAAACGCAGTTGAAAAAGCGATGGTTTATGCTTATCGCGACAGAAAACAAAACAAGAGAAACTTCCGTGCTCTATGGATTATGCGTATTAACGCCGGTGCTAGATTAGAAGGTTTAAGTTACTCTCAATTTATGGGCAAAGTAAAAGCTAACGGTATCGAATTGAACCGTAAAGTTCTTGCTGATTTAGCAATGAATCACCCAGAAGCTTTCAAAGCTGTTGTTAAAAAAGTGAAATAAAAACGTTTGTACAACCAGTTTAACTTACTTACATATTTAAAATCCCTTTCGAAAGATTGGGATTTTTTTATTTAACTAGACTAATACCGCTTAACAATGCTTGTAGTTCTTCAATAAATCCAATTATTGTTTTATAGAAATTATTAGTTTAGTTGCAACAATTTTTAAAAATTAAATCAAAGTAAAATTATACGAATTTTACTATTTCGTGTTTTCTAAATTAGTTTAAAAGGAACCGCAAGTTATAATTCAAAATAAAATACTTTTTCTAATATTACTTAAATGAAAAAGAAAAATGGGTGAAACAAAAAAATCAATTCTCAGTTAAAAATGCAGGAACTATTTTGACTTGCATTATAAAATTGAGAAAATAAAAAAAATATCCCAAAGTATAATAACTTAAGAATTATTTTACGTCTTAAAGACTTAGCTTTGAAAATATAAATTCAAAAAAAGTGTTTTTTATTTGATTAATTCCTTAGCGATATAGTTCTACTTTCAAATCAAATTATTTAGTTTCTTGAAAATTTTAAACTTAAAGACAAAAAAATAACCCCTAAAAATAATTTAGAGGCTATCGGTACAAGTGATCCCAGAAGGATTCGAACCTTCGACCTACGCATTAGAAGTGCGTTGCTCTATCCAGCTGAGCTATGGAACCATTTTCCATAAATAAATCATGAAAGTCGGGGTGGCAGGATTCGAACCTGCGGCCTCCTGCTCCCAAAGCAGGCGCGATAACCGGGCTACGCTACACCCCGAAAGATAAAAGCGGAGAGTAAGGGATTCGAACCCTTGGTACAGTTTCCCATACGCATGTTTAGCAAACATGTCCTTTCGGCCACTCAGGCAACTCTCCAAAATCAAATATATAATAGTATGAACTTTTCTCTTTAAGCGGTTGCAAATGTAACGTAACAATATAATATTTACAACATTTTATATTATTTTTTTACATATTAAAAGAACAATTTTATGAAATGATTAAAAATCAATTAAATAGAACAGATTATTTTAAAACACATAAATATGTTATGGATTTCTTTGTCCTAAAAATGAATTTTCCTTAAAAAATAGTAAATTTGCATAACAAACAAACTAAAAATCACCTGATACTCAGGAAAAATGAAGTAATTATGAACAAAAAGATAGTAATCGTATCGGCTGTAAGAACTCCAATAGGTAGTTTTATGGGCTCGTTATCAACTGTTTCTGCTCCGCAACTCGGAGCCGCAGCTATAAAAGGGGCTTTAAGCAAAATTAATTTAGACCCCAATTTAGTAGATGAAGTCTTTATGGGAAATGTAGTTCAAGCCGGTGTAGGACAAGCCCCTGCTAGACAAGCAGCATTGTATGCTGGGTTATCAAATGAAGTGGCTTGTACTACTGTGAATAAAGTATGTGCCTCTGGAATGAAAGCCATCATGTTTGGAGCGCAAGCTATAATGAACGGTGATGCAGAAATTGTAGTGGCTGGAGGGATGGAAAATATGAGTATGATTCCACATTACGTTCACATGAGAAATGGTGTGAAATTTGGACCAACAACCATGCAAGACGGAATGCAGAAAGATGGACTAGTGGATGCATACGACAACAATGCTATGGGAGTTTCTGCCGACTTATGTGCAACCGTATATAAAATTACACGTGAAGAGCAAGATGCTTTTGCTATTCAATCGTATGAGCGATCCGCAAAAGCATGGATAACGGGAAAATTTGATTCAGAAATCGTTCCAGTTGCGGTTCCTCAAAGAAAGGGTGATCCAATAATGATTACGAAAGATGAAGAATATACAAACGTAAAACTAGATAAAATTCCAACATTGAATGCCGTTTTCACAAAAGAAGGTACAGTTACCGCAGCAAATGCATCTACTATTAATGATGGTGCAGCCGCAGTTATTTTAATGAGTGAAGAAAAAGCGATTGCTATGGGTTTGAAGCCATTGGCATACATCAAATCTTATGCAGATGCTGCTCAAGAACCAAAATGGTTCACCACATCGCCGGCAAAAGCAATACCAAAAGCATTGAATAAAGCAGGTCTTTCCATTACTGATGTTGATTATTTTGAATTCAACGAGGCGTTTTCAGTTGTTGGTATAGCAAATGCAAAAATATTGGGCTTGTCTAATGAAAAAATAAATGTAAACGGAGGTGCTGTATCTTTAGGACATCCATTAGGTTGTTCAGGCGCAAGAATCGTTGTTACTTTAATTAGTGTTTTGCAACAAAATAACGGTAAAATTGGAGCAGCAGCTATTTGTAACGGTGGTGGTGGAGCATCAGCCATTATAATTGAAAGACCCTAAAATAATCTATTATAACTACTAAATTTATTAAATTAATTAATTTAGAAATTAGTAGTTAAAATTTAAAATAATTTGAATGTTTGCCATTTGTAATTTATCAGCAATTCCATTGCGAATTGAACCCAATGACAGAAGCGAAATTGTTTCTCAAGTACTTTTTGGGGAACATTTTGAGATATTAGAAACCGAAAAACAATGGTCTAAAATCAAACTTCATTATGATGATTATGTGGGTTGGGTGGATAATAAACAATTTCAACTAATTTCATTAGAAAATTATGAAACCCTTTGCAATGAAGCCCTAATTCTAAATTCAGATTTAGTAGAATACATATCAGCTCCAAATAACATTTTAATACCCATAACACTTGGTGCCTCTTTGTCTTTTCTGAATCATACTGATATCAATACTATTAATTATGAATTTGAAGGATTAAAAACGAGCGGTACAAAACCAAAGTCAAATATTATTAATACTGCTTATATGTACATCAATGCACCTTATCTTTGGGGAGGCAAAACACCTTTTGGTATTGATTGTTCTGGTTTTACGCAAATGGTTTATAAACTAAATGGGTATAAACTTCTTCGTGACGCTTCACAACAAGCTAATCAAGGTGAAATTTTAAGTTTTATTGAAGAAAGCGAACCCGGAGATTTAGCATTTTTTGACAATGAAGATGGTAAAATCATTCATGTTGGAATTATACTTGAAAACAATTACATCATTCATGCTAGCGGAAAAGTCCGCATAGACAGATTAGACCATTTAGGAATTTACAATGCAGAACTAAACCGCCATACGCATCGACTTAGAGTAATCAAAAAAAATATCTAAATTTATTTTAAAGAATTCTTATTGTAGTTAAAATATAATTTAATGAACCCTTCAGAAAGTGGCTATAATTATGAACAATGATTTTATAAAATACCAAGCTCAAACCTCCCCTTTTCCACTTGGAATAGAAGTTTCGCACGCAATGGGTTCTTATATATATGATACAAAGAATAAAAAATATTTAGATTTTGTTGCAGGAGTTTCTGCATGTTCGCTCGGACACCAACATCCAATAGTGAATCAAGCCATAAAAGACCAATTGGACAAATATTCTCATGTTATGGTTTATGGAGAATATTCCCAAAGTCCGGCAGTACAATATTGCAAAGCACTCGTAGGACATTTACCAAAAGAACTCAATAAAGTCTATTTAGTCAATTCTGGAACAGAAGCGTGCGAAGGCGCTCTAAAATTAGTGCGAAGAGTTACAGGAAGAAGTCAATTAATTTCTTGCCACAACGCCTATCACGGAAATACAATGGGTTCAATGAGCGTTATGGGATTTGAAGAAAGAAAGCAAATTTTTCGCCCCTTAATTCCAGATGTTGATTTTATTACCTTCAATAATGAAGAGGATATTGAAAAAATAACGACTAAAACAGCTGGAATTATTTTGGAAAGCATTCAAGGTGGTGCTGGTTTTATTCAACCTGAAAATGACTTCTTAGCAAAAGTAAAAAAACGTTGTGAAGAAGTTGGCGCACTAATGATTGTAGATGAAATTCAACCCGGATTTGGCAGAACTGGGAAATTATTTGGTTTTGAAAACTACAATGTCGTTCCAGACGTAGTTATCATTGGCAAAGGAATGGCTGGAGGCATGCCTGTTGGCGGATTCATTGCCAATGAAAAACACATGGACTTATTGAGTCACAACCCAAAATTAGGTCATATTACAACTTTTGGCGGACATCCTGTTATAGCAGCAGCTTGTTTAGCTACCCTACAAGAAATATTGGAAAAAGACTATGCTTCGCAATCTTTAGCTAAAGAAAAATTATTTCGTGAACTTTTGGTACATCCTTTAATAGAAGAGTTAAGAGGTATAGGCTTAATGCTTGCAGCAATGACTTCAGATGTCGAAATAACAAATCAGGTTATTTTACGTTGTCAAGACAAAGGGTTAATTCTGTTTTGGTTATTGTTTGAAGGAAAAGCTATTAGAATTACGCCACCTTTAACCATTTCTGAAGATGAAATTAGAGAAGGATGCAAAATAATGCTCGAAGTAATGGATGATTTACAATTAGAAATTTGTAATTCATAATTCAAAATTTGTATTGCATTTTCTGTTAATTAAATTGTTTAAAACAAAAAACAATTTTTCTTTTTCTGCAATTTGATTTAACTACCTTTATTCTGTTTAATTCTAAACAAAAAGCTATGTATTTAGATCAACCCGAAGATGATTATAACTTATCCTTATCAAAGTTTGAATCCATGTTGAAAACCAATAAGGTTTTCTTTTTTGATTCGGAGGAATTTGAAGAAATTATTCTTCATTATCTTGACATGGGAAAATCCAATTTAGCAAAAAAAGCATTAAAATTAGGCTTAGAACAACATCCAAAATCAACTGGTTTAAAACTAGTCCAAGTAGAAATGTTGGTGTATGAAGACAAACTAGATGTTGCTGAAAAAATGTTAAATGAGTTATATGCAATTGAACCGACCAATGAAGAAATATTCATTCAAAAGGCTAACATTTATTCGAAAAGGGACAACCACGAAAAAGCAGTTGAACTTCTTCAAGAAGCTTTAAAATATACAGAAGATTTTGCCGATGTTTTCAACTTAATAGGTATGGAATATCTATTTATGGACAATCTTGAAAAAGCAAAAGAAAGTTTCATCAAATGTTTGGAAGAAGATATTGACGACCAATCGGCACTTTATAATGTTGTATATTGTTATGAGTTTTTAGATCAAAATTCAGAAGCGATTGAATACATAAAAAAATACATTAATAAAAATCCTTACAGTGAAATTGCATGGCACCAGCAAGGACGTTTGCATTATGGATTAAAAGAATATGAAAATGCCGTACAAGCTTTTGAATTTGCAACATATATAGATGATGAATTTCTTGGGGCTTATATGGAAAATGGAAAAGCTTTAGAACGATTAAAACGTTATGAAGAAGCAATTGAAAATTATCAAAAAACTATTGATTTGGATGACCCAACTTCCTATGCATTGTTACGTATAGGAAAATGTCATGAAAAATTAGGGAATAAAACCGAAGCATTAAAATATTTCAATAAAACAGTACATGAAGACCCTCTTTTAGACAAAGGCTGGATCGCAATAACCGATTTTTATTTACGTCAAAAAAACTACAATAAAGCACTACAATTTGTAAACAAAGCATTAGCAATTGACGAACAAAATCGTGCCTATTGGAAACGATTTGCGACAATAAACAAAGCCATGGGACTCTATGAAGAAGCCGAAAATGGATACAGAAAAGCAGTTGAAAATGGAGATAACAATTTGGATACTTGGTTATCATGGGCTGATATTTTACAATTTTTAGGAGAATTTCATAATGCTATTATGACTTTATTGCAAGCGTCAGAATTCTATCCTGAAGAAAGTGAAATTGAATACCGTTTAGCTGGATTGTATTTTACTTTAATAGAAGAAGAAAAAGCAAGTTTTCATTTAAGTAATGGGTTGCGTTTGAACTATAAAAATCAGAATGTTTTACAAAAATTATTTCCTGAAATCTGGAAAAGTGAATCAGTTAAAAGCTTTATAAATAAACATAAAAAATAAATTAAGTCGTTTATTATTGATTAGCGATTATTATCTAATTAATTGAACGTATTATTATTTTGGTTATAAAATATCAAAATTGAAAACTCAAAAAAAATTCGGTTTACTAGGAAAAAATATTTCGTATTCTTTTTCTAAAAAATACTTTTCCGAAAAATTTTCTAATGAATTATTTAATAAGTATACCTACGAGAATTTTGATATTCCAACAATCGAAGAATTTACTTCTATTCTAAAAAAAAATCCCTATATAAAAGGATTGAATGTTACTATTCCGTATAAAGAATCTATAATTCCATATTTGGATACTTTATCGGAAACGGCTTTTAAAATTGGTGCTGTAAATGTAATCCGATTTACTAAAAAAGGAAACTTAAAGGGTTATAATTCAGATTGGTATGGATTTAAAAAATCACTGGCACCACTACTTCAACCGCATCATAAAAAGGCCTTAATTCTTGGGACTGGTGGTGCCGCAAAAGCAGTTGCCTTTGCTTTAGAAGAAATGGGAATTTTCTATACTAATGTTTGTCGAGAGAATATTGAAAATCATATAGAATATAGCCAAGTAAACTCCACTACATTTAACAACTATCAAATTATAATCAACTGCACACCTGTTGGAACGAGCCCTAATATAGAGGAATTCCCTCCAATTCCTTATGAGTTTTTTACAGAAAGACACATTGCTTTCGATTTAATTTATAATCCTGAAGAAACTGAGTTTTTAAAAAAAGCTAAAAAGAAAAAAGCAATTATAAAAAATGGTTATCAAATGTTAGTTTTTCAGGCGGAAAAAGCTTGGAAGATTTGGAATAAGTAAAACCACTCAATTACTACTTTTATATTTAACTAAATAATATTTTATCGGAAACCATTGATGTTCTTGGTTTTTTGACCACACTTTACTATCTTTCGCCCTCAAAATTGTATAACCTTACACATTTAAAAAATGTCTGAAGAATTGAATGATAACCTACCAGTTAACGAAAACGCGGTAGATGGAAACCTAGAAAACCAATCAATAGAATTGGAAAATACTGAAAATCAAGAAGTTGAAACAGTTATTGATATTACTGAAGACGTTACGGAATTAGTTGCGGACACAGAAGTTGAAGCGCCACTTGTTGCTGAAACAGCACAGGACCCTGTTCTTGATGTCGAATATTTAGTAATTGAAGAAATTGAAATTGAAGAAACTCAAAAGGAATTTGAGTCAGAAGTGTCAACTAATGTTGAAGAATCAATTGAAGAAGAAAAAATTGAAATTCCGGTTGCAGAAGCTGAAGCAGAAAATACATCTGAATCTTCAGAAGAAGCATTTACTGAAAATATAGTGAATTTAAGCAAAGAGGAGGAAAACATTGCTGTAAATAAAATTTCCAATGCTAATGCTGAAGAAAGTGAAGACGAAACTATAAAAGGACGGAACGATATTCCGGTGCAAGATTACGAAGCTTTACCAATGGAAAAATTAGTAGACGAATTGGAAACCCTTGTTTCAGTTGAACCACTAATGTCGGTTAAAGACCATGTTGAAGAAATTAAAAAGGCATTTTTATCTAAATATTATCACTTTATTGATGAGAAAAAAGATGAATTCCAAGCCGAAAATCCAGATAGTACTGAAGAATTCCATTTTAATTATCCATTGAAAACAAAATTTGATACTTTATACAATCAATATAGAGATAAGAAAAACGCACATTTCAAGTCATTACAAAATAACTTAAAATCGAATTTAGAAAATAGAATGTCAATAGTGGATGAATTGAAAAATTTAGTCCATAATCCAGGTGCTAATATTGCAAATTCTCTCAAACAACTTAATGATATTAGAGAACGCTGGAAAGTAGCAGGGCCTATTCCAAAAGACAAATACAATCACGTTTGGAATAACTTTCATTTTCATATTGAAAATTTTTACGATTTTTTACATTTAGACAGAGAAGCTCGAGATATTGAATTCAAAAACAATTTAGAACACAAACAACGAATTATTGCTCGAGTTTCTGAATTGGTTAACGAAACCGATATTAATAAATCGTTTCGAGAATTGCAAGATTTACACAAAATTTGGAAAGAAGATATTGGACCTGTTTCAAGAGAACACCGAGAAGAACTTTGGAATCAATTTAGTGAATTGACTAAAAAAATGCATGATAAACGTGAAACTTTTTATGAAAGTTATAGAGAAAAAGAAACTGAAAATCTTGAAAAGAAAAACGGTATTATTGCTCAACTTGAAGTTTTAGCTCAAGAAAAAGTAGATTCGCACCAATTATGGTTAAATCAAATTGTAAAAGTAGAAGCTTTAAGAAATGAGTTTTTTGCTACTGGAAAAGTGCCAAATGAGGTTAATGAAGCTACTTGGGAATCCTTTAAAGTTGCTGTTCGAGACTTTAATATTCTTAAAAATTCTTTCTATAAAGAAATTAAAAAGGATCAAAACGATAATTTAAGTAAAAAACAAGCTTTAGTTGATCAAGCAAATGAGTTGAAAGTAAGTGATGATTTTGCTAAAACTACCCCAATGATGAAACAAATTCAAGAAGAATGGAAACTTGTTGGACATGTGCCTAGAAAGTTTTCAGATGTTCTTTGGAAAGAATTTAAGGGTGCATGCAATCAGTATTTTGAACGTTTAAAAGAAAGTAGATCGGAAGAAAATGCAGAAGAAGTTGCTGCTTTTGAAAAGAAAAAAGAATATCTAGAAACCTTACGTTCATTTGAGTTAGTTGGAGAACATAAAACCGATTTAGATGCTATTAAAGTTCACATTGAATCATGGAAATCTATCGGAAAAGTACCATTTAACAGAAGACATATCGAAGGGAAGTTCAATAAAATTCTAGATGCCTTATTTGAAAAATTGAGTTCAAGCAAAAAAGAAAATGAACAATTACGTTTTGCAAACAGACTAGACACTATTGTTGGATCAGAAAATAGCAGAAAACTTGATAATGAAAAAATCTTCATCATGCGCAAGATTGATGAAGTACAAAATGAGATTTTCCAATTAGAAAATAACATTCAATTCTTCCAAAACACAAAAAATGCTAAAAAAGAAAATTCAATTGTAACTGAAGTTAGAAAAACAATCGAAAGACATAAAGAAGACTTGAATATTTGGAAAGACAAATTAAAACAAATTAAAAATTTGAATCAATAATACTTAAAGTAACCGTCTCATAACAAAAATGAGACGGTTTTTTTACTTTGTAGCTTGTCTTATGCAATAGTTATTTTAAATTATCTAATAAACCAAAACCCCCAAAATTAAAAGAAGTTGTTTTTAGCAAATTAATAACAAACGATATTCACCCTCTTTTTCTAATGGTGCTCTATGAATACAAGGTAATACTTCTTGATTTGGATGATCTACAGCCAGACGCCATAGATGACCAGCCCCTAAATTAATAGGCAATATATTAGATTTTGGTTGATAATGCAAATCAAAATAGTTCTCCTTTAAAAAATTTTCAAATTCCACAGATGGGTCGTTATGTAGTGCTTTCAATCGTTCTCGAATTTCAGGAATTTTTATTTTTTGAACTGCTTGTTCATTAGAAATAATATCACTTGCCGCCCCGATGTAGGTGCATAAAAAAGTATCGGTTGCAATAGGCGATTGATCTACATGATAGGAATACACATCCGTAGCTATAAAGTCAAAGGCATCATCACGTTCGTAACATTTTATTAAGTTAAGAACCGGAGAAGCTCCAAAATCGGTTAAAAGTTGTAAATCATTTATAATAATTTCTCTAGCTATTTTGCCTTGTTCGGATAGTTGAAGCACACATAAATCTTCAGGTTCTATTTTGGTAATATTTTCTTTTAGTCGAAGTTGGTTTACAATCTCTTTAAAATCTCCTTTCAAATTTCTAAACCAGCATAGTGCATTCATTTCTCCGATAAAATCGGTATGAATCAGTTCAGAGAACGTGGAAACGGTTCCAATATGTTTGTGTTTAGAAAATGTCGAATTCATAATGCTTAATTAAGGATATTAAATTTATAATAGTTCTTAGTTCAATGGTAAAAAAACTAAATATGAAACTACCTAGCACAACGTAAAGGCAGTGGTGTTTTTTACTTCGCCTATCATAAAAGTACTGTGGGTACTGCCAATATGTTGTAAAGTAGTGAGTTTAGTAACCATAAATTCTCGGTATTCTTCCATATCTTTAACACAGATTTTAAGAATATAATCGTAGTCACCACTCACGTGAAAACATTCTAATACTTCAGTAAGTTTTACAACTTCGCTTTCAAATTTAGTCAAGAAATCCATAGAGTGTTGCAGGAGTTTGATGTGACAAAATACCACAAATCCTTTATTTATTTTATTTCTATTAATTAATGCTACATACTTATCTATTATACCTTCACGTTCCAACTTCTTGATTCGCTCATAAACTGCCGTTACAGAAAGGTTGAGTTTTAAGGAAAGTTCTTTAGTGGTTTTCTTAGTATCTGTTTGAAGCAATTGCAGTAGTTTCCTGTCGGTGGTGTCCATTTCTATTTTATTAGGGTTCATTCATCAAAATCTTTTTCTTATAATTTTGAATTATTTTTATTTTCTAAAAACTTCTTAATAATGTCGTAAATTTAGATAATTTATCTAAATTAATTTAAAAATTAAGAAAAAAAATCTAATTTTAAATGTTATACTTGATAAACAAACTTTAATGAATGAACTTTGAAATATAATGGATAATTAATAATTGACAATTTACAACGAATAATAGCTTTTGACCTTAAAACTAAAAAACATGAAAGACTTTAATCCTGCAGACAACATACAAGATTTACAATACTTTGGCGAGTTTGGTGGCGTGAATCCATCTATTTCTGATTCATCTACTTATACGTTTCTTTCGGCCAAAACTATGTTTGACACTTTTGAAGGCAATGCTGAAGGATGTTATTTATATTCACGTCATTCCTCGCCTAGTAATTTATACCTCGATAAAGCTCTTGCAGCTATGGAAGGAACGGAAGCAGCTAATGTTTCCGCTTCGGGTATGGGAGCTATAACTCCTACTCTACTTCAATTATGTGGTAATGGTGATCATATTGTTTCGAGTCGGACTATTTATGGAGGAACCTATGCTTTTTTAAAAAATTTTACTCCTCGATTAGGCATTAAAACAACATTTGTAGATATTACTAAATTAAATGTTGTGGAAGCCGCAATTAATGCTAACACAAAAGTGTTGTATTGTGAAACGGTAAGTAATCCTCTTTTAGAAGTGGCCGATATTAGTGGTTTGGCAAAAATTGCTATAAAACACGGATTAAAATTGGTAGTTGACAATACCTTTTCGCCCCTTTCGGTGGCTCCTGTTAAAATGGGTGCTGATATTGTAATTCACAGTTTAACCAAATACATCAATGGAAGTAGCGATACGGTTGGAGGTGTTGTTTGTGCTTCAAGAGAATTTATAAATAAATTGAAAGATGTGAATTCTGGTGCGAGTATGCTCCTGGGTCCTACAATGGACAGTTTACGAAGTGCCAGTGTGATGAAAAACTTGCGAACACTTCATATTCGCATGAAGCAACACAGTCATAATGCACTTTATTTGGCAACAAAATTTGAGAACGACGGATTGAAAGTAGTTTACCCAGGATTGAAAAGTCACCCAAGTCATGATTTATATGAAACAATGATTAATCCAGAATATGGATTTGGAGGAATGATGACTATTGATGTAGGTTCCATTGAGAAAGCAAACGAGTTGATGGAATTGATGCAAGAAAGGAATTTAGGATATCTTGCGGTAAGTTTAGGTTTTTACAAAACACTATTCAGTGCACCAGGAACTTCTACATCGTCTGAAATTCCTCTAGAAGAACAAAAAGAAATGGGATTGACCGATGGATTAATTCGATTTTCTATTGGGCTGGACAATGATATGGAAAGGACATACCAAGCGATGAGAACTTGTATGAGCGAAATTGGAGTATTGTAATATTGTTTTAATTAAATCCGCTTGAATTAAGTTTGAAGCTTATTTTATACCAACAAATTTCAATTGCTTGACTTTTAAGAAATCTAATTCTAAAATGTCTTTAATATCTTCTACTTTTGAGATTTAGTTAAAATAAGCTAGAGCAAAATTTACTTAGTTTAATCTGAAAAGAAAATTAACTTTTTAATTTAATTCTATATTTTTTTACTCCAATTTAATTTTAAAGGAGTCAATACTACTTTAGGTAGATTATTAAAAAGAGTTGCCCTAAACATTAAATTTAAACCTAATCTTTGCATTTCAATAATTCCTTTTGGATTCTTACCTTTGCAAAAAAAATACATGTCAAATATATATCTAGGTTATAATTTCACAATAGAACCCAAAGAATTGGGATCGGAAATACTTATTGCGGAATTAGGTGAAAAACCATTTGAAAGTTTTATTGAAACTGATTTAGGAATTGTAGCTTATATTCAAAAAGAGTTATGGAATGAAGCTGTTTTGGAAGATATATACATTTTAACTTCTCCAGAATTTACCATTACTTACAAAATTGAAGAAATAGATCAAGTCAACTGGAATGAAGAATGGGAAAAGAATTTCGAACCTATAGATGTTGATGGAAAATGTCATGTTCGCGCGCCTTTCCATCCAAAAACAGATGCAGCTATTGATATTATAATTGAACCTAAAATGAGTTTTGGTACAGGCCACCATGAAACGACACACATGATGATTCAGCATTTATTAGAAATTGATGTTGTCGGAATGAAAACACTAGACATGGGTTGTGGAACGGCAATATTAGCCATTCTAGCTGAAATGAAAGGAGCTCAACCAATTGACGCAATTGATATTGACAATTGGTGTTATTTGAATTCCATAGAAAATACAGAACGAAACCATTGCCATCAAATAACAGTTTATGAAGGCGATGCAGCTTTGTTGAAAGACAAACATTATGATTTGATTATCGCGAATATCAACAGAAACATTTTATTGAATGATATGCAAACTTATGTCGATTGTCTAAATAAATGCGGAACCTTATTATTAAGTGGATTTTACAATGAAGACATTTCTTTTATTGATGCTTGTTGCACCGATAAAGGATTGACTTATGTTAAAAAATTTGAAAGAAACAATTGGGTTTCATTAAAATATGTAAATTAGTAGCACGAATTTTCTTTATAAAAATCATGAGTACCATTGAAAAAATTCAAGAAGAGGTTTTAGTCGAAGAACAAACCGGAATCAATAACGAAATTGTTTTATACAATGATGATGTCAACACATTTGATCACGTTATTGACACTTTAATAAAAGTTTGCAAACACACAGCTGAACAAGCAGAACAATGTGCTATTTTAGTCCATTACAAAGGACAATGCACTGTAAAAACAGGGTTTTATGATGAATTAAAACCGCAATGCTCTTCATTATTGGAGGCAGGATTGAGCGCAGAAATTATTTGAAAAACTTTAGTGTTTTAAGTAATGATAAGATCTACAACTCATCCATTATTCTCTTTCTATAGATTCTACCGATAGCTATGGTTAGCTTTAAAATATAATCCTCTATCAGCCAACTTCTGTAGTTTTTAGTTACATTTCCTAAACAAATACAATATTGTTTTATTCGGTATTCAATATCATCATGCAATTCTTTTGAAAGTTTGCGAGCATTGATTAATTCCTCGGTATTTTCAACGCAAATTCTGGCATGTTGTTCTAACGATTTTTCAAGAATTGTCTTTGCTTTCAAGTTGTTTTTGACAGTAAATTTAAATTCTTCATTTACATCCATAGAAATATCAACCGATTTACTAAATTTTTTTCGCAATTCTTCAGGCATAACATACTTGAAATTACTTTCAATTTCGGCATCATCACGAAGACTTTCCAAGTAATATTCTGGTGATTTAAAAATATGTTGCCAATCCATAGAGCTATTCCAAAGTCCGAATCGTAATGCGTTGTTTCCTAAATCGATAACTGTAAAATTGTCTTTATTTGGTAATTTTCTTGAACCACGACCTATCATCTGAAAATAAAGCGTTAGTGATTTTGTGGCACGATTCAAAATAATACTTTCTACTGTAGGTTCGTCAAAACCGGTGGTTAAAATTCCAACTGATGTTAAAATGGCATCAGGTGTTTTCTTGAACCAATGCAAAATTTCCTTTCTGTCTTCTGTAGAAGTCGTATTATCTAAATGACGAATATTAAATCCTGCATGTCTAAAACTCTCATAAACATGAAGCGAAGTGTTAATTCCGTTATTAAAAATCAATGTTTTCATTCCAAGTGATTTCTCTGAATAAGCATGAAGCAACTTCTCTTGCATAACCATATTACTATACAAATCATCGGAAGATTTCACGGTATAATCTCCATTAATTCCTACTTTTAAAGTTGTTAATCCAACATCATAACTGTACGTTGTTGCTTTAGCAAGAAATCCTTTATCTATTAGATTTTGAATAGTATCGCCAACAATTAATTCGCTATAGTTTTCATACATTGGCAACTTAATATTAGAACTTAAAGGCGTGGCGGTAACCCCAAGTATAAAGGCGTTTCCGAAGGCGCTAAATAGCTTTCTAAATGAGTTGAAGTGGGCTTCATCAATTATGACTAATCCAACATCTTCGATTTCTAATTTTTCATCATTTAAACGATTTTTCAGAGTCTCAACCATGGCTACAAAACAGGAATATTCTTCTTGATCTGGAAGTTCTTTTATAGCACTATTTATTATTTTATTTTTAACATCAAAAGCTTTGAGCATTTTAGAAGTTTGCTTACAAAGTTCAATTCGATGCGTTAACACAACCACTTTTTTATTGTGTTTTTCTAAATAACGTCGGGTGATTTCAGAAAATATAACTGTTTTCCCTCCGCCTGTTGGTAATTGATAGAGTAAATGATAATTAGCAGGGGCATTATCTAATCTTTCGAATATTTTATCAATATCGCCTTTTTGATACCCGTAAAGTTCCTTTTTTTCTTCGATTTCGGAAAGTAAATCCTTTTTTGGCATAGCGATTTTTACAATTTTGCAAAATTACACCTAAAAAAGAGTTTATGAACTATTAATTAAAAAAATAACGTTAAATTAATAATCCAATCGTTCTATTATAGCATTGAATTCATATTTATTCCTCCAATTTTGATTTACAGCTTCCTCTTTGATTGCTACTGCCCTAATTTTAAAATCGTCAAGAATTCCTTTTTCTATCATAAAACTAAGAGCTTGCTCAAACGAATTGAGGATACTTCTGTAAAAAACTTCACTATTTATTTGCTTTTCGGAAGTTAAAGCTTGAGCCATTTCAATAGTATATAACATTACATCAACAATTAAAAACGAATCAACACCCAGTGAAATAAAATGTTTTATGAACTTTTGAGCCACAGAACGGCGCATTTTGGGTCTTTTTCCTCTTATTGGAAAATATTCATTGGCTATTTTAAGTTTAGCATCTTTTAATAAATTTCGCTCATTTGGATTAAAAACAAAATCATAATAGACTTTTACATCTTTAAATTTATCATACAACTCAATTAATTGTTCTTCGAGTTGTACTTTATTTAGTTCGGATACATACTTTTTTAAATCTCGTTTGCTCATAAAATGATAAATTATTGCAAAAGTAACTTACTTTATAGAATTATTATTGAGGTTATTACTTAATTTTGTACTTAAAAAAATTACACATGACAAAGATTTTCAAATTTACAGCTATTTTAGAAGGGTTTTCATATTTGTTTTTACTTTCAAATATGATATTTATTAAACCCAATAACATACTTTTATACAAATCATTACTTTTTCCAATTGGGATGACTCACGGAATTTTATTTATTGCGTACCTTTATTTGGCTTTTATGATTAAGGAAAAGCAAAATTGGAGTTTAAAAGACTTAGTTATCGTTTTATTGGGTTCTTTAATTCCTTTTGGGGCTTTTATAATTGAGAAAAAATATTTAAAAAATGCATAATATATTAGAAAAATTATTTGGATGGTTGTATCCATTAATGCGTAAATTAAATTTTGGCGATACATTTGCTTCTTATATTAGCTTATTAATTAATATATTAATATTATGTTTTTTAGCATTTTTTATTTATATTATTTTTCGATTGATATTGGTAAGTGTATTGGCCATTATTGCCAAGAAAACTAAAACAAATTTTGATGACTTATTGGTTTCCAATCAAACCGCAAAATACATTGCGCATTTAATTCCGTTTTTATTAATTTATAAATCAGTTCCTGTGATTTTGGAACATTATGTGTATTGGGAATCAATGTTTGGTAAACTAGTTGAAGTATACATTATCTTACTTTCTCTATGGATAATTCGAAGTGTTTTAAAAGCTATTAGAGATTACATAAAAGAACAACCTCGATTTAGTGATAAACCAATAGATAGTTATGTTCAAGTAATCATGATTGTGCTGTGGATTTATGGAATTGGAGTAATAATTTCCAAACTGTTTGAAATTGATAAAACCACATTATTAGGGACTTTAGGAGCAATTTCTGCAATTGTTATCTTAATTTTTAGAGATACTATTTTAGGATTTGTTGCTAGTGTTCAAGTTTCTTTAAATGATATGGTTCGAATTGGCGATTGGATAACATTTGACAGATATGGAGCTGACGGCGATGTTATTGAAATCAATTTGGCTACCGTAAAAGTGAGAAATTTTGATAATACCACGACTACAATTCCAACATATGGGTTGATCTCAGATTCGTTTAGAAATTGGCGCGGAATGTTAAATTCAGACGGACGAAGAATTAAAAGACATATTTTAGTAAAAGCCAAAAGCATTCGTTTTTTGACAGATACTGAATTACAAAAAATGAAAAAAATTCAACTAATATCAAATTATATAGAAACTAGGCAAGCAGAAATTAACCAGTATAACAACACCAATTCTATTGACAAATCCATTTCGATTAATGGCCGAAACATGACTAATTTTGGGTTATTTAGAAAATACATTACCAACTATTTAGAAAATCACCCAGGATTAAATAAGGATATGATTTTAATTTGTAGGCAATTGCAACCTACTGCACAAGGCATTCCGTTGGAAATCTATGCCTTTTCAAAGGACCAACGATTTGCTGAATATGAGTATATTATGGCGGATATTTTTGATCATATAATATCCTCAATTACGCACTTCGATTTGGAACTATTTGAATATTCTTCGGACAAAAACAATCATGAAGATTAACCTTTTTTCAATCGGTCTTCAATATATTCAATTTTTGTTTTTCCATGTGGATTTGGTTTTCCATCCAAGCCAAGACTTACCATTGTAATGGTATCAATGGAAATAATAGTTTCTTTGGTCATCATATTTCTTACTTCACACATTAAGGTTAATGAAGTAGTTCCGAATTTAATTACATCAATTCCAATTTCAATAATATCGCCTTGTTTTGCCGAACTTCTAAAATTAATTTCCGACATGTGTTTGGTTACAATCCTTGGACTTTCCAATTGAATTATTGCGTACAGAGCAATCTCTTCGTCAATCCAAGCCAATAAACGACCACCAAACAAAGTGCTATTTGGATTTAAATCTTCAGGTTTAACCCATTTTCTAGTATGAAATCTCATAGTCAATTTGATTAATTACCCTACAAAATTACATATTTCATTATAGATAAGTACTTTTATTTTTAGAAATCCTAACATACATCATTCATAAAATTCTAATAATTTTAAAATAATTATGTGTTAAATCTATAGCCGTAAAAAATTATTCATTTATTTTTTATTAAATGATTGGTAATTAACTACAAACTACTATATTTGCTGCTTATTATCATAACTTAATCTAATATTTACATGAAAAAAATTACGTTATTATCGGTATTTTTTATTTCTTTATTTTCTATCAATGCGCAAGAACAAAAAGAAAAAAACAAAAGTTCATTAGATTACAACAAATGGACAATTGAAACAACTGTTGGTCAAGCTAGCGGAAAAGATACTTATGCAGTTGGTTATTATTCCAGTGACCCTAAAACTTTTTTTGGCCAACCACAAGCAAATAGCATTTCGTTGGGAGCAAGATATATGTTGAATCCGAAATTTGGTGTTAAATTAGGTTTACACTATGAAGATTTAAAACCTGTCAAAAATAATGGTAGTCTTCCTTTTGAAATGGAAATGTTAGGTGTTTCCATAAGTGGAGTAGTAAATGCATTTAGATTGTTTGATATTGAAAATCAATTTGGTAGATTTGGCTTATTAATACATGCTGGTGCTAAAATTGATCGAATGACTTCAAAAACTCAAGATTTTGCTGGATTAATTACCTTTCCTGCATCTAATAGTATTCCGAAGACTGACAACAATTATGGAAGAACTGAACTTTCAGGCGGTTATGTTATTGGATTTTCTCCTCAATATCGCTTTTCTAAAAAAATGTCTATTTTATTAGACGTTTCTTTTCAAAACAATTACAGACAACACTTTAATTGGAATGGTTCATATTCTGAATCTTACAATAACTTAACCAGTAAGTTAACTACAACCTCAATTGGTTTAACTTATTCAATGGGTGAAAGCAAAATACACGGAGACTGGGCAGTAATTAAAGATAAAAATATTGAAAAAATTGAAGCCCTTGAAAACAAAATAAGTACTGTAGAAGCTCAAACAAAAGATACTGATAAAGACGGAGTTCCAGATTATATTGACCAAGAAAACAATTCTATTGAAAATACACTAGTGGATGCAAGAGGTAAAATGATTGACGTAAATAAAAATGGTGTTTCAGATGATATAGAAAAATATGTTGAAAAATCTATTAAAGGTATATCTGAAAAAACTACTGAAGATCCAATAGTTAGATTAGTAAATGAAGGTTATGTAGTAGTTTTATTTGAATCTAAAAAAACAACTCCATCTGTTTCTACTGGAATTGATTTTATTAGTACTTACTTAAAAAACAATCCAAATTCTTCAATTGAAATTACAGGTTATGGAGATCAAATAGCAAACAATAAAATTAATGATGATCTTGCAAAATCTAGAGCAGAAGAAGTAAAAGCTATTTTGTTGAAATCGGGTATTGAAATATCAAGACTTCAAGTAGTTTCTAAAAGTTCCGATAATTCTGTTAAAGCAGATTCAGATGCTGCTAAAAAATTAGTAAGAAAAGTTTGCTTTATTATTAAAAAATAATTTTACAACATAGTCTTATATTGAAAAATCCTCTGTAATTTTACAGAGGATTTTTTGTAAATAAAAAAATGATGGATAGAAATAATTCATTAGTAACAATTAGGATTGAAACAATTGGATTCATTTCTAATGAATCTTCACCTGAAGAACTATTCCAAAACAAAACGTTACGTCCTATATTAAAATTTCAAAATGATTTATTTCTAAACATTTTTATTAATTATGCCGTTAAACAAAAAAAAGTGTTCTTTATATTATCGCCAGAAAAAAAACTACATTATATAGAAAATGTTATTCAAAGAGATATTAAATTTAGAAATTTATTGAAAGGTACGATCATCGCTCTATTTACAACCGAAGAATACCAAGATTATACTAAAAACTCTTCTAACCTAAATAAACGAATGATGAATCTGCTTATTGAAAGACTGAAGAGTCAAGTACAACTATTAGAAGGCTAAATAATTTTTTATAAATTAGTAATTAATTTAGTTTCACTTCATTTAGGGTATAGTTATTTGTGAACACATAAACATTTATTCTGGTTTATTATTCGGTTTTGTAGATAGTTTTTTATTAAAATATAACCAATAAAACACTATTTTCTAGCACATTAATGAAACTCCCCAAACAATCGGGTAGCAACATTGTATGCACTTTCAAAACTCATTGGACTTGTATTTGTATCGGCCTTTTGTTGGGTGAAATATGACAACAATTTTTCGGTTGGCATATTGCCGGTTAAGTCGTCTTTTGCCATCGGACATCCGCCAAAACCTTGAATTGCGCCATCATAACGGCGGCACCCAGCATGGTATGCGGCATCGATTTTCTCAAACCATTTGTTGAGTGTAGTATGCAAATGAGCACCAAATTCAATGTTTGGGTACTTTGGAATTAAATTGGAAAACAAATAACTAATAACTTCTGGAGTAGAACTTCCGATAGTGTCTGAAAGCGAAAGAATTTTAACGCCCATATTGGCTAATTTTTCAGTCCACTCGCCTACTACATCAACATTCCATGGATCACCATACGGATTTCCGAAGCCCATAGAAATATAAGTCACAACTTCTTTATTGGATTTATCAGCAATTTCTAAAATCTCTTGCAACGTAACCAAACTTTCTGCAATAGTTTTGTGTGTATTTCGCATTTGAAAGTTCTCTGAAATCGAAAATGGAAATCCTAAATACCGAATTTCTTTGTAAAATGAAGCCCTCGTTGCTCCTTGTGTATTGGCTATAATTGCCAGTAATTTACTAGTCGTTTGTGACAAGTCAAGTCGTGCCAAAACTTCGGCGGTATCTGCCATTTGAGGAATGGCTTTTGGTGACACAAAACTTCCAAAATCAATTGTATCAAAACCTATCCGAAGAAGGGATTGAATGTATTCCACTTTTCGATCCGTTGGAATGAAAGGTTTTATTCCTTGCATAGCATCGCGTGGACATTCTATGATTTTGATTTTATTCATTGTGAAGTCAAAGGTAAAAAAGTTTAAGTTTAAAAGTTTAAAGTTTAAAGTTTTTTCAAAATTTCCTTATTAATATCTTTAACTAATTTTGGTCCTACATATATGAAACCAGTATACAATTGTATTAAACTTGCTCCTGCTTCTAGCTTGTCAATAGCATCTTTTGCCGAATGAATGCCACCCACACCAATAATTGGGAATGATCTATTGCTTTTATCAGACAAAAATCGGATAACTTCTGTAGAACGATTAGTTAATGGTTTACCTGATAATCCGCCCATTTCCAACTTATTTTCCGATTGCAAACCTTCTCTTGAAAGCGTTGTGTTGGTCGCAATTATACCCGCAATTTTGGTCTCGTTTACAATATCAATAATATCTAACAATTGAGAGTCGGTTAAATCTGGTGCAATTTTTAAAAGAATTGGTTTTGGTTGTAATTTTTTTAAATTATTGTTTTGAAGCGTTAGCAAAAGAGCTGTTAATGGCTTTTTATCTTGAAGTTCGCGAAGATTTGGCGTATTAGGTGAACTTACATTTACCACAAAATAATCGACATAATCAAAAAGTGCTTCGAAGCAAATTTCATAATCTTGATGGGCATTTTCATTGAGTGTTAGTTTATTTTTTCCAATGTTTCCTCCAATTAACACCCCTTTATTTTTTTTTAATCTTTGAACAGCGTGTTGAACGCCACCATTATTAAAACCCATTCTATTGATGATTGCTGAATCTTCTTTCAATCGAAACAATCGTTTTTTTGGATTTCCTTCTTGTCCAATTGGAGTTAAGGTTCCGATTTCAATAAATCCGAAACCAAAATTAGATAGTTCATTATATAATTTGGCGTCTTTATCAAAACCAGCTGCTAGTCCAACTGGATTTTTGAATTTTAATCCAAAAACTTCGGTTTCTAATCGTTTATCATTTACTAAATATAACCCTCTGAAAAGCGATTGAAATCCGGGAATTTTTGATAAAAATCGAATTAATGAAAAGGTAAAGTAATGAACTTCCTCAGGATCAAACAGAAAAAGTATCGGACGAATTAGTAATTTGTACATGGTAGAGCAGTTGTGTCCTGCAAAAATAGAAAATTGTTTGGAGTTGGAAGTTGGAAGTTGGAATAAAATAGAAATCAATTTGTAAATTTGTGTTTAAATTTGAAATTGAAATGAACATACGTCTTCTGGCTATAGGAAAAACTGATAATAAATCGTTGCAAATGTTAATTGAAGATTACAGTAAACGGTTATCTTTCTACATTAAATTTGATTTAGAAATTATTCCTGATATCAAAAATGCAAAAAACTTATCGGAAGCGCAACAAAAAGAGAAAGAAGGCGAATGGATTTTAGCCAAACTATCACCAACCGAACAATTGATATTATTAGACGAAAACGGAATTGCTTTTTCGAGTGTAGAATTTTCAGAATATTTGCAAAAGAAAATGAATGCCGGAATCAAAACTCTTGTTTTTGTAATTGGTGGCCCATATGGATTTAGTGAAGAAGTGTACAAAAAATCACAAGGAAAAATATCGCTTTCGGCTATGACTTTTTCGCATCAAATGGTTCGACTTTTTGTGATTGAACAGCTGTATCGAGGATTTACGATATTAAAGAATGAACCCTATCACCATCAGTAAAGGCAGTAAGTTAGAAATCGAGATACAAAGTTAGCAGTTTTACCCCAAAAGTTGTCATTCTGAATAAGGAAGAATCTCATTATGAATTAAAATACTTAACAATCTTGGCTTTAATTTAATTTTTGGTACAGTTTAACGCATTCTACTGCTTCTTTTACATCGTGAACACGAAGAATTTTAGCTCCTTTTAGCAATGAAATGGTGTTTAAAGAAGTAGTTCCGTTTAGAGATAGTTCTGTATTGATTTCTAGTGTTTTATAAATCATGGATTTTCTAGAAATTCCAACCAAAAAAGACAATTCTGTCATTTGAAACAATTCTAATTTACTTAAAACTTCAAAATTTTGTTCTATCGTTTTTGCAAATCCAAATCCGGAATCTAAAATCAAATCGTTAATACCCAAACTTCGGGCTTGAGCTATTTTTTGAGAAAAATAAAATAATATTTCTTTTACGATGTTTTCATATTGTGTTAAAGATTGCATGGTTTGAGGCGTTCCTTTCATGTGCATCATAATATAGGGTACTTGCAATTTGGCAACGGTCTCCATCATTTTAGCATCTAAATTTCCAGCAGAAATATCGTTTATAATCGCTGCACCATTTTCAATAGACTCTTGAGCAACCTTACTTCTGAAAGTATCCACTGAAATAATCACAGAGGGAAACTCTTTAACTATAGAATGAATTACGGGAACTAAACGCTGTAATTCTTCTTCCTCCGAAACAAATTCGGCACCGGGTTTACTAGAATATCCGCCAACATCAATAAACGTAGCACCTTCATAGAGCATTTTTTCAACCTGAACTAAAATTGCTTTTTCGTTGTCATGTTTTCCTCCATCAAAAAAAGAATTGGGAGTTACATTAAGTATTCCCATTACTTTTGGAGAAGTTAAATCGATAAGTTTTCCGTTGCAGTTTATGGTCATTTATTTTAGTGTTCAGTGCTCAGTACTTAGTGTTCTATTAAATTATTCTAGAAGTCAAAATCTTTACACTTAATACTTCCATCTTAATTCAATATTATTTACTTTTGACACGAAGCACATAAGTTGCATTGTAAAAATAAAATATTTCATACAAAGATACCATTAATGAGGAATACTTCACAAGAATATGATAAAGTAATTGGCATTTGCCGAGATTTATTTAGTAAAAAAATGACCGATTATGGAAGTGCATGGCGAATTTTGCGTTTGCCTTCATTAACCGACCAAATCTTTATCAAAGCACAACGAATCAGAAGTTTACAGCAAAATGACGTTCGAAAAATAGATGAAGACGAAACCGGAGAATTTATTGGAATTATTAATTATTCCATTATGGCGTTGATTCAATTGGAATTGGGTGTGGTAGAACAACCCGATTTGAATCCGGAAGCTGCCGTTAAATTATACGACAAAAAAAGTGCTTTAACCAAACAATTGATGGAAGACAAAAACCACGATTATGGTGAAGCTTGGCGCGAAATGCGTGTAAGTTCACTAACCGATTTAATTCTTCAAAAATTACTTCGTGTAAAACAAATTGAAGACAATCAAGGAAAAACATTGGTTTCTGAAGGAATTGATGCCAACTATCAAGATATGATTAACTATTCCGTTTTTGCTTTAATTTTGATGAAATTTGGACAATAATAATTCCTTAACAAAAAACAATGGATTGCTTTTTTATCTTTGTAAAAAACCTATTCTATGACAACTAAAAAAACTTACATCGCATGGAGTCTCCGGATTACTGTTTCGGCCTTGTTCATACTATCGGCATTGGCTAAACTATCTAAAGGACATTTGTTGGATTCGCCTTATTTTGCAATCTCAACTTTTGAAGTAAAACAATTATATCCAATGGGCTTTTCTCAAGGATTTGCACCTTATTTTTCTAGAACCCTAATCGGAATTGAATTGGCTTTAGGATTATTGTTATTACAAAAAAACTGGCTACGTAAATTTTTAATTCCAGTAACTATTGCAATGCTTGCAGTTTTCATTGGTCATTTAACCTATGTAACTTTCTTAAGCGGAGGAAATTCGGGTAATTGCGGCTGCTTTGGCGAATTGTTACCAATGACGCCAATTGAAGCCATTATCAAAAATATTGTTGCAGTTGCTTTACTAGTTTATTTATATAAAATAACACCGAGAGTTTCTAATAATGGAAACTTCTGGATATTAACGACCGTTCTTTTTGCAACCATTTTAGGAATTTTTATGTTGGCACCAATACGACCAGCTTCAAGCAATTTTACTGTTTCACCAGTAGTCGAAATACCAAACGACACTATTTCGGAATCGGTTGTTCCCTTAAATTCTATAAAATCAGAAACTGCCATTACTGAAGCAAAAAAAGACACCGTCAAGAAATTAGAAGTTGAAATCATTAAAGAACCAAGAAAAGTAAAGTCGGGTAACGCCAAGTTTTTTGCCAATATTGATACTGGAAGAAAATTACTTTGCTATTTCGTTCCTGGTTGCGACCATTGCCGTGCTGCTGCAAAAGAATTAACCGAAATAAGAAAAAAAGATGCTTCCCTACCTCCACTTTCTATTATTTTTATGAACGAAGAAATCGATTTAATTCCGGATTTCTTTAAAGAAGCAGGTGCATCGTATCCGTATACAATTGTTGAAGTAATTCCATTTTATGACATTCTTGGAAAAAACAGAAATACGCCCGGTGTTAAATATTTTTGGAACGGAAAAGAAATTAAATATTTCGACGGAATTAATGATAATAAATTTAATGGTTCGGAATTAAATGAGTACCTTCATAAATCGTATGAGGATTTGAAGAAAACGAATCCGAAATTATAATTTTTAATTTGAAAATACCCATGAAAAAAATTCTAATAATATATGCTATCGCTTTGACTTCTATATCTTGCAGCAATGCCCAACAAAAAGATTTTTCTAAAAAAGCGCTAAATGGAGTTTTAACAACTACAGAAAACAAAGAAGTTACGTTTAAAGACGTGCTCGAAAAATACAAAGGTAAAACTATACTTATGGAAGTTTGGGCATCTTGGTGCGGCGATTGTGTGGGTGCGATGCCGAAAGTAAAAGAGTTACAAGCTACTAATCCAGATGTAGTATTTATGTTTGTTTCAATGGATAAAACATTTGATAAATGGAATGCTGGAATTGCAAAACACGATTTGAATGGCGAGCACTATTGGGTAAATGATGCTGAAAGAATGAAAGGTGCTTTCGGAAAATCAATAGATGTAGATTGGATTCCGAGATATATCATTATCAATAAAAAAGGGAAAATCGAATTGTATCGCGCCATTGAAACCGAATTTGATAAAATTAATGCTACATTAAAAACCCTTAAATAATGAGAAAATATATTGTTGCTGGTAATTGGAAAATGAATAAAAATGCCGAGGAAACCGAAGATTTATTAAACGATCTAATTGCTAAGTTACCACATGATATTGAAGTACAAATAATTGTAGCGCCAACATTTGTAAACTTGGCTTCGGCTGCAGATCATGTTGAATTTACAAACATAACCATTGCAGCCCAAAACATGCATCAAGCAGAAAATGGTGCATATACAGGAGAGATTTCAGCAGACATGTTGAAAAGTATTGGTGTGAATACCGTTATTCTAGGTCATTCAGAGAGACGAGCTTATTTTGGGGAAACCGATGCCCAATTGGCATTCAAAGTTGACACAGCTTTAAAACACAACATGACACTCATTTTCTGTTTTGGAGAAGAATTGAAAGACCGACAAAATAACCAACACTTTAATGTAGTTGAAAATCAATTGCGTGATGGTTTGTTCCATATTAGCAACAAATCATGGGATAATATTATTTTGGCATACGAACCCGTTTGGGCGATTGGAACAGGAGAAACAGCTACACCAGACCAAGCACAAGAAATGCACGAATTTATTAGAGAAACGATTCGTACTCGATTTGGAAGTGATGTTGCCGAAGACGTTTCTATTCTTTATGGAGGAAGCGTAAAACCTGATAATGCTAAAGAAATTTTTGGAAAACCCGATGTTGATGGAGGATTAATTGGCGGTGCCGCATTGAAAGCCGATGACTTTATAGGAATTGTTAAGGGAATTCAATAAATATATTTTAAAAAGTCCTAAACAATATATTTAGAACTACTTATAAGTTTTTTTATTTATTTGTACCAATGAGTTTTAGTAAATATTATCTTAAAAGATAATATAGAAGAATGATGAATTAATTTATGTGTTATTTTATATAAAAACCGTTTCATTACTGAAACGGCTGTATATTTTAATATTTTCTGTTTAATTGCTTTCTGCATTTGTAAGATTTTAGATATTCTCCTTTGGGTTTTCCATCGTCAAAAGAGCTGAACATAAAAGGAAATGCGGCTTGATGTCGCGCATCATCATTACTCCAACCTTCATATTCAATTCGATAGATAGCAGAATATAATTGGGCGCGACCTATTCCGTGATAACAATGAATTAAAACGGGATAATTATCTTTATTGTCCATTATCTTAAAAAATAAATCTAAGTTTTTTTGATTTGGCACTTGATCAGACCCGTCATTAAAATAGTTTACTCCGGTTAGTTTTTCAACAGCATTTTTTTCAGCTGACAACTCGGCCGGAATTTCAGGATTATTGACATCATCACCCGTTCCAGGAAAACGTAAATCGACAATAGATTTGATGTGGTACTTTTTTACATAATCTGCAATTTCATCTGGAGGAATAACTCCACTTTTATATACTTTACCTTCCGTAATAGTCCTAAAATTATGATTAAGGTGTCGGTCGTAAACATATTTTACAGTTACAAGCAAAACTAAAACTAGCGCAACTCCTATTATTTTCTTTTTGAAACTCATTTTATTTATCTAATTTTTTATCCATAATGCGTTCCATATAATCTTGAAGGAATGCTTTACAACGTTTTTCTAATAAATTCATTTCGGCAGTGCGTTGGTTTATCAAATTATTTTTTAACTCTTTATCGTCTTTTTGATAAAATCCAACTGCTTTTTCGCCGTCAAAAGTACAAATATAATTACCACTCATCATTTGATATTTATCAGAAGAGTAGCGCATTACAAAGGGCGAAACTTTATCCTTACTAATCAAACTTCGTCCCCAACTTCTAAAGGGTTTCTCATAACCAATCATATCCATAAGAGTTGGATAAATATCTATTTGTTGCGCCCAATCGTTGTTAACTCCTTTGTATTTTTCATTTGGAGTAAAGAATACAATTGGCACCGTATGGAAATTTTGATCCTTATAATATTCATCATAATGAATCAAATTATCATGATCGGCTACTAAAACAAAAATGGTATTATTGTACCAAGCTTCTTTCTTGGCAGCATTAAAAAACTTTCTTAAAGAAAAATCGGTATAGCCAATACATTGATGAATTGGGATATCACCCTTTGGAAATTTGCCTTCATATTTTTGTGGAATCACGTAAGGTTCGTGAGAAGAAACCGAAAATAACGTAGCCATAAACGGCGATTTCTTTTTAGAAAGTGTTTTATTAAAATACTGAAAGAATGGTTCATCCCAAATTCCCCAAGACCCATCAAAATCATTATCATTGTTATATTCTGATTTACCATAATAATGATTGAATCCTAAAATATTTCCGAAACCTAAAAACCCCATAGATCCGTTTGGTGCGCCATGAAAAAAAGAAGTATCATAACCTTCACTCTTTAAAATTGACACCAACGATTGAATTTTTTGTTTTGGATAAGGTGATGATGTAAAAGCATCTTTAAATGAAGGGATTCCAGCCAATACCGATGACATTCCGTGTATGGATTTATAACCATTTGCATAACCATTTGTAAAAATCAAACTGTGTTGTGCCAACGAATCCACAAAAGGGGAATATCCTCTGTATCCTTTATCTTTACTATTCTTATTGAAAGAACTGATATATTCTCGACCATAACTTTCTAAAATAAAAATTACGATATTGGGTTTAGTTTTTGGATTGTTTTTATACTGTTTTACAGGTACTAATAAGGAGTCAATAGTAGTATTATCTACCAAATTGAGTTTATAAAACGAATTAGCACCATATGTTCGTATTATAGCAAAAGGAGTGTTTAATACAAAATCGGCTTGAGAAGCATCGGTTACATATCGGCTGGCGTCTAGTAAATTGATTGGGCGCGTACTTTTTTTAAAATCGCCACGAATTCCGCCAATGGACAATGTGGTTAATAGTAAAAAAATCAGCGTTGAAAGCAGAAAAAATCTGATATTTATTTGATGTTTGTGATAATCTACTCGCACTTTTTTGTACAAATAAATCCAAATAAAAGCACACAAGAAAAAGAGCAGAAAAACGTGCCAATATTCGACAGCAAAATTCAAAAACAAGCGTGTTTTATTAGTTTCGTTTTCTAATGTATCCAATGAAGCAATCGTGCTTCTATTGAATGTGTATTTGTAATAAATAAAATCAATAAAATTTGCCGTGTAAGCTATTAAATTAGTACTGAAATAGAGATAAAACAAAAAACTTTGAAATCCCTTTTTAGTATTGACAACAAGTGGCAAAAGTGATAATAAAATGAATAATGAATTGATATAAATAATTGAGGTTGTGTCAAATACTATACCGTGATAGGCAAGGGAAATAAATTCGGAAGCCGAATCAATTTTTATTAAATTTTTATTGTAAACAAAAAACAAAATTCGGGCAATCATATAAAAAAGATACGCCAATCCTATTCTGTAAAACAACACTTTATATTCGTTGAACCGATGAAATTGTCTCATGTGAATTTGATAAATTTTTGACAAAATTACTAAATACAAAAACTATAATTGAAAATATATTGTTAATATATAATTTATTAATTAATTTGCATCAAATTAGTACTTTTTATAATGAGTAACATCACGCGTCTCTTCGATTTTCCGTACCATCAATTAGAAAAAAACAATATTCCAGATTGCCTCGTTACTAAATATAATGGAGAATGGGTTAAGACATCAACACAAGAATATATTGATAAATCCAATGCTATTTCAAGAGCTTTATTGCGGCTTGGTGTTAAAAAAAATGATAAAATTGCAATAATATCTACAAGTAATAGAACAGAATGGAATATTATTGATATTGGCGTGTTACAAATTGGAGCACAAACTGTTCCAATTTATCCAACCATATCGGAAGAAGATTATGAATACATTTTAAATCATAGTGAAGCTAGCTTTTGTTTTGTTTCTGACGCAGATGTTTTGCGGAAAGTGCATCTCATTAAAAACAATCTCCCGCTGCTAAAAGAAGTGTATTCGTTTAATGAAATTGAGGGAAATAAAAACTGGAAAGAACTTTTAATTTTGGGAGAAGACAAAGCCAATCAAGAGGATGTTGAAGCTTGTAAAAACAATGTCAATCCCAATGAATTAGCTACCATAATATATACCTCTGGAACTACTGGAAAACCTAAAGGTGTCATGCTTTCACATCATAATATTGTTTCCAATGTTTTGGATAGTGCGCCTAGAATTCCATTTAAAGAAAGTACGAGTCGAGCATTGAGTTTTTTGCCAATATGTCACATTTTTGAACGCGTAATTCTATACATTTATCAATATTATTCCGTTTCGATTTATTTTGCTGAAAGTATTGACAAACTTTCGGATAATATTAAAGAAGTTAAACCAACTGTTTTCTCTGTTGTGCCTCGATTATTGGAAAAAGTTTATGATAAGATTATTGAAAAGGGGTCTGCACTTACCGGGATTAAGAAAAACCTTTTCTTTTGGGCAGTTGACTTAGGATTAAAATATGAACCTTATGGCGCCAATGGATTCTGGTATGAATTTCAATTAAAAATTGCACGAAAATTAATCTTTAGCAAATGGCAAGAAGGTTTGGGCGGAAATTTAACCGTAATGGTTTCTGGTAGTGCGGCTTTGCAACAAAGGCTAACAAGAATATTTGCAGCAGCAGGAATGCCTGTAATGGAAGGTTATGGACTTACAGAAACATCTCCAGTAATAACTGTAAATGACTCTCGAAACCGACTTTTTAAAGTTGGAACAGTGGGAAAACCAATTCAGAATGTGGAAGTCGTAATTGCTGCTGATGGTGAAATTCTCTGCAAAGGTCCCAACGTAATGATGGGATATTATAAAGATGAAAAACTAACAAATGAAACAATTTATGACGGCTATTTTCACACAGGAGATATTGGTGAAATTGATTCGGAAGGATTTTTAAAAATTACCGACCGAAAAAAAGAAATGTTCAAAACTTCGGGTGGAAAATACATTGCACCACAAGTTATTGAAAACACCATGAAACAATCCTTATTTATTGAACAAATGATGGTTATAGGCGATGGCGAAAAAATGCCTGCGGCTTTTATCCAACCTAATTTTGATTACATTAAAGGTTGGGCAGCACAAGAAGGATTTGATTGCGGAAATTCCAATGAAGAACTAATTTGTAACAAAAAAGTGCTTCATAAAATACAAGAAGAAGTTGATTTTTACAATGAAAAATTTGGCAATTGGGAAAAAATCAAAAAATTTGAGTTGACTCCAACTGTTTGGAGTATTAATGGCGGCGAACTCACGCCTACGCTAAAATTGAAACGCAAAATTGTAAGAGAGAAATACAATGAGTTGTACGAAAAAATTTATAACTCATAATTGTGTTTTGTTAGTTTTCTGTTTTAACTTATGCCATATAGCTTTCACTTTTGAAATTGACTTTTGACTTTTGAATTTGGCTTTTTTTAATTCATTCCTTTTTTCAAGAAATCAATTAATCCGTTCATATATGTTTTTTGGTCGTCGTAAAAACTCATGTGACTTCCGTTTACGCAATACAGATAAGTTCCATTTTTAAATTGGGTTGCCATCCATTTCATGTATTCCGGATTCATAGTGTCGTGCTTTGCTCCTATCACTAGTGTTGGAATAGTGATATCTTTCAATTCTTTAGAAACATCCCAATGGGTTAATTTTCCTGATAATCCGAGTTCGCTTGGTCCTTGCATTGTGATGTACAACGAAGAATTCAATCTACTAAATGCTCTGTTTACAGGTTCTGGCCAATCTTTTACCGGCAATCTTAAAATGTGTTCGTTATAAAAATTATTCCTTAACAATTCCATGTATTTAGGATTTGAAAAGTCTTTTTTTGACTCCAATTCTTTAATGGTTTTGAGCACTTCTGGATCCATCTTATTTTCTAAAATTTTAGAATATTCGCCATATTTTGGGCAACTTGCCATCATATTGGAGACAATCAATCCTTTCATGTTTTGTTGGTATTTTAACGCATATTGCATACCGAGAATTCCGCCCCAAGAGTGACCCAACAAATAAAAATTATCTTTATTCAGGTTTAACGCTACCCTAACCTGCTCTACTTCTTCAACATATCGCGGTAAATCCCACATCGTTGTATCTTTTGGATTGTCAGAAAATCCGGTTCCTAATTGGTCATAATAAATAAACTCAATTCCTTCTTTAGGCAAGAAACTTTCCATGCACTCAAAATATTCATGGGACATTCCTGGTCCACCATTTAGTAATAATAATTTAATTTTAGGATTGTTTCCAAAGCGTTTTGTCCATACTTTGAATTTACCTTTTGGAGTTTGAATAGTAATCATTTTGACACCACCCATCTTAATTCCACTCTCATCAGAATTAAAATAAGTAGTCGTTTTTTCGTCATTTTTGCAAGAAATTAAAAGAGCAAAAAGGGCTAATCCGAGAATAAATTTGAAGTTTTTCATATTTTAAAAATTAAATTTTACCATAATATAATGCTTTTACAATTCCGTCTGAAAGTCCGATTTTAGGCACATAAATTTGTCTTGCACCACTCCATTTCATAGCATTCAAATAAATTCTTAGAGCAGGAACGATAACATCGGCACGATCTGTATTCAAACCCAATTCGGCAATCCGTTGCTCATAAGTTAGCGAATTAAAATACTGATATTGAGACGATAAGTAAACATAAGACAAGGGTTTATCTTGATGTTTTTCTGATAATTTATGAATTTTATTGATGTTTCCACCCGAACCAATTAGTGTAATTGTATCAAAGGACTCGCAATTGGTTTTAATCCATTTTTCAATTTCTTGCCAAACAACCTCATTAACCATGTTATTCAACAACCGAACCGTTCCGTTTTTAAAAGATTTGGAAGCAATCATTTTTTGATTTGAAAATAATGAAAACTCCGTACTTCCTCCACCAACATCAACATAAAGAAAAGTTTTGTCGGTTCTCAAGAAACTATGCAAATCGGAAGAAGCAATTATAGCAGCTTCCACTTTTCCGTCAATAATATCAACATCTATATCCGATTTTTGTTTGATGATTTTAACCACTTCTTTTCCATTATAGGCCTCGCGCATTGCAGATGTGGCGCATGCTTTATACTTTTCTACTTTGTAAACTTTCATTAAAAGCTTAAATGCTTTCATTGCATCTACCATTCTATCAATATTTTCTTGAGTGATTTCTCCAACTGTAAAAGCGTCTTGACCCAAACGAATTGGAACACGAATTAAAGATGATTTATTAAATTGTGTTTCTTTATCTTCTTGTTCTACTATATTTGTTATTAGCAATCTCATGGCATTAGAACCCACATCAATTGCTGCATATTTTTTTATTGAAATCATTTATAGTTGGGTTGTAGATTTTGTATTTAAAAATTATTAGTTATTTGCTAAATCATCTTCTTGTTGTTTATAATAATTGTAAGTTTCCAGTTGGGCTCTAAAAACGGGTTCGTTTTCTTTGCGAATTCTGTATTTATTATCTAATTTTTCAGAATGGAAACGGGCTTTTACATTTCCTTTCCACCCCAACTCAAAATTATCAATAAGTTGTTTTTTTATATCTTCTTGATAAATTGGACAAGTAACCTCTACCCTTCCATCAAGATTTCTTGTCATAAAATCTGCTGATGAAATAAAAACATCTGGATTGTTGTCGTTACAAAAAATAAATATTCGAGAATGCTCCAAGAAATTGTCAACTATACTGATGGCTTCTATATTTTCACTCATTCCTTTTACACCTGGAATTAGCGAACATATTCCTCTTATTTGCAGTTTAATTTTCACTCCAGCATTACTGGCATCATAGAGTTTATCAATCATTTCAAAATCAGAAAGACTGTTCATTTTTAGATTAATATATGCTGGTCTTCCGGCTTGTGCATTGTGAATTTCTCTATCAATAAGTTTATTAAATTTAGAACGCGAATAATGTGGCGATACAATTAAGTGTTTGTATCGGTGCAATCGGTAATTGATATCAAAAAACTCAAATATCTTGGTGATGTCTTTTAAAATTTGCTGATGACTGGTTAACAAAGTTACATCGGTATACACTTTTGCCGTAGACTCATTGAAATTTCCAGTTGAAATAAAACCGTATCGTTTCACTTTTCCATCTTCCAGTCGATCAATTACACAAATTTTACTGTGCACTTTCAATCCTTTCAGCCCAAATATCAATTCAATTCCTTCTTGTTGCATTTGTTCGGCATAAGAAATATTACTTGCTTCATCAAATCTTGCTTGAAGTTCAATTTGAACTATGACACGCTTTCCATTTTTTGCCGCATTGATTAACGAACTAATAATTTGAGAATTTTTGGCTAATCGGTATAACGTAATTTTTATCGTGGCCACTTTCGGATCTAAAGCAGCTTCTCGAAGGAACTTAATTAAATATGAAAACGATTGGTAGGGCGCCGAAATTAAATAATCGCGTTGGGCAATTTTGTTGAGAATGCTACCTTCTAAAGAAAGACCTAAAATGGGCAACGGAAGTTTTTGTTGATACAACAAATCAAATCGTCCTAAATTAGGAAAATTCATATAATCCCTGCGATTGTGGTAACGGCCACCCGGAATTATACTATCAGAAGCATCAATCTTCATTCGGGTAAGAAAGAAATTTAACGCGTCTTTGTCCATTGTACTATCATAAACAAATCGAACGGGTTCACCAACTCGTCGTTCTTTAACAGAAGTTGCAATTTTCTGTAACATACTCTTGCTCATGTCGCTATCAATATCCAACTGTGCGTCACGCGTAATTTTTATCATCTTTGCTGAAATGCTTTCATAATCAAAAATGTTGAAAATACTCTCTAAATTATATCTAATGACGTCGTCGAGCAACATGATGTATTTTTTTTCATCAATTTCTGGAAGTACAACAATTCTATTAATGTTTTTTGGGATTTCGATAATGGCATATCGAATTTCCTTTTTGGGTTTTACCAGTCCGAGAACTTTGGGTTTTTCATCGTTTTTCATTACCAATTTAATAGCCAAATAACCCACAGTATCTTTAAGCAAAGGAAATTCGGCCAAGTCATTTAATATAATTGTAACTAATTCGGGACTTACTTTTTGGATGAATAAATCGTGGACAAAGTTCTGATGTTCTTCACAAAGACTATTTTCATCCACAATAATGATGTTTTCTTTTTCGAGTTGTTTTTCAATGATTTCAAGAATCCGCAAACTTTCGGTTTGTTGTTTAATTACAATATCGGTAATGTCTTTTACCAATTGCTGAGCCGTGATACCTCCAAGGACTTTTTCACCAGTGACTCCCGTAAGACTTAACCTGCGAATTGCAGCAAAACGAACTCTGAAGAACTCATCTAAATTATTAGAAAAAATTCCTAAAAAGCGAAATCTATCTAAAAGCGGGACTGTTTCGTCGGCTGCTTCTTGTAACACTCTTGCGTTAAAGTTCAACCAACTTTTTTCTCGATCAATATAGCGGTATTTATGTTCTAAATTCATATTAAATAGTTCTTGGAAATAGTGTTTTAATGGTATGCCCTTTTTCGATTTTTTTCCAATCGTCAGTTTCAAAATTAATAGAAACCAATCCAGAAGTGGGTACGTTATCAATAAAAATAGTTCCAAATTTATTAACAAAATCTGTAATGGCACTATTATGACCAAAAAGAATTAACGTATTGATGTTATTTGGGCAAGATTTAACAATTTCTTCAAATTGGGTCAATTCAAAAGTATATAAATCATCCATTAAATGAATTCTTTCGGGATTAAGATTCCAACAATCCGTAAAAATTTGAGCGGTTTTATAAGCTCTTAGTGCAGGACTTGACCAAATAACCGCATTTAAATCAATTTCTTTGTGAATTTTATTGGCGCATTTGAGTGCCTTTTCAATTCCGATATTCAATAAATCCCGATCAAAATCTTTTACACCAATTTTCCAACTGGATTTAGCATGTCTTATAAGAGTGAGGTTTTTCATTTAAATATCCTTACTATTCCAATTCAATTTTGTTTTCAAATTTAAGCTAAAAAAATTAGACCTTAGTTTATATAAATATTATCTTGGTTGTAGTTTGATGTAATAATATAAAATAAATGACCGATGGATGATTTTAAAATATTATATGTAAATTTGAAATTTAATAATTGTATCCAAAACATTTACAAGTTCGTGATGTCTATTGATAATAATAAAAAAGTATGACTTAAAACTAAAAAAATGTAAATAAACTAAATTTAAAAAAAATGAAAAAAATCAAACTTGTTTTAATTTCAATTATCACATTAACAACATTTTCTTGTTCAAAATCAAATTCTGATTCTGTTGCAACAGATGTTACTCCATCAATTCTTTATCCAAGTGACTACGCTCTTAAAAACACAAATGGAACATACATTTATTATGTTTATTTTGGAATATTAAATAACCCATTTAGCAGCGGCACCGTTAGTAGTACTTTTGAACAAGGTTCATATGTTAATAAAGTTATCTACACCTATAACAAACCTAACGGAACAATTTTAATTGGACCGAGTCTTGCAGGAAATCCAACCCCTTCAACAACTTTAGTATTCAAAGAAAATATTACTTATCCTTTCACAATTAATGGAGATAAATTAACAATAACAGCAAATGGTGTAAATTATATTTTTACTAAAGAACCTTAAACTAAACCTGCTTGAAATGAGTTGTAAATAAAAGCTCCGCAAATATCACCTGAGTTTGCGGATTTTTTTTTACATCAGAAGTTTTCCTATAAACCTGCTAAAGTAAAAAATCCCTTAGTGTAGTAGGAGATAAAAAAAAGAATTGCAATTCAAGAATAATACATATTTATAAAAAAGAATCGAAACAACACAACAAGAATTACTATTTTTAAAATGAATTTTAAATTGGTATCTTTGTACTTCTTAAAATAATCCGATTATGATGTATAACGAAACCATTGTTGCTTTGGCAACGCCCTCTGGTGCTGGTGCAGTAGCCATTATTCGTATATCTGGAAAAAATGCGATTACTATTGCTTCAGAGGTTTTTCAATCGGTTTCAAATAAAGACATTACCCAACAAAAAACACATACCATTCATTTAGGAACAATTGTTGAAGACCATAAAATATTCGACCAAGTATTGGTGTCCATTTTCAAAAACCCAAATTCGTATACCGGAGAAGACGTTATTGAAATTTCGTGTCACGGTTCGACTTTTATCCAACAACAAATTATTCAATTGCTCGTGCGGAAAGGCTGTAGAATAGCACAAGCGGGTGAATTCACGCTTCGTGCTTTTTTGAACGGGAAAATCGATTTATCGCAAGCAGAAGCTGTTGCCGATTTGATTTCATCTGACAACGAAGCGAGTCATCAAATTGCGATGCAGCAAATGCGGGGAGGATTCAGTAATGAAATCTCAAAATTAAGAGAGGAATTATTAAATTTTGCTTCATTAATCGAACTCGAATTGGATTTTGCAGAAGAAGATGTTGAGTTTGCCGACAGAACCCAATTTACTGAATTATTAAATAGAATTGAGTTTGTATTAAAACGTTTAATCGATTCCTTTTCAATTGGAAATGTGATTAAAAACGGAATTCCGGTGGCAATTGTGGGCGAACCTAATGTGGGAAAATCGACTTTACTAAATGCCTTATTGAATGAAGAACGCGCGATAGTTTCAGAAATTGCAGGCACCACTCGAGATACTATTGAAGACGAGTTGGTCATAGGCGGCATTGGCTTCCGATTTATTGATACCGCAGGAATTCGAGAAACTATTGATGTAGTTGAACGTGTCGGAATAAAAAAAACATTTGAAAAAATAGAACAGGCGCAAGTGGTACTATTTTTAATTGATAGTTTACAATTAATTATTGATAATGATACTACTGTAAAAATTGAAATAGAAAAGATTAAAAATCAGTTTCCTCAAAAGCCGCTAATTGTTGTTGTCAATAAAGTTGATTCATTAAATCATAAGCAAACCGAAATTTTATTGGAAAAAGTATCCATTATTAATTATCCATTATCCATTAAAATTTCCGCTAAAAACAAAACAGGCATCGACGAACTCAAAAACACCTTACTTTCTTTTGTTAATACAGGGGCACTAAGAAATAATGAAACAATAATCACTAATACAAGACATTACGATTCATTACTGAAAGCATTAGAAGAAATACAAAAAGTAAAATTTGGCTTGAGTTCTAACCTATCTTCTGACCTTATGGCAATTGATATTCGACAAGCTTTATATTACTTTGGAGAGATTACGGGCGAAGTAACTAACGATGAATTGTTAGGCAATATCTTTGCTAACTTCTGTATCGGCAAATAGTAATAAAAAAATCTGCACTTTTTACCAAAAACCACTCTATTAAAACTTAACGAAACTAAATTACTAAAAACCATGAATTTCATATTTTATTGAGATTTTTAATTTTTAAATACTTGTAAACTATTATATATCAACATATTAAAAAATTGAATTTAGTAGATTTTTTATTGCAGATTGTTGAAAACTACAGCCGATTGTGAATAAGAATCATTTTAATTGTTATTTCCTTGAATTATCTTTGTATCAAGCGTTTATATAAATAATGTTAAAATAAATATTTGCCATGAAATCAAAAAATGAAATATTACAAACACGCATTTCAGAATTGGAAGAAACCGTCAAAAAACTACAACAGCCCCAAGTAAAAGAAAGGTGGTTGGATGCTTTTCAAGTAAAGTCACGATTTAATATTAGTGATAGTACTTTGTGGCGGTACCGTAAAACCGATAAAATACCTTATACCACGTTTGGAAATAAGTTCTTGTATCCCGAAAGTTTCTTCTCTAAATCATTGAAGGAGAAAATGGTCAACTCCCATTTATTATAGATTTCACGACCTGCTCTGTAGGAGTTTTTCCCTTTAACAATCCTTGTTTTAGTTACACAGAGTTGCACAAAGTAAAGCACGGAGGTACGCAAAGTTTTTCTATTTCAATATGCAACATTTCTTATTCGTTATTCGACATTATTTAAATTTTAAAAATCAGTTTTGATTAACGAAAGTTGAAGTTTAACCATGTGTTACTTACCCTACCTGCGAGATTTTAAATCCTTTGATATATTTACTTTCAATCCTTCCTACTTTCCCTCGTCCTTTCTCCTCAAAAATCCAATTTTTGCAACACTTCCCACCACCGCATCCAAAGCAATTACGAACGTGATGCAAACAAGACTCGAACAAAACCCCCACTTTTCACCCGACAACCTTTCAAAACCCTTCATTTCCTTTCAAACCCATTCAAATACGTGCATTTGTTGTTAAACGATTGCAAGGAGTTTCAAAAGTTTTTAATTTATTTCAAATACCTCTATTTCAGTTCATTATATTTTTAGTGTGTGTTTTATAGGTATTTTTGACTTGTTGAATGAGTGCGCACTTTAGTCAACATGAAATTATTGTTTAATCCCTTAAAAAATATTAAAATGGGAACATATGAAAAAGGCATCATTGGTGCTTTCTCCGGCAAGGTCGGACCAGTAGTAGGCGCCACATGGCGCGGCAAAGACGTAATGCGAAGTTTACCTCGTAAGAGCAGCAAACCCGCAACGCTAAATCAAATGTTGCAACGTGAAAAATTCACGATGGTAACAGCATTTTTAACACCAATAAACCCGATTGTAAGTCGGTATTTTGGGAGCAATACCGAGGTGAAAACCCGACGCAACCAAGCCATGTCCTACACCATGAAAGAAGCGGTAACTTATGTTGCCCCCAACTTTGAATGGGAATACAACAGAGTGTTGATTAGCCGAGGTAGTTTACTCGGGCTTAACAATGGGACAGCCAACGCAGGTGCTGGACAAAGCATTACCATTACGTGGACCAACAACAGTGGTATTGGTGATGCAGAAGCGACTGACCAATTAGTCATGGCGATCTATGAACCTAGCTCCAAAACAACGATCTTTTCTTTGAATGCGGGTACTAGAACGCTTGGTACTGGAACTCTTACCTTACCTACCTTTTTATCTGGGCTTAAAGTGCACGTTTGGGCTACTTTTGCCTCGATGGATGAAAAAAAGTATGCCACCAGCGAATACCTTGGGCTAGTGTTAGTAAGCTAATTACAGATTTTTTTACAAGGTTATACAGGTGTTCAAAACCAAAATTATCCCATAGACAGTAAAGCTATAATTGCAACAATCAAGAAAGGGAAAGGTTCTGCCACTTTAACAACCATTAATGGAGGTACGTTAGTAGATAAAATTATGGGAAAAAATGTTGTTTTAACCGACGAAAAAGGAAACAAAGCTAAAGTTACAGCAGTAGATATTAAGTCGTCTAATGGAGTAATTCATGTTATTGACGTAGTAGTACTGTCAAAATAAAGCTTTAGTATCTATAGTAATTTAAATACCGCCAATTGGCGGTATTTTTTTTGCCCAAGACCTTTAAAGAAAGTGTTACTCTTTAACAATTTTATGTTCTGAGGTTATTCCGTTAGAAATTATTTTCAAAATATAAATTCCCTAACTGTAATTTGAAAACAAACCCAAACTATTATTTTGCACAATTCGACCTGCTGCCGAAGCTTATTCAATCCTAAAATACTATATATAAATATACTTTCCTATAAATTGCTAAACACACAATTTACATCGAAACAGGAGTACTTTTGTTGTTAATCAGTAACATTTTAATTAAACTAATACATCATTACACTTAAAAAAAAATTATTAGTGATGACTATATAAAAAAAACGCAGCTTAACAAAAGAATTTTGAGAGTGATAAAATACAAAATAGTTTTTTTTGAGATATGAGTTGTTAATCCTTTCGTATATAAAAAATGAGAGTTTTATAAACCCTCATTTTTTTATATACACAATTTATAATATAGTATCTTCATTAAAAAAATACTTTATTAATTCTTTTTAGTAAGCATTTGTTCAACTAATGCTTTTAACTTATCAATTTGTTTTTGTTGTTCTTCAATTTGTTTTTGTTGTTCTTGAATACCTTTAGTTAAAACAGGAATTATAGAAGTATAATCAACAGATAACAATTTGTCTTTATCCGTACCTTCTTTTACTATAAAAGGCAATACTTTTTGAATTTCCTGCGCAATAAATCCATTCTCTTTTTTGAAATACTCTTTTGACTCCAAAGAATTCTTTTTATCATAATTAACAGGATTTAATTTCATGATTGTCTCTATACTATTTTGAATAGGCTCAATATTTGTTTTCAATCTTCTGTCAGAAGATGTCTGAAATCCAGTTGCATGGATTGCTCCACTGGTGTAAACATCTGTAATCCCTCCATTTCCTAATTGTATAGTATTACTACTTCCTACAGAGGCATCATTTCCAATTGCAATACTATTCTCCACATTATTTGAAATTTTGGTATTATTTCCAATTGCTGTATTCCTATCCCCAGAATAATGGTTGTCCATAGCAGCATAACCAATGGCAACGTTATTGTTTCCAGTAGTATTGTTGCCTAATGCATAAAGTCCCATAGCAATATTTAGGTTACCCGTACTATTTGCTTGCAAAGTACCAAATCCATTTGCAGTATTGTAATTTCCAGTGGTGTTGTTCGCTAAAGCATTAAAACCACTAGCTGTATTTTGAATACCTGAAGTATTGTTACCTAATGTATTATAACCTAAAGCAGTATTATGATAACCCGTATTAAGGCTATTATTGTAATTTAAAGCATTATAACCAACAACTGTATTAGTATTATTACCATTGCGATCAGCACCCATTACAATTCCATTATCGAATGTAAGATAATTAGAAGCCATATTCCATTTTGTACCATCATAACGCAATCTAACATTACCATCTCCATCAGATAAAGCAATATTGTTAGATACATTCCCTAAATTAATATTAGATCCTATAAAAGTGTTTTTACTACCATCTGTAATTCCTCTACCAGAATAATAGCCTAACAAGGTATTGCT
>CANFNV010000013.1 GCA_947448525.1 Flavobacteriaceae bacterium | reverse complement strand
CCAATAATCATTTGGTTAACCGTTCTGTGATTAGCAGTTTCCATTGAACCTAACTGTAATTTATTTGCCTCAGCAAGACTAACTTTTTTATTTGGATAATTAGTATGTGCAGGAGCAGAATTCAAATAAAACAATGCTGGATTAGATGGATCTTCACTATTAAAAATAACCTCTTTATTACCACAACCTAGATATAAAGAATCTTTAAACCCTAATTCATAAGTCATTCCATCTGCAAACACAGAACCATTTCCGCCAACATTAATAATTCCTAATTCTCTTCTTTCAAGAAAGTAAGAAGATTTTAACGGGTCTATAGTTTCTAAAGTGAGAGGCTCTAAAGGTACTGCAGAACCTGCAATATATCTATCGTAGTGAGAGTAAGTTAAATTCACTTTCCCTAATTGCATTAGATTATCAATTAAGAATTCCTCTCTTAATTGTTGGGTGTCATATTGCTTTACCGCTTTTGGGCTAGAAGCATATCTTGTTTGGTAGGATGCAGACATTGTAGTATTTTTTTATGTTTCAAAATTAAAAAAAACAGTGTATAAATTTTATACACTGTTTTTAATTTATTAATAACTAGGATTCTGTTGAATTGTTATAAACGAATTGGTGTCAATTTCATATTGTGGAATTGGCAATAAGAAACGATCCGGATTTGCATTGGATAGTAATTGAGTAAGCGAAATAGGCAATACTGTAAATCCAGAATATACTTTAGACCACATGTTATTAAGATGTTTTTTCATAACATATTCTGCTCCTTGAATTTTTAGATTTGGAAATTGATCTGTAGCAGGCGACATAGTGGTCGTAGTGGTAGTAAAGCGCATGATATCAAACCATCGTTGGTTCTCAAAGGCAAATTCCCATCTTCTTTCTGATGCTAATGCTTTTTCAAAATTTGCAGTTGTGCTCACAGATATTGAAGTAAGAGCAGCTAATCCTGCTCTTACACGAACTTGATTAATATAAGTTAAACTTGAAGCTACGTTTCCATCTGCTTCAGCCTTCATTAATAGTACATCTGCATAACGTAATACCGGCCAATCACTTTCGGCATCATAAGCAATTATAGTTGGTGACATGTATTTATTTACAAAATAAGATGTTGCAGCATTTCCTTTAGTAAAAGAGCTAATATTAGTAGCGAATCTAGCTGCAGATGGGTCAATATAATTAGTATAAGAGGATGAAGTTTTTATTATTTCTAATGCAGGAGAATTATAGCCGTCTCCATCACCATTAATAATTGCATTTCCACTATTTACAGGGGCAAAATTATTTGGCAATGGATTTCCCATTCCTAAACCACCCCCTTTAAAACGAACTGCAAAAAGAATTTCTGAATTCATCTCGTTGTTAACAGAAAACACATTTGCATATGTAGATTGAAGACTGTATCCTGAATTATTAATTACATCTTGAAGTAATACTGATGCCTCTGCTTTTCTATTTAAAGTTAAATAAACTTTAGCTAATAATGCCTCAGCCGCCCATTTATTTGCATGTCCTAAATCGGAAGAATTTCCAGAATAAGAAGAGCTTATACCATTAGTAATAGCGTTTTTCAAATCTGCTTCAATAAGATTATACATAGCAGTTACCGATGTACGGTTTATTTGTTTAGCTTGTTCCGGAGTGATAGGCTCATGAATTAAAAAGACTCCTCCAAAAAGACGTACTAAATTAAAGTAGTGATAGGCTCTAATAAAAGATGCTTCAGCAGCAATACTTTTACATTGCGGTAAAGTTACTGGTATAGTTACAGGAGCATATTCTATAGTTCCATTAGATTCATTATAATTAGCTCCAGCCGCATTCATAACAATATTAGTATTTCGAATATTATTATACGTTTTAAGCCAATAATTGTAAACACCTTGGTGCGTAGCAGGAGGATAAAACTGATCTAAATAAGTTAAATCATGCTTAACTGTTGAAGTACTAGTGCCCGAATTTTCAACTGTATTATCACTTCGAAGTTCTGTCATAGACCATTCTTCAGACAAAGGCGCTTGCATTCCTTTATAACAACTTGTCAACCCTACTTGAAGGTCAGTATAATTAGCATAAAAATTTTCTACACTAATATTAGATTCTGATTTTAAATCAATAACATCTGTACAACCAAAAGTTATAAACACAATAAAAACACTAAAATATTTTACTAAATTTTTCATGATTATAGATTAAAAATTAATATCAACTCCAAATGCAAATGATTTAACCATTGGGAAACTTCCTCTTTGGTATCCACCAATAAGGGCAGATGAATAAGGTCCTGATGTTGCTCTTCCTTCAGGGTTTATCCCTCTGTAACCACTTGCAAAATGGAAATATACGTTTTGAGCAGTGGTATATAATCGTAAAGAAGACAATCCAATTTGTTTCGCAAATTTTTCCGGTAATTTATATCCAAAACTAACATCTCTTAGAGAGAAATAGGAAGCATCCTCAACTACATAATCGGTAAGCATCCAGTTGAAACCAATATCCTCATAAGGCGTTTTTCCATCTCCAGGGTTTTGCGGACTTAACCAACGGTTTGAGTTATAACTTACGTTTCTAGATCTTGTTTCGCTATAGTTAGCATCTCCATTTATTAATTTGCCTCCCTGAACCCCTTGCCAAGTAAAGCTAAAATCAAGTGCCTTATAAGTAAATGTATTTGTTAATCCCCAAGTGAAATCAGGATATGGATTACCTATTATTGTTCTATCGTTTGTATCTAAAACACCATCACCATTAACATCAACCAATTTTAACCCTCCAGGTCTTAAGGCTGATGGAAGATTTGAAGTTAATCCAGAGGCATTAATTTCAGCTTGAGAAGTCCAAATTCCATTTGTTTTATATCCAAAATATTGAATTAGTGGACCTCCTACTATGCTCTTATATATTTCATTTCTTTCACCATAATTTAGCAAATAAGCTTCGTTTCCTAATTCTCTAATTTTATTTTCAGTATGCGATAAATTAGCAGATGTAGTCCATTTAAAAGAATTTGTTTTAATATTAGTAGAAGATAATTCAATTTCAAAACCTTTATTATAAAGACTTCCAATATTATTCCATGCCAAAGGCACACCAGAAAAAGCCATTTGGGCTTGCTGCAATAATAATTTATCTGTCAATGATCTATATACATCAACAGTTAAATTAACTCGGTTTTTAAGTATAGAAAAATCCAATCCAAAATTAGTTTGATACGTGCTTTCCCAAGTAATATCACTGTTAGAAGTAATTGTAGAAGTTTGAGCTTGACCAGAAGATTGAGAACCAGTACCAGGGCCAAATGTATAATTAGCGCTATAAAGTAAGTTTTGGAAACCATAATTTAATATGCGGTTGTTTCCTGAAACTCCATAACTAGATCTGAACGTCAATTTGCTTAACCAATCTACTTTACTTAAGAAAGATTCTTTTTTAGCAGCCCATCCTATAGAAGCAGCAGGAAAAGAACCCCATTTGCGACCAGGTCCAAAATAAGAACTTCCATCGGCACGGTAACTAGCAGATACTAAATATTTATTTTTAAAAGCATAATTTACCCTCCCTAAATAAGACATTAATCCTATTTGATTTTTAAAACCATAGGTTCCAGATTTATCAATATATAATGCATTATTTAAAGTATTAATATCGTTACTTGGGTAACCAAGTCCAGTAGTTTGACTAGTTTCAGTTTTGGTTTTTTGTATTGTGTATCCAGCCACAATGTCCAATGAATGATTGTCAAATTCTTTTTTATAATTTAAAGTATTTTCAGATAATAAATCGATGTAAGAATTATACGAATAAACCCCTTTACTTAACATGCCATCAGCATCAGCATTTTTATCGGACCAATTATTTTTAGTATCATACTTCAAATAAAAAGTATTCATTGTTTTGAAATCTAATCCTGGTAATAAATTAATAGTTAAGGTTGCCCCACTTTGTAAGCCATAGGATTTTGCATTAATATCATGCATTAACAAGGAAGACATTGGGTTATTTTGAGACGAATTAAATGGATTTCCACCAGTAATCGAATTAGTTTGAGCACCACCAATTAACCAATAAGGATTACCATCAGGCATTAATAGTTGCGATCCGTCAGGATAAGTTGGAAAATAATTTAACCCAAGAAAGTGCCTTGGCTGTGCAAAATCACCTGCTTGTATTGCTCCCCATTGAGGTATTTGATTTACGAAAGCAGCAGTCAAATTGTTATGATATGCCGGCAACCAACTTGGATAACGCCAGAAATTTGTTAAGTTTTCAGATGGTGAATCTTTGCTTTGAAAAGATGGATTTAAGTTAACACTTAATTTTACTCTTTTACTCAAATCTAAATCCAATTTAGTTCTAAAATTTAATTTGTCAAAATTACTCTTCAACATAATTCCTTCGTCGGTTTGATATCCTCCAGAAACAAAATATTTCATACTTTTAGTTCCACCAGTAGCGCTTAATTGAATATTTCTATAATTAGCTGTACGCAACACTTCATCTTGGTAATTATACCCTTTTCCTCCCAACATGGTTTGTTCTATGATGTAGGCAGCAATTAAGTTATTTATTTTAGTTCCACTCCCTTGATAGTACATATTTAATGCATTCGGATTTGAAACTCCTTCCGCTTGAATAGCAGGGTCAGTATTTCGTATAGCTTGCTCTTTAAACAAAAGTTGGGTATATTCAGAAGTAGAAAGTAGATTATATCGTTTATAATCCATTTTCACACCTGTAGTAACTTTAAATGTAAATTTTGCTTTATCAGCTTTACCACTTTTAGTTGTGATTAATATAACGCCACTTGCTCCTCTAGAACCATATATAGCAGCAGAAGCAGCATCTTTTAATACTTCAACTGAAGCTACATCGGCCATATTAATAGAGGCGAGACCATCTGGAATTGGTTGCCCGTCCACAACCACTAATGGATCAGCACCAGCATTAATAGAACTTATTCCGCGAATAGTAATTTTAGTGTCTGCACCAGCTTCAGAAGATATATTTTGAATTTGAACTCCGGCAATTTTACCTTGTAATGCTTGATCTAATCTAGAAACAGGTGCGTCATCTAGTTTATCATTAGTGTATTTAGAAATAGAACCTGTTACATTGGATTTCTTTTGGGTACCATATCCAATGACAACAACATCATCAAGTTCAGTTTTGGATTCCGATAATGTAATATCTATTGCTTTATTTTTTCCTACGACTACAATTTGTGGTGCATAACCTATATAAGTAAACCGCAAAATAGATTTTGAATTTTTAACTGAGATTGAATAGGTTCCATCTAAGTCGGTTGATGTATTGCTTGATTCAAAAGTTACTGTAACACCTGGAATTGGTTTTCCTTGTATATCTGTTACTTTTCCTGTAATTTTTAATTTATCGGTTTGCGCATTAATAATTGAAGTAAAAATTAATAGAACCAATAGAAATGTTTTTTTCATAATTTAAAAAATTGATTTGGTTTTTTGGTCAATAGTATTTCAGAACCTAATAAATATTTATTAAAGTAAATAAATAATTAATAAGGGGTAAAAATAAAGTATATTTAATGTGAGGAAATCCGTTATTAGGGTAAAAATTGTACAATTACTTATTCATCAAATAAGAAAAATAATCAAATTCCATCTAATAAATTAATTAAATAACTATAAATAAGACATTTATAGTTATTTATTATTTAAAAATTATTCTTTTATTCATAAGAAACAATTTAACAAAATAGTAATAAAATTCTAAGTAAAATTTATATTATTCATCTTCTTTCACCTTATCTTTTTTCTTATTTACATTACTAGCATGTCTTCCGCTTCCTCCGGCATTATCTAAAATACCTTTTTCAGGACTTAATTCTTGTAGCACTTTTTGTAGTCTATTATGTGCTTCTGCGGCTTCTTTATTAGATTCTAAATCGGTAACTAATTTTTCTTCAAATGGCGCATTGCTCATATCAAAAAGTTCTCCTTCTCGATTTAATTTCCATTTTGCTTCTCGAACGTACCATTTATTTCCAAGTTCAGTAAAGATCCATTCTCTAGGATTTCCTTTTTTGCCCATTAATTGCGGTAAAAAACTACGTCCATCTAAAACTTTTTTGGCAGGTAGTTTTGCGCCTGCTAAATCGGCAAATGTTGGCAGTAGGTCACTAGAATCTATTAAATTATTGTTTACTTTATTTTCCTCAATAACTCCAGGCCAATTGGCAATAGTAGGCACTAAACTACCACATTCTAGCATGGTACCTTTTTTACCTGATAGTGTTTTACCTCCAATAGTACTTCTAAAAGCATATTGATTTGCAGTGCCATTATCGCCCATAAATAGTATTAAAGTATTTTCTCTTAATTTTAAATCATCAAGAGTTTTTAATAATTTTCCTACCAGTTTGTCCATATATGCTGTATTGTCTTCATACAAATCACTACCAGGTTTGCTGTCAGGAGTTCGCTGTATTAAAGCATGAACATGCACCATGGAATAATAAAGAAAAAACGGTTTGTCTTTATTGGTTGTTAAAAAATTTACTAAGTGATTGTTCATTAAGTCGGGCATGTAGGTTAGACTGTCTAATTTTTTATTTACCCCATTTTCAATATAGTTTTCTGATTTTTTTTTCTCAGTACTCCAATAATCGCCACTTCCTTGAAAAGTTAAATAATCATCAAACCCAAAATCTCCGGGGGTTAAAGAAAATTGACTCCATTTTCCGGTTAGGGAAGTAACATACCCTGCTGTTTTTAATACGGACGGAATTAACACCTCATCTTGTGGTTTAATATTTCCAACCATATCTTGATTTACAGCACCCGTTCTAAATGCATAACGCCCTGTAAGAATCATTGCTCTTGAGGGCCCACATAATGGTGCGGTATAACTATGGTTGAACCGAATACCTCCTTTGGCCAGTTGATCAATTATTGGTGTTTTATTTTTATCCGATCCATAACAACTGACATCACCAATTCCTAAATCATCAGCTAGAATATAGATAATATTTGGTTTTTTGAAAACTTTAATTTCTTTTTTCTTTTGTGCAGATAAATTTCCAAAGCATACTAATACTATTAAAAAAAGTAGGTTTGTTGTGTTTTTCATATTTGTATATTAAAAAATTTAATTCGTTAATTGAATAATGTCTGAATTATAAACTTTTAAATCTATTCTTTTGGCTAAATTTTCATACTCTGGATTGGAATATTTTTTGGCTGCCAATTTTAGAATTTTTATGGTTTCTTCATAGCCCATTTTTTGAATTTGTTCGTATTCCCATTTTTTTTCGTTTTTTAAATAGGGCACAATCCAATCTAACGCATTTTTCATATTTTTACCTTCAGTTATTTGCTGATTCCAAAGGGATATATTGTTATTTTCTGCCAATTTTGCAATTAAAAAGTAGCCATATAAATTCATATTAACATAATTCCAGGACTTTGTTCTTGAAAGTTCAAATGGCTGACTTCCGTCTGGCTTTAATTGGCTTTCCATTCTATTTTTAAAAATTTCAATTTCACTAGAAGCAACATCCAATCTATTTGTAAAGAGTGCAAACGCAATAACTTGTTCGCTATAAAAAGTACCGTGGTTGTTATTGGAATCGGCTTCGTCTTTCCCAATAGGACTTTCCAGCATCCAAGTTAAATACTCGGAAAACCATTTTTTTAGTTCTTCATGATCTTTGACATTCCAATTTTGGGTATTTTGAATTAATATAGCTGCATCACAAACCCGAAACAAATCTCGAGTTTCTATGATTCCTGTTCCACGTCCCGTGTTTAAGCCCGGTATTCCTTGCCCAAAATTTAGATGTGGATTTTGTTTTGTTGCAGCATCTAGAAACCAAACTTTTAATAATTTGGAAGCAAAATCGGCATATTTATTTTCTTTTGTAAAATAATAAGCTAGGGCTAAAGTTAAGACACCATCTTCTACTTTATCTATTTCTTGAGAATCGGTGATGTCATAATATGTTGGATTTCTTTGGCCGTCTTTTCTTATATAAGGCAATCCGTCGGGCTTAGAAGGATCTGGCCACCAGTAAGGCCCGGTGCTCATATAATCGTGTTTGTCTCCACTTGGCGGAACTTGCTTTTTATCCATTACGGAATAGGTTTTTCCATCCACTACTAATTTGTCGGCTTTTTTCAATATTGATGTTATAGCTTTCACTTTATACAGATCGTTAGTTGTGATTAGTTCCAAATTTTTTTGCAGAACTTGTCCGTCAATTGCGATTGTTTTTGGAAAACTACTTTCTTTTAAATTATTGTTTTGAGCTTGCGAACTATTTGCAATTGAAAAAATAAAGAGTAATGAAATAACTATTTTTGGATTTACCATGTTGAATTTGTTAGATATTGAAGCAAATTTTTTTAACTGAACTAATCTCCGGAAGTTTTCCAATTTAAAGTATCGCCTTTTAAATGTCTTAGTGCTTCTGCTTCTGTTTTTATTCCTTTGTCACCTTGATCGGCCATCCATTTTTTCAATTCATCAAGCAATTTACCTTTTACGGATGCTAATGATTTTTCTCCATCCAAATTATCTAATTCATAAACATCTTTTTTGATGTTATACAATTCAAATTCTGGGCGGTTTCTATACAACTTAGCATGTGCTGCTTGTTTTGGAGTTGTACTAGTAGATTTCAACCAACTGCTATACAATTTGTTTTTGGGTTGTGATCCCGATGACAAAAATGGCTCGTTAAAACTTAAATTCCAAATTAATTTATAATCATGATCTTGAATAGATCGAACTGGATAATTGTCGGATCCGTTTTTAATTCCTCTAGTAGTATGAACTCCATAAACGAATTCCCGAACTTCTTTTGATTTTCCCTTTAAAGTGGCATAAAAACTTTTTCCGTCTAGTTTCATTTTACCTTCTTTATCTCCACGTAAGGTTTCTGGATCCTCACCTGTAGCTTCATAAAGAGTTGGTACAACATCAATATATTGGGCTAAAATATCGGTTCTTGTATTTGGCTTAATCACTTTCGGCCAACGAGCAATAAATGCCGATTTTAATCCCATATTATAACAAGTCCATTTTCCAAATGGCATGGAACTTCCGTGTTCACTTGCAAAAAGAAATAAGGTATTGTCTTTATTCTTTTGATTATCTACCATTTTAGTACAGTTTCCAACAAGACTATCCATATAGGTGATTTCAGCATAGTATTTCACCAAATCATCTCTAGTTTCTTTAGTGTCAACCATATAAGGAGCAATGGTAATTTTGCTTGCGTCGTATTGTTTTACATTTCCTCTATTCCATGGAGAATGGGGCTGATTAGAAGCAACAATTAATAAATAGGGTTTAGAATTATCTTTGTTAATCCATTTTTCGGCATCGGTTAGTTCTACATCTTTACCCTCGCCATTATCGCTGTTTCTTCCCCCTAAGTATTCAAAAGGAAAGTTGGCCATTGGAGCATAATGTTGTTTTCCAATTAATGCCACACGATATCCAATTTTTTTAAAATGTTGTGCCACCGAAACGATGTTATCATATACCTGAGCATGGTTAGGATAACTACCATTTTTTACTGGAAATAACCCAGTATATAAACTTTGACGAGTTGGACCACACATGGCAGTAGCATTGTTCATGTTATCAAAAGACAAACCTTCTTTAGCTAATTTTGCCAAATTAGGAGTGTGAACATCTTTGTTTCCATAAGGTTCACAATCTATAGATGTCATATCATCGGCAATAAAAAGCAAAATATCGGGTCTTGCATTTGGTGCTTTTAGCTTTGGCGTATTTTTTACCACAATTCCTTCATTGGTTAATGAAGCTATAACTGGTTTATTAGCAGTTTCATTATTATATAAAAAAGATTCTAATTCAGATTTAGTAAATTTAGAATTTTGAAATACTTTTTTTTCAACTTGATGGTGCTTAAATTTAGAATCTAAAAGTTGAAAAGAAGAAGCGGTTATAATAACTAAACTAGCGAAACCTAGTTGCAATATCGATTTGTTTATCATTTTATATTATTTATTTATATTTATTTCAGTTGATTTTTTGTTTTCCCAAACTTTAAAATTTCGATAGGCAAAATGGGTCCATTGCATTTGTCTAAATCCAATTTTTCCATCCTCCAAAATTTTTCCGTATTTGATTCCGTCATCGTTCCAATCGATTACTTTTCGTTCATCAACAAACAAAAGAATTTTACCTTCTTGTTTTATTAATTTCATTTTATGAATTGCTGTCGATTGCACCGGAATTCCAATTTCTCCCGTTTGAACCAAATTGAACCCTTTGTTTTTTCTTAAGTTTGCGGTTTCTCTATTCGGATTATCTCTTCCATTAGCATAATAGGATATATGGTAATCATTCATGGAGCCTTTGGTATAATCTGTAAAGGTACCTAGTGTTCTTTTGGGCATCGAAGCGTCAAAAATACTTTCTCCTTTTACTCCTCTAGCTGAGAAAAAAACAATGCATAAACCAGCGTCAATCTCTTGATTTTGGGCTTCCCATTCGGCTATAAAATTTCCAGGGAAATCTACCGGACACCAAAAAACGTGATGCCCTTCTTCTTTAGGAGAATACATGTGCATCCAATTGTCTTTGAATTCCAATTTCGCAGGACCTTCTAAAATCCAATCTTTTACCATATCCAAATTAGACAAAGCATTACTATAAAGTAATTTCCCTTTAGAAAAGTCTTGCGCATAAATAGAACTAGTAAGTGCTACTAGTAAAACAAAAATACTTTTTATTGCTTTATTTTTCATCTATTAATTAGAGTCAATTTTGTATTCTATCACAATATTAAATAACGGAATGTTACTAAGGTTTTTGGTAACATGCACCACCGGTTCTGCAAATTTTATCGTGTTTGCCACTTGAATTCCAGTTCCTGTTTTGCCATTTGGAGAGTTACGAGGATCGGTTAATTGCACCTGATTTAGTCTAACCACCACACGTTGTGCGTGGCTGTGTAATTCTCTAGTATCTCCTGGATTAAGTCGTTCTTCAAAAACTCGAAACTCAGTATTTTCATATATTATCTTATTCTTTAATGGTTCTACCCATTCTGATGGTTTGGTTAAAGGCGGATGATTGTTTTTTAAAGCAATTTCAAAATAAGATCCTTTAGGCATATCGTAAAATTCGTTTTCTAAAAAAACGGCTATTTGTCCTCGGTCAATAGATATTAAACCCCGATTGCTTTTGAATTTTATTTTATCCAATGCAACAATTATTCTTGTTCCAATATTGGGTGTATTTGCTGAAGTGCAAGCAGCGCCATCACGAAGGACTCGCATATAACCATTGTCTAATGCAACAGAATCTTTAGCTTTTCCTAATGGATTATTTCCAAGATTATTTGCTAGACCAGCTTGTCCATTAAAGGCGATCAGACTAATTATGAAATAGAAAATTCTCATTGCTTTTTTTAATTTGAAATACATCTAAATCCTAAATGTTCCATAGAAGAATCAGCAGAACTTTTCATTCTTGCCGAAACTCTGTAGCCACTACAATACGATTCATTACATAAAAAGGAACCGCCTCTCATGACTCGTTTAGCTACCAAAGGCTCATCTGGGTCATAACTTTTTAATGGCCCTTTCGGATTTAGAGCTACTTTAACTTTTTTAAAGGAGTCATAATATAAATTATGGTATTTATCGGCACACCATTCCCAAACATTTCCAGCCATGTCATACAGACCATAGCCATTAGGCGCAAAAGATTTTACAGGAGCAGATCCTACAAAACCATCGGTTGCTTCATTTTTATATGGAAAATTCCCTTGAAAAATATTACAATGAGCTTTGCTTTCATCTATTTTTTCATTACCCCAAGAATAAACATTATTAATTAATCCACCTCTGGCAGCATATTCCCATTCCGCTTCGGTTGGCAATCGTTTTCCAGCCCATCTACAATATGCATTGGCATCATCCCAACTTATATGAACTACAGGATAATTTTCTTTTCCGACAATATCGCTATCTTTTCCTTTTGGATGTTTCCAATTGGCTCCGTGCGTCCAACTCCACCACTGACTAAAATCTTGCAAACTCACTTCCCCCTGAGTAGGAACAAAAACTAAGGAGGCAGCTTTCAATGTTTCGGGATCGGGTTTTTCGGTGTCTGGCGGTAATTGTTTTTTTAATTCTTCCCACTTGATGTCTTTTTCGGCAGTAGTAATGTATCCAGTGGCAGCTACAAATTTTGCAAATTGCGCATTAGTAACTTCGGTACTATCCATAAAAAAACCATTAACTTTTACAGCATGTTTTGGCAACTCATCTTGACGGGCCTGTTCGTTATCTCCTCCCATAGCATAACTACCGCCTGGTATCCAAACCATGCCTTCGTGATTGCTTACAGTAAGTTTTGATTTACTTTTATATTGTACTTTTTTAATTCCATAACGACTTGGAATCTTTGCAATACAACATGTTTTAACGGTGTCTTTTATCTGAAAAGCAATTAAATTTACTTTTTCATTTGCCTGCATCTCAAAACCGAAAACTACTAAAAAAATTATTATTTTATACATTTCGTTTTCTTTATTGTTTCATCCAACTTACCCCAACATCATTCTTTTTCAACATCCAATTTGGATTAAATTCTGTTATTTCACTATCGGATAATTTAATTTTGTGAACAGCCAATCGATTATTAATTTCAGCCAATACTTTTTTATCTAATTTTTTTTGCAATTTATAAATTCCATTTTGCAACGAAAACTCCTTTAATTTTACTAATGAAAAACCAAGTTCTGATGTTTCTCCATTTGTAAAAAAATTATCTTTAATTTCAAATGTTGTTTTAGTATCTGTTAATTCAAATGGGGAATCATTATTACCAATCGAATTAATTATGATGTTTCCAACTAAAATTATATTCTTTGGTGCAATAGTTGGTTTACTCACATCTTTATTTGCAACTCCCATTTTTATTGTTGGACCATATGAATTCACGACCACATTATAAGCTACAATTGCATTGTCTGCTGGATAATAACCATTTAACGGAGAATCTATTAATCCATCCATAATTGAAATTGGAACTTTTGAATTGCCTTTTCCGCCTTCTATATCCTCTAAATAATTATTAAAAGCTGTATTATTTGGATTGATTATTCTAATACCACCGCTACGGTTTCTTCCCGATTTCCCATTTATATAATTTCCATAAACAAAACATTTTTGCCCATGTCGAATTACCATTGCGCCATCATTTCCTATAAAAGTATTGAATCTATAAATATTATCCCAACTTTTATTGCTTATAATTTCGGCCTCAATTCTTTCGTCTTCAAAATAATTGTATTCAATCACATTAAATCCGTGAGTGAAAGAAGTGGCACTTGTACCTACTCGAATTTGCTCACCACCATTGCAAGAATATGTTCTATACCCAAAATAGTTATGATGAATGTGATGAAATGCAGAGGGTGCAATATCGCTTCCAGGAACATACCCATTATCTTGTTTGTATTCTACAACTAAAGTAGGACCTCCATTTATTTTTCCTGTAAAAGTGCAATTATCTATCTCATTGTAGGTTCCAATTAGATTTACATAATAATTTCTTATACCACTTTCTTCTGTTCGTGAATAATTAATTATGGCGCAATTTGTAAGTCGGCAATGGTTGGCTTCTGTATTAGTTTTTTTATCTTTTGATTTAAAATCAATGACATTTTCACTTTTTTTCAAGGTACAATTTCCTTCAAATAAAAGACCTTCCACCACAAGATAATCTCGACCAATAAACAATTGTGAATTCCCCGAAAACGAAACTTTACCTGCAGTTTGTGCTTTTAAATAAATAGGTTGTTTTTTATTGCCTTTATTAAAAGGGGTAAAATCGATTTTTACATCCAAATAATTTCCGTCTTTCCAAATAATGAAATCTCCAGGAATAACTTTTGTTAAAACACTTTTAAAGTCATTGATAGATTCTACAAAATATTCTGCAGCTTTTACTTTAGAAGAAAAAACCAAAAATAGAAGTAATAAGAAAATCGATTTTTTCATTAATTTATTTAACTTGTTCTGCAAAATAAGCAAGCATTTTAGCTTTTAAATCTATAGCAACCGCTTTGTATTCTTTTTCATCCACCACATTATTAGTTTCATTTGGATCTTTTTCATAATCATACAATTCGGTTCCAACTATAAATTCGGGATTGAAGGGCTGCGTGCTTCTAAAATTATTATTCATCCAAATGGTATATCGGTACCTTTTGTCTCTTAAAGAATATCCCATAACTTTGGAAGAAGCATATCCTTGACGTTCCGTTTCTGAGTTATTGCCACTTCTTGGATATTGACTGATAGAAAATTCTTTTACCGATTTTACTTTCTTATTCATTAAAGGCATCAAACTTTTTCCGTCTATTGTTTTTGGAATGGTTACTCCTGCTAAATCACATAATGTTGGAAAAATATCTACAAATTCTGTTGGTGCATTTGTAACAGAAGGCTTAATTCCTGGAGCCGCAATTAACATTGGAGTTCGAGTTGCTTGCTCAAAATTAGTGTGTTTACACCAAAGGTTGTGGTCTCCTAAATGCCATCCATGGTCTCCCCAAAGAATAATAATTGTGTTTTTGGTTAAACCTAACGCATCCAATTTATCTAATACTTTTCCGACTTGTGCATCGGTATAAGAAACCGAAGCATAATAACCATGAATTAATTCTTTTTGTTTGTCTACTGGTAATGTCAATCCAAAATCTTTTTGATCAGTGAACGATAATAATGGTGGAATGTCAGTATATGCTCTTATTTCTCCTGCGTTATGATATGCTACTTCTACACTATTTTTAGATTTTTCTTGAAAAGCAGCTACAGGCATGTCTTCTCTTTTATATAAATCCCAATATTTTTTTGGAGCTACAAACGGCAAGTGAGGTTTTGAAAAACCAACTGCAAAAAAGAATGGTTTTGTATCTGATTTTAACTTTTCTAGAATTTCTAAAGCCCGTAAAGCATTTGCACCATCATTATATGCATTATCTGGAACATCTACACATTCAACAGATGGCTTTATAGATTTGGATACAAAATCGTCTAATTCTTTATCTTTCAACCCTTTTTCTTGACCTTCTTTAGTGAATTTTAATGCTAATTCTTTTGTTTCTAGAGATTGGTATGCACCTAAAATTGGCATCCCTGTTTCTTTTGAGTAGTATTTTTCTTCAGTTTTAAAATAGTTATAATATGGTACGCTCCATGATGGCTCATCCATTTTTTTATCTACACAACGAGAATCGTATATTTTTCCAATTCCTTGAGTTGAGTAACCTTGAGAAATTAAATACTGAGGTAAACTCAAAATATCCGGATTGATATCTCTCATTTTGGTTTTTAAATCCCAAACTTTTGTATAATCTGGTCTTTTCCCGGTCATGATACTAGCTCTTGTAGGTCCGCAAACTGCTTGCTGGCAATAATTACTCATAAATACGGTCCCCATTTTTGCTAGTCTATCAATATTTGGAGTTTTAATAATTGTATTACCATAACATCCTAAAATTGGTTTTAAATCATCAACAGCAATAAATAAAATATTGGGTTTCTTTTTTTCTTGAGAATAAGCGGCTTGATTGCAAAGTATTGCAAGAACAAGTAAAGTTAAATATTTAGAAAATAGAGTGTTTTTCATTAGAAATTTTGGGAATTTATTCTTAATTCTTAATTATCAATTTAAAGGTTTTAGAAAAGTTATCTATTTGTAATTGAACAAAATAGATGCCATTATTGTATTCAGACACATCAAATAAAATGTTATTTCCTTTATCTATTGAATTTGAATCTATTTCCTTGCTTTGAATAAGTTGCCCGTTGATTTGGCAAACCATAATTCTTCCTTTATTAAAGCCAACAGGTAATTTTAATTGAAAACTATTTTTAGTAGGATTTGGATACAGAATAGAATCATTATCATTAATTTCAAAATCAGCTGAAGAAAGAACTAAATAGGAGGGACCAACTTCCGATAATGACAATGGGTGATTGGTTGTAGTTCCAGTGGTAAATTCATCACAACCAACGTCTTTAAGAGTTACAGTTGCAGGACGTGCTTGTCCGCTTATATCAAATAATAAATTTGGGTCGTCATCAAGAACTGGAATATCTAAAATCATAGGGTAACTAGCATTTGCATTATCAATAGGGCTTAAAGGAGATAATCCACGATATCCTTCAGAATTTAATGTAAGAAATGGATTAATGCTTGTCATCCCAGAGGGTATTGTAATTCCAACGTTACCCTGATAAATATTACCTGCCCAAGTGGAACCTGTATTGGGATTTGCATATATAGTACCAGAACTTTTTTGGAAAATATTATTTGCCCAAGTATTACTTGCTGCTCCAACTCCACCTAAATCGATATCACCACAATTATAAAAAGTATTATGAATAAAATTAATATTGCTAAGATTCATAGTTCTGGGGCTTGCAGTTGTTGGAGGCACTAATGGAGCAACATAAACAAAAGTTACCGCATCAGCAGTGCTTCCTACACCTGAATTTTCAAAATAATTATTATAACAGAATATGTTATTTGCTTCTTTGACTCTAATTCCGCCTGCATTAATAAAAAAATTACCATAGGCCACATTATTATCTCCATTTCTAAAACAAAGCATAGCATTTTGTTGGTTAGTAAAAGTGCAAAAACGAATAACATTTTCTTCGCATTTTATCGATATACTTTCACTATCTCCTAAACCTGTGTTTTTAAAATAACAGTGTTCTACAATAGTTCTAGATTTGTTTAAATATTCTGCTCCTAAACCAATTCTAACGGGTTCATTTCCATTGTCGCCACCCATTCCATAATAATCTTGAAAAGAGCAATATTTAATTTTATGATATCCAGGAACTGTAGCTGATGTAGATATTTGAATAGTACAACCAGATATTGCATCGGCTGGTTTTTTTTCCATATTACAATAGGAAATTTCGTCATAGGAAGTTCCAGCTTTAATTTCAATATACTTTTTCGCATAATACCCGCTAAAATTTAATTGAGTTAATATATCATGGCTCCCATACACTTCGATTAAATAACTAGACCCAATATCGCCATTAGTAAATTGAAAACCACTAAAAGTAACATAATTTCCATTAATATTAATGTCGTCAGCACCATTTAAATAAACCCCTCCGGGAGTTTGTGATTTTACAGTGATATTGCTTTTATTGATATTTAATGTAACATCCAGATACGTTCCGTCTGCAAGAATTATAACATCACCTGAAACCGAATTATTACAAGCTGTTTGTAATGCTGCAATAGAACTTACATTTATGGTTGCTGCATTAAGTGTTGTAGGAACAGTTAGAATCAATAAAATATAAGTAGATAAAGAGTTATATATATTTTTCATAATTAGATTAATTTATTTTTTTACAATAAACTTTATGGTTTTACAAATAGAATTATTTAATATTTCAGCAAAATAGATTCCATCGTCTAAATCTGTTACATCATACTTAAATGATAATTTGTTTTCAGAAAAATCAGTTATTTCTGTTTGATTTTTTACTAATTGACCAGTAATGCTATAAATAGAAATTCTAATTATAGAATTAAATGCTTCTAATGAATTAAAAGTAATTTGAGTTTTTGCAGGATTTGGATCAATGAATAATGTGTTTCCAAAACTCGTTGCATCAATTTGATTGTTTGATAATACACCTAATCTGTCATTTAATTGAGCCATAAACAAACTTGGTATAGCTTCTATGTGAGTTCCTTGCGACTGAACTGTTCCTATTGGTTCGGTAGTTGCATCACCAATGCCAGTTATTATAGGGCTAATACATCCAATGGACCAATTAATTTCATCCCCTGGAGGATCTTGAATTACCATTCTAGCAGCGTTACAATTCCAAAACATAGTTTGTCCACCTGCCCACCCATGCCCACTTCCCATGCCCAGTCGGTTTTGCACATCCATACTTCCGTTGCCAATTATATTGTCGAACAATATTCCTGTAGACCAACGGTGATGAGGGCCAATATCACTGTTTTGAAGGGTAGAAGAGGAATTATAAAAAACATTTGGACCGCAAGTTCTGCTGCCATCTACATAGTCATGACGACCATCTCTAGTAACACAATTTTGAACCAAACAGCGTTGTCCATCTACATTAAAGGAATACCTTCTACCGCCATCAATGGTAGATTTTGCATCTAACATTTTACAATTATCTACCGTAATAAAACTGGCATGAGAATTAATATGTACAGCTGAATATCCAAAATAATATACTTCTAAATTTTTTGCCCAACTGTTATAAATGTTTTCAAACGAAACTGCTTCCCAACCATGATTTTCATCAGTAGTAGAAGTATAGGTTGATGAAATTCGCAAGTTTTCGATACCGCAATTTTGAATTCTGCTATCGGTAAATTTTACCAATTCGCCTGTAGAATATATAGGGTCAATAATATCCATAATTGGCGCATCTAAAGTGATTAGATTACCACTTATGGCCATTATTTTTCTTTCTGAATTCATGTCATAAGCACTTGCAGTCCAATCAACAGCAGCAGGATCAATAGTAGATAATAAATCCATCCCTAATAAACTTATCCATGCAGTATTTGGTATTCGGTGAACAAAAACTTTATCACCAACCGCAAATGAATGTCCTGAAGCTACGGTAATTTGTTTTTTACCAATTGGCACATAAGAATCTGTAATAGCTTTTCTTGTGGAAGATCCTGAAAAATATGCTGTTCCAGAAGCACCTAAAAATGTAAAAAGGGTAAATTGAGAAGTTTTGGTTCCAATAAAATTAGTTCCGTTACCATCATAACCAACTCCCCGAAGTACTATACCACTACTTGGAATAATAACAGAATCACTTACATTATAAGTTCCTCCCGTAAATAAAATGGCGCCTCTAAAACCATTGGCATCTAAAGGCATTGCTGCAACTTGATTCACAGCATTCTGTATATTGGCTAAATTATCGCCAACTACGGGATTTACTGTAAGTACTACATCAATTGTTGGAATTGGTGCTTCACTGGTTTTGTACCCTACAGCACTAAAATCTGGAACAATGTTTCCTTTAGCATCGGCAGTGTAAATAAGATGTCCGTTTGTTCCAACTGAAACCAAAGTAGATGTTTGCGCATAACTAGTTCCTTGTACTACAACAAGAAGTAATAATATAGATACAAGAAAGTAGTTATTTTTCATTTTATTAGTATTTAAAAAAATTATTTTTTGGCTTCTTGGCTTTTAAAAAACGCTATCATTTTTGATTTTAGATCTTTCGATATTTTAGCGTAATTAGAATCATTTGCAACATTTACAGTTTCTAATGGATCTTTTACATAATCATACAATTCCGAAGCATAAACTTGCGCATCATTAAATGTTTGTTTGCTAGTAAAGTCATTCATCCATATAGTGTAACGAAAATTATCGGTTCTCAAACTATACCCCATAATTTTGGAATCAGTATATCCAGCTTTAGCCATTTCGGCTTTTTTCATTTTTCTTGGATACTGGCTAATAGAATATTCTTTAGCAATTTCTTTATTGTTAATCATTAAAGGTTTTAAACTTTTTCCATCTAAATTATTAGGAATGGTAACGCCAGCTAAATCACAAATTGTTGGAAAAACATCCACAAATTCGGTAAGCGAACTTGTTTTTCCTGCTTTTATTCCCGGGCCAGCAATAATTAAGGGTGCCCTTGTAGCTTCTTCAAAATTAGTGTGTTTATGCCATAAATCGTGATCACCTAAGTGCCATCCATGATCGCCCCAAAGAACAATAATAGTATTATCAAGCGTTCCTAAAGATTCTAATGTATTTAATAAAATTCCTACTTGAGCATCCATATAGGATACTGCGGCATAATAACCATGAATTAGTTCTTTCTGTTTTTCTAATTTCAGGCCTATTCTAAGTGAATCTGCAGATAAGGTTGCAAACTCAGGAATATCAAGATAATTTCTCAATTCTCCCGATTGATGATAAGCAATTAGCGGCCCGTTTTTAGAATGCTCTTGAAAAGATGCAATTGGCATATCCTCTCTATTGTATAAATCCCAATATTTTTTTGGGGCTACAAAAGGTAAATGTGGTCGGTGAAAACCAACAGCCATAAAAAATGGCTTTTCTTTTTTCGAAAGCGAAATAATTTGATCTTTAGCCAGTAATGCAATTACGCCATCCTCATAAGCCGTATCTGGAACATCAATACATTCAGTAGAAGGTCCTTTTATGCTCTTAGGATTTTCATCATTTGCAGCTAAATCTTTGTTTTTTTGTTTTCTTTCAGCAATTATTTCGGGAGTCATCTTTTCTTTAGTCTCCTTCATTTGATACTGTCCATTTGCAGGTTCACCTAAATCGGCAGGAAAATCAGATTCCTTAGATTTTAAATATGGAACACTCCAAGATGCAGGATCTACACCATTAATAGCGCTTGATGGATGGTATATTTTTCCGATTGCCGAAGTTTCATAACCTTGAGATATTAAATATTGAGGTAGGGTAACTAAATTTGGATTTACATCGCGCATTTGAGTGGTTAAATTCCAAACCTTTGTGACATCAGGACGAGTTCCAGTCATTAAACTAGCTCTTGTAGGACCGCAGATAGCTTGTTGGCAATAATTTCTATTAAAAACTGTAGCCATTTTTGCTAATCTATCAATATTTGGAGTTTTTACTAATGTATTTCCGTAGCAGCCCAAAAGAGGCTTTAAATCATCTACAGCAATAAATAAAATATTGGGTTTGTTGTTTGCTTTCTTTTGGGCAATAACTGAAGTTGAAATTGCAAATAGAAATAAAACTACCGAAAAATGTATACTTTTTTTAATCATTTCTTTGATCTATTATTATTTTTTAACTTCTTTAGAATTGAAATAATCTACCAATTTTTTATCTAATTTGGCAGCAATTGCCGCATAATTTTTATCTTCTGAAACATTTACTTTTTCTAAAGGATCTTTAACATAATCATATAATTCTCTGGTATATACTTTATCTGCACTATAAGGTTTGTCGCTGGTATAGTTTTTTAACCATACGGTATAACGATATTGTTCGGTTCTTAAAGAATACCCCATTAGTTTTCCTTTTTTATCCTCTTCAGTAATATCTGCTTTATCCATTTTTCGTGGATATTGGCTCATTGCATATTCTTTTACAGACGCTTTGTTATTTTTCATAACAGGAACCAAACTTTTTCCTTCTAAATAAGCTGCTGGAGTTCCACCAGATAATTCACAAAGTGTAGGGAATACATCTACAAATTCGGTCATTGATTTGGTTTTTCCAGATTTCATTCCTGGTGCAGCAATAATTAATGGCGCTTTAGTAGCTTGCTCATAATTGGTATGTTTCCCCCACATGTCATGATCACCTAAATGCCATCCATGATCTCCCCAAAGTACAATAATTGTATTATTAAGTGAGCCCAATTTTTCTAAAGTATTTAATAAAATTCCAACTTGAGCATCGGCATAAGAAACGGCAGCATAATATGCATGAACCAATTCTTTTTGTTTATCAATAGCCAAATTAAATTTATTAACGCTTTTATCATTATATTTTGCAAATTCCTTCACACCAGAATAACTTGTTAATTCGCCAGGAAATTGATAAGAGAAATCTTTACTATTAGAAGCGTGCTCTTGAAATTCAGCTATTGGCATATCTTCTCTTTTGTATAAATCCCAATATTTTTTTGGAGAAACAAAAGGAAGATGAGGTTTATGAAAACCAACAGCCATAAAGAATGGTTTGTTTGCTTTAGATAATTTGATAATTTGATTTTCTGCTAACAATGCAGTAACGCCATCTTCATAGGCATTGTCTGGCAAATCTAAGCACTCAAAAGCAGGGCCTCTTGAACCTCCCCCGTCTTCATCTAAATCCTCCTTTTTACCTTTCTTTTTATCCTTTCCTTTCCCATTTTCATCTGCCACAACAACTTCCTCTTCTTTTGCTTGTTGTGCTTTTAATTCGGGAGATTGATAATGTTTTTGAACTGGAAAACCATTTGAATAATCAGATTCTTTTGGAAATAAGAAAGGAATAGTCCACGATTGAGGATCTACTTTTTTATCTACACAACTCGGATGAAATATTTTTCCTACTCCCGATGTTTCATATCCTTGACTGATAAAATATTCTGGAAGGGTAATAATATTAGGGTTCATATCTCTCATTTTGGTTTTCAAGTCTCGTACTTTTGTAACATCAGGACGCAATCCAGTTAAAATACTAGCTCGTGTTGGCCCACAAACAGCTTGTTGGCAATAGTTATTTAAAAATACGGTACCCATACTTGCTAAACGATCTATATTTGGTGTTTTAACAAGAGTATTTCCATAGCAACCTAATAATGGTTTTAAGTCATCAATTGCGATGAATAGCACATTTGGTTTTGATTTTTCTTGTGCAACTATTGAAGAGATGCATAAAATTCCTAAAAGAGCGGATACGATTAATTTTTTCATTTAAATTTTATTTAGTATTGGTATTTATTATTATGTTTAGGACTAACTAATAGTGCTATGGTTTAAAAAATAGTATATTTTAATTTATAACCCATAATATAGGGTATCGAACTGGCATGTTTCTAATTATTTCGGGTGTTGTATAATTTGATTTAAGAGATTTCCATAGGTTTAAATACGTATTGTTTTTTAAAGCCAAACCTTCAAAAATCAAGCTTGATTGTCGCACTGGCCATTCGTTCCAATACATTACATCTTGTTGGTAAGGCCAAAGTGATTTGTTTTCAATGTATGGAAACATAAATTCCATTCCTAATTTTATATTTTTTCCGTCCTTAGTAGTATATGTAAAAAGATTGTCCTTTTTAGTAGATAAAATTTGACAAATGCTTGACATTGCATCTAAATTAAATAAGGAATAGCCATACGGTTTTGTTCTTTTTAATTCCAACGGAAAGCTTCCATCTTTTTCCATTTGGTTTTGTAAAAGAGTAGTTTTATAAAAATTTCTACAGAAATCCATTGTTTTTTCATCCTTTATCAAAGCAGCAAAAGCCGCCACTTGCATGGTCCAGCATACGCTGTGATTGTTGCCATTATCTCTTTCGGAAATGCCGTATTCATGTGTAGTTATCCAATTTAGGTAATCAGAAAACCAGGATTTTATAGCTGCCAAATCGGCTTTGGAAAGTGCCCCCGAATTTTCAATTGCTATAATTGCTTTAGTAACTTCAACTAGATGAACAGTATCAATAATTCCAATTCCCCGGCCTGTTGCAACACCCTTTATTGCTTGTGCATAAAGCAAATTAGGAGTCATTTTAGTGTCCTGATTTATAAACCAAGCTTGTAAATGAAGTACTAATTGTTTCGCATATTTCACGTCTTTAGTTAAAACGTAAGCAGATGCTAAGGCACCAGAAATTTGGCTAAACCGAATTAAAGATTCTCTATGTGCAGTAAAATTTGCGGGGTTAGTATAACCGTCTTTTCTTATATAAGGACCATCGGGATTTTTTTCGTCTGGCCACCAATAATCACCTTCAGAGTAAAAATCGTGAATAGTTCCGGCACTTCTATTACAATAAGAATTAGTAACTGTTACAGGAGTTTCATTTAGGAATAACAAGGCATTTTCAATTACCCGACTTTTTTCAATTTCGTTTAAATTAAATGCCATTTTAGTATTTGCACAACTAGTAAGCATACTAATTGCAACTAAAAAAAGTGCTATAAAATTTAATTTTTTCATTTGAAATGAGGTAAAAATATACCTAAGTTATTATTTCTTAAATTTTAAATATTCTCCTTTAAAATTTTGATTTAAAATATTCATCTCAATATAATCTCCAATGGTATTTGGAATAACCTCAATAGCTGCTTTTCCGTTTGCCATTTTAATAGATTCGCTGCCGGTAGGCGTTCCTTGATTTTTTAGGTTTTGCCCGCCAGACAAGCATTGAAAATATACTCGTTCTTCATAATCTAAACAACGCATATTATTTTTATCTACAGCAATTGCAGTAACTAGATAATTTCCGTTTTTTAATTTTTCAGCTGATAATTTCAATCCGTCTGCAGCACCATTTTTTGTAAATCTATAATTTACATTGATCGTATCGGAAACTTTAGTCCCATCATTATTAATTCCAATGGCAACAAAGTTATTTTTTCCTTCTGAGAATTTCACTTCCCAAGTCAATCCGCAAGCAGGATAAGCTGTAATGTCTCTAGTTTTTATGCCTAATGAAACGCTGTTTTGAAAGAATTCCACTTTAGGGCAATTACTAAATACATTCAATACTCTTGGAGTATCTTTTGGACCTTGTCGCTCCGTCCAAGTGTGCGATTCTATATAAGTGAACGGTTTTTCGCTCCAATAACTTTTAAAAACATAATAGGCATCTTTAGGATTTCCATTTCTGTCTACCAATCCTTTTTGATTCATATACGGAATATCATCTTCTGGTCTTAATGGTGTTGCAAAATCTTTAAAAGACCATTGCAGATTACCTACAAAAGTTGGATCGTTTTCAGAAATATGCAAATGCCAATCAAATAAATCTACAATGTAATTTTCACTCCAATCACCTATTTGAGCAATGTTAGCCACTTTAGTTTGAACAATTGCTTCTTCCCAACCTTCGGATTTTATTTGCCCTTCTCCATTAATTGGATTTTCAGAATGACGACCAACATGGCTATCCCCACCGTATTCGGCATGAATGAAGTGTTTATAATCTATTTTATATTTGTCAATGGCTTTTTTGTAACTTTTGTAACTACCAGAATACCAACCCGACCAAATTGAAGGAGAGAAAACATCTACAATTTTTGATCCTTCTTCATATTTACGGATTACTGTTTTTCTAGAAGGATCTAATTTATGAGCCATATCATTAAGTTCCGATAAAAACACATTCATTTTAGCGGTATTATCTCCGTCTTTAAAATCGGGTAACCAACTCATTTCATTACCTAATGACCAAAGAATAATGGAAGGGTGGTTGAAATTTTGATTGATCATTTCGCCAAGCATATTTTTGGCATTGGTTTGCCAAACATCATTTCCTATTCCACCTCGACACCAAGGTAATTCATCCCAAACTAATAAACCAAGTTCATCGCATGTTTTATATACTTCTGGATCTTGAGGATAATGTGCCAATCTAACAAAGTTTGCGCCCATTTCTTTTATAGATTCCATGTCTTTTCGTTGTTGCTGATTTGACATTGCTGCCCCAACGCCTGCATGTTCTTCATGACGATGGGTTCCTCTAATTAATAGTCTTTTTCCGTTAAGAAAAAATGGTCCATTATCTTTAAATTCAAACCATCTGAATCCAACTTTATCCTGAATTTTATCTATTTCAATTCCGTTTTCCAACATTGAAACAGATACCGAATATAAATTTGGGTTTTTTACATCCCATAACTCCGGATTTTTTATTTCTTTGAAATTTATTTCGGTTGTAGCACCAGAAAAACTTCCTTTTTTTGTAGCAACTACTTTTCCTTTTGGGCTTGTTAGTTGGGCTATATAACTAAATTCATTTGGATTATTCAAGTCTTTTACTGAGGCTACTAAATTTAAAGTGGCCGATTTCTCGGAAACTTGTGGAGTTGTAATTTTTATATTATCGATATTTTTTTTGGACATTGTTAGCAACCAAACATCTCTTGTGATTCCGCCATAAATGATAAAATCACTTTTTTGAGAAGGAATGATTTCTATGTTATAACTATTATCAACGCGAACTAAAACTTCATTTGCTCCTTCTTTAATAAATTTTGAAATATCTAAAGTAAATCCGATATACCCTCCAATATGTCCGCCAACTTCTTTCTCGTTTATATATACTTTAGTGGTAATATTTGATCCTTCAAAATATAATTTATATAATTTGTTAGTATCAATATTGGTAATAACAAGATTTTTTTTGTACCAACTTGCGCTTCGTCTATATCCTGGATCGTTATCTGTTGCATCAAGACTATTCCAACTATGAGGTAAGTCTAACGCAACCCAATTGGTCGCATTTTTTGCTTCGTTACTATTTGAAGTTGCATTTTCTAAGTAATTCCAATTGCTATTAATATTGGTTTTAGTACGTTCAATAGTCTCCGATTTTTGAGCATATAAGGAATTGAAACTGAAAATTGAAAAAAATAATAGTAGTTGGTAATGGTATCGAATTTTGAATTTCATAATTTAAAGGGCTTGTTTTCTAATAATTGCTTCTAAAAAATAGTAATCTGCATAGACAATTGGCTGGTCAATTTCATCTTTTTTAGGCCAATTTCCAGTACTATGATCTAGAATAAAAGGCCCTTTAACAGATTCGTTTAACAAATATTTATCGGTACTTAAAGTAGCAATTACCTTGTTTGCGTATTTTAAATAATCTTTATTTTTAGTAAACGTGTACAACTCAACTAAAGCTGAAGCCATTACCGCTGCAGATGACGCATCTTTGGGAGAATTTGGAATTGCAGTATCATTGAAATCCCAATAAGGAATACCGTCATTGGGCATGTTTTTATTATTAATGTAATATTTTGCTGTGGCTTCTGCTTGTTTAAGGTATTCTTTGTTTTTTGTGTATCTGTAGGCCATAGTAAAACCATATACAGCCCAAGATTGTCCTCTTGCCCAAGAGGATTGATCATTAAATCCTTGATGCGTTCCTCTTTTTTTTACAGCACCTGTAATCGTGTCGTAATCTACCACATGAAAACAACTGTTATCTACTCTAAAATGATTTTTTAATGTTGTATTGGCATGTTGAATTGCTATATCTTTAAATTTAGTGTCTCCAGACAATTTAGATGCTTCAAACAAAAGTTCAAGATTGAGCATATTATCAATTATAACAGGAAAATCCCAAGATTCTTTATTGTGATCCCAAGACCGTATTGCACCAATTTTTGAATTAAATCGAGTAATTAAAGTTTGCGCACTTTTAATAATTATTGCTTGGTATTTTTCGTTTTTTTCTACTTGTAATCCTTTTCCAAAACTGCAATAAACTTTAAAACCCATATCGTGAGTTTTTCCGTTAAACTTTTCTTTTTCGATAAAAGAATTCCATAATGCAGCTTTTACTTTAAATCGATCATCACCAGTTAATTGGTAAATTTGCCATAGGTTTCCTGAAAAAAAACCACTGGTCCAATCTTTGGAAGCTACTTTTTTTATATTTCCAGAAGAAACATTCATTGTTCTTGGAATAGCATTGGAATCAATAGGAAATTCTAGTAAATTAATAAATTTTAACTGAATTTTTTTATCTATAGTATTGGATTTAGGTTGAAATTGTGAATAGCAATTAAAGGAGAATACAGAAATAAGAAGCATTATAAGAAAAGTATAAATCTTCATAAAGAGCAATTTTATTTTAATTAAATAAATAATAAAAGTAAAAACCTTTCGAATTATTTTTAAGATATAAATCGAATAATAAGTAAACTGCTAACAGTAATTAATAAAATCAAAGCAATTTGAAATATATTTATTTTTAACTTTTTAATTTTCATATTACAAATGTAAGGTTCGATATAATTATGAAAATCCAAAAAAGGGTATTCAAATATCCAAAATCAAATGATATATTTAAACATTTCCTAGTCATTAGAAGAATCTGTAAATTTATTAGCGTATTCTGTTGGTGTTTCTCCATATTTTTTTTGGAAACATTTGCTAAAATATTTTGGGTTATTGAAACCAACTTTGTAACTCACTTGAGAAACATTTATTTTATTTTGTTCAAGTAATTGAGCAGCACGTTTCATCCTGATTTCATGAATGAATTCATTAGGGGTAAAATTGGTCCATGCTTTAATTTTAGTAAACAACATTGTTCTACTAACTCCAAGTTCTGAGCAAAAAAACGGAATATCAAACAACTCATTAGAAATATTTTCTTCCACTACTTTAAAAGCTTTCTTCAACAATTGTTCATCTAAAGAAGAAACAACAATTTCACTTGGTGTAAAATTATCTTCAGAAGAAAATTTGGTTTTTAATCTTTTTTTGGATAAAAGAAGATTTTTTATTCTTAATTTAAATTCAATCAAGTTAAAGGGTTTGCTAATATAATCATCAGCGCCACTTTCTAATCCTTCAATTTTATATATTAATGAAGATCTAGAAGTAAGTAATATTACTGGAATATGACTAGTTTTAATGTTTTCTTTAATTTTAGAACATAATTCTGTTCCAACCATTTCGGGCATTATTACGTCACTTACAATAAGATCTGGAAGAAACTTTAATGCTTTTTTAAGTCCAACCGCACCATTTTCAGCTGTAATAATATTGTATTCATCAACAAGAAGATTCTTCATAAAAGCGCGTAATACTTTATGATCTTCAACAATTAAAATGGTTAGTTTATTCTCTGTATTCTCTAAATCATTTAAGTCATCTTCTTGGATAACTTCAATAGAATTTAATTGTGCTGTATATTGTTCTAGGTCATCACTTATCTTGAAATCTTTAACAATCTCTTTATCTAAAAGGTGGTTTCTTCCCAAAAGTAATTTTACTTTAAATATTACTCCTTTTATAGGTTTATTCTCTACAGATATAGTTCCTTTGTGGAGGTTTACAATATTTTTTACAATCGACAACCCAATTCCAGATCCTTTATTATAATTTATTTGTTCGTTATTTTTTGTTGGAATTTCAAAAAATAAATCAAATATTTTATTTAAATGTTCTTTGGCAATTCCAATTCCATTGTCTTCAACTTCAATAATTAATTGTCCCTCAATTTTTCTTAATTTAATTGTAATTTCCCCACCTTTTGGAGTATAACGAAATGCATTAGAAATTAAATTATAAAAAACACGTTCTAATTTAAATCGGTCAAAATAAACTTGTATCACATCTTCAGAAGATTCGAAAGTGTATTTGTATCCTCCGTCTTTAGCAAATTCTGTAAAAGACAAAAATATTTCTTTAATATATTTAACAATATTACCTTCTGCAGCTTCTAATACAAGTTGATTATTTTCAAATTTTCTAAAATCCATCAATCTATTAATTAATGTTAATAGATGGTTTGCACTACTCTCAATTACTAGTAGTTTTTTGTACATGGCATTAGTACCGTTATAATTTAAAATTATTTGTTGTAATGGCCCTAAAATCAGGGTTAAAGGCGTTCTAAATTCATGCGAAATATTTGTGAAAAACTGAAGTTTTGCGCTATTATCTTCTTTTACTCTTTCGCTTTCACGGTATTCTAATAATAAATCTTGACGTAATTTCTCCTTTGATTTTATTATCCAAATAAATCCATAAAGTCCAGCCCAAATTAGTAGAATGTAAAAACAAAGTGCCCACCAACTTTTCCATAGAGAAGGTTTTACAATAATTTCTAAAGTGGTTGGGTTTGAATTCCATACTCCGTCATTATTTGCTCCTTTTATTTCAAAAATATAAGTCCCTGAGTTTTGAATAGTGAATGTAGCTTCTGTATTGGATGTGGTTGTCCAATTATTTTCAAGACCAACCATTCGGTATTTATATTTGTTATTGTTTGAATTTATAAAATTTGGAATGGCAAAATTTATAGTAAAATTTGCTTTATCATAACTCAATGAAATTGATTTTGTATGCGTAATAGATTCTTTAAGTACTCCTGTTTCATCAGCTACATTAACCGATTTATTGGCAACTTTAAAATCGGTAAGAATTACTTGAGGGGTATATTTATTAATAACAATTTTTTTTGGTTCAAAATAGGTCAATCCGGAAGGGCCACCATAATAAAATTTATTAAACCCCAATTGTAAAAATGCATTATCATTGAATTCGTTACTAACTAAACCATTTTTTTGATCATAAATAAACGTTGAATTATTACTAAGATTGTATTTTATAATTCCAAAATTAGAACTCATCCATAAATTATTGTTTGCATCTTCTGAAATGGAATGAATAGAAGTAACTTCGGTTTCTTCTTTTTTGATGTTTATTTTGTGAAACGATTTTCCGTTATAAGAAAAAAGACCTTTCGCTTTTGTACCTATCCAAATGGTACCTTTTTTATCTTGAAACAACGATAAGATATCATCTCCAGAAAGCACTTTATTGTCAAAGAAATAATGTTTTATATGGTAATTTTCATTATCAATATCATTCATATTAATGACATTCAATCCGCTTTGGGTTCCTATCCAAATATTTTCATTTTTATCAATAAGTAATGTTCTTATTCGGTTATTGGTAAGGAAATTATCGGAATAATTGTCATTACCAATTATTTTATAACTATTGTTAGAATGATCATAACGAATAAGTCCTTTCCCAAAAGTTCCAATCCAAAACAAATCATTTTTTCCTTTTTTAATTACATAAATTCCTGATTCTTCTAAAAGTTTCTTTAAATCTGGAGCAATTTTTTCATTTACAAATCGCTTAGATTTTGTGTCGTAAGCAGCTATGCCCTTAGTAAAAGTGCCAATCCATAAAAGCCCATTATCCGATATACACAAAGATTTAATATTATCTACTTCAACTCCGTTAGAGCTTGCAGAGTTGACATAATTAGTGTTGCCAGTATAGCTGTCAAGTACTGTGATTCCACCACCTTCTGTTCCAATGTAAATGCTATTATTGGCATCGGATACGATTGAACTTACTACATCGAAACTTAAAGCACTTTCGCCTGAATTTTGATTAATATTGGTAAAATTATTATTAGATTCATCCCAAACACTAACCCCATTATAATAAGAACCCAACCAAACAGAACCCTTTCGGTCAGTATATATGGATTTTATTTTGCCGAAACTTGTTTTTTTATCTGGATTATTATAGATTTTTTGAACGAATCCGCTTCTTTGAAGATTATAAACTCCGTTGTAAGTTCCTAACCAAATTCCTCCTTTTCTATCAAAATCTAATGTACGAACATCTATTCCGAGTTGATTTTGAGCATCGTTTTCTTGAAATGAAATTAAATTTTCAAATTTCCGAATATACTTTAATAGCCCATTATTTTTGGTTCCGATCCAAAGATTCCCATAATTATCTTCTTTAATGTCTTGAACAAATATGGCTTCTTTTTGTTGAAGTAATTCTATTTTTTTAAATTTAAAATGAGTTCCGTTTCTGTATATTAATTTACATAATCCTTTGGAGGTGCCTACCCAAATCTCCCCTTTTTTGGTTTCACAAATGGATAGTACAAAGTTATTAGGAATACTATTATTATCTTTAGCAGAATGTAAAACAGAAGTAAATTTTCCTGTAGTTTTATTATATACAGATAACCCAACAGATGTTGCAATCCATATTTCATTTTTTATTTGTTTAATATCCCATATAGTATTATTAGTAAGAGATGTAGTATTATTAGCATGAAAAAAATGCTTAAAAGTATTGGAAACTGGATTGTAACAATTAAGGCCGTTATAAGTTCCAATCCAAATATTTCCAGAATTGTCACCTTCAATTGAAAGAATATCATTATTACAAATGGATAAGGTATCCTTAGGATTATTTCGGAAAATTGTAAAATTACTTCCGTCGTATTTATTTAAACCATCGCGAGTTCCAAACCACATTTGTCCTTTTTCATCTTGATGAATAGCGATAATGGAACTTTGTGAAAGTCCATTTATGGTTGTGATGTTTTTTAATCTATATGAGTTTGATTGGGAAAAAACAATCTCAATTGATAAAATTAAAAAGTAGGTAAATAAATTTTTTTTCATTCGATCGAGCGTAAGAAAACAATTAGTTAAAACTAAAGGGTGAAATTAAAATAAATCCAATTACTAACAAAGTTAATTTTGTATTCTTTTTCGAAGTTGGTATTGATATAGCGAAGGTATATTATCCATTGACTGATTAATAAATTCTATGTAGGCATCGGGTCCATATTTAACAGAGAAATTTCTATTTCCATTTATTCCAATTATCCTTGCAAATGGGCCTTCTTCCATTCCATTAAGTTCAATTGTATTATTTGTATTATTTCCTGAAACATCCACTGTGATGTTCCAAAAAGTAGAATAAGCTCCATGTGATGGCTTCCAGTAGCTTGCGCCACCACCTGCGAAAAGAGGGTAGGTGTTGTTTGTATTTGTTTCAAAATGAACTTTTATATTATCAAATAAATTTTGGTGGTTGGCACCTGCATGTTGATCTAAATCAGGATCGGTAAAAATCTCACAATTTTCATATACATTTTTGGTAGAAAAAGTATTAAAACTTAATGGGTGAATTGCTTTATTGTAAACTTTTAAATTTTCAACTAATATATTATGAACTCCGCCCATTGCGACAGTATAATGGGCAATATTTTTCCCCTCAGTTACAATATCTTTAATGGTTACATTAGCAATTTCTTCCGTTAAGATGCCACTATCGGAATTATTTATAGTTATATCGTTAACCCAACTATTAAAAATTCTTGTAAGAAAAATTCCGTTAAATCCTGGTTCTACATGATGAGCTACACGAGGTGCTTCGGGAAATGAAATTCGTAAATGCTCAATTCCAACTTCCGATAAATGTTTCCATTCCACTAATACTGCTTGATAATTTGGTTTAATATCAACAAGTAAAGGTGTTTTAATAGTAACTTTATTTTTAGAAATTGCAACAATTTCAACTTGTTGACGAACTAGAGGCAAAGACGGTTGCTTCCAATGGGAGGAACCAATTTTTAAATTTGTTTTTTTATACAAAGTTTCAATCAGTTCTCCCTTTTCTCCGTCTTTATTGAAAATATCTAATTCCACAACATCGCCAATTTTTAATCCGTTCATTTCCGAAACATAAAATACATTTTCGCCTCTTTTTCCTTGCGATACTTTAGCCAAAATAGTCTGTGGGGTGTCGTATTTGTCTAAATAATATTTAACCCGCTGTTCAGGAACTTGAGTCCAAATAAATCCACCTGACCAAGCATATTGAGAAAATGGTAAATCAATATTATTTTCTTTTTCTACTTGTCGTTTATCTGAAGTAATTAAGTATTCTCTTAATTCAGCTAATGATTCTTGGTTTTTCAAATATAATAATGGACGTGGACAAAAAATTTCAGTTCCCTCTTTTCCCGAACCGGAGCCACGTAACACAAAATTACTGCGTTCAATGTATAATATATCACTAAGAATTATTTTTCCTGCGGGCAATTGCAAAACAACATTTCCTTGAATTTCATTCGCAGCTTTTAATGCTTTTAGCAATGCTTTGGAGTCATCTAGATTATCATTAGCAACAACACCATAATCTGTAGCTAAAATAATTTTTTGTTGTATTTCAGGAATTTCACTTGTGCCAAAATGGTATCCGGCATAACTAAAATCGGGTAAAAAGTTTTGAGATGCAACTTCTTTTTGACTTATTATTTTTGGAGTTTCTTGTGAAAAAGTTGAGGTAATACTTAATAGTACTAAAAATATAACACAAAATTTATTTATTGATATTGAATTATTTTTTTGAAAAATGGAATGCATTTGAAAAAAATTAAATGGATATTTTTTTAAATATTTTTTATCAAAAAAAACCTATTTCACATTAAATAATGAAATAGATTTTAGAGATAATTTGTATCTATTGGAATTGACTATAAATCATTAATTGGTGTGTATTTTGGAACTAATAATTTCATTACTGACCAAGCAATTAGATAGGCTACAGCACATAATGCAAACATTATACTGTATCCTGTTTGAATATGTCCAAGTTTATCATAATAATCAAATAAGTAACCTCCTAGTTTTGAAACTAAAACACCACCAATTCCTCCTGCCATTCCTCCAATTCCGATAATTGATCCAATAGCTTTTTTAGGAAACATATCTGAAACGGTAGTAAAAATATTGGCAGACCAAGCTTGATGAGCTGATGCTCCTACTCCAATTAATAGAACTGGAATCCAAAAACTAATGTAACCTAAAGGTTGTGCTAATAATACAACTAATGGAAATAAGGCAATAAAAAACATAGCTTTAAGTCGGCCATCATAAGCCGCATATCCTTTTTTGATAAAATACATTGGAAACCATCCTCCAAAAATACTTCCTACCATAGTCATACTATATAAGACCGCTAATGGAAAAACGATATCTGTTCCTTCCATTTTAAATTGAGCTTTTAAATAAGCTGGCAACCAGAACAAAAAGAACCACCAAATCCCATCTGTCATAAATTTTCCAAATACAAAAGCCCATGTTTGCTTGTATCCTAGTAATTTAATCCAAGCTACTTTTTCTTGCTCTTTGTCTCGTTTTTCTTCAGCTACTTGAGATTCTTCATCATGGATGTAATCGAATTCAGCTTTAGATAATTTCTTTTGTTTTGAGGGAATTTCATAAAGCATAAACCAGAAAATAACCCATAAAAATCCAATTGCTCCAACTAATATAAAGGCAAATTCCCAACCATAATATTTGGCAATAATAGGAACCGTTAAAGGTGCTAAAATTGCACCCACATTAGACCCTGAGTTAAAAATTCCGGTAGCTAATGAACGTTCTTTTTTAGGGAAATATTCCGCCACTGCTTTAATTGCAGCTGGAAAATTACCCGATTCTCCAAAACCTAATACGGCTCTAGACAGCATAAATCCAGCTATTGAAACTGGAACCGCTCCTAAGCCAATCCATGCTAAAAATGTTGAAAACGCAGTTCCTACAGGCAAAGAATATGCATGCATAATTGCGCCTAATGACCAAACTACAATTGCTAATATATATCCTTTTTTAGTTCCTAATTTATCTATTATTCTTCCAGCAAAAAGCATTGAAATAGCATAAATAAATTGAAATACTGCCGTAATATTGGCATAATCACTATTGGACCATCCGAATTCTTCAGATAATTTTGGCGCCAACAAACTTAAGACTTGACGATCTAAATAATTTACTGTTGTTGCAAAGAAAAGTAAACCACAAATGGTCCACCTGTATTTTCCAACGGATTGATTTACTTCTTTCATTTTAGGTTTGGTTGATTGGTTTGGTTTATTATTTATTGTTTATTGTTTGTTAATTTCAAAATAGGTTTCGGCATTTTTATAACAAATTGCTTCCACCATCATTCCAATATGTTTTGTGTTATTTGGAAGTTCGCCTTTTTCCATTTCATCTCCAAGAACATTGCATAAAATACGTCTAAAATATTCATGTCTTGGAAAAGAAAGAAAACTCCTTGAATCGGTTACCATTCCTACAAATCGACTTAACAATCCAAAGTTAGAAAGCACATTTAATTGTTTTTCCATGCCCTCTTTTTGGTCCAAAAACCACCAAGCAGCGCCATATTGCATTTTGCCTGCAATCTTTCCATCATTAAAATTGGCAGCCATTGCAGCAAACATTTCGCTATCTCTTGGATTTAAATTGTAAACAATGGTTTTAGTTAATCCATCGCATTGGCTTAATCTTCCAAAAAACTTACTCATGTTATCGGCCATATTCAAATCGCCAAGCGAATCAAATCCTTGATCGGGACCAATATCTTGTAACATTTTGGCATTATTATTTCTAATAGCTCCAACGTGAAATTGTTGTGCCCAAGACTTTGTTTTATTCATCAGAGCCAATTCAAATAATATAGCTGATTTGTATTTGTTGATTTCTAAAACAGAAACTGCTTCTCCTTTAAGTGCGTTTACAAAAATGGTATTTACTTCATTTGCAGTATATTCCTCTCCATAGAAATTAGTATGACCGTGATCGGAAATTCTACAACCCATTTCATGGAAGAAATCGTGACGCTCTTGAAGCGCTTTTAGTAAACTTGGAAAATCGGTAATGGGATAACCAACCGTATTTTCTAATTTCAGAATATAATCAATAAAAGATTGTCCTTTTTCCATTTCGGTTGCTTTATCCGGTCGGAAGGAAGGTAAAACGGCTATTTCAAAATTGTCTTCTTTTATTTTTTTGTGGTATTGTAAATCATCAGTAGGATCATCGGTAGTTCCTACCACTTTTACATTCATTTTTCGAAGTAGATTCTTAACGCTGTATTCTGGGTTTTTTAATAATTCTAAACCTTGATTGTAAATACTTTGAGCAGAATCAGAATCTAACAATGTGGTGATTCCAAAATAATTTTTTAACTCTAAATGTGTCCAATGATACAGCGGATTCCGTAATGTATAAGGAACTGTTTCGGCCCATTTAGTAAACTTTTCATAATCGGTAGCATTGCCTGTAATGAACTTTTCATCTACGCCATTGGCCCGCATGGCTCTGTATTTATAATGATCGCCATCAATCCAAATCTGCGCTAGATTTTCAAATTGTCTATCTTCTGCAATATCTTTTGGTGATAGATGGCAGTGGTAATCAAAGATAGGTTGCTTTTTTGCATAATCGTGGTACAGCATTATAGCAGCCTCACTGTGAAGTAAAAAATCATCCGTAATAAATATTTTATCCGCCATAAATTATTCTTAAAAAAGACTTTTCTCAATTCCCATTTCCAGACCTCGCAATTCAGCAAGACCTCTTAAACGACCGATACCAGAATATCCTGGGTTGGTTTTTTTGTTCAAATCATCAAGCATTTGGTGTCCGTGATCGGGACGCATTGGAATGATTCTTTTGGTTTGTTTTTGTTTTTTTAGAATCGATTTTACTACTTCATACATATCCACATCGCCTTCTAAATGGTTGGCTTCATAGAAATTTCCTTCCTCGTCTCTTTGGGTACTTCGCAAATGTATGAAATTCATTTTATCTCCATGGCGGTCTACAATTCCTGGTAAATCGTTTTCAGCAATTACACCATAAGATCCCGTACACATTGTAAATCCGTTTGATGGAGAATCAATTGCATTTAATAATTGAATTAAATCAGCTTCGGTACTAACGACTCTTGGTAATCCTAAAATAGGATAAGGTGGATCGTCTGGATGAATCGCCATTAATACACCGACACTTTCTGCCACTGGGATGATTTCTCTTAAAAAAAAATATAAATTTTCTTTCAATCTAGCCGCATCAATGCCATCATATCCTTGAAGTACTTTTAAGAAATCTTCTACCGTATACGATTCTTCAGCCCCTGGTAAACCAGCAATAATATTTTGTTGTAATTTTATTTTATCAGCATCGGATAGCTTTTCAAAAGTCGCTTTAGCTTTGGCTTTTTGTGCCTCGCTATAGGTGTTTTCTGCACCAGGTCTTTTTAGAATAAATAATTCAAAAGCTGCAAACTCATTGATATCAAATCGCAATGCCTTAGATCCATCGGGCATTTCAAAAGATAAATCAGTTCTAGACCAATCTAAAACAGGCATGAAATTATAACACACAATATGTACACCACAAGCCGCTAAGTTTCTAATACTTTGCTTGTAGTTTTCTATGTATTTCAAATAATCGCCTGATTGTTTTTTAATATCTTCATGCACTGGAATACTTTCTACAACAGAGAAAGTTAATCCTGCGGCTTCTACTTCATTTTTTCTTTTTATGATTTCGTCCACTTCCCACACTTGACCATTTTTAATGTGGTGTAATGCAGTAACAATGCCGGTTGCACCCGCTTGTCTAGCGTCTGATAATTTTACTGGATCATTTGGTCCGTACCATCTCCATGTTTGTTCCATAACTTGTAATCTATATTTTTAAATACTCTTTTTAAACTCCGCTATACGCGCTAAACCCTCCATCAATAGGAATAACTACTCCTGTCACAAAGGAAGAAGCGTCATCACATAAATATAATGTAGTGCTAATTAAATCTTCAGGCTCTCCAAATCTTCCCATTGGGGTTTGGTCTATAATGCTATTACCTCTTGGAGTTAAATTTCCATCTGGAGTCGTCAATAAAGCACGGTTTTGATCCGTTAAGAAAAATCCAGGAGCCAAGGCATTCACGCGAATTCCCACTTTAGAAAAATGTACAGCTAGCCATTGCGTAAAGTTTGATACCGCCGCTTTTGCTCCACTGTATGCAGGTATTTTTGTTAAAGGCGTAAAGGCATTCATAGAAGAAATATTTAAAACACTACATCCTTTTTTACCAATCATGTCTTTTGAAAAAACTTGTGTTGGTAATAAGGTTCCAATAAAATTTAAATTGAAAACAAACTTTATACCTTCAGCATCCAAATCAAAAAAAGTTTTAAAACCTTCAGCGGTATTTAGTAAATCTTCCTCCAATAGAAATGGATTTGTTGTGGTTCCTAATGGATGGTTTCCACCTGCACCGTTTATTAAAATATCGCAGCTGCCTAATTTTTCATTAACTTCTTTTTTGGCAGCTTCTAAAGATTCTTTTTCCAATACATTTGCAGCAACACCAATAGCTTTACCTCCAGTCGCATTAATTTCATTTGCAATAGCATCTGCAGCTTCTTTTTTTAAATCTAAAAGTGCTATTTGATGGCCTTGTTTAGCCAATGCTTTTGCCAATGTTCCACACAAAACTCCACCTGCTCCTGTTATAACTACTGTTTTCATCTTTTAATTTTTTATGGTTTGAATTAAAGCCAATACTGCTTTGGTTTCTGATTCTATAGTAGCATAATCTTTTTCAGCCATTAATTGCTTGCTGATTAATTTGCTTCCCATTCCAACGGCAGAAACACCTGCTTTAAACCAGCCACTTATGTTTTCTTTAGTGGTATCTACACCTCCTGTTGGCATAAATAATAATTTTGGGAACAAATCTTTTATACCGCTAAGAAATTCAGGACCTAGCATGTTTCCTGGAAACAGTTTTATAAAATGAATTCCAGCATTCTCAGCTGCTATAATTTCTGTAGGCGTCATGCATCCTGGGCTGTATAAAACTCCTTTGCTTTTTAAAAATGCCCCAACTTCTGGAACAAATCCTGGACTGATGAAAAAATCTGCACCAACCGCAAAATATTCTTCGGCTTGTTTTAAGTTTTTTATGGTTCCTATTCCTAATAATAAATCGGGCATTTCTACATTTCTTACTGCTACCATTTTAGTGAAGTTGCTCAGTGCCGAATCACCTCGGCTCGTATATTCTACTGCTTTTATACCTGCTCTGTAAATGGCTCTTAATACTTCTAATGTTACTGTTTCATCTGCATTGAAATACAAAGGAAGCATTCCTTGGGCAACAATAGCATTCGATACTTTCTCGATAGAACTCATAATTTATATTTTAACTTTAATTACTACTTTTTTTATTTCGCCTTCCCCAATCATTGGAGCATGCACGTCTTCTGGAAAGAAGATAGCAAATTGTCTATTGGTTAATTGAAAAAACATATCGGGTGCATCACTAAAAAAACGAACGTCTTTATCTGGATTATAATCTCCGTTAGGAATTACGCATTTTTCTCTTGGTTTCCAACCATAAGTTTCCAAGCCTTTTACGCATACTTGTATGTCAATGTTTTTATCATGGCATTCAAATTTAGCTAGACTTACTTCTTGTGTTTTTGCATTTGCGGTATTCACAATTACTTTCAATTTTTCTGGAGTTTCACAAACTCCTTCGGTAAGATTTTCTAAATCATTTTGATGTAAAAACTCAAATGCTTTTGCAAAGGAAGGATGTAAATTATAGTATTTGTGGGCGTTATTTAACGTATCTACTACCATGTTAATTATCTTGCAACTCTTCCAGAAGCATCGCCCCCCATGAGTTTGTTTACTTCATCAACAGTTACTAAATTGGCGTCTCCTTTAATGGTGTGTTTTAGGCAAGAAGCTGCAACGGCAAAATCCAATGCGTTTTGATCGTTATCTGGGTAAGTCAATAATCCGTAGATTAATCCTCCCATAAAGGAATCACCTCCACCAACTCTGTCTACAATATCGGTAATTTGGTATTGACGAGTTTGTAGCATTTGTTTTCCGTCATATAAAACTCCTGCCCAAGTATTGTGTGATGCAGAAATAGAGCCTCTTAATGTAGTGATTACTTTTTTAGCTCTTGGAAATTTTTTCATCATTTGTTGGCAAACCGATAAGAACGCTTCTGCTTTTACATCATGACCGTGTGTTTGAACTGCAGCCCCATCTGGTTTGATTCCAAAGTGCATTTCTGCATCTTCTTCATTTCCTAAAATCACATCGCAATACGAAGTTAATTCGGTCATAATCGCTTCACGATCGCCCCCATATTTCCATAGTTTAGCTCTGTAGTTCAAATCGGTCGAAATAGTAACGCCCATTTGGCTAGCTACTTTTACTGCTTCCAAACAAGCATCGGCAGAACTTTGTGAAATGGCGGGTGTAATTCCGGTCCAGTGGAACCAATTCACACCTTGAAAAACTTCTTTCCAATTTACCATTCCTGGTTGGATATCCGACATAGAAGAATGAGCTCTATCATAAACCACTTTACTCCCTCTACTAACAGCACCCGTTTCAAGGAAATAAATTCCTAAACGCTCGCCACCCCATACAATTTTATCCACTCCAACTCCTCTTTTGCGCATTTCCATCATGGCACATTCTCCAATATCATTCTTTGGTAAACGGGTTACAAAATCAACAGGAATTCCATAATTTGCCAATGAAACTGCTACGTTTGATTCTCCTCCGCCGTATACAACATCAAAATTGTCTGCTTGCGAAAATCTTAAAAATCCTTGTGGTGCTAATCTTAACATTATCTCACCAAATGTTACTACTTTTTTAGACATTGTTTAAAATTTTTATATTCAATATTCAATTAATTTATATTACAAATAACTATAATTAAAAAAAAATGAAAGTCCAAAAAGTGGGATAAAATAATACCATTTATTTTTTTCAGACAATTTTTTTATTTTATTTAATTCACTGACTATAAACAAAAAAGGCCACGATTTGTGACCTTTGTGCTATTTATATAATTTATCTTTTGGAAACTTTAATAACTTTATGATTTCCATTAGATTCAATTTGTAAAATATAATTGCCTTCGGGAAAAGTACTCATGTCTATTTCTGTAGAAAGAGCATTAGGAAGAATTATTCGGAGTTGCTGGCCTATAATATTATAAACGGAAACAGAATCAATGGTCTGTGAATTGATTAAATGTAAATTATTCACTACTGGATTTGGAAAATATTGCAATCCATTCATCTCAAAATTTGCATTTGCTAAATTGATAGTTACTAAAACTGCTAGGGGAGAAGTACTAGTACATCCATTCACTGTTTGCATGGCGTAATAAGTTGTTCCGCTTACTAAAACAGTTGAAGGCGCTAATGGATTCGAATTAGATATTGCTTCTGCACTTGAAGAATACCAAACAATATTATTTCCAGTAACAGCAATATCTACAATAGATTGACCTGAGTTTAAGGTTTGTGATGTTGCGCCTGTAGGAGCTAAAACAGGTGTTCCTGTAACATCCCATAAACAAGTTGTAGTATTAAATGAAGCAGTTTCATAACATGCTAAAGTAGGTTGCGTAGGTAGTGAACCTGTAACATTCCATAAACAAGTTGTCGTGTTAAATGAAGCGGTTTCATAACAAGCCAATATTGGTTGAGCAGGTTGTGTTCCCGAAACATCCCATAAACAAGTTGTCGTGTTAAATGAAGCGGTTTCATAACAAGCCAATGTTGGTTGCGCAGGTTGTGTTCCCGAAACATCCCATAAACAAGTTGTAGTATTAAAAGAAGCCGTTTCATAACAAGCTAATGTAGGTTGCACAGGTTGCGTTCCCGTTACATCCCAAGAACATGTAGTCGTATTAAATGAAGCTGATTGGTAGCAAGCAATAGTTGGTTGAGTTGGCTGTGGATTTACAGTAACCAAAATGGATGTTCTATTACTTTCACATGAATTTTCAGTTTGTGAAACATAATAAGTTCCAGTAGAAAGGTTATCAGTTAAAACTAAAGAAGTTCCATTTGTTGCTACGGAATACCAATTTAAGGAAGTACCGGTAGCAATTAAATCAGCAACAGTTCCTGAAACGCAAAATGATTGGTCACTTGCTGATGGAGCACTTGTTGTTATAACTGAAAGATTTGCCACATTAGAATCTGTTGAACCATTAATAGTTGTACAAACAGCTTTATATTTATAGGTATTAATTGTGTTATCCGAGCCAGTTATTGTTAGTGTGTTAGTTGTAAATCCGCCATAAGTGGTTGAAGAATCTAAATTAGCTGTAATATCAATCCATGAAATTCCATTATTACTACTTCTTTGCCACTTTATGGTTGAAGGTAATGTAGTACTTATTGAAACTGTAAAAGAAGCGTTACTTCCACCACAAATTGAAGAACTTTGAGGTTGTGTAGAAAAAGCCGGAAGTCCTGTCATTTCACCAATTGCAAAATCTCCAAAACCAGTTATTCCCGTTGAAATTGTATTGGTATTCGATGGTGTACCAGAAACGGATACAGTATTCCATGTAGTATTTTCAAAATTTCTAACAATATAATTAGCTGGGATAGTTCCATTATCATTATCCAAACTAGAATAAGTAAATGATGCCTCATAATTTGTAAAACCTGTAATACCGTTATTGGTTAAAGTCCAAGTTCTATTTACACTTTTTATATCATCCAAACCAGAATTTGCAATAGATGGATGATCACCATATGAAGTACTTGCAGCAATACTTCCAGTACTAATAGAAGAATTATTTGACGCAAAAGTTAAAGCAACGGGTGTATAATTAGTTGCATCACCAATTGCATAATTAAAGGAAGGATTATCCCCTGAAGCTGTTTGTTTTATTAGATTTCCAACAACCCAACCTGTTCCCGCACCAGAAATACTTCCTAAAGTTCCTAGAGTAATAGTATTGGTTCCCGTTACTATATTTCCAGAAACAAAAATAAGAGCTCCATCAATTTTAATATTTGCAGGAACATTAACATTTAAAGCATTATTTACAGTTAAATCATTAATACTTGTGATTTCTGGAGTTGTTGCCGGAGAAACAATGGTGAAGGCAGTACCCATATTTACAACACTTATTAAATCATTTTTAGTGAAATTATAGTTTACACCATTGCTAAAAGTTCTAGTTCCGGAGTTTCTAATATTTCCTGTAGTAATTCCAGATGCTATTCCATCAGCACTAGTTATTACTAAAGTACTTCCTGACTGAGCAATAAAATTACCCGTTCCAGAGAAATTAGCTGTTAAAATAATACCATCGCCAAATAATATTTTCCCTGTACTTGTTATTAATATTGTGCTGGACAAGTATGCTTTTAAACTTTGTGAAAGTTTAACACCAGCAGGGTTAGAAATAGTAATATTACCTAATAAGTTTGTTGGGACCAATGTAGTGGATTGAGCAACTGATAGACCGTCAAAAAAGTAATTTGCAGAAGAGTTATAGGCATAACTACTTGTGGTAATAGCAGTAGCTAAAGAGGCGTTTTCACCTAATTTAATTGATGCTCCAGCAGATAGAATAAAATTACCGCTACCAGAAATATTTTTCCCTGCTAAATTTAATGTTCCCTTAACGATCATTACATTGTTAATTCCAATAGTAAAATCGGCGGTCATTGCAACACTATGTCCAGAAACAATTAATAAATTGTTTGTACTAGAAGGTGCTTGAGTGGCTATTACCCATACTCCAGAACCATCGTTCCATTCCCAAATAGAAGAATCAGAAAAATCTCCCGATGCAATAGTTCTAAAATCTGCTAAATTTTGAGATATTTTTGTATTAGCAGTAATTTGGTTAGAATTTAAAGAATTAGCACTTCCATTGGATGCATTAACTTCATAATAATAAGTACTACCTGGATTTAACCCTGTGATTGTTGCAGAATTTGTAGCAACATTTATTGGATATCCAGCTACAATTTGATATGAATTTCCCGTTACTAATATATCATCTAATCTTACTGAGCCTCCAATTAATCCAGCGCCAGTAGTATAATCTACGGATGTATAATTTATCCATCGTAAATAAACAGAAGGTTGATTTTCACATTCTGCGGGAAGCACTAAATTATAAAGATTTCCAGTTCCCCAATCACCTGAACAAACTATAGCTCCTCCGGGTACATCTGCATAAATTCCGCTAGAACCAATTTTATATTGCAATTTAAAATCCTTTGGTGCTGTAGAATATAATTTTGAAGATACTTTAATATTTTTATAACCTGTTGTATTGGCTTGAATCTCCCAATTTTTTCCAACTGCTACATACCAAGAAGTTCCTGAAATTGCATAGGTACCTGGTCCACCAGAACCTTCTCCTGCAGTAACAGTACCACCGCTTTGCGTAATGACTTTAGTAGTATTATTTGCATTTGCAATATCCGCAACCGGGGTTACCCCTTGTGCAGGGGTCCATGAAACAGGAAATGTCCATCCTACAATATTTTGAGAAGTATTGGCTTCGTACAAATAAACATTATAACTTGTTGCTCCCGTAACAGAGTTCCAATTTGCTGTAAAGCCATTTGAGTTTAATACAGTTGCAGCGCTAGCAATTGGGGTCGCTGGAGCAGAAAGTGTAGTTGCAGTAACAAGGTTTTCAGCAGAAAAATTGAAAGCTTTATCAACAGTAAATATTTTATAATAATAGGTTGATCCAGAAGTTAATAAGGAATCATTAAATGAGGTAGCAGTTCCAATATAAACTACAGTTCCTTGCAAAGATCCAGTTCCATTAGTAATTGTATTTCCTAAAGTATATATTCCATTGGCATTAGGAATATTATCCACATTTGGAGAAGAATTGTAACGCACAACCATATATCCACCACCGTCTACTCCTGTTGCAGGTGCAGTCCAGCCAAGTGTTAATGCAGATGCAGTTAGATTGGAAACAATACCAGAAGTGGAATTATCAGGAAGAGTAGTATCTACAGAACCTGGATAAACTACAAAATCATCAATATTCACTATGGAAGTAGTAGCAGACAAATATCTTACTCCTGCAAAATTTGTATTTGAAACTACGGTTGCAGTATTTGTAGTAAGAGTAACAGTTGCTTTAGTCCAAACTCCTGACTGGTATGTTGACGTAACTAGAGCTGATTTACTATTATTTGACACACCCGTAGTTACATCATTATATATAGAACCTTGTAAACTTAATGTTTGATCTGTTGTGGTTTTATAATAATATTGAACAGTATATTGCGTACTTACCGCAGGTGCATTTATAACAGTAGCCGAGGTTGGTGACTGCAATCTTGCATTAGTGGTTGTTGTAGCGTGGCTTGCATACTTATTTCCAGTCCTAGCCAATGCTGGATTATTTATCATTATTTTTGTTGTAGCCGATGAAGAAGGACTAACAGACCAAGAAGTTGCTGATAAAGTGCCCGGAATAGTTGTTCCTGCTATAGTTGCCGTTTGCCCTTCAAATCCGCCATCCATGTATGGAAAAGAACCCAGTACTTGTTGCCCTCTTGCGTTGTTAGAAATAAGTAAAACAATGAAAACACAGAAATAAAGTAAAAAAATACTTTTTCGGTTAAGTAGATTTTTTTTCATAAAAATAGATATTTGGTTAAATTTTCGACCGATTAAAATATTTGTAAATATAAAAAATTACCTGTTTTTTAAAAGTCCTAAATTAGGGATAAAATTGTACAGACACAATTTAAATGTAATTTGCTTTTTAATCAAAAAACCCTCCTCAATTTCTTGAGGAGAGTTTTAATAATTTAGATTTTTCTTACTACTATCTTTTAATCACACGAAGTGTTTTAGTGT
>CANFNV010000012.1 GCA_947448525.1 Flavobacteriaceae bacterium | reverse complement strand
TTTTTTTATACTTAATACTTTTGTCACCAACTATTTATTCCCACTTTCAAGTAAAACATTCCCACTTTATTTTAAACAAAATATAAATAACTTAAAATCAGTATTTTAAAAAGTATAAATTACTTTTTTATCGTCTGACATTTAAATTTAGATTTATAAACTATTAACTTTAATTATATGAACTACATTCGTCCTTTTAATGCACTAAATACCCATGCATTAGCTAAGAAACCTACACCTACGGCGCCAAACCCCCAACCGGCTGTGTCGGAATATCTATAAACACCGAGAGCTATTAGTGTAAACCCCATAAAAAGCATAATTAATGTAGCCCAACCCAAAACTGTATTTTTATTCATTCCCATAATAACTTTTTTTACAAATGCAAATATCGTTATTAATTATTTTTAATTAAAAATTTTAATCAACATTTCCTTGAGCAAATCATGATTAGAAAGAGAATTTGCTCCAACTCCTTTACTTTTCAAATCAATATCTCGCAATGCAGCCACAATAGTACTCACTTTTTTCATTGGATAATTCTTTAGTGCGACATCATAATCTTTCATAAAAAAAGGACTTACTCCAAGTATTGGAGCGACTTTATTCGGATTTTTATCCTTTATTCCATGGTATTTTAAAAGTTTTATAAAAAAGCTAAAAACCAAACTAGTAGTAACAACCATAGGGTTGTCTTTTGGATTATCCGCAAAATATTGAGCAATTTGATATGCTTTTAATTGATTTCGAGATCCAATAGCATTTTGCAGCTCAAATACATTGAAGTCTTTACTGAATCCAATGTTTTCTTCAATATCTTTCGGATTTATTGTATGTCCTTTTGGAAGAATAATTTGAAGTTTATTTAACTCATTGCTAATTCTACTTAAATCATTACCTAAAAACTCTACCAACATGGCATTTGCCTTCGGTTCAATTGAATATCCTTTTCCTTGTAAAACTCTAGAAATCCAAGTTCCTACTTGATTTTCATACATTTTTTTACTTTCAAACACTACTCCATGTTTTGCTAAAAGTTTAGTAACTTTTTTACGTTTATCAAGCGTTTTATATTTGTAAGCAAAAACTAAAACAGTAGTTGTTTGGGGATTTTCAACATAACTTTCTAATTTATCAATAGTTCTTGAAAGTTCTTGTGCTTCTCTGACAACAACAACCTGTTTGTCTGCCATCATTGGATAACGTTTTGCATTTCCAATAACATCTTCAATGGTTACATCGCGTCCGTATAAAATAGTTTGATTGAAGTCGCGTTCCTGTTCTTGAAGCACATTTTGCTCAATAAACTCCGTTAATTTATCAATATAATAGGGCTCATCTCCCATTAAAAAATAAATCGGTTTGATATTTCCTGCTTTTAAATCGTTGATGATTTTTACAACTTCATCCATTTATCTATTCTCTTTTATCTATTCTCTAAAAGTATTACTTTTGTGAAATGCAAAAACTCAATTTTCCATCTTTTATGTTTCGGTTCAAAAATAGTGAAAATAAAGTAGCTATCTTCGATGAAATTAGGAAAAAATTCATCATTCTTACGCCTGAAGAATGGGTTCGTCAGCATGTAGTTCATTATTTATTACAGGATAAGAGATATCCTAAATCTTATATTAATGTTGAAAAAATTATTAAAATAAATAATTTAAATAAGAGATATGATATTGTTGTTTATCAACCTAATGGTGAAGTTTATTTATTAATAGAATGTAAGGCTCCAGAAATAACTATTAATCAGCAAACTTTTGATCAAATTGCAAGATACAATTTGGTTTTAAATGCAAAATACTTGATGGTAAGCAACGGACTAAATCATTACTTTTGCAAAATGGATTTTGAAAATCAGAAATATATTTTTTTAAAAGAACTACCTGAATTTGAAAAATAGATGAAAAATAAAAAAATAGCAGTCGTAATTTTAAATTGGAATGGCGCCAAATTGTTAGAAAAATTTTTACCTTCTATTATTTCATTTTCTGAAGAAGCTAACATTTATTTGGCAGATAATGCTTCAACTGATAATTCTATTCAAGTTATAAAAGAACAATTTCCATCAATTAAAATTATTGAAAATAATGGGAATTTTGGATATGCAAAAGGATATAATTGTGCGTTGAAAAATGTTGAAGAAGAATATTTTGCTTTAGTAAATTCAGATATTGAAGTTACTGAAAACTGGCTTTCTCCTATTGTATCATTATTTGAAAAAGAAAAACAAATTGCAATTATTCAGCCAAAGATTTTAGATTTTAAAGTCAAAGAAAATTTTGAATATGCAGGCGCAGCAGGTGGATTTATTGATAAGTATGGGTATCCGTTTTGCCGAGGTCGAATTTTTGATACTATTGAAAATGATCATGGTCAATATGATGATGAAATAGAAATATTTTGGGCAAGCGGTGCTTGTTTTTTTATTAGAAAAGAAGTTTTTTGGACACTTAACGGTTTTGACGCCGATTTTTTTGCTCATCAAGAAGAAATTGATTTATGCTGGCGCGCCATCAATTTAGATTACACAATTAAATACACTTACAAATCAGTGGTTTATCATGTAGGAGGCGCAACTTTAAATGCCAGTAATCCTAAAAAAACATTTTTGAATTTTAGAAATTCATTATTAATGTTGTTGAAAAATTTACCCAAAAACAAACTATTTTCTATAATTTTTATTCGCCTTTGTTTGGATGGTTTAGCAGGGATTCAATTTATTTTAAAAGGAAAATTTACACACTGTTTTGCAATTCTTAAAGCTCATTTTTATTTTTATTCAATGATTTTCAATAACTTAAAAAAAAGAGGCGTAGTTCAAATTCAAAATTATTATTATACTAAAAGCATCATTTACAATTACTTTATAAAAGATAACAAAAAAATAAATTAGATTTTTAACAATAGTTTACACTATTCTTTGGTAATAACAATTAAGAAGTTGTAATTTTGTAAAATCAAAAATAATATAATATGAAAAAAATAATTTTTACGTTTTCTTTAGTAGCATTAATTTTAACTTCCTGCGGGGCTAAAAAGAAAATTGCCGATTTAGAGAAACAAAATAAAGAATGTCAAGATTTATTGAATTCATCGACTGTTAAGTTAAATCTTTGTTTAACTGAAAAAGAAGCTTTAAATCAGCAAATTGATTACTTGAAAAAAAATAATTCCGAATTAATGAGTGCTTCAAAAGAAATGACAGTACTTTCCACAAAAGGTGCTCAAAATATTGAAAAAGCATTGGAAGCGATTAAAGAAAAAGATTTGAAAATCTCAAGAATGCAAGATGCTTTAACAAAAAAAGACAGTGTTACTTTGGCTTTAGTTACTAGTTTAAAAAGTTCGGTTGGAATTGCAGATCCTGATATTAATGTAAACGTTGAAAAAGGAGTAGTTTTTATATCAATTGCAGATAAATTATTATTTAAAAGTGGAAGCTATGTGGTTAGCGATAAAGCTAAAGAAGTTTTAGCTAAAGTAGCTAAAGTAATAAACGACAAACCTACATTTGAATGTATGGTTGAAGGACATACCGATAATGTTCCGTTTACTGGGAATGCAATATTGATTGATAATTGGGATTTAAGTGTCAAACGTTCTACTGCAATTGTTAGAGTATTAACAAATGAATTAGGAGTAAAACCATCCCAATTGATAGCAGCAGGACGAGGTGAATTCATCCCTTTAGTAGAAAATAATACTGCTGAAAATCGTGCTACAAACAGAAGAACTAGAGTCGTAGTTCTACCAAAAATTGATGAGTTTTATGATATGATAGAAAAAGAGATGAAGAAACAATAAGTTTATAACACACAAGGTAGAAAATACAAAATAAATACCACAAAAAACCTTGAGAAATCAAGGTTTTTTTTGCTATAAAATATCCAAATTGCCTTTTCCCTCCCTTATCACAACAGGCTCATATCCAGACAAATCAATAACGGTTGAACCAATATTATCGCCGTAACCTCCATCTATTACTACATCAACAAGGTTTTGCCATTTCTCAAATATTAGTTCTGGGTCTGTAGCATATTCTAAAACTTCATCGTCATCATGAATCGATGTTGAAACAATTGGATTTCCCAATTGGCGTACAATTTCTAAAGCAATTGCATTGTCAGGAACACGAATACCAACCGTAGATTTTTTCTTAAATTCTTTGGGTAAATTATTATTTCCAGGTAGAATGAATGTGTAAGGACCTGGTAAAGCTCGTTTTAAAATTTTAAACGTTGCCGTATCTATTTGTTTTACATAATCGGAAATATTACTCAAATCACAACAAACAAAAGAGAAATTGGCTTTTTCTAATTTAATTCCTTTAATTTTTGCCACACGTTCAAGTGCTTTGGTATTGGTAATGTCACAACCCAATCCATAAATGGTATCTGTAGGATAAATTATTAATCCCCCATTGCGCAAAACATCAACCACTTTTTTTATAGCGCCTTCGTTGGGTTTATCTTCGTATATTTTTATAAATTGACTCATATTTTTTTTATTTAAAGTTTAAAATTGTTTAAAATTAAAGTAATTGTTTTTAAGAAATAAAAAAACATTTTAAATAGCATTAAACAATTCAAACTACCCTATAATATTAAACTTCGCGAATCGCAATAATAATTTCTTTATGCCTCCCACTTCAAATCGAATTTCAGCTTTTTTGTCGGCACCAACACCTTCTAAATTGATAACTTCTCCTTTTCCGAAACGTTCGTGTATTACTATGTTTCCGGCAGTTAATTTATTATCAAATAAATTTGAATTATTAGTAGCAGAATTAGCAACGGGTTTTAGATTACGAATTGCAGAAGCAGAAGTTGGATCATCGCCAAATCTTTTAGGCGGTGTGCCAGCAACAGGTTTTGCCAAGCGCAATTTTGATTTGTCAACATCACCAAAAATATCAATATCCATCATTGGTTTGTATCGATATCCGCTAGAATCACTTGGGTTAATATATTCTAAATAGTCTTCTTTTATTTCTTCTATAAAACGGGATGGTTCACTATCTGTCAATTTTCCCCAGCGATAGCGAGATTGTGCATAAGTTAAATACGCCTGATGTTCAGCACGAGTAAGCGCTACATAAAACAAACGACGTTCCTCTTCGAGTTCGCTTCTGGTATTCATACTCATCGCACTTGGAAATAAATCTTCTTCCAAACCGACAACAAAAACATAAGGAAATTCCAAACCTTTTGCTAAATGAATGGTCATTAAGGCTACTCTATCGTCGTCGCCGGTATCTTTGTCTAAATCGGTTGCTAAAGCTACATCTTCTAAAAATTCTGATAATGCGCCTCGTGCTCCATCAATTTCTCTTTGGCCTTCAATAAAATCTTTGATTCCACCCAATAAGGTTTCAATATTTTCTATACGAGCGATACCTTCTGGAGTTCCGTCTTTCTTTAATTCTTGAACCAAACCGGTTTTTTTGGTAACATGATCGGTCAAATAAAACGCATCTTGATTTTGATTAATAACTTGAAAACTCTTAATCATGGTTACAAAATCTTGCAACTTAGCTTTGGATCCCGAATTTAATTTTAAATCGATTTTATCAATATGTTCCATTATTTCAAAAATAGAACGCTTATAATGATTGGCTGCAATTGTTAATTTTTCAACTGTTGTATCTCCAATTCCACGTGCAGGATAATTTATAACTCTAATTAACGCTTCTTCGTCTTTTGGGTTAATAACCAATCGCAAATAACAAATTACATCTTTAATTTCTTTACGTTGATAAAATGATAATCCACCATAAATTCTATACGGAATGTCGCGTTTTCGCAACGCATCTTCCATAGCGCGTGATTGCGCATTTGTTCGATATAAAATGGCAAATTGACCATTCTGCATTTGGTTTCGCATTTTTTGTTCGAATATTTCTCCGGCTACAAATCTTCCTTCTTCGGCATCAGTTACACTTCGATGAACTTTTATTTTGGATCCAAAATCATTAGCTGTCCAAACCACTTTATCTAATTTGGTTTTATTTTTATCTATAATTGAATTGGCTGCTTCTACAATATTTTTTGTGGAACGGTAATTTTGCTCTAATCTATATGTTTGAACATTTTCATAATCTTTTTGAAAATTCAAAATGTTATTGATGTTCGCACCACGAAAAGCATAAATACTTTGTGCATCATCACCAACAACACAAATATTCTGAAATCTATCCGATAAAGCTCTAACTATTAAATACTGCGAGTGATTAGTATCTTGATACTCATCTACCATGATGTAACGAAATCTATCTTGATATTTTGACAAAACATCGGGATAACGATTTAATAACTCATTGGTTTTTAACAATAAATCATCAAAATCCATTGCGCCCGATTTGAAACATCGTTCTACATAATTTTGATAAATTTCTCCCAAACGAGGTTTTTTAGACATAGCGTCTTGTTCTTGTAATTCGGGATTATTGTTGTAGGCTTTTACAGTTATTAATGAATTTTTATAGGATGAAATTCGGCTTAAAACTTGCTTTGGCTTATAGACATCTTTATCCAATTGCATTTCTTTAATAATTGCCGAAATTAATCTAACCGAGTCTTGAGTGTCGTAAATAGTAAAGTTAGACGGATAACCCAATCGATCGGATTCACTTCTTAAAATTCTAGCAAAAACGGAGTGAAAAGTACCCATCCAAAGATTTTTGGCTTCATTGGTTCCAACAATTTCGGAAATACGTTTTTTCATTTCTCGAGCTGCCTTGTTGGTAAAAGTCAATGCTAAGATATTAAAAGCATCCACACCTAAACTCATTAAATAAGCAATTCGAATTGTAAGAACTCTGGTTTTACCCGAACCAGCACCGGCAATAATTATCATAGGCCCGTCTTTTTGTAAAACAGGTTTTTGTTGCGCTTCGTTGAGTTGGCTAATATATTTTTGCATTTTATGAATCTTAAAATACAAAAATAGTCTTACTTGCTATTAATTACAATATTTTTGCTGCCGATTTATCAACTATTTTTTTGCATCAAACTTAAAAATTGATTTACTTTGTATGTTGAGTTCAACTTAAACATTTAAAATCTAGATTTTGATTTTTTATTATTTAAAAAACAATTTTTAACTGTTCTTGATCTAAAAAAATAAAAACTTCTATTTATTTAGAATGTTATATTTAGAAACATTATTTTATTAAAATGAATACAGACAAACTTATCGAATTAGGATTTTATACATTGCCTGCAGTTGTTACAGGAGTTGTAGCATTATATTCATTCAATGTTTTTTTAAAAAACGATGAAAACAAAAGACGTTTTCTTTTAAAGAGAGGAAATCAAAAGCAAGCTTTGCCATTAAAACTTCAAGCTTATGAAAGATTATCTTTGTTGATAGAACGCATTAATCCTTCAAAATTATTGATTAGAGTAGCTCCATTAAATGATGACAAAGTAGAGTATCAAAACTTACTAATTCTACACATAGAGCAAGAATATGAGCATAATTTAACCCAACAAATTTATGTTTCAGATGAATGTTGGACGATAATTTTATCTGCAAAAAACACAATAATTCAAAATATTAGAAAAACTGCTATGAGTATTGAAGTGTATACTGCAGACCAGTTAAGAGAAACAATTTTGACCAGTTTGCTTCATGACGAATCGGTAACTAACTTGGCAATAAGTTATTTGAAGTCGGAAGTAAAAGGGTTTTTATAGAAAATCAATCAGATATAATAAAACCTAATTAAAGTAAGTGCTTTAATTGAATTTGTTCGTTATCTGGTAATTCAAGTAAAATTGTATTGAAAATTTCTACATAACCCTCTTCTTTCAATAATTTTCTAATTTTATCACGGCAATATTTAACAAATTGCCATTTATGATGTATTGTCCCATTCACTAAGTTTTTAAGCACTTCAACATTTTTTGGATACATTGCTATAAAATTTTCTAAAGCATTTTCACGAACAGAGCTCTCATACTTTGGCGATGTATAGGCTATTAATTCTCTTAAATATTTTAAATAATTTAGCGCAAGGTTTTGATTTTCTGTATTTAGGCTAACATAATTCAAATAAGCAGATATATAAAGAATTCGAAGTTCTTTGTCGTTTTTTCCGATCCAATCTTTAGCCATTTCAAGATATTTTAATTGATCCTTCGGAAAATTGTTCCATAAAGTTGTAAACGCAATTTGTTTAGTGTCATATGAATTATCAGTTAGTAGTGATTCATATTCATACTTAAATTCAACTGGAACGGTAGTTATAGTTTCTGCTACCGATTGTCTCACTTCAACAGAATTAGTTTGCATCGCCAATTGAATTAAATCTCTTTTTTCGTCAAACGGCACATTGACAATCTGATGTATTATTTCTTTCTTTAAAGCATAAAAACCATTCGACTTCATGATTTCAGTAAAAAAGGGTTCTTTTTCGGTATAAGATTTATTTTTCTGGGCTTGAATTTCGAATAAAATTCTAATAAATTCACTTTTATTCAATAATGCGTTGGCTTTTTCGGTTTGAAAATGATAGTCTTCCAACCATTCATTTTGAAATTCTATAATATTAAAATCAGAAACTTTTTCTATTTCATTAAGAAAATCAGAAGATTCTACATTTTTGAATTTATATTTATTTAAATAATTTTTAACTGCTTTTTGAAATTTTTGTTCACCTATTGATTCTCTAATTACATGCAAAGCCCATGCTCCTTTTTGATAAAAAGAATACGAACTGGCTTTTTCATTTAGAATTGGAATTGTATCCGTTTTTGCTTCTTTTCTTAATAAAATTGCGTTTTTATACAAAGCATAATAAAAATAATCGTCACCAAAAACTTTACGTTCAGCAAGCAAAGCATAATAAGTTGCAAAACCTTCTTGCAACCAATGATGTTTACCCGATTTTGCCGTAATCATATCTCCAAACCATTGGTGTGCCAGTTCGTGAGCATTCACATTAATGTAATTTCTATCATTAAAACCGCTTTCATCAACCACATAATCTTGAGCAAATACTGTTGATGACGTATTTTCCATTCCAGCATACAAAAAATCCTCTACCGGAATTTGACGGTATATTTTCCAAGGGTACTTCACTCCTATTTCTTTTTCTAAATAATCAAAAATTTGTTTCGAATATTTATACGTAAAATCAAATTTAGCGGTATCTTTTGATTCAATAAAAAGATGAATTGGTATTCCTGATTTTGATAGCAGAGTTTGGTTTCTAAAATCTCCAATGGCAAGCATAACCAAATAAGAACTCATTTTTTTTTCCATGCTATAAGACCAATTTTTTTTGGATTTGTTGAAATAAACTTCTTTTAAAACTCCATTTGAAATTACATTGAATTGTTTATCAAATGAAATATTCAAATTAAAAATAACTTTCTCGTTAACATCATCAAAACTTGGCAACCAATGACTTGTGTATTTCCCTTGTCCTTGTGTCCAAATTTGTTGACCATTACCAATTCCAGTAAAATATAGAGTTTGCTTTGGTATTGCTTTATAAATAAATGAAATATTGTTTTTCCCTTTTTTAAACCCTTCAAACAAGATTATTTCTTTCTTATTATTTTTAAAATTTACTGATTTTCCGTTAATTAAAACAGCATTAAAATCCATGTTTTTTGCATCGATTCTAATAGTATCAATTTCTGAAAGCACTTTAAATTCATAGGAAACAGTACCTTCAACAGACTTTAAATCAAAATTTAGAGATAGGAAAGCATTACATTTAATGAAATCAACTTTTGAAATTTGTTGACCAAAAGACAAAGCAGAAAAGAAAAAAAGTAGTAAATATTTCATGGATTTTGAAATTGAATTACAAATATAGACATTGAAATTGAATTTGGTTTTTGAATTTGAAATTGAAATTATATCTTCGCTTAGTTAAAATTGAATTTTGACATTGCAATTACTATTTTAATGAATCTATTACAAACTCCTATTGAATATCTTAAAGGTATTGGTCCAAGTCGTGGCGAACTGCTTCGAAAGGAACTGAATATTCATCGTTATGGTGATTTGATGAATTTATTTCCGAATAGATACATCGATAGGACAAGGTATTACAAAATTAATGAGCTTCAGAATTCAAATGCCGAAGTTCAAATAATTGGTAAGATTATACACATTAAAACAGTCGAATTTGGCAAAAACCAAAAACGACTAATCGCTTCATTTGTAGATGAAACGGGACAAATAGAGCTTACTTGGTTTCAAGGAATAAAATGGATTAGAGAAAGCTTAAAACTAAATGAAATTTATGTCATTTTTGGAAAAACTTCCAATTATGGCAGTCAATTTTCTATGGCACATCCAGAAATGGAATTGAAGGAAGAACACCAAACCAATTTAAGAAGTGCCATGCAACCTGTATATCCAAGCACTGAAAAATTAACACAACGAGGAATAACCAATAAGGTTATAAATAAAGCAATTCAGCAATTATTTCTAGAAATAAAAGGCCAATTTATAGAAACACTTCCTGTGTCTATTTTAGAGCAATTAAAACTGATACCTAAAAATGAGTCCATGTTCAATATTCATTTTCCTAAAAGTCAGGAACTTTTAGGAAAAGCTCAATTCCGATTAAAATTTGAAGAATTATTTTTCATTCAATTGCAATTAATCACAAAAAACCTAATCCGAAAACACAAAATAAAAGGACATCCATTTGACAAAGTAGGCGATAATTTTACTAATTTTTATGCAAATCATTTACCATTTGAATTGACTAATGCTCAGAAAAGAGTGATTAAAGAGATTAGAAATGACATGGGGAGCAACGCCCAAATGAACCGATTGTTGCAAGGCGATGTTGGTTCTGGAAAAACTATTGTGGCTTTAATGTGCATGCTAATAGCAAAAGATAATGGGTTTCAAAGTTGCTTAATGGCGCCGACAGAAATACTTGCCAATCAACATTTTATAGGATTGTCAGAATTGGCTAAAGGATTAAATATTAATATAAAAATACTTACAGGTTCAAGTAAAACTTCCGATAGAAAAATAATTCATGAATCACTAGAAAATGGAATATTAGATATTATAATTGGAACTCATGCTCTACTGGAAGACAAAGTAAAATTTAAAAATTTGGGGCTAGCGGTTATAGATGAACAACATCGTTTTGGTGTGGAACAACGTTCCAAATTATGGAAGAAAAACGAAATACCACCTCATGTTTTGGTGATGACCGCTACTCCAATTCCGAGAACTTTAGCAATGAGTTTGTATGGCGATTTAGATATTTCGGTAATAGACGAACTACCGCCTGGACGAAAAGTTATTCAAACCGTTCATCGATTCGACTCCAACCGATTAAAAGTTTGGAAATTTTTAAAAGATGAAATAGCAAAAGGAAGACAGATTTATATTGTCTATCCATTAATTAACGAAAGTGCCACTCAAGACTATAAAGATTTAATGGATGGCTACGAAAGTATTTCTCGTGATTTTCCGCTACCACAATACACCATTTCTATTGTTCACGGACAAATGAAACCGTCTGAAAAAGAAGCCGAAATGCAACGCTTTGTAGCTGGAAAAACTAACATTATGGTAGCTACAACAGTTATTGAAGTTGGAGTAAATGTACCGAATGCAAGTGTTATGGTTATTGAAAGTACCGAACGGTTTGGATTATCACAATTACACCAATTACGCGGTCGTGTTGGCCGTGGCGCCGAACAAAGTTATTGCATATTAATGACCGGATTTAAATTGGGTGACGATAGCAAAACCCGAATAGAAACGATGTGTCGCACCAATGACGGATTCGAGATTGCAGAAGTCGATTTAAAACTACGGGGGCCAGGTGATATTATGGGAAAACAACAAAGTGGTGTGTTAAATTTGCAAATTGCTGATTTAGTTAAAGATAGAGCTATTTTAATGACCGCAAGAGAATATGCTATGAAACTTCTAAAAGAAGATGCTTCTATGACAAAACCTGAGCATCATAAAATGAGAGAGATTTTTATAGAAATGAGCGCCAAGAAGAATATTTGGAATTATATTAGCTAAAAAATTCAGCGTAAATCATACTAAAACTAGTCAAGATGCACATCAAAAAAATTGTTTCGTTTAGTAAATAACTTTACCTTTGCAAATTCAAAAATTAATCAAATAATGAAGATTTCATACAATTGGATAAAACAATTTTTAAAAATAGATTCCAATTCGGAGGAGGTTGCTGCAATCTTAACAGATTTAGGACTTGAAGTTGAAATTGTAGAAAAATACCAATCCATTAAAGGGGGGTTAGAAGGCGTTGTTGTAGGTCATGTATTGACTTGCAATAAGCACCCCGATGCCGATAGACTTAATATTACGACTGTTGACTTAGGCGATGGAATTCCAGTTCAAATTGTTTGTGGTGCTACTAATGTGGCTGCGGGATTGAAAGTTCCAGTTGCGACTATTGGTACTAAGCTATTTGATAAAGATGGAAATGAATTTGAAATTAAAAAAGGAAAAATCCGCGGACAAGAAAGCCACGGAATGATTTGCGCCGAAGATGAATTAGGTCTTGGAACTTCTCATGACGGAATTATGATTTTAGATTCCGAAATAAAAGCAGGAACTCCTGCAGCAATAGTTTTCAATATAGAAAATGACGAAGTTTTTGAAATTGGTTTAACTCCAAATCGAGCCGATGCAATGTCCCACATGGGTGTCGCTCGAGATTTAAGAGCAGGTTTATTACAAAAAAATGCTGCCTTAGAATTGATTACGCCTTCGGTTTCTATATTCAAAGTTGACAAACGTACTTTAAAAATAGATATTCATGTCGAAGATTCAAAACTGGCTCCTAGATATTGTGGTGTAACCATTACGGGGGTTTCAATTAAACCATCACCAGATTGGTTGCAAAATCGTTTGAAAGCTATAGGATTGACTCCTAAAAACAACGTGATTGACGTAACAAATTATGTTTTACATGAATTAGGCCAACCATTACATGCTTTTGATGCTGCAATGATTCACGGAAAAATTACTGTAAAAACGATAACGTCGGGAACTAAATTTGTTACCCTTGATGATGTTGAAAGAACTTTAGATGTAGAAGATTTAATGATTTGCGATGATAAAGGACCTTTGTGTATGGCTGGTGTTTATGGTGGTAAAAATTCGGGGGTTTCAGAAAGTACAACTTCTATATTTTTAGAAAGTGCTTATTTTAACCCTGTAACTATTCGTAAAACAGCTAAACGTCATGGTTTGAGTACGGATGCGTCCTTCCGTTTTGAAAGAGGAATAGATCCTGAAATTACAGAATATGCTTTAAAACGTGCTGCTTTGTTGATTCAAGAAGTTGCTGGTGGCGAAATTACCTCAGATATCATTGATGTTTATCCTAAAAAACTAGAAGATTTTTCAGCTTTTTTAAACTATGAAAAAGCATTCAAATTAATAGGTCAAGAATTACCTAAAGAAACCATCAAGAAAATATTAGCTTCTTTAGATATTAAAGTAAATAGTTCTTCAGATGCTGGTTTGGGATTAACAATACCAGCATATCGGGTTGATGTACAACGTGATGTTGATGTTATCGAAGAAATACTACGTGTATACGGCTACAACAACATAAGTTTCTCAAAAAAACTTAATGCTACCGTAGCTAATTCATCGAGAACAGAAGATTATAAAGTACAAAATATTATTGCTGCTCAATTGAATTCTCTTGGTTTTCATGAAATGATGGCAAATTCATTGACAATGCCTGAATATGTTAAACTCTCTGAATTGTTGAAAGACGAAAACAATGTAACCATATTGAATCCGTTAAGTAATGATTTATCTGTAATGCGTCAATCGATGTTGTTTTCAGGTTTAGAAGCAATATCTTACAACATCAACAGGAGAAATAGCGATTTGAAATTATTTGAATTTGGTAAAAGTTACCGCAAATTATTGTCTGAATTTAATGAAAAAAAACATTTAACACTTTTTGTAACTGGGAGAAAAACGGCAGAAAGTTGGACAAATGCACAACAAAGACCAACCGATTTCTTTTTGTTTAAAGGATATATTAGTGCTACTTTATCGCGATTAGGATTTGAAAAAGTTCAAAACTTTCCAACAAATAGTGACTTCTTTGCAGAAGGCGCTGCTATAGGAATTGGCAATGATGTTCTGGTTGAATTTGGAACAGTAAAAAAATCAATTTTAAAGCATTTTGATATTAAGCAAGAGGTTTTTTATGCCGAATTCAATTGGGATTTGGTAATTCAACTATTATCCAATAAAATTAAGTTTACAGCTATTCCTAAATATCCCGAAGTGCGACGTGATTTTGCTTTATTAATAGATACCTCTGTTACTTATGAATCCATATATAAAGTGGCGCTTCAAACAGAAAAGTATCTTTTAAAAGACGTTACCTTATTTGATGTTTACGAAGGAGCTAATTTATCAGAAGGAAAAAAATCATATGCAATAGGTTTTACTTTACAAGATGAGACTAAAACGCTTACAGATGTTCAGATTGATAAAATCATGAGTAAATTACATTCTAATTTTGAAAGTCAATTAGGAGCTCAATTAAGATAATCGAGGAACTTTTATAATAATTAGGAAAACACTCTGCACTGGAGTGTTTTTTTTTTGTTTTTATAGAAAATTATTTATTAGTAAATTCTATCTTCAAACTCCGAAAAGGATTTTCAAAACAACCCTTTACTAAATATTAGTGCCAAAAAAAAGCGCTACATTTCTGTAACGCTTTTAGTACTATAAGAATAAGAAAAAATTATTTTCCTCCTTTTTCCATTTTAGCTTTTAATTCAGCTAAGATATCATTATTATCTCCTAAAGTTGAAGCTTGATTGTTGCTGTTTGATGCAGCAACAGTTTCAGAAGCAGCTTTTACCGCTTTTTCTTCTTCTTCTCTAAAAATAGCTGTATGTGAAGCCACTACTCTTTTGAATTCTTTATTGAATTCAATAACTTTGAATTGTGCTTCTTCTCCTTTTTTCAATTTTTTACCATCTTCTTTTTCTAAGTGACGAGTTGGAATGAAAGCAACTACATCATCTCCAAAATCTACAGTAGCCCCTTTGTCAACAATCTCAGCTATAGTTCCGTTATGGATAGTTCCCACTGCGAAAGCTTCTTCATGTTTATCCCAAGGATTAGCCGTAGTTTGTTTGTGACCTAAAGATAATTTACGTCCGTCAACATCTAATTCTAAAACTACTACATCAAGATTGTCTCCTACATTAACAAATTCTGATGGGTGTTTGATTTTTTTAGTCCAAGACAAATCAGAAATATAAATTAATCCATCAATTCCTTCTTCAAGTTCAACGAAAATACCAAAGTTTGTAAAGTTTCTTACGATACCAGTGTGTTTAGAACCTACAGGATATTTAGCTGTAATATCTGTCCATGGATCTGGAGTCATTTGCTTGATACCTAAAGACATTTTTCTTTCATCTCTATCAAGAGTTAAAACAACAGCTTCAACAACATCTCCCACTTTTACGAAATCTTGAGCACTTCTTAAGTGAGTTGACCAAGACATTTCTGAAACGTGGATTAAACCTTCAACACCTTCAGCAACTTCAATGAAAGCTCCGTAATCAGCAATAACTACAACTTTTCCTTTTATTTTATCACCAACTTTAAGTTCTGCTCCAAGAGCATCCCATGGATGAGCGTTTAATTGTTTTAAACCTAATTGAATTCTGGTTTTCTCGTCATCAAAATCAAGAATAACTACGTTCAATTTTTGGTCTAATTCAAGAACTTCACTTGGGTGATTGATTCTTGACCAAGAAAGGTCTGTAATGTGGATTAATCCATCTACACCACCTAAGTCAATAAACACACCATAAGAAGTAATATTTTTAACAATACCTTCTAACACTTGTCCTTTTTCTAATTGACCTATAATTTCTTTTTTCTGAACTTCGATATCTGCTTCGATAAGTGCTTTATGAGAAACTACAACATTTTTGAATTCGTGGTTGATTTTTACAACTTTAAATTCCATCATTTTATTCACATATACATCGTAATCTCGGATTGGTTTCACATCAATTTGTGAACCTGGTAAGAATGCTTCTATTCCGAAAACATCTACAATCATACCCCCTTTGGTTCTACATTTAACAAAACCTTGAACAATTTCACCAGTTTCATTTGCAGATATAACTCTATCCCAAGATTTAATTGTTCTTGCTTTTCTGTGAGACAATACTAACTGACCTGTTTTATCCTCACGGATGTCAATTAATACTTCTACTTTGTCACCTACTTTTAAGTTAGGATTGTAACGAAATTCGTTTAACGAAATAACACCTTCTGATTTTGCGTTAATGTCAACAATAGCATCACGGTCTGTAATTCTAACTACTACACCCTCTACTACTTCTTCTTGATCGGTATCAATAAAAGTTTTTGATACTAAATCTTCAAATTCTTGTAAGTTTTTTTCGTCAACTAAATCGATTCCTTCCGAATAGTTGTGCCAATTAAAACCGTTTAAAAAATCTTGTTGTTCTTTGTTTATTTCAGACATGCTGATAAAAAATTTGTATTCTATTTTTCTTGAGTTTCTTTAAGCGATAGAAAAACAAAAGTGTTTTACATAAATAATTGATTTCCAAACGAAACTCTACTCTGCATTTTGGACTGCAAAAGTAATTATAATTTATTAATAACAAAAAAATAAAACAACAAAAGATAAAAAAAAAGCAATAAACAGAAAACCCTTTCAAAACAATACTTTGAAAGGGTTTTACATTTTAATATATTGATTTAATGACTTGCGTTTGCGACTTGATCAGAATTGTGTTTGTGTTTGAAGAAAATCGCAAAAAGAATTGTAATTACTAAAGCGTATCCTGCGAAGGATAGCCAAATATTGTGCCAATCTCTAATTCCGTCATGAGTAAAGTATTTATCGATAACCATTCCGCTAAACAACCCTCCAAAGAATGCCCCAAAACCATTGGACATCATCATAAATAATCCTTGTGCAGAAGAACGAATTTTAGAATCAGTAGTGGTTTCTACAAACAATGAACCCGAAATATTAAAGAAATCAAATGCCATTCCATAAACAATACAAGACAAAATAATCATCCAAAGTCCATCAACTGGATTTCCAAAAGCAAATAATGCAAATCTTAATACCCAAGCAATCATTGAGATTAACATCACTTGTTTTATTCCGAATCGTTTTAAGAAGAATGGAATTGCCAGAATAAATAAGGTTTCTGAAATTTGAGAAATCGACATTATTATAGTTGAATATTTTACTACAAAAGAATTAGCATATTCTGGAATTTTTGAAAATTCTGAAAGATAAACATCACCATACATATTTGTTAATTGCAAGGCACCACCCAAAAACATAGAAAATAAAAAGAATAAAGCCATCTTATAGGTTCCAAACAATTTAAAAGCATTCAAACCTAATTGTTCCACTAAAGAAGCACTTTTTGAAATTGTTTTTTGTGGAGGGCATTTTGGTAATGAAAAGGAATATAATCCTAAAAAAAAAGCTGCAATTGCTGACAAATAAAACATATTTGCTGACGCTTTATTATCTGTTAAATTAGTTATCCACATGGCTGCAATAAAACCAATTGTTCCCCAAACTCTAATGGGCGGAAAAACTTTTACTACATCATAGTTATTATTCTTTAGAATATTATAAGCAACCGAATTGGATAAAGAAATTGTGGGCATATAGCATAACATTGCTGCAAAAATAACGTAATAAAAAGTCGTAGGATCTTCAACTTGTGGAATATAACATAATGCCAAACCGCCTAGAATATGAAGAAAACCATATAATTTTTCTGCATTAATCCATTTGTCAGCAATAATTCCAGTAATTGCCGGCATCACTATTGAAGACAATCCTAGTGTTGAAAATATCGCTCCAAATTGCTCACCACTCCATTGTTTTGTTCCAAACCAATAATTACCAACAGTAATCAACCAAGCTCCCCAAACAAAAAATTGGAGAAAACTCATTAAAGTTAATCGAAATTTTATACTCATAGTAAACAGGTTTTTTTAATGTAAATTAATTGTAAAACTACTATTAAAAATGAATAAAGCAAATGATTTGAATATGTTTTTATCATTTGCTTCGTCTAAATTAAATAAAGTTTAGGTGTAATTGAGAATATGATTTCTGCTTCGTAGAAATGAAAAATTGAATTACTTTTTTATGAATTGATTAATTCTTCAACCAATTCCAATACAACTTTGAATTGTTCTTCTCTTGTAAGGTAGGAATTGTCAATTTCAATAGCATCATCTGCAATTACTAGAGGAGAATCTTCTCTGTGAGTATCTATATAATCTCTTTCTTGAACGTTTTTTAAAACTTCTTCGTAGGAAACATTATCTCCTTTAGCTTCCAATTCATCAAATCTTCTTTGTGCGCGAGTTTCCGGACTTGCAGTCATGAATATTTTCAATTCGGCCTCAGGAAAAACAACTGTTCCAATGTCTCGACCGTCCATTACAATTCCTTTATTTTTTCCCATTTCTTGTTGTTGCTCCACCAATTTAGATCGAACTTCTGAAACCTCAGCAATTTTACTAACAAAATTTGAAACTTCAATGGTCCTGATTTCTTTTTCAACATTTGTAGTATTCAAATACATTTCTGCAAAACCTAAATCAGCATTGAATTCAAAATGAAGTTGAATACTTGACAAACTATTTATTAATGTTTCTTTATCAAAATAAACTTGGGCAATGTGTCCGTTTTGCATTGCAAAAAAAGTTATGGCACGATACATCGCACCAGTATCAACATAAACATACCCTAAATGTTTGGCTAATTGCTTGGCTAATGTGCTTTTTCCAGTTGATGAATATCCGTCGATTGCTATAGTAATGGTTTTCAAAATATAGTATATTTATATAATAAATTATTCTGCAAAATTAATTGTTAATCCAAAAAGACTCGTGTTTCCTGCTAATGAATATCTAGAATGAGAGTAATTAAATTTCAATTTACCCATTTTTAATCCAAAACCCAAAGAAATTCCAGAAAAATTTCTCTGGTCTACAACTCTAAGTTCTTCAGCCCTTCTAAAATTATATCCTAATCGTAAATTGAATGATTTTTTAGGAAATAATTCTATTCCAAAAACCACATGCCGCAAAGCATTATTCATAAAGCTTATTTTTTCTTGAGTGGCAGATCCATCAATACTTCCGATGGCACGATTTGGATTTGAAAAGGCAATATTCCATTGTTGCAAATTCTCAATTGTCAGATGCCAACGAATTGGAACATTTTCTACTTCTTGAGACACACCAGCCAAAACTTCTAAAGGTAATTTTTCTTGCGTTCCCGAATAAGTTGTGATTTGAGTACCCAAATTTCGAACAACTAAAGCCCAATTTACATCATTTCCTTCATCAATAAATAATGCTCCTAAATCAACCGCGCCGCCATAAGACGTATAACTTTCTAATGTAGATGAAATTAACTTTGCATTGGCACCAAAATAAAAATTAGTAAAAGGAACATTATAAGAATACCCGAAAGAAAGAGCTATATCGCTGCCTGTAAATGAGGTAGTTTGATTTCCGTTCTCATCATAACCATCAAATTTACCGTAGTTTACATAATTTATACCGACATGAAATGTTTGTACATGTCGGTCATAAGTGTAAGCGTAAGCTGCTGTTCCATAAGTTATTGCGCCCAAATAATTTCCGTAATTAACAGCCAAATGATTGTCCATTTCAGGATTTATAGTAGCTGGATTAAAATGAGCTTGATTCACATCTTCGTCAAAAATCGTAATTACTTTACCCCCAAGAGCCGCTTGTCTTGGAGAAGTAATCATGTTAAGAAATTGATATACCGACTTACCTCCTATTTGACCATAATTTACGGTACAAAAAAGAAAAAAAATGGAAATAAGTAATTTTTTAAACATACAAAAAGAGCAATTCACTTAACCTATAACGGAACTGCGAAGATATTATTTTTAAAGTTAAAGAAAAAGTAAAAACAAAAAAGGCATGAGAGTAAAATTCGCATGCCTTTTAGATATTTTTTAACTGTTTATTCTATAACTTTTGCATTTTTCACTTTATCTTTAGTTAACGCAATTTCAATTACTTCACTCATTTCTTTTACATAGTGAAATGTTAAACCTTCAAGATAATTGGCTTTAATTTCTTCAATATCACTTTTGTTTTCATGACAGAGAATAATTTCTTTAATATTAGCTCTTTTAGCAGCGAGAATTTTTTCTTTAATACCCCCAACTGGCAACACTTTTCCTCGCAAAGTGATTTCACCTGTCATGGCCAACCCTTTTTTTATTTTGCGTTGGGTTAGTAAAGAAACTAAAGAAGTCAACATTGCAATTCCGGCACTTGGACCATCTTTTGGAGTAGCACCTTCTGGCACGTGTAAATGAATATTATATTTTACTAAAACCTCTTGATTTAATCCAAAAAGTTCAGAATTTGCTTTAATATATTCCAAAGCAATTGTGGCAGATTCTTTCATTACAACACCTAAATTTCCAGTTAAAGTAAGAACCCCTTTACCTTTAGAAATCAATGATTCAATAAATAAAATATCTCCTCCAACAGAAGTCCATGCTAAACCTGTTACAACACCTGCAACATCATTTCCTTCTGCTTTATCGCGCTCTAATTTTGGGGAACCCAAAACCGTCACAATATCTTCGAATGTTACTTTTTTATTATACTCTTCTTCCATTGCAACAGATTTTGCTGCATTTCGGATAACTTGTGCAATTTTTTGTTCTAAACTTCTAACACCCGATTCACGGGTATATCCTTCCACAATTTTTTCTAATTCTTTTTTACCGATTGATAAGTCTTTAGGTTTTAAACCGTGTTCTTTCAATTGTTTTGGAAATAAATGCTGACGAGCAATTTCTACTTTTTCTTCCGTTGTATATCCCGACATTTTAATTACTTCCATTCTGTCTTTCAATGCGGGCTGAATAGTTGACATAGTATTAGAGGTGGCAATAAACATCACTTTTGATAAATCATAACCCATTTCAAGGAAATTATCATAAAAAGCATTATTTTGCTCTGGGTCTAAAACTTCTAATAAAGCCGAAGATGGATCTCCTTGATTGCTTACAGAAAGTTTGTCGATTTCATCTAATATAAAAATTGGATTTGAAGTGCCTGCTTTTTTAATGCTTTGAATAATCCTTCCTGGCATTGCGCCAATATAGGTTTTTCTATGTCCACGAATTTCAGCTTCATCTCGCAATCCACCTAGTGAAATTCTAACGTATTCTCTTCCTAGAGCTTCGGCAACTGATTTTCCAATAGATGTTTTACCAACTCCTGGGGGTCCCGTTAAACAGATTATAGGCGATTTCATATCGTTACGCAATTTCAAAACTGCCAAATGTTCAATCATACGTTTTTTGACATCTTCCAATCCAAAATGATCACGGTCTAATACTTTTTGAGCATGTTTTAAATCGAAATTATCCCTTGAGAATTTGTCCCAAGGTAAATCCAAAAATAGATCTAAATAGTTTCTTTGAATACCAAAATCAGGTGCTTGTGGGTTCATGCGTTGCATTTTTGAAAATTCTTTTTCAAAATGTTTGCTTGTTTTTTCATCCCATTTTTTAGCTTTAGCTCTAATTCGCATTTCTTCAAATTCTTGCTCATTAGAAACTCCACCCAATTCTTCTTGAATCGTTTTCATTTGTTGGTGCAAGAAATATTCTCTTTGTTGTTGGTCTAAATCAAAACGAACTTTAGATTGAATGTCGTTTTTAAGCTCTAATTTTTGAAGCTCAACGTTCATATAGCGTAAAGTTTCTAAAGCTCTTTCTTTGAGTACACTCATAGCCAATAAATTTTGCTTCTCTTCTACAGAAAGATTCATATTAGAAGAGACAAAATTGATTAGAAACGATTGACTCTCAATATTCTTTATAGCAAAAGTAGCTTCAGTAGGAATATTTGGACTTTCTCTTATAATTTGAATTGATAATTCTCGAATTGAATCAACAATAGCGCTAAATTCAGAATCGTGTTTGCCTGGTCTTTTTTCAGGAACTTCTTTGATTGAAGCTTTTAAATAGGGGTTTTCAGAAATAACAGTATCTATTTCAAAACGTTTTTTTCCTTGAAGTATCACTGTTATATTTCCGTCAGGCATTTTTAAAACCCTAAGAATTCTAGCAACTGTTCCAATTTGATGAATATCCGAACTTGTTGGATCCTCATCTTCTTCATTTCTTTGCGATACAACACCAATAATTTTATTACCAGCATTGGCTTCATTAATTAGTTTAATGGATTTATCCCTTCCTGCAGTAATTGGAATTACCACACCTGGAAACAAAACAGTATTACGCAAAGGGAGAATTGGCAAAAAAGCTGGCAGTTCTTCGTTAGCCATTTCTTCTTCATCTTCTGGAGTTAAAAGCGGAATTAACTCGGCTTCTGTATCGAATTCTTGCAGTGACAAATTGTCAAAGGTTAGTATTTTTTGATTTGACATAATTAAAAGAGGTCAATATGACATTAAAAGGATTATAAAAACTAAACAAATATAGGTTTTACGTTATTAATATTCTATTAAAATCGATGTACTACACCGAAAGAATACTAAAAACAACAAGTGCTAGACATTATGAATTGCATTGTATTAAAACAATGATTATGCCACAAAAAAAATCCGCCGAAATGACGGATTTAATTATGTATTTTTTTTAATTACGGTAAATCTACACTAAAAGCACCTTCTGTAATTGTTTTGATTACATTAGTTGTAAAGTTTTTTACTATAATACTGAAAGTTCCATTCATGTGGGTAGCTGTTTTGGATGTTATTGTAATCGAACCAGTATCTACACTATATAAAACACCTCCTAAAAGATAACTTGATGTAATATCTTGAGCAAGTGGACCCGTAAATTGATATGTTCCAACCGCTAACGATTGTGATATTCTTATACCTATATTATCACCATTTGTTTTGGATGCTACAATACTATAAGAATCTGGAAATCCTTGAGAAATTACTGCAGAAACATCTATATGATCTTCAACAAATTCGGTTCCATCTACTTTTGCAAAGAAAGTATCAGAACTTGGATTTTGAGACACGTAAGGTATATTAGTAAATGTACCACTTGAAAAAACAATTGGTAAAATATTGGTTACTGAAGTATCACTCCAATACCCTGTAAATCCGAAGGTTCCTGAAATGGTGTGATGAACAGTATCTATTGAGGTAACAATCGCATTACCCAAACTTTGTGTTGGATTTGCATAATTCAAACCAATATATTCATAATAAGAATTAGCAGGAGTAAACGATAACAAATTTGAAGTGGAATCATAGGTTCCGATTGTTGTTCCGTTTAATAAAAATGCAAATCCTTGCTGTTGGGCTCCAGTACCTTTTGATCCTGCAATCTGAATTTGTCCATTATAGATATTAGCGATATAATTATCTGCAACCCAAGTCTGACCGCTAAAATCAGCTTTAAAAACTGCTGCTGCTGAAGAACCGCCATTAGTAGAAGGATTATCCAATTGACTTGACAATACTGGATCTATCGGTTCATTGGAACATGAAGTCATAAAAACAGAAAAAAGAGCTACTAAAATTGAAGTGATTTTTATTTTTTTCATTTTGAAATTTAAATTTTGTTCAAATATAATTATTTTTATATACTAATTTATTTTTTTTGGACTCGAGTCAAAAGAATTAGTCCGATTAAAAAGAATGCTCCTAAAAAGACAATGGCATTTCTCATAGATCCTGTAATCAAATCAATGGTTCCGTAAATGGTCATTCCGATAACAATTCCTACTTTTTCGGTAACATCAAAAAAACTAAAAAAGGAAGCAGTATCTTCTGTTTCAGGTAAAAACTTAGAATACGTTGAACGAGCAATTGACTGAATTCCTCCCATTACTAATCCAACAAATCCAGCTGTAGCATAAAACTCAACTGGTGTGTGAACAAAATAGGCAAAAGCACAAAGCACAGCCCAAATACCGTTTAAAAAGATTAAGGTGTTGATATTTCCATATTTTTCTGAAGCTTTTGATGTTATTACAGCTCCAACAACGGCTACTAATTGTATTAAAAGAATACTGATTATTAATCCCATTGTTTTATCATCAGAACCCCATTCAATTTCTGTTGCTCCAAAATAAGTTGCTACTAACATAACAGTTTGTACAGCCATACTAAAAACAAAATAACTATACAAAAATCTTTTTAATCGCAAATTTGATTGTAATTGTTTCCAAACTAATTTCAATTCATGAAACCCTTTAAAAATAAAATCTTTAGAAAGCGGAATAGTATTTTTATTCCCTTTAGGTAAATAATAATAGGTAATATGACTAAATCCAATCCACCAAACACCAACCATTACGAAAGATATTTTCATTGCCATTTTAGATGTTTCAATCCAAAACGTATGCGGAAACATTACCATAAGTAAATTAATAATCAATAAGATTGTGCTTCCAATGTAGCCCATTGAAAAACCTTTAGCGCTAACACTGTCTTGTTGTTCAGGGAATGCAATATCCGGTAAATACGAATTATAGAAAACCAAACTCGACCAAAAACCAATTAGTCCAAAGAAATAAGCAGTGTAACTCCATAATAAATTATCGACATCAAACCAATACAAACCAATACAGGAAATTCCTCCTAAATAGCAAAAAAAACGCATAAATGCTTTTTTATTTCCTAAATAATCTGAAATTCCTGATAAAATTGGAGAACTAATAGCAACAAATAAAAATGCAAAAGCGGTAACAAAGCTTATCATTGCGGTGTCTTTAATAGGATAACCCAAAAAGACAACATAGTTTTTCCCACTATCATTAAATATCATTTCATAGAAAATTGGAAATACTGCCGAAGCGATTACTAAGCTATAAACTGAATTTGCCCAATCGTAAAATGCCCAAGCATTCAGTAATTTGGGATGTCCTTTTGGTAAGTTTGGCATAAAAATTATTATTTACAATATTAAAAAAATCCCCAAATAAAGGAATTCAAATATACTTATTTTTTAGTAAGTTGAAAGTTATTTGAAAGTCACACCAAACATAGCGGCCTCTGCTTTGGCTTGAGTAATTAATACTATCAATTGTGCAATTCGAGTAGCATCCTTTGGATATTAACTCATAAACTTTAGAGTACTTTTTCCCATAATTCAAAAAGTTTCAAGTTAATAGTAAAATTACACTTAACTTATTTCCCAAAAAAACGCTCCAAATTTGGATATTTTTTGGAGCATTATTTAAATTATATAAATGGAATTTTAAATTACTGTTCTGCTTTTAAAGCTTTTACTTTATCTGTTAATTCTAAAAAGCTATATACGGATTTTAAATTGCTTTTAACAACATCATTCTTAGGTTCTAATTCATGAGCTTTCTCTAGAATTGGCATTGCTTTGCTAAAAAGTTTTTGTCTATCTATTTTCAATGCTTCATATTTTTTTGTGTCTTTATCTGAAGTCGTTAATTTATTCATTTCTTCAACTATTTTTGAATCGGGTTTTAAAATTAAATCTGCCAAATTCGTATAAGCATCAACATAAGTTGGTTGAATTTCGATTACCTTTCTATAATATTTTTCTGCTTCATCAAACTTTCCAGCATTAGCACTAGTAACACCCAAATTAAAAATTAAAACACCATTGTTTGGATTTTTTTCTAACGCTTCATTTATTAATTTTTGATAGTTAACAATATCATTTGCTTTTAAATAAATATCAGCTTCAGAAGTAATTAAATTCACATCATTTGGATTTTCTTTTCTAGCATCAGCAATAGCTAATTTTGCCTCTTCTAATTTATCTTGTTGAATAAGAATTAATGCAATATTTCTTACTATTTCTCCTTTTTTTGATGGATTTTTTTCTTCTCTTGGTGAAATATGGGTTCCTAATTTAACCATATTGTCTCTTGTCTCTTTAGAACCAAATGATTCGTCTAAGTTGGAAGCTATATTTTTAGCTATATAATTAGTTCCTTCACCTGTATAATTTTTTTGTTTTAATTCTTTATAGTAGGCCAATGAACTTTCATAATCTTGTCCTTCAATAGCAAAATTGGCTGCATAATATAATGTTTCTAAATCTTTTTTATCTAATTGATAAATAGAATACAAAACATTTGCAGCTTCTTTATAATTCTTATTTTTTCCTAAAGCATCGGCATAATTCAATAACTCTGGCCTGAAAGAAGTAATTGTTTCATAAATATCATCGGTTTGAATCTTTTTACCCGTTTTTTTCTCATACTCTAAAGTTGCATTTAAACCTGTAGCTATATCAGAAATAGATTTAGGATTTAGAAACTTTAAATAAGCCACCTGAATTTGAATGGGAGTCATTGATTTATCAATACTTAATGATTCTAAAATTGGAGTCATGCATTTGTAAAAATTGGCATAAACCTTATCGCCTTCTTCTATTGCTAATGGTAGTACTTTATTTACTAACGATTTATATTCAGACAAATCCTCTCCTTTAATTTCATCTTTTGCATAGATTTTTTTTAATGCTTTTAACTCCTCTTTTTGCGCGAATGAAGTAAAAGAAATGAAAAGTATACTTGCAATTAGTATTTGTTTAGTTTTCATAATTATATTAATTTATTGTTTATTCCTAATAATTAATAAAAGCTATGAACCAAATTAAAAAATAAGGAAACATAGCTTTTAAATAGTATTTTAATTTAAAAAATTATTCTTCTGAATCGTCATCTGCTTCATCTTTTTCATCGTCTTCATTATCAATGGCATCGTCTTCATCAGAATCATCTTCAACAACTGCATTTGGATCAATTTCTAGTTCTTCTCCATCAATTGCAATAGCTTCTTCCTCTTCATCTTTCATAACTTTAGTTACCGCAGCAATTGAGTCACTTCCTTTTAGATTTATTAATCGAACGCCTTGAGTAGCCCTTCCCATCACACGAAGTGTCGAAACATCCATTCTAATGGTCAGACCTGATTTGTTTATAATCATTAAATCATCAGCATCAGTTACGGTATTAATAGAAACCAAAGCACCCGTTTTTTCAGTAATATTCAAAGTTTTTACACCTTTACCACCACGATTCGTTATTCTATAAACTGCTTCACCTTCGTCCTCTAGTTTGGTTCTTTTTCCGTAGCCGTTTTCAGTAACAACCAACAATTGAGTTTCATTAATGTTGCTTTCATCAACAGACACCATTCCGATAACCTCATCTTGATCATCACGTAAAGTAATACCTCTAACACCCGATGCAGTTCTTCCCATCGGTCTTGTTTTGGCTTCTTCAAAACGAACTAACTTACCAGATTTAACAGCGATTAAAACTTGGCTTTTTCCGTTAGTTAACTCTGCTCCTAATAATTCATCACCGTCTTTAATTGTAATTGCTGCAACTCCATTTACTCTTGGTTTGGCATATTTTTCTAATGAAGTCTTCTTAACCTGACCCTTTTTAGTAGCCATGATAATATAATGGTCTTTAATATACTCTTGATTTTTCAAATCTTGAGTACATATAAATGCTTTTACTTTATCATCACTTTCTATATTAATTAGATTTTGAAGCGCTCTACCTTTACTTTGTTTATTTCCTTCTGGAATTTCGTATACACGCATCCAATAACATTTACCTTTTTGGGTAAAAATCAATAAGTAATTATGATTTGTTGCTACAAATAAATGCTCTAAGAAATCTTGATCTCTTGTACCAGCACTTTTTTGTCCAACTCCACCTCTATTTTGTGTTTTGTATTCGGTTAAAGATGTACGTTTGATATACCCTGCATGCGAAATTGTAATGACTACATTTTCATCAGCAATCAAATCTTCAATACTTACATCGCCACCTGAGTATTCAATTGACGAACGACGAGCATCGCCATATTTATCTCTAATTTCAATTAATTCTTCTTTAATTAAAGCCATACGCATATCTTTACTGGCTAATAATTCTTTCAAATAATTAATTAATTTCATTATTTCTTCATATTCCGCTCTAAGTTTATCTTGTTCAAGACCTGTCAGCTGACGCAAACGCATTTCAACAATTGCACGAGCTTGAATATCGGACAGACTGAATCTTTCCATCAATTTACCTCTAGCTTCCTCACCATCTTTAGAAGAGCGAATTAAAGCGATAACTTCATCTATATTATCGGAAGCGATAATTAAACCCTCTAAAATATGGGCTCTTTCTTCAGCTTTTCTTAATTCAAATTGGGTTCTTCTTACAACAACATCGTGACGGTGTTCTACAAAATAATGAATCAAATCTTTAAGATTCAACATTTGTGGCCTTCCTTTTACTAATGCAATGTTATTTACACTGAAAGAAGATTGTAATTGTGTAAATTTATATAAGGTATTCAATACCACATTGGCAACAGCGTCTCTTTTTAAAATATAAACGATACGCATACCATTTCTATCCGACTCATCACGGATATTGGCAATACCTTCAATTTTTTTATCGTTTACCAAGTCAGCTGTTTTCTTAATCATTTCAGCTTTATTAACTTGGTATGGAATTTCGGTAACTATAATCGATTCTCTACCGTCAACTTCTTCAAAGCCAACTTTAGCACGCATTACAATTCTACCTCTTCCGGTTTTGAATGCTTCACGAACACCTTCATAACCATATATAATACCACCAGTTGGAAAATCTGGAGCTTTAATATGGTTCATCAATTCGTCAATTTCTATTTCTTCGTTATCTATATAAGCTAAGGTGCCATCAATAACTTCTGTTAAGTTATGTGGTGCCATATTAGTAGCCATACCTACCGCAATACCCGATGCTCCATTTATTAATAGATTAGGAACTCGAGTTGGCATAACTGTTGGCTCGTATAAGGTATCGTCAAAATTTAATTTAAAATCTACTGTTTCTTTGTCGATATCAGCCATGATGTCTTCCGACATTTTTTTCATTCTTGCTTCAGTATAACGCATCGCTGCTGGACTATCACCATCTACCGAACCAAAATTACCTTGACCATCAATTAATAAATAACGTAAACTCCATTCTTGTGCCATACGAACCATTGCGTCATATACTGATGTATCTCCGTGTGGATGGTACTTCCCTAAAACTTCCCCAACAATTCTTGCCGATTTCTTATGAGCTTTATTAGAAAAAACACCTAAATCATACATTCCATAAAGAACTCTTCTGTGAACAGGTTTTAAACCATCTCGCACATCTGGCAATGCTCTAGATACAATAACCGACATCGAATAATCGATATAAGCTGATTTCATTTCGTCTTCTATGTTAATTGGAATTAACTTTTCTCCGTCAGACATATACTTATTTTATTTAGATATTATTTTAAAATTCAAACGTGCAATATAGTTCTTTTTATAATTTTTAAAAGCATTTTTAACTACTAATTTCAAAGATTTATTAACAAATTTACAGTACTAAATAGTTAATAAAATTAATCGCTCATGGCTTTTATATATGACTATTTTTTTGTCATTTTACTGACAAGTGTTTTGCTGGGAATGATTTTTGTGTCAATTCAATTAATTCACTAAATTTACATTATTAAATTACTATTAATATGGATGATAATTTTTCTCCAAGAGTAAAAGACGTAATTACTTACAGCAAAGAAGAAGCATTACGTTTGGGTCATGACTTCATTGGCACTGAACATCTTATGCTTGGGATTTTAAGAGATGGGAACGGAAAAGCAATAACTATTTTAAACAGTCTTTCGGTAGATTTAGACCATTTACGTAAGAAGGTTGAAATATTAAGCCCTCCAAACCCAAATGCCGAAACGAGTTTAGAAAAAAAGAATTTACACTTAACACGTCAAGCCGAAAGAGCATTAAAAACCACTTTTCTTGAAGCAAAAGTTTTTCAAAGCACCGCAATTAGTACTGCGCATTTATTGTTGTGTATTCTTAGAAATGAAAATGATCCCACAACTAAGCTACTCAACAAACTCAAAATTGATTATGAAATAGCTAAAGAACAATATCTAAATATGATGCCACACGAAGATGATTTTCTAGAAAACTTACCAAAAAACGAATCTTTTAATGAAGATTCAGGACAAGATGACAGTTTGAAGAGCGACAATTTTAACACTCCTGTCAACAAAACCAACAAAAAGTCTAAAACTCCAGTATTGGATAACTTTGGTCGTGATTTAACAGAAATGGCGGAAGATGGAAAGCTTGATCCTGTTGTAGGGCGAGAAAAAGAAATTGAACGTGTTTCTCAAATTTTAAGCCGTAGAAAGAAAAACAACCCACTTCTCATAGGAGAACCTGGAGTTGGTAAATCGGCTATTGCTGAAGGCCTAGCTTTACGAATTATTCAAAAGAAAGTATCTCGAATCCTTTTTAACAAAAGAGTTGTAACACTCGATTTGGCTAGCTTAGTGGCAGGCACAAAATACCGTGGACAATTCGAGGAAAGAATGAAAGCAGTAATGAATGAGTTAGAAAAAAATGACGATATCATTCTGTTTATTGATGAAATCCACACTATTGTGGGCGCAGGTGGAGCAACAGGATCATTGGATGCTTCAAATATGTTTAAACCTGCATTAGCGCGTGGCGAAATACAATGTATTGGCGCAACTACGCTTGATGAATACCGACAGTATATAGAGAAAGATGGCGCTTTAGAAAGACGTTTTCAAAAAGTAATTGTCGAACCAACTTCGGTTGCAGAAACGATAACTATTTTAAATAATATCAAAAACAAATACGAAGACCACCATAACGTAACCTATTCGCAAGAAGCAATAGATGCTTGTGTAAAGTTGACGGATAGATACATGTCTGAACGATTTTTACCCGACAAAGCGATTGATGCTTTAGACGAAGCTGGTTCTAGAGTTCACATTACCAACATTGATGTTCCAAAACAAATTTTGGATTTAGAACGTCAATTGGAAGAAGTTCGCGAACTTAAAAATTCGGTTGTAAAAAGACAGAAATACGAAGAAGCTGCCAAACTTCGAGATGATGAAAAAAAATTAGAAAAAGACTTATCAATTGCTCAAGAACAATGGGAAGAAGATTCTAAAAACAATCGTATTGAAGTTACCGAAGACAATGTTGCTGATGTAGTTTCTATGATGACTGGAATACCCGTAAATAGAATAGCTCAAACCGAAAGCAATAAATTAGCTAATTTACCCGAACTGCTTGAAGGAAAGGTGATTGGACAAAAAGAAGCGGTAATGAAAATTGCGCGTTCCATTCAAAGAAATCGTGCTGGATTGAAAGATCCTAATCGTCCAATTGGTTCGTTTATTTTCTTGGGACAAACTGGTGTAGGTAAAACCCAATTAGCAAAAGTACTCGCAAAAGAATTATTCGACTCAGAAGATGCTTTAATTCGAATTGACATGAGTGAATACATGGAAAAATTTGCTATTTCACGATTAATAGGTGCGCCCCCAGGATATGTTGGCTATGAAGAAGGCGGACAATTAACAGAAAAAGTTAGAAGAAAACCCTATTGTGTGGTGCTTCTAGACGAAATTGAAAAAGCGCATCCAGACGTTTTCAATATGATGTTACAAGTTTTAGATGACGGTTATTTAACAGATAGTTTGGGTAGAAAAATTGATTTTAAGAATACAATTATTATAATGACATCTAACGTTGGAGCTCGTCAATTGAAAGATTTTGGACAAGGCGTTGGATTTGGAACTGCAGCCAAAGTTGCTCAAGCGGATGACAACTCCAAAAGTATTATTGAAAATGCCTTAAAGAAAACATTTGCTCCTGAATTTCTAAACAGAATTGACGATGTAATAGTTTTTAATGCATTAGAAAAACACGACATTGATAAAATTATTGAAATCGAATTAAAAAAATTATATGCTCGTGTATCGGATTTAGGATATATATTAAATTTATCTGATACAGCAAAAGCTTATATTGCTGAAAAAGGATTTGACAAACAATTTGGGGCACGTCCATTAAAAAGAGCCATTCAAAAATATGTTGAAGATACGCTTGCAGAAGAAATCATTACATCAAAAATTGGTGTAGGAGATGAAATATTTATGGATATTGAAGAAGGCGCCACCGAATTAAATGTTACAATCCAAAAAGCTGGAGAGCCAACCAATTAATCATTGAATCAATTGCTTTAAACCATTAGGATGCTAATAAAATTAAGTTTCACTGCTTAATAGAACTTAACCTCCTAATGGTTTTAATTTTTAAAAAATTATAAATAATGCAACAAAACAAAATCATACTAGGTTCCGAAGAATGGTGTTCTTTCCCTGAACTTGGAATTCCTGCAATCAAAGCCCGAGTAGATTCAGGAGCTAAAACTTCTGCTTTACATGCTATTAACATTACTCCTTTTACAAAAGAAGATGTAAATTGGGTAAAATTTGATATCAATCCTATACAAAACAATCTTAAAACAGTTATTCATTGTGAAGCGCTTTTAATTGATAAACGAGTTGTGAAAAGTTCTAGCGGTTTTAGAGAACAACGTTATGTTATTCAAACAGAAATAAAAATCGGGGAAGATAATTGGAAGATAGAGATGACCCTAACCAATAGGGATTCGATGGGGTTTCGAATGTTACTTGGTCGTGAAGCTATGAGTGGGAGAATTTTGGTTGATCCCGAACGCAATTATTTATTGGGACAAACTTCAACCGAAAGTCTTATAGATTTATATGTTAATGCGATTCCGAATAAATCGGGTTTACGAATTGGATTATTGGCTAGTAATCCCGAATTATATAGCAACCTAAGAATAATGGAAGCAGGAGAAATGCGTGGACATGAAATGCACTTTCTAAACATCAAAGAATGCTACATGAAACTCGATGCTGACAAACCCGAAATACACTATCGTGGAGGAAAAGTATTAGATAATTTTGATGCAATTATTCCAAGAATTCGTCCAAGTATTACCTTTTATGGCTGTGCTTTAACACGACAATTTGAAGCAATGAAAGTTTATTGTTTGAATTCTGCAGCTGCCATAACACAATCAAGAGATAAGTTATTTTCATTGCAATTATTACTTCGAAATGGGGTTGATATTCCAACAACTGGATTTGCAAATTCACCTTTAGATACGGATGATTTGATAAAAATGGTTGGCGGTTCTCCTTTAATTGTAAAATTACTTGAAGGAACACAAGGAAAAGGGGTTGTATTGGCTGAAACCAAAAAGGCAGCTGAATCGGTAATTAATGCATTTAAAAGCTTAAATGCCAACATATTAGTTCAAGAGTTCATTAAAGAAGCCAATGGAAAAGATTTGAGACTCTTTGTAGTTGACGGAAAAGTCGTGGCAGCCATTCAGCGTGAAGCTGCTCCCGGGGAATTCCGAGCTAACATTCACATGGGCGGAACAGCATCTATTGTGAAACCGACAGCCGATGAAAAACGAATAGCTATAAAAGCCGCAAAAGCAATGGATTTGAGAATTGCAGGTGTCGATATAATCCGTTCTGCAAAAGGCCCTCTTTTATTGGAAGTAAATTCGTCACCAGGATTAGAAGGGATTGAAGGCGCAACCAACAAAGATATTGCTGGAGAAATGATTAAAGCTATTGAAAATAATATTAAGAAAAAATAATTAGAGAAAAGTAAATAGCTTATGAATCCTTATTTAGATATTACAATTCGAAGTGTATGTGTTTATTTTTTTATGATAATTGCACTACGTGTTTTTGGAAAAAAACAATTATCCCAATTGAATACAGCCGATGTAATTCTGATTTTATTAATTAGTAACTCGGTTCAAAATGCAATGGTTGGAAACAATACTTCTCTTTATGGAGGAATTGTGGCAGCTTTAGCACTTTTTATAATCAATTTTGCTTTCAAAAAAGTAATGGCAAAATCTGATTTTATTAAAAAAATAGTTCAAAATACTCCCGAAATTCTAATTCATAATGGTAAAATTGAATTTGACACCATAAGTAAATTAGGTATTTCCAATGATGAATTACAAGAAGCAATGCGCGAACACGGTGTAGAATATTATAAAGACGTAAAACTAGCCATGTTTGAAATTGACGGAAGCATTAGCATCATATCGGGAGCAGAAAATTTAAGACAAACACATCACAAAAGACGTATTCACAAAACATTAGGCAATGTAAACAATTAAGTTTTCTGTAAATACATACCCATGAGTTACTCTTCCAAATCAATATAAAAAGTATTCAAAAAAGCCACCGAGTTTTCAATATCATAATGTAGAATTCGGTCTTCTTTTACCAAAGGCACTTCTTCTCTATACGATTTCAAAAACATTTCGATAAAGTTACTCGATTGCAACGGTCTTCTGAACTCAATAGCTTGTGAAGCATTCATTATTTCGATAGCCAAAATTCGTTCCAAGTTATCCATAATACGTAAACATTTAGTTGCTGCATTGGCTCCCATAGAAACATGATCTTCTTGTCCGTTACTAGAAACAATACTGTCCACACTGGCTGGCGTTGCCAATTGTTTATTCTGACTTGCAATACTAGCAGCGGTATATTGCGGAATCATAAATCCAGAATTCAATCCAGGGTTATCTATCAAGAAAGGGGGCAAACCACGTAAACCAGATATTAATTGATAGGTTCTTCTTTCAGAAATACTTCCCAATTCTGATAAAGCAATGGCTAGAAAATCTAAAGCTATTGCCAAGGGTTGTCCGTGAAAATTACCACCTGAAATAATCACATCTTCACCCACAAAAATGTTTGGATTATCTGTAACCGAGTTGATTTCTGTTTTAAAAACTTTTTTAACATAATCAATCGCATCTTTGGAAGCGCCATGCACTTGAGGAATACAACGAAAAGAATAAGGGTCTTGTACGTGTGACTTATCTTGTGCAATGATTTGGCTGTCTTCCAATAAATTCTCCATTCGTTTGGCAGTGACAATTTGCCCTTTGTGTGGACGAACATAATGAATTAATTCGTTGAAAGGTTCTATTCTACCGTCAAATCCCTCTAAAGAAATGGCAGAAATCACATCGGCTAAATAGGAGAATTTCATGGCTTTCAGAAGAATATAACAACCATAAGCACTCATAAATTGCGTTCCGTTAAGCAAGGCCAAACCCTCTTTAGATTGCAACACGATGGGTTTCCACCCCATTTTTTCTATTACTTTTTTTGTAGGTTGTCGGAATCCATCATAATACACTTCGCCTTCTCCTAATAAAGGTAAAGACAAATGGGCTAAAGGTGCTAAATCGCCACTAGCACCTAGAGAACCTTGATTATAAATTATTGGTAAAATATCATTATTAAAAAAATCAACCAAACGCTCAACAGTTACCAATTGCACCCCCGAATGACCATAACTCAAACTCTGTATTTTAAGCAATAGCATTATCTTTACAATCTCATGTGGCACTTCTTCTCCAGTTCCGCAAGCATGAGATTTTACTAGATTTTCTTGCAATTGCGATAAATTTTCATTTGAAATTTTAACATTACACAACGATCCAAAACCTGTATTAATTCCATAAATAGGAGTATTGTTGGAGGCCATTTTTTTGTCTAGATAGGATCTACATTTCTGAATATTTATTTTAGCATCTTCCGATAAAGCAATTCTTTTATGTTGGGAAATAATTTCTTGTAAAGTCTCTAATTGTAGTACTTCTGAACTGATATAATGAGTGTTTTCCATTGCAATTTTCAATTTTGTGTTCAAAATTCAACAAACAATTATTAAAAAACAACTATTTTAGAATCTATTTTATTGAGAATTCATTAAAAATAATATAGAAGTACTATTTTAATAAAAATAATCAAAACCCATATAGTATTTAAATTATGAAATTCATAAAAATGACAATTCAATTATATTAATAAACAAAAAAGATTACTTTTGAAAAGTATGATTTTAAACAAAAAAATAACATCTTCTGTTGTCACAGCCACTACTTTGGTTGCGAATTTTTTTGGCACTACTACTACAACAACTACAACCCCATTCGGGGTATAAATTTCACATATAATCCAATTCAAGGACTTTCAAATGAGAGTGATAATTTATATGTAAAACACAATAGTCATAAAAATAATTAAATCATGATAGTATTAAAATTTGGCGGAACATCTGTAGCCAATGCGCAAAACATTCAAAAGGTAATTACAATAGTAACCCAAAAAGCAAAAGAGAATAAAGTAGCCATAGTAGTTTCCGCTTTGAGTGGCTTAACAGATATGCTCATCAACGCATCAAAAAAAGCAGCGGCTAAAGACGAAACTTATAAAGCAAATATTGACGAAATCAAAGAAAAACATTTTGAAGCCATTTCCAATTTAGTCGATGCGGCCAATCAAAATCAATTATTGATTAAAATTAACAGTCAAATTAACCAATTACAAACCCTACTAGATGGGTGCTTTCTTTTAGGAGAATTATCCGATAGAACGGCAGATGCTATTGCAAGTTTTGGTGAATTGTTATCCTCTCAAATTATTGCAACTGCACTAGAACAAACTATTCCAAACAGTAATTTTAAAGACAGTCGTGATTTGATTAAAACCAATTCCAACTTCGGAAAAGCATCTGTTAATTTTGAGTTGACCAACAAAATAATTGCCGATTATTTTACTTCGAATAAATCGCAAGTAGTTTTATTGCCCGGATTTATTGCGTCTTCGGAAGATGGCAATACCACAACTTTAGGTCGTGGTGGTTCGGATTATACTGCAGCAATAATAGCTAATGGAGCGAAAGCATCTTCATTAGAAATTTGGACGGATGTAAACGGAATGTATACCGCCAATCCGAAAATTGTAAAACAAGCACAACCTATCGAATCCATATCTTATCATGAAGCTATGGAGTTGTCGCATTTTGGCGCTAAAGTTTTGTATCCTCCAACTATTCAGCCCGTATTAAAAGCCAATATTCCAATTTGGATTAAAAATACTTTTGAACCAGAAGTTTACGGAACACTTATTTCGAGCAATCCAGACGCTAATACCAACCCTATTAAAGGGATTTCTCATATTGACAACATCGCGCTATTGACCTTAGAAGGTTCCGGAATGATTGGTGTTGCCGGTTCTTCCAAAAGATTATTTGAAGTGCTTTCGCAAAACAACATCAATGTGGTTTTTATTACTCAAGCATCATCTGAACACTCAATTTGTATAGGAATAGTAAATGACGATGCTGATAAAGCCAAAGCATTCATAGATAAAGCGTTTGAACTTGAAATAGCTCAAAATAAAATAGATCCTTGCATCGTAGAAAAAGACTTGTGCATTGTAGCATTAGTAGGAGAAAACATGAAAAACCATCAAGGGTTAAGTGGTAAAATGTTCAGCACTTTAGGTAAAAATAACGTCAATATTCGTGCTATCGCTCAAGGTGCTTCCGAAAGAAACATATCGGTAGTTATAAACGAGAAAGACGTTAAAAAAGCACTGAATACATTACATGAACGTTTCTTTGAAGACAATACTAAACAGTTAAATCTCTTTGTAATGGGGGTTGGAAATGTAGGCGAAAAATTTATAGACCAAATCAATCAACAAAAGAAATTTCTAAAAGAAAATCTAAAAATAAACGTTAGAGTCATTGCGATGTCAAACTCTCGAAAAATGGTTTTTGATGAAGAAGGAATAAATTTAAAGGATTGGAAATCTTTATTAGAACAAGGATCAACTGCCAATGTAAACAAATTTATTTCAACAGCAATAACATTGAATTTGCGTAATAGCATCTTTGTTGATATTACTGCAAACTATGATATTGCCGCTATTTACAATCAGTTCTTGAAACAAAATATTGCAGTAGTAACTTGCAACAAGATCGCATGTTCCTCACAATACGATAATTACAAATACCTAAAATCACTATCTAGAAAATACAATGCTCCTTTCTTATTTGAAACCAATGTTGGAGCTGGATTACCTATCATCGACACCTTAAAAAATTTAATTGCTTCTGGAGATAAAGTCAACCGAATTAATGCCGTATTATCAGGAAGTTTGAACTTTATTTTTAATAATTTTAGCGACACCTACAACTTTCATGATGTTGTAAAAGAAGCAGGATTTCAAGGATTTACAGAACCTGACCCAAAAATTGATTTAAGTGGCGTTGATGTAGCTAGAAAGATATTAATACTAATTAGAGAAAGTGGTTATGAAATGGAAATGGAACAAATAGAAAACAATTCGTTCCTTCCTAAAGAATGTATGGAAACCTCAAACAATGAAGATTTCTTTAAGTCTTTAACTAAACATGCAGCTCATTTTGAAAACCTATTAGCAGAAGCTAAATCAAAAGAATGTAGATTAAAATTTGTAGCTTCGTTTGATAACGGAAAATCGAGCGTTGGACTGCAATTCATTCCAAAAGAAAGCCCATTTTATAATTTAGAAGGTAAAGACAATATTGTAGAATTTTACACTGATAGATACATCGACCAACCACTAATTATCAAAGGTGCTGGAGCAGGTGCAGCGGTAACCGCATCAGGAATTTTTGCCGATGTAATCCGAATTGGAAATATATAATTTATGGTTTAAAATTATTTAATATTTTTTTAATTATTTAATCCTTTTAAACTTTTAAATCTTCAAACTAAATAAATGACTGAAATAAAAATATTCTGCCCTGCCACCATTGCCAATCTTTCTTGTGGTTTTGACGTATTGGGTTTATGTCTCGAGACTATTGGAGACGAAATGATTATCCGAAAATCGGAGAAAAAGGGAATTCGAATCACCAAAATAACTGGTGCTGATTTACCTTTGGAACCCGAAAAAAATGTGGCTGGAGTTGCTGCTTTAGCTTTATTAAATGCAATATCAACAGATTGCGGATTTGAAATGGAAATTCACAAAAAAATCAAAACAGGAAGTGGCATAGGAAGTTCTTCTGCTAGTGCTGCCGGAGCTGTGTTTGGAATTAATGAATTACTAGGAAATCCATTTTCCAGAAAAGAATTAATCGAATTTGCAATGAAAGGAGAAGCTGTTGCAAGTGGTTGTGAACATGCTGATAACGTAGCTCCTTGCTTATTAGGCGGATTTACTTTGGTAAGAGGTTACGAACCATTGGATGTAATTCGAATTGATAGCCCCAGCGAAATCTTTGCCGTGGCATTACACCCGCATATTGAAGTAAAAACCTCAGATTCTAGAGCAGTGCTACACCCAACAATTCCTCTAAAAGACGCCATTACACAATGGGGAAATGTAGGAGGATTAATTGCCGGTTTATATACCAACGATTATGAATTAATCGGGCGGTCTTTGAACGATGTCATTGTGGAACCATTGCGAAAAAAATTAATACCTGGATTTGATGCTACTAAAAATGCGGCTATTCAAAAAGGAGCTTTAGGAGCGGGTATTTCAGGAGCAGGCCCCTCTATTTTTGCACTATGCAAAGGATCAGAAGTAGCTAAAAATGTAGCTGTTGCCATGACAGATGCATTTAATAATACAGCCATAACATCAGATATTCATATTTCAAAAATCAACCCAATAGGAGTTAAAATAATTGAAAGTAAATAGAGGCAAGTGGCAAAACGGCAAAGAGACAAAGGAACTTAGATAAAACATAGCATTAATTTATGAAACTATGTTGAGTAAAACGAGTTTAACGACTAACAAAATCCTTTGATTTCTTTGAAGTTAATTAATAAAAAACAATAAAAATGAACTACTACAGTTTAAACAATAAATACCACAGCGTTTCTTTTAAAGATGCTGTTATTAAAGGACTTGCTCCTGATAGAGGATTGTATTTCCCTGAAACCATCACTCCCCTAACGCAATCTTTTTTTGACTCAATAGAAGCACTTTCAAATGAAGAAATTGGATTAAAAGTAATTCAACCTTTTGTAAGTAATGAAATTCCGGAAGCCGAGTTAAAGCAAATCATTGCAGAAACTTTATGCTTTGATTTTCCCTGTATAGCAGTAGAAGAAAATGTCTATTCATTGGAATTATACCATGGACCTACGATGGCATTCAAAGATGTTGGAGGACGATTCATGTCACGCTGTTTGGCTTACTTTAATAAAAATGAAAATCAAAAGAATACAGTTTTAGTGGCAACTTCTGGAGATACAGGAGGTGCCGTTGCTAGTGGATTTCTTGGAGTAAAAGATGTTGATGTAGTCATATTGTATCCTTCTGGAAAAGTGAGCGATATTCAAGAAAGGCAATTGACTACGTTAGGACAAAATATTACAGCTCTTGAAGTTAATGGTGTATTTGACGATTGTCAAGATATGGTTAAAAAAGCTTTTTTAGATAACAATTTGAGCCACAAAAACCTTACATCTGCCAATTCAATTAATATCGCACGTTGGTTGCCTCAAATGTTTTACTTTTTCTTTGCTTACAAACAATTGAAAAAACACAACAAACCTTTAATAGTCTCTTGTCCGAGTGGGAATTTTGGAAATATTTGTGCTGGAATTTTGGCTAAAAAATTAGGGTTGCCTATTGCCCATTTTGTAGCTGCTACTAATGCAAATGATACCGTTCCGCAATTTTTACAAAACGGAAAATACGAACCAAAACCATCTGTGGCTACTATTTCTAATGCAATGGATGTAGGTAACCCAAGCAATTTCGTGCGAATTCAAGAAATGTATCAGAACGATTTGTGCGAATTCAAGAAAGACTTTTCATCTTACACTTACACAGATGAAGAAACTAAAATTGCCATGCAGGAAATCTACTCCAATACGGGATATATTGCCGAACCACATGGTGCTGTTGGTTATCTCGGATTGAAAAAAGAAATGCAGAATCATTCCAACAGCATTGGTATCTTTTTAGAAACCGCTCACCCAATTAAATTTTTAGATGTAGTTGAATCAGTTTTGAAGGTTCAATTATCTATACCAACTCAAATAAAAAGTTTATTAGATAAAGAAAAAACAAGTATTAAAATAAACAATTACGATGATTTGAAAGCTTTCTTAGGATAAATTTCACAAGTAATCAGGGCAATATTTTAAAAATATTTCGGTGAATTAAAGAAACGGTTAACATCATTTAATCAAATCGACCTAACGAACTTAAAAATGAATCTGATGAATAATCGTAAATTTATTAAAAAGTAAAAAACTCTTTAAAATTGAATCTTAAAAGAAAAATCAATCTATTTTATTTCTTTAATTTTCTAAATTCTTAATTTGGTTTAACTATTTTTGCATTACAAAACTAAATTCTGAATTCAGAATAAACACACAACAAAATGCAGCTAACAGAATTAAACGCTATTTCACCTATTGATGGAAGATACCGAAACAAAACCGTTTCATTATCGCCTTATTTTTCGGAAGAAGCGCTTATTAAATACCGAGTTTTAGTCGAAGTTGAATATTTTATTGCTTTATGCGAAGCCAATTTACCGCAACTTTCAGGAGTTCCAATATCATCATTCGAAGCATTACGAAAAATTTACACCCACTTTTCTACTGAAGACGCACTTTGGATTAAAGAAACAGAAAAAACAACCAACCACGATGTAAAGGCCGTTGAATATTTCATTAAAAGTAAATTTGACGGGTTGGGTTTAGCTGCTTTCAAAGAATTCATACACTTCGGATTAACTTCACAAGACATCAATAATACCGCAATTCCCCTTTCTACAAAAGAAGCATTTGAAAAAGTATATTTACCCAATTTGATTTCGGTTATTTCAAAATTAAAGGAGTTGACTGTTGAGTGGAAGGATATTCCAATGTTGGCTAGAACCCACGGCCAACCTGCCTCACCTACTCGTTTAGGCAAAGAAATTTTAGTTTTCGTTGAACGCTTGGAAGAACAAATGCGCTTGTTATTCAACATTCCGTTTGCGGCTAAATTTGGTGGTGCTACTGGAAATTACAATGCACATCACGTAGCATATCCATCAATTGATTGGAAAAAATTTGGAACTGATTTTGTAGAATCTACTTTAGGTTTACACCACTCATTTCCAACCACACAAATAGAACATTACGACCACTTTGCTGCCTTTTTTGATGCTTTGAAACGAATTAATACCATAATTATAGATTTAGATCGCGACATTTGGACCTATGTTTCGATGGATTATTTCAAGCAAAAAATCAAAGCGGGTGAAATAGGTTCGTCGGCAATGCCACACAAAGTAAATCCAATTGATTTTGAAAATAGCGAAGGAAATTTAGGAATTGCTAATGCTATTTTTGAGCACCTTTCGGGAAAATTACCACTTTCCAGGTTGCAACGCGACTTAACCGATAGTACTGTTTTGAGAAACATTGGCGTGCCTTTGGGACATACGTTGATTGCCTTTGAATCGACTTTAAAAGGGTTGAATAAATTGCTTTTGAACGAACCAAAATTTCACGAAGATTTAGAAAAAAACTGGGCGGTTGTTGCTGAAGCAGTCCAAACCATTTTAAGAAGAGAAGGATATCCAAATCCATACGAAGCATTGAAAGGATTAACCAGAACTAATGAAGCTATTGATAAAAATGCCATTCATACGTTCATTAAAACCCTAGCTGTTTCGGATGCAATTAAATCAGAACTGATGCAAATTACACCGAGTAATTTTGTAGGAATTTAATTTTTACCTATAAAATACAAAGCTCTCAAAGTAATTAAAATCTTTGTAAACTTTTTGGTTTTTTTATTCTTTACGGATTTTGTGGTTAAAATACTATCTCGAATAATTTGGATCTTATTTGGTTTTAGTTACTTTATGTTTGTAACTTTAATAAAACCCTTTTCACCTAAGAATTCCTTTAAAAGCTAAAAAACAGCTCCCGTCTTTACTTGATTTTTATATCTTATAGAACTTCACCATAAACCAAAAACAGAAAGAAATCGTTACCTTTGTACAAAATAATATGTAATGAATACTTTTGAGCCATTCAATCTTCCTAAATCTTTACAAAAAGCAATTGATGACTTGGGGCTGACTACACCTACTCCAATTCAAAAAAAATCGTTTTCAGTAATCATGTCGGGACGCGATGTAATGGGAATTGCACAAACCGGAACGGGTAAAACCCTGGCGTATTTATTGCCTCTTTTAAAACAATGGAAATTTGTCAATACCGATTCGGCTCGTGTGGTTATTTTAGTGCCAACGCGTGAATTGGTAGTTCAAATTGTTGAAGTGATTGATAGTTTAACCCAATACATGTCGGTAAGAACACTCGGAATCTACGGAGGAGTTAACATCAATACACAGAAAAAAGCAGTTTATCAAGGCATCGATATCTTAGTTGGAACTCCCGGTAGAACTATGGATTTGGCATTGGATAATGTTATTCGATTTGATTCGCTACAAAAATTAGTTATTGATGAATTTGATGAAATCTTGAATTTAGGTTTCCGTTTTCAAGTAACGTCGTTGTTAACAATGATGAGTAATAAACGTCAAAATATTTTGTTTTCAGCCACTATGACTGATGATGTTGATGCGATGTTGGACGAATATTTTGAGTTACCGGAAGAAGTTTCCTTAGCCGCATCGGGAACACCAATAGAAAAAATAGAACAATTAGGATATTACACGCCCAATTTCTTAACAAAAATCAATCTTTTAACCCACCTTTTGTCTACAGACGAAAGTACGTCTCGTATTTTAATCTTTGCGAATAATAAAAAAACTGTGGATTTAATTGCTAATAGTATTGAAGCAATTTATCCAGAGGAATTTGGCGTTATTCACTCCAATAAATCTCAAAATTACCGTTTGAATACGATGGCATCTTTTCAAGCAGGCGAATTGAGAGGAATCATCACCACCGATGTTATGGCACGTGGATTGGATATTTCGGATGTTACCCACGTCATCAACTTTGAGTTTACCGAAATACCAGAGCAATACATTCATAGAATTGGAAGAACCGGTCGTGCCGATAAATCGGGAACAGCGATTAGTTTCATCAGTCCGAGTGAAGAAGAAATTCAAATTCAGGCCGAGATTTTAATGGAAAAAGAAATCCGATTTCTTGATTTTCCAGAAGGTGTAGAAGTGGCTGTTCGCTTATTGGAATTTGAGAAAGATAAAAAGAAAGTCAAACAACTTCTAAAAAAACCAAAACAAGAAGGTGGCGCTGCATTTCACGAAAAGTCTAAAAAGAATCAAAAGGTAAATCTAGGAGGTCCTGCTAAAACAAAACCTAGAAAAACAGAATCCAGAAATCGTGGGGTAGAACGAAAGCGTGATGCGAAGAAGAAAAAATAATTGATAATTGATAATTGATAATTGACAATTGATTCTTATTTTTGACAATTAAGAAATCACTGAACTCAGCTAAAATAACACTTTGTGAAGTAAACGAAAATTAAAAATGCAATTCAAACATCCAGAACTTCTTTATTTCCTCTTCTTATTGGTTATTCCAATTCTGGTGCATCTTTTTCAATTACGAAAATTTAAAACCGAATATTTTACGAACGTAAAGTTCCTGAAAGAATTAGCGCTTCAGACTCGTAAAAGTTCGAAACTCAAAAAATATTTACTTCTTGCAACCAGAATGTTGTTATTAGCATTTATAATAATTGCTTTTGCACAACCTTTTTTTAAAGCAAAAGATAGCAAGAATTCGACTAACGAATTGTATATTGTATTAGACAATTCTTTTAGTATGCAAGCCAAAGGTCAGAAAGGCGAATTATTGAAACGCGCTGTTCAAGATTTATTGGAACATACTCCAGAAAACGTAAACTTCTCTTTAATTACTTGTTCGGATAATTATTGGAATACCGATATTAAATCGATTCAAAAAGAATTACAAAACTTAAAATACAGTGCAGTGCCTTTTCAATTGGAGCAACTATTGGCAAAAATAAAAGCACACAAATCGGCTTTTAATAAAGATATTGTGGTGATTACTGACGCCGTGGGTTTGCAATCTAATCCAGTTAAAAATACTAAAGGCGACGCAAACTTGTATTTCATTATTCCAGAAGCTGAAAAAACAGATAATATTGCAATTGACAGTGTTTATGTGAGTCAAACCCTAGATAATTTCTATGAAATTAGCGTGAAATTGGAAACTTATGGCGAAGATTTTAAAGACATTCCGATTGCTTTGTTCAATAAGAAGAAACTCATTGCCAAAACGGTGGTTAACTTTGAAACAAAAAACAAAACCATAAATTTTACGATACCTAAAGAAGACTTTCATGGCTACGTTTCCATTTCAGACAATAGTTTAGAATACGACAATACCTATTTTTTCAGTTTATCCAAACCACAAAAAAACAATATTATTTGTATTGGCGAACCCGAAAAAAGTGGTTTCCTTTCTAAAATTTATACTGCTGAAGAATTTAATTATTCAAACTATTCCTTACAGACATTAGATTATAATTTATTGGACAAACAAGATGCAATTGTCTTAAATGAATTGAAAGATATTCCGCAAGCTTTGCAAACCACGTTAAAATCGTTTGTAGAAAAAGGCGGGAATTTAGTAGTGATTCCGAGTTCAGAAAGTTCTATTCCAAATATGAATACTTTTTTATCAAACTTCGGAGGTATTCAATTCAAAGTCCTAGGATTTTCTGAAAAAATGGTAACCAAAATCAATTTCAGTCATCCGTTATTCAGAGATGTTTTTGAGAAAAAAATTGAGAATTTTCAATATCCAAATACTAAAACTTCATTTGAAATTAGTAATTCGGCTCCAATTATTTTGGGCTATAGCGACCAAACTTCGTTCTTGAGCGCGGTTCAAAATGGCATTTCTTCCGTGTATATTTTTGCCGCACCAATTAATAAAACAAATAGTAATTTCCAGAATTCGCCCATCATTGTTCCAACTTTCTATAATATGGGACAAAATGCACAGAAAGCTGGAATTAATACGACTGTAATCGGTGAGAACAAGCCATTTATTATTGAAACAACATTGGGTAAAGATGAAATTGTACATGTGAAAAATGAAAATGAGAGTTTTATTCCTGTGCAACAAATTTTGAACAGCAAAGTAAAACTTACTTTTAACGACAATCCAAAAGATGCTGGTAATTTCAGTATTTTTAACAACAATCAAAACATAGAAAACATTAGTTTTAATTTCAATAGAACAGAAAGTGATTTATCAAATATCAATACAGATGCTATTTCAGATTATAAAGAAATTAGCCATGTCGATTCGATATTTGAAACGCTTCAAGCCAATCGATCCGACAACCAACTCTGGAAATGGTTTGTTATTTTAGCCCTCCTATTTGTGGCAATAGAAGTTTTAATTCAAAAATTTGTAAAATGAAAATCATAATCAGAGAAGCTAAGATTATTGACCCTAAAAGTCCTTTTCACAATCAAGTAGTTGATGTAAAAATCAACCATACTATTATAGAAAAGATTGAAAAAAACCTCCCTTCTGAATTGGATTATAAAGAAATAATACATTCGGAGTTGCATCTTTCTCAAGGATGGTTTGACAGCAGTGTTTCATTAGGTGAACCCGGATTTGAAGGCCGAGAAACTATTGCTAACGGATTGACCGTAGCTGCAAAAAGTGGTTTTACAGGAATTGCATTACAACCCAACTCCTTCCCTATTGTAGACAACCAATCACAGGTGCAATTTGTAAAACAAAAAGCCAATTCTGCTGCTACTGAATTATTTCCAATTGGGGCTTTAACCAAAAATAGTGATGGGTATGATTTAGCCGAACTATTCGATATGAAAAACTCAGGTGCCATTGCTTTTGGAGATTATGAAAAAAACACCGCCAACGCCAACTTATTAAAAATTGGTTTGCAATACGCACAAGATTTTGATGGATTAGTCATTGCATTTTGCCAAGACGAAAGAATTCAAGGAAATGGTGTTGCCAATGAAGGAATTGTCTCTACACGATTGGGATTAAAAGGGATTCCAAATTTGGCCGAAGAACTAATTGTAGCTCGAAATCTTTTCTTATTGGAATATACCGGTGGAAAATTACATATTCCTACAATTTCAACAGCAAAATCGGTCGAGTTGATTCGGAATGCTAAAGCCAAAGGATTAAAAGTAACTTGTAGTGCAGCCGTTCATCATTTGGTGTTAACCGACGAAAAACTAGACGGATTTGACACACGATACAAGGTATCACCACCATTACGAACAGACAATGATCGAATGGCATTAATTTCTGGGATTTTAGATAATACGATAGACCTTATTACTTCCGATCATAATCCCATAGATATTGAACATAAAAAAATGGAATTTGATTTGGCTAAAAACGGAACTATAGGGTTTGAAAGTGCTTTTGGTGCTTTATTAACTGTTTTACCTTTAGACAAAATTGTAGAAAAATTAACAGCAGCCAGAATTGTTTTCAATATCAAATCAACAGCAATCGCTGAGGGAAATACTGCCAATCTAACATTGTTTACTACAGAAAGTGAGTGGGTTTTTAATAAAGAGAATGTACTTTCAAAATCTAAAAACTCCGCTTTTTTTGGAACCAAAATGAAAGGAAAAGTGATTGGAATTTACAATAATGGAACATTAGTTTTGGCATAATGGACAAACAAACTATAGACGAAGGAAAATCGGCAGCCATCACGAGCTACATTTTAATTGTTGGAGTTTTAATTGCCATATCCATGAATTCTGAAAATAAGAATCCGTTTGCCTCTTTCCATATTCGTCAAGGATTGGGATTGACTTTAACCTTTATCACACTCGGAATATCCATAAGTTATTTTGAAAGCATTATGATTGCAGCTCCCATGTGGGTTTTCATCTCTGTTTTGACTATTTACGGAATTTTTTCTGCTGCAAAAGGAGAAACTATTCCATTACCTTTATTAGGAAAATGGTTTCAAAAATGGTTCAGTAATTTTTAATTTAGATCAAAATGATAGTACACCATTTAGTCCGTGAACCTAAAGCAAAAAAAGACAAAAATCCATTATTATTGCTGTTACATGGTTATGGAAGTAACGAAGAAGATTTGTTTTCATTTGCAACCGAACTTCCCGATGAATATTTTATCGTTTCGGCTCGAGCCCCTTTTGATATGATGTATGGAAGTTATGCTTGGTATGCTATTAATTTTGATGCAGATGAAAATAAGTTTTCGGATATTGTACAAGCAAAACAATCAAGAGATTTAATAGCTAAATTTATTGATGAATTGGTTTTGAATTATACAATTGATGCGTCAAATGTTACGTTAGTAGGATTTAGCCAAGGTTGTATTTTGAGTTATGCAATTGCGGTCTCCTATCCTGAGAAAGTAAAACGAGTCGTAGCTATGAGCGGCTATTTTAATTCGGATATTGCCACCGACAACTTCCAAGAAAATGATTATAGTACTTTAAAAATATTTGCTTCTCACGGAGCGGTAGATCAAGTTATTCCTGTAGATTGGGCGCGAAGCTCGATCCCGAAATTGAAAGAACTAGGAATTGCTATTGTTTACAAAGAATACCCAGTTGGTCATAGTGTGGCACCCCAAAACTTCTTCGATTTTAAAAATTGGCTCCAACAATAAAAGAGTTAATTCATTTGTAAAAATTGTTTTTTAACCCAACATAAATCTTAGAGTTTAGTATGTCTTTAAAGTCATTTTACTTAACATAGTTTTCATCTGAACCTTTGCAACTCTATTACTTTGCAACTCTGAACCTAACTCAATAGATTATAACAACCTATTCCTGTCCTTCAGGATTGTCACTTCCAGTAACTTTATTACCAATTTGTCCGTCTCCAGTATAAATTGATTCACCATCTTGAATTAAGACATACCCATTTTTGCGAATTAATTGATAAGTGTCAAAAATCCAAGGTTGACCTTCACTACTTCTTGTTAGAATAAATGATTTTTCTTCTGGAAGAAAAACTTCTGCTTTATCCCCTTTTTCATTAAAAAGAATATAAGCACATAAAGTTTCATCTTCTGTAGTAGTATTTTTTGCCGGATTCAATTGTATACCAGTAAAGGCACGAACACATTCTTTATTTAGTTTAGACCAAGTATAACCTGCAGAAGCCAAACACCCATTTTCGTCTTGGTCGGCTCCTACAATAGTAGAATCTTTAGGGTGTAAGTTATGTTTTTTGGTGTCTTCTGATATGGCATCATTCCATTTGCAAGAAACTAAAGTAATTGCAAAAAGAAACATTGTGATTATTTTCGTATTCAATTTCATAAGTTAATAGTGTTGTTTTGGATAAACATATGAATCCATTACTGTAAAAGTAATTTCTCCGTCTGATTTTACAAAATATTTAATCACAACATCGCCCCAAAAGGTTCCATCGCTGTAATCAGCTATGATCCAACGGTGATTGAGTATTTTAATTTTGTTGATAATAAACTTTTGGGCACTAATTTTTTCTTGTCCTGTATAAACATTACCATTCGGATTGTCATTATAAGCTAATAAAGCATCTTTTATTTGCGGAATTAATTTTGAAATACTTAGGGCTGGAAAATAATCTTGAGCTCTTTCATTCTTATCCAAAGAAAAATAATCGGCATCGTTAAGTTGATTAGAAATCAAACTTGAACTATCTCTCAAATTTTTAATTTCGGCTTTATTATTGGTTCTCTCAAAAGCCAATTGCTTCGAAAAATACATATACGTAAATGCCAAAATCAATGCCGACACTATGAATAAATATAAATATAATTGTCTTTTCATTTTAAATATTAATTTCTAAATTATCATAGGCGAGAAATACATTTGGAGGTAACTTTTTTTGTACTTCTTTATGAAAGCCCAACATGTGACTAATGTGTGTCAAATAAGCTTGATCTGGCTGAACCAAAGTTACAAAATCTATAGCATCTTGCAAACTAAAATGTGAATGGTGGGGTTCTTCCCTTAATGCGTTAATAACCAATACTTTTATACCTTTAAGCTTTTCTACTTCTTTGGTATTAATGGTTTTTACATCTGTTAAATAAGCAAAATCATGAATACGATAACCAAAAACCTGCAAAGTTCCATGCCATGCATTTATCGGAATAATATTCATTTTTCCAATACAAAAAGAGTTATTATTAACGACTTCAATGGTTTGAACCGAGGGTGCTCCTGGATATCTATTTTCGGTTTCAAAAATATATTCAAATCGTTTTTTTAGATTCTCAAGAACTCTTGCGTGACCAAATATAGAAATTTTTCCTTGCTTAGAATTAAACGGACGAATATCATCCAAACCAGCAGTATGATCGGAATGCTCGTGGGTAAATAATATTCCGTCTATTTTTGAACACTTTGAAGCCAGCATTTGTTGCCTAAAATCGGGACCGCAATCAATTACTATCGATTGTTCTTCATCATGAATCCATACCGAAACACGCAATCTTTTATCTTTAGAATCACTGCTGAGGCAAACGGCATTGTCACTTCCTATAACGGGAATCCCTTGAGATGTTCCAGTACCTAAAAAATAAACTTCCATGTTGGATGGTTTTTGATTGTGAAAACAAGAAACGAAATGTATTTCTATAATTTTATTACAAAATTAAAACAAATATCTTTTATTAAAGTACCAATTTACTAACTTTGCAAAGAATTATATATTTTATGGAAAATTCTGGATTAGATATTAAATTAAAAGGCGATAGAATAATTGAGCATGTGCCTTCAATAAAGGATAAAGCATTACGCATCAACCTTAATGAAAATATCTATGGAACCTTTGCCGAAATTGGCGCGGGTCAAGAAACAGTTAGGCATTTTTTTAGATCGGGCGGGTCTTCTGGAACTATTGCAAAAGCTATGTCTGCCTATGACAAAGATTTTAGCGATGCCATTTATGGAATAGAAGCTGATGGACGATATGTAACCGAAAGTCGATTAAAAAAGATGCTGTCGCATGAAGTTGATTTAATTGAAAAACGTTTAGACCGAGATAAACATCCTAATAAAATGTTTTTTAGTTACGCCAATACCGTTGCAACTATTGATTTTGCTAAACAATTTAAAGGTCATGGTTGGGTTGGAATAAAATACCAAGTTGAACCGGATGAAGAATACAACGAGATTACACTACACATTCGTTTTAAAGAAACCGATGCACGATTGCAACAAGAAACACTAGGAGTTCTTGGCGTAAATCTTATTTATGGAGCTTATTATAAATACAATGACCCTAAAAAATTACTTCGGTATTTATACGACCATTTAGATAAAGACCAATTAGAAATTGACACCATCAACTTTTCTGGACCTCGATTTGCCAATGTTGACAATCGATTGATGAGTTTGCAATTGGTTAAAAACGGTATGACCGATGCAGTAATGTTTAGTCCCGATGGCCATAACATTTTGCCTGCAGCCGTTTTATACAAAAAAAACATACTTGCTTTACGAGGAAGTTTTCGTCCCGTAACCAATGTAAACATGGACATGCTTGATCGATCCTTAGAAATGTTTGTTCAAGAAAATAAAGTGGAGAAAGAAAATACTTTTGTGATTTTTGAAATTACGCTTTCCAATCTTCGTTCTGAAGGTGAAATTGACGAACGCGATTTTATGGACAGAGCCGAATTACTTTGTTCTTTAGGACAAACGGTAATGATTTCAAATTTTCAAGAATATTATAAAGTAGTAGAATATTTTTCTAGTTATACCAAAGCCCGTATGGGATTGGTAATGGGAGTTAACAATTTGGTGGATATTTTTGATGAAAAATATTACCGTCATTTGAGTGGTGGAATTCTAGAAGCGTTCGGAAAATTATTCTATCGCGATTTGAAAGTATATCTCTATCCTATGGAAGAAAACGGAGAAATAGTTACCTCACAAAGTTTGAAAGTACATCCTCGAATGAAAGAATTATATAAATTCTTCGCTTACAATGGAAAAGTGGTTGACGTTCCTGTTTCTGATAAAGAAAACCTTAAAATTTTCTCTAGAGAAGTACTGCGCATGATTACAAAAGGAATACCTGGGTGGGAACGCATGTTACCAAAAGGCATCTCCGACTTGATAAAAAGACATAAATTATTTGGTTACGACCCAAGCAGAGTAGTTGAAGAAGTATCTAAATAATTCTAAAATCCTAAATTGAAAAGTTGTTTTTTTTATCCTACTTTCCTGCGCAAATACTTAGAAAATATAATCACAGTGGAATCTTAATTATTTAAAACCCTAATTATGCTGCTCATGAAAAATTTCTAACAAATAATCGGGAGAGAGCATTCGAGTTGGCGATTGTTCCATGGCTTTTAAAACACGTTTTATCGCGAATGGATTTAATCCCATAGTAATTCCTATTTCATGAATTTTCACAACTTCTCTTTCATGCAAAACACTATCACAATGCATCAAAAGAGCTAATCTGTAGAATTGCTGAATCCGTTCAAATTCCTTTTTGATAATTTCAGACTTGTTTTCTTCGTGAAAAAGTTGTTTCAATTCCACTTTGCATATACCAAGTTCTAAAGCAATCATACAAATAAAGATATATTCTCTTTCATGCAATTTACCATCTACAATTGCAAAGGCAATCATATCATGTAATAAACTTAACTTTTGTGCTTTTGTATTCATCAAAATGATTATTTTGGCTAAAATATTCTTTTTTATTAAAACTTAAAAATTAATCTATTTGAAAGTCATAGTAACCTTTCTATTCCTTCTCTTCTTTGGGACTATTAATGGACAAGAAAGTACCGCTAATATACAAGTTTCGACTTTTAGTATTGAAGCACCTCAATTGAAAGCAACAAAGAAGATTTGGATATATCTTCCGAAAGATTATACATTAAATTCAAAAAAAAAATATTCCGTAATTTATATGCACGATGGGCAAAATTTATTTGATACCAAAACTTCCTATGCAGGCGAATGGAATATTGACGAAACACTAGACAGCATTTCAGCACAAGTAATTATTATAGGAATTGAAAATGGTGGAGAAAAACGAACGGACGAATTAACACCATTCAAAAACAAAAAATACAGTGGCGGAAATGCAGACAATTATCTAAAATTTATTGTGGAAACTCTAAAACCTTTTGTAGACAAAACCTACAAAACCAAATCCAATAATAAAAATACAGGACTTTGGGGAAGTTCCCTTGGTGGATTGGTTTCTTTTTATGGTGCAATAAAATATCCAGAAGTATTTGGAAAAGTGGGTTGCTTCTCCCCTTCTTTTTGGTTCAACCGAAAAGAAATTTTCGAATTAATGAAGCTAACCAAAACCTTCAAAACCAAAATCTATTTTCTTTGCGGCGATAATGAAGATGATGATATGGTTAGAGACTTGAATTACATGGAATACCAAATCAACTCGAAACGCTGCGAATGTCAAATGCTCAATAAAAAAATCATTGTTAAAGGTGGAAAACACAATGAAAAATTATGGCGCGAAGGTTTCAAAAAAGCGTACCTTTGGCTATTCTAAGGATTAATCGTTTAAAAGTTTAAGTGTTTAATTTGGTTACATCTTAAAAAAACTTTAAACTAAGTCAAATAATATTAAACAAATTAAACAATGAACAATAACGATATTTTCAAAAAACTACGCGTAGCTTTAATGCTGCGTGACGACCAAATAGAACAAATTTTAATGCTGGTTGATTTCAGAATGTCAAAAGGTGAAATAGGAAACTTTTTTCGTACTGCCGATCATCCAAAATATGTAGAATGTGGCGATCAAGTGTTGCGTAATTTTCTAAACGGATTGGTAATTCATTTACGTGGAACTAAAGAAAATCCTAAAAATCCTATGGACGTTATTGCAATCCATAAAACGGAAGCGCGTCCAAAAGAATTTACAAAATCGGAAGGAGCTACTCCGAAAAAAGAGTTTAAACCGGGTGACTTCAAGAAAAAACCTGCTTCTAAATCAAAATTTGCAGCTAAAAAACCAACTAAGAAAATTGAAATTGTAGAAAAAGTACAATATAAAAACGGAAAGAATAAAAAAGATTAAAACCTAAAAAAATCCCGAGCGAACTCGGGATTTTCTGTATAAAATAAATTCTATCTAATTAAGAAAGCGCTTTTTGAACCTGATCCGCAGCTTCTTGGAATTCAACCGCAGATAATATTGGCATTCCTGAATTATCAATTAATTCTTTTGCGATTTCTGCATTGGTACCTTGTAAACGAACTATAATTGGCACTTTAATAGCATTACCCATATTTTTGTAAGCATCTACAACCCCTTGAGCAACTCGGTCACAACGAACAATTCCTCCGAAGATATTAATCAAAATTGCTTTTACATTTGGATCTTTTAAGATAATTCTAAACGCCAATTCCACACGCTTTGCATCAGCAGTTCCCCCTACGTCCAGGAAGTTTGCCGGCTCAAAACCTGCATACTTAATCAAATCCATAGTTGCCATTGCTAAACCAGCTCCGTTCACCATACATCCTACAGTTCCATCTAGATCAACATAATTCAATCCTGCTTCCTTAGCTTCCACTTCAATTGGATTTTCTTCTCTAATATCTCGCATTTCAGCATATTTTGGCTGACGGTATAAAGCGTTATCATCAATATTTACTTTAGCATCAACTGCTAATATTTTATCATCTGATGTTTTAAGAACTGGATTAATTTCAAACATTGAGGAATCAGAACCAATATACGCATTGTATAATGAATCTACGAATTTCACCATTTCTTTAAAAGCATTTCCAGATAGTCCTAAATTAAAAGCCACTCTTCTCGCCTGAAAACCTTGCAATCCTAATTGTGGATCAATTTCTTCAGTAAAAATTAGATGAGGTGTATGTTCGGCCACTTCTTCAATATCCATTCCACCTTCAGTAGAATACATAATCATGTTTTTTCCTGAAGCTCTATTCAATAAAATTGACATATAAAATTCAGAAATTTCACTTTCGCCCGGGTAATATACATCTTCCGCAATTAAGACCTTGTGTACTTTTTTACCTTCTGGTGGAGTTTGGGGAGTAATTAATTGCATTCCAATAATTTGCTCCGAAATTTCTGTAACTTGATCTAAATTCTTAGCCAATTTAACACCACCTCCTTTACCTCTTCCACCTGCGTGAACTTGAGCTTTAACTACATACCAACTAGTGCCCGTTTCAGCAGTTAGTTGTTTTGCAGCAGCGACAGCTTCTACAGCATTATTAGCAATAATTCCACGTTGTACGCGTACACCATATTTTGCTAAAATTTCTTTTCCTTGATATTCGTGTATATTCATAAGTATAAGTTTGTGTATTAAGTTCTGGAACAAGTTCAGAAAAATGTTTCGCAAAAGTAATTAAATAGAATGAAATCCAAAAGAAATGTATATCAATTTAGCAACTTTATTTTGGAAAAATAAAAAGGGCAACATCATAGCATTAATTTTAAATATAAAGCTGTTATTTCTCCAAAACCTCTACTAAAACCTTTGCTTCAGTTCCGTTGGGAAATGCAATTTTAAGTTTTTGTGCTAACGTTGGCGCTATTTGCGTAATTTCTTTTCTGTCGTGGGATTCTCCTTTCGGAATATTCCAACCATAAAAAATTAGAGGTACATGGGTATCATAACTATATGGAGTGCCATGGGAAGTTCCGGTAGCACCATATTCAATATAACCCGGTTTGTCCAAAACTACTATATCGCCATCTTCAGATGGGTCGTAGCCTTTATCAATACAGTTCAAATAAAAATCGTTTCCTGTTGCCGCTAGAATTTCTTCTTCGGTATAAACGCGTTTTACTTGGTCTTGGGTCATCAAAAAATCTTTGAACGCTTGTTTTACTTTCTGTAAATCCAATCCTTTGGTTTTAATAATTTCTCTATTTAAAAACAGATTGAAGTTGGAATAATTCAGCAACAAATCGTCCCCAAAAGTATCGGTAGAAAATTTCTTCAATGCTGCTTTAATTTCTTTAGGTTCAACGTTAGTCACATTGAATTTGTTATCGCTTAAAAACTTAGTATTTTCAGCTCCCGCATGGTCGGCAGTTAAGAAAACCAAATAATTTCCTTTACCTACCGTTTTGTCCAAATAGTTCAAGAAATCGGCAATGGTCAAATCCAAACGCAAGTAGGTATCTTGCAATTCCATAGAACGCGGTCCCAAATTGTGCCCAACATAATCGGTAGAAGAGAAACTCACAGTAAGAAAATCGGTATTTATGTCTTTTCCTAAGGCTTCTTTCTCAATGGCTTTTTTGGCAAATTCTTCCAATAAATCATTCCCAAATGGTGTTGAACGAATGATTCCTGCATCGTTTTTCTCATACATTTCTTTTAAATTGTATGGAAAAACAGGTTTGGCACCATTCAATTTTCCTTCATAAGGATTTTCATCTGCTAAACTTTCGTCATACGCAGCAGCCGGTTTTAACAAATCCCAACCTTTATTAATGTAGTACATATAGTGTTTTTCATTATTAAAATCCGTTACCCAATCTGGTAATGTATCACCATAAAAAGTACTGGTGATAAAAGCTCCTGTTTTGCTGTACCAAAAAGCCCAATTTGCAAAATGTCCAGCGGGTAAAATTGCACCTCTATCTTTTAAACTCATTCCGATTACTTTACCTTTAAAGTTGTTGGCCAACCGCAATTCATCTGTAACGGTAGTTGATAATAGATTTTTTGGAGACATCTCCCCTTCTGCTTTAGTACCATCACCTACTGTTTTTACAGCAACATCTTCGGTACAATATCTCTCTTTTCCTGACTTACGACTGAACCATTCGTTGCCTACAATTCCGTGTACAGATGGCGTAGTTCCAGTATAAATAGAAGCATGCCCAGGACCAGTGTAGGTTGGCATATAATTATATTGCATGTTATGAAAAACATAGCCGTTGTTCATCAATCTCTTGAATCCATTTTCGGAAAAATCGTTTGAAAATCGGTATAAGTATTCCATTTTCATTTGATCTACTACAATTCCAACCACCAATTTAGGACGATCTTGAGCTTGAAGATGCAACACAAAACCAAATACCAATAGACTAAATAACTTTCTCATAAACTACTTGCTTCTTTTTTTGCCAATTCAAATTCGGTTATAATTTCTTTGATAATATCGGCTGCTGGTTTAATTTCGTGAATCAATCCTGAAATTTGTCCGATTTCTAGTTCGCCTTCTACTAAATCACCTTCAAACATACCCCGTTTGGCTCTTCGTTTTCCCAATAAATTTTCCAAATCCTCTTTCGACGGACATTGAGCATACAACTCTTGCAAGTCATCGAAGAATTTATTTTTAATTAATCGCACCGGTGCTAATTCTTTTAAGGTCAATTGTGTTTCGCCTTCACCAGTTTCAAGTACGGTTTTCTTAAAATTATCGTGAGCCGAACTTTCTGTTGATGCTACAAAACGACTTCCCATTTGAACACCATCGGCACCCAGAACCATAGCAGCAAGCATTCCACGCCCGGTTGCAATTCCACCTGCGGCAATTAATGGAACCAATATATTTTCTTTCACCATTGGAATCAAGGTGAGTGTTGTTGTTTCTTCTCTACCGTTGTGTCCGCCAGCTTCAAAACCTTCGGCCACAACAGCATCAACGCCAGCTTCTTGGGCTTTTAAGGCAAATTTAGAACTGCTCACCACATGCACCACGGTAATGCCTTTTGTTTTCAAAAAAGACGTCCACGTTTTAGGATTACCCGCAGAAGTAAAGACAATCTTCACGTCTTCTTCCACAATAATGTTGATGATTTCTTCGATATTGGGATACAACATAGGAACGTTTACTCCGAATGGTTTATCAGTAGCTTTTTTGCATTTTTGAATGTGTTCGCGCAACACATCAGGGTACATTGAACCTGCTCCTATTAAACCCAAGCCACCTGCATTACTTACCGCACTGGCTAATTTATAACCCGAATTCCATATCATTCCTCCTTGAATAATTGGATAGTGTATATTGAAAAGTTGTGTGATTTTATTCATTTATGCCAAATTATTGTTTAATAACTTTTCCCGATTGAAAAAAGGAATTGCTTTCTATTTTATAAAAATATACTCCAGAATTTAATGTTTGTAACGAAATAGTTGGAGAAGATGTACCCATCTTTTTTTCCATAATTAATTGCCCTAAAGCATTATAAAAAGTAATGGTTATGTCATTAAAATCAGTCGGAAAAGAAACGGAAACAATATCTGTTGTAGGATTTGGAGCTATTTTAAAATCATTCCATACATTTTGTTGATTTTTTAATAATGCATTATTCAAAGCCAATTGAAAATCGGGAATTCCATATCCATATTGATTGTCTGGATTAGAATATCTATCAGCAGATTGCTTAACAAACTGAACCACTTGTGTATTGGTTGCCCAAGGAATAGCTTGCCAAAAGCTAGCGATCATTCCCGCCATAATTGGACAAGAAAAGGAAGTTCCGCTACCTGAAACAATGTTCCCTGAAGTGTTAGACAATATAGAACTTTGTCCTTGAGCCATTACATCTGGCTTTATTCTTCCGTCAAAACTTGGTCCAACAGAACTAAAAGATGCAATCGTTCTATTTGCTTTTACAGCTCCAATTGCTAATACATTGTTTGCCTCAGCTGGTACTCCAACATTAGGTTCAGAAGTATTACCTTCATTTCCTGCACTAGCAAGTACAATCATTCCTTTTGTAAATGCTATATTTGCACCTTGAGAAGCAAAAGCAGTATTACCAGTCATATCCGAATAAGTATGTCCATAATTGACATTATCAAAAGCAAAATATCCCAATGAAGTGGTAATAATATCTACGCCATCTCTATCGGCTTGTTCCGCAGCTTCTACCCAATTACTCTCTTCTACAGGGTTTTCTGAAGAAACATCTTCGGTAATATATAAATAATATTTTGCATCGGGTGCGGTACCTATTAATTGCCCATCTAAATAACCGCCCATTGTAGAAAGTACCATCGTACCATGATCAAAACCAGAATAAAAATTAGTCGATTTGTTAACATAATCATATCCCCCCAAAATTTGATTATTATCTCTTAACCTTTGAAAAGGAGCAATTACATCCACATTTGGGAAACCTGCATCCAAAACAGCAATAATTATTCCAGTACCGGTGTAATTAGCCTGGTGCAATAAATGTCCGTTTAGCATTTGAATCTGATTTGCAGAAGTACCATAATTATAATTCGCTTGAATGTCTAAATTCTTATTCACGGGAGAAATCGTTGTTGGAATAGCCATTTTATTATTAAGAGAATTATTTGCAAAATGAACATGATTCACAAAAGGAAAGGCCAACAAAGCATGAATATCATCAAAACTACCTCGAATGTGAAGACAATTCAACCATTTAGAATTTGCCATCACTAATATTCCGGGAGCATCAGTAATTTGAGAAACATAAGTAGCTTCTAGAGGTGCATCATTTATTACTAAAGAAATGTTTTGTGCAGTTCTTCTATCTAACGATCTTTGAGAAAGTTCAGATAATGGGTTGCTAAAAAAAGCAGTCGCATTTGGTTTATCATTAAAATAGACCCAAGCATCTTCTTGCGAAAATCCACAAAAGGAAATTAGAAATAAAAATAAAAAAAATGTTTTTTTCATAACTTCTATAGTTAGTAACATGCAAATTTATGAAATTACTCCCGAACCCACTAATTCATCCTTAATATTCCAAGCAACGAATTGCCCCTGGGTTATTGCTGACTGTGGTTCGACGAAAGAAACATACAAGCCAGTTTCAAATTGATATAGGGTAGCTTTTTGTAATTCTTGACGGTATCGAATGCGCGCCATTACTTCCATCGATTGTCCGTTTTCCAATTTTAAATCGTTGCGTATCCAATGAATTTCTGAATTTTGAACTCGTAATGCTTTTTGAAACAAACCAGGATGGGCGTGTCCTTGACCCGTATAAATTTCTTTTGTTACTACATTTGTAGCGATAATAAATAGCGCTTCTTTAGTTCCGCCAACGTTCAATCCTTTTCTTTGCCCAATGGTAAAATAATGTGCGCCTTGGTGTTTACCAACAACTGTTCCAACTTCTGGGGTATATAAAATTGGTGTCGATTGAAAAATCAATTCTTCTTCTTTCGAATCAAAAGAAGGCACTACTTGTTTGTAAATTCCATTGTCAGCGGAAACTTCATATATAAGGCCTTCTTTAGGTTGTAGTTGTTGTTGTAAGAAATCTGGTAAACGTACTTTTCCGATGAAACAAAGTCCTTGAGAGTCTTTTTTTTCGGCTGTAACCAATTTCATTTTAGTAGCAATTTCGCGTACTTCAGGTTTGGTTAATTCACCTATTGGAAATAATGATTTTGCCAATTGTTCTTGTGATAATTGGCATAAAAAATAGGATTGATCTTTGTTATAGTCTTTTCCAGCAAGTAATTGAAACGTAGTATTTCCATCGTTTTCAATTTCGCCTTTTCTGCAATAATGTCCTGTGGCAACGTAATCGGCACCAAGACTTAAGGCAATTTTCATGAATACATCAAACTTAATTTCACGATTACACAATACATCAGGATTGGGCGTACGGCCTTTTTCGTATTCGTTGAACATATAATCAACGATTTTTTCTTTATATTGTTCGCTTAAATCGACGGTTTGAAATGGAATCCCAAGTTTTTCTGCAACTAAGAGCGCATCGTTACTGTCTTCTAGCCATGGACACTCGTTAGAAATAGTTACCGAATCGTCGTGCCAATTTTTCATAAAAAGACCAATAACTTCATATCCTTGCTCTTGCAAAAGATAAGCAGCAACGCTAGAATCTACTCCGCCCGAAAGCCCTACTACAACACGTTTCATTTTATAGCTATTTTGAAATGCAAATTTACATCAAATAATAAAAAAAAGTATATGCTTTAATTAATTAAAACATATACTTCTGTATGTATTTTTATATAAGATTATCTATCTTCCTCTTTTGTAATTGGTTTTTTCACAAACTTACGTCCCTTTTTAGTGGTCATATTTTCTTTGGTAATTTTACCATTGGTATTGAATTCCCACATACCTTCTTTCTTTCCTTTTATGAACATTCCTTTGGCTACAATTACATTATCTGGACTTCTAAAAATAGCAAAACCGTCAAATTCACCATTTTTATATAAGCTTTCTTCTAATACAATTCCATTTTCAGCATATTTTTTATAAGAGCCCTCTTTTATTCCGTTTTTATAATAGGCTTCTTCTGCGATTTTACCGCTTGGATAGGTCACTTTTCGCATGCCATTTAATTTACCAATAATATAATTTTCGGAAGTCATTACTATGGGAGAATCTTCATGATAGTATTTCCATTCGCCTTCATAAAGTTTATTAACCAATTTACCTTCGCTTACTTTATTTTTATTCTGATTGTAAAAAATGGAATAACAGGAATTGTCTTTAGAATTGAATTCGCGAGTTGCAATTAAAGTTCCTGCTTTGGTATCGTCGAAAAAATTGAAAATTCCAACTTCTTTTCCGTGTTCAAATGTTCCTTCAAAACGAGCTCTTTTGGATTCTTCGTAAATTCCTTTCCAAATTCCTTGTTTTTTACCATCAGCATCCAATTGATTGATGGCTTGTGCAAAAATCGAAGTGGTGAAAAATAATATTATTATTAAATATTTCATGTTATTTAATTTACTAACTTGTATAACTGCTAATTTGAGATTTTAGTATTTAAAAAGCCATTTAAAGGGAAAAAAGCCATCATCACTGACGGCTTTACTTCTTATTTTTTTCCAAGTTTCTTTTGTTCTTCTGCTTGTTCCATAACCTCACGAAGTTTCTTTTGAAATTTACCTTCTTTTGTTGGCTTCGTTTTATTTTCCTGAATTTGAGCATGAATTTTATCACTATCAATAAAATATCTTTTGATAACTAACATGATTCCGATGGTAATCAAATTAGACATAAAGTTATATAAACTCAAACCAGAACCATAACTATTAAAGAAAATTAACATCATTAAAGGCGAAATATAAATCATAATTTTCATCATTTTAGCCATATCAGGCATGCCTTCTTGTTGGGGTTGTGCCATTTGATTATCACCTGAAGTCATTTTCATATAAAAGAAAATGGCAATTGCAGCCAATATTGGAAACAAACTAACGTGATCACCATACAAAGGAATATTGAATGGTAATTTAAAGATTTGATCAAAAGAAGATAAATCGTCTGCCCATAAAAAACCTTTTTGTCTCAACTCGAAAGCGGAAGGAAAAAATCGAAACGAAGCCATTAAAAACGGCATTTGAATTAACGCAGGAATACAACCTGCCATTGGATTTACTCCGGCCTTGTTGTATAACTTCATGGTTTCTTGTTGTTTTTTTGCTGGGTCTTTAAATTTATCCCCCAATTCAGCTATTTCTGGACGCAATACTTTCATTTTAGCTTGCGACAAAAATGATTTGAAAGTAATGGGCGACATGGCTAATTTTATCAAAATGGTAAAAACAATAATAGCTAAACCATAGGACATAAATCCACCCAAAAACCCGAATAATGGAATGAAAATAAAACGGTTAATCCATCCAAAAATCCCCCAACCTAAAGGAATAATTTTATCTAGATTTTTTCCTTCGTATTTTCCTAGCGTCTTGTAATCTGTTGGACCAAAATACCAATTCATTGTATAATCCAATTCCCCATTTCTATAAGCTAACGGCAAAGTAGATTTGAATTGTTTTGTGAAAATAGTATCTTTTTTAACATCATCAACTAACGATGATGAATAAATTTTTGTAGTTTCAAACGGAGTATTTGTCAATAAAATTGTGGAAAAAAAGTGCTGTTTGTATGCAATAAAACTTGTTTTGGAGGGTGTTTCTTCTTTATCTTTTCCCTGTCCTACATAACTGATTTTACCATCTTCATATTCGTAGTAAATTTCTGCATTTTGATTTTCGTAAGTAACGCTTCTTTCGTTGCGATAGCTTTTCAAGTCCCATTCTAAATCAACTGGTTTTGAAGTGTTTAAAATTTTATTTAAACCTTGAGACCGTAAATCAAAATCGATCATATAATCGTTTGGTTTCAAGACGTATTTATATTCTAAATATTCATTGGTTCCCGCTTTCAATTTCATAGACAACACTTGATTTTCGCCTACTTTAGTTAAAGTGGGTTCAAAAAACAATTCTTTGGTGTTCAAAACGCGATTATCCGCCGTTTGCATAGCTATATTCAAATTAGCATTGTTGTTTTTAATCAACTCTACCAATTGGCCTGAACCTTTTTTAAATTTTTCGTATTTTTTTAGAATAGCTTCCGAAATATATCCGCCTTTATTGGCAATAGTTAATTTTACTAAATCATTTTCAACTGTAGTATAATTTTCTTTAGCAGAGGGAAGCGAAGCTGAATAAGTAAAACTTCCCAAAGCTCCCTGTAGTTTTTTGAGTTTTACCGTATCGTTAACTGAAGAATCTGCAACAACCGAAGTAAGTTCTTTAGTTTTAACTTCAATAGCTTTTTTAGCTTTATCTATTTTCTCTTGTTTAGCTTTTAAATCTTGTTCTTTTTTTGCTTCTTTTTGACTATTAATGGTCATCCAAACAAAAATCAAAACGATTAAAGTTATTCCAATTATTGAATTTTTGTCAAATTTCTTTTGTTCCATTCTATTTACAATTTATACATCAGTCGTAATTAAGACTGTTTTGTTTCTTATTTTCAGATTATTCTGAAAACCTATTTTTTATTTTTTACCATTGCGGCTACAAAGCTAACAAAAATTGGTTGCGGATTGGCAACGGTACTTTTATATTCAGGATGGTATTGTACTCCAATAAAAAAAGGATGTTTTTTAATTTCTACAATCTCAACCAAACCTGTATCCGGATTGATTCCAGAACTTATTAATCCAGCAGTTTCTAATTCGGAAGCATACTTATTATTGTATTCGTAACGATGGCGATGGCGTTCAGCAATTTGTGGTGTACCATAAATATGATGTGCCAATGTACCTTCTTTTAAATCACATTTCCAAGAGCCCAAACGCATCGTCCCGCCTTTGTCAGTAATTGTTTTTTGATCATCCATTAAATCTATAACTGGATTGGTAGTATTCGGATTCATTTCGGTTGAATTGGCATCTGTTAAACCTAAAATAGTTCTGGAATACTCAATAACTGCCATTTGCATACCCAGACAAATTCCGAAAAAAGGAATATTTTTTTCACGAGCATATCGAACGGTTTCTATTTTACCCTCTATTCCACGTTCACCAAATCCGGGTGCCACTAAAATTCCGTCTAAATTTTTTAGTTGTTCCTTTACATTAGCTGCATCAATATGTTCGGAATGTATGCTGATGATGTTGACTTTAGTTTCATTAAAGGCACCAGCATGAATGAATGCTTCTAAAATTGACTTGTAGGAATCTTGTAATTCTATATATTTACCAATTAAACCTACAGTAATCGTGTGTTTTGGGTGTTTTAAACGATGTAAAAATGTTGTCCAATTTATTAAATCGGGTGCTTCTTTATGAGGTAAGTTTAATTTATTTAAAGCCACAATATCAAGTCCTTCTTCTAGCATCAGCATAGGCACTTCATATATAGTTGAAGCATCTATCGATTGAATTACCGCTTCTCGTTTTACATTGCAGAATAATGCTAATTTTTGACGAATCTCATCTGATAATTCGTGTTCGGTTCTACACACTAAAATATCGGCTTTAATTCCACTTTCCATCAATGTCTTCACCGAATGTTGCGTAGGTTTCGTTTTCAATTCTCCTGCCGCAGCTAAATAAGGAACTAGAGTCAAGTGAATTACAATTCCATTACTTTCGCCCAATTCCCATACCAATTGACGCACCGATTCGATATAAGGTAACGATTCAATATCACCTACTGTTCCACCGATTTCAGTAATTACTATATCAAAATCGCCCGAATTACCCAACAACTGCATCCGTTCTTTAATCTCATTAGTAATATGAGGAACTACTTGAACCGTTTTTCCTAAAAATTCACCTCGGCGTTCTTTTTCAATCACAGAAAGATATACCCTACCTGTTGTTACATTATTTGCTTGAGATGTAGGAACGTTTAAAAATCGTTCGTAATGTCCTAAATCCAAATCGGTTTCTGCACCATCATCCGTTACATAACATTCACCATGTTCATAAGGATTCATTGTACCTGGGTCAACATTCAAATAAGGATCAAATTTTTGAATGGTAGTTCGGTAACCCCGGGCTTGTAATAATTTTGCTAAAGACGCAGCTATAATTCCTTTTCCCAAGGAAGAAGTCACACCTCCTGTAACAAAAATGTATTTCGTTGGATTCATGAGTTTTTTTTTTGGATAACTAATTTAGCTCTCCTTGCTGTTGTGTTGTTGTATGTTGTTGTAAAAAAACGATGCAAAAGTACGAATTTAATTAGAAAATTAGTCAATTTTATAATTATCACATGAACTAATTTTTTAATTCAAACTAAGGTTTCGGATATTGTCTTTTAATGTTTCGAATTAACTCTTCTAATCCGTTTAATTTTAATTCATAAACCAATTTGATTTGTTCACCAAGTTGTCCATTGGGCAATCTATTGTTGTGTATCCAAACGAGATAATATTCTGGCAAATCAATAAGGTAGTAGCCCTCGTATTTGCCGAAAGGCATCTTAGTATGCGCTAGTTTAATCAGTGATTTTTGTTGGTCGTCCATTGGTATAGTTGATAGATGGTAGACAATTAAAAAAATCTATGTTCAATTCTCTCTTTTAATAAAATCACTTCCAAATAAAGGTAATTTCCTTTTTAATATCGGGATGTAAACTATAAAAAACTGGGCAAGTCATTGCAGTTCGTTCGAGAATCATTTTGATTTTTTCATCAGCAGAAAGATTCATATTAAAGATTACATGAATATCCGAAATTCTTCTGGGTTCAGCAGCCATAATCTTCGTCACTTCAGCTGTTGATCCTGAAAAATCTACTCCTAAATCGTTGGCTTTTATCCCCATTACGGTAAACATGCAAGATGCCAAACCATTTGCGACAGTATCGGTTGGTGAAAATGCTTCGCCTTTGCCCTTGTTGTCAATTGGAGCATCCGTAATGATTTCACAATTCGATTGCAAATGTATCGATGAAGTTCGTAAACCTCCTAAATAAGTTACTTTTGAAGTGGTCATTATTGGGCTTGTTTTAGGGTTAAATCTTCATTGTAATATAAAATATAAATTCCATTATTGACGTAACCTCCAGAGAGTTTTTTTGCATAATCAAATTTACTTTCAACCTGTTCTGTTACATCATTTTCAAATGATTCTTGCAACGATTTATCTTGAGACAAACGCAATAAGGTGTCAAAAGTGATATCAAAACCACGAACAGCATATTGATTAGGAAAAATTCTATTTTTCTTTTTATAGGCCATTTCAAACCGTTGTGCTTCTTCGGTATCATTATCTTTTGAAGATGATGGATAAACCATTTTTAATTTTGTGAGTCGGTTTAAATCGATTTCTTCAAAATCTAGTGTTTCATTAGGTTCTAAAATAACCAATTGCACTTGATAGTCTTTTACAGTTCCCAACATGGTGTTGGTTGTAGTAAAAACAGTACCCGTCTTTTCGGAAACCATAACTACAAAATTCATCCTATCTTTTACAAAATATTTTTTAATACTATCGGAAACAAGTCCTATTTTATCTGAAAAACCAACAATTTTAACCTCTTTTTGAAAATCTTGAATATATTGTTTTATAGCTAATTTCTTTGGATCAATAACTCCAATAATATTTCCATTTTTGGAATGCATGTAATCAAACATTGCCTTTTTAATATCATCATTTTGAGGCATTGATTGGTATAAATTTTTATATGACTTACCCTCATCTTTGGATAATGGAGAAATTACTGGAATATTTTGGCTTTCTAATGCACCAGCCACTTTTTCGATATTTACCTGGTAAAAAGGTCCGATAACGGCGTCTGTATTATTAAAGTTTTCAGATGAAATTACCGATAAAGCCGAGGTGGTGTTTTTAGTTTCTTCGGAATCAAATATTTTAATATCAACGTTCATTCCAAGCACTTTGGCTGAATCGATTGCCATTAAAGCACCCGAATAAAAATCGAGAGTTAAGTTTAGAAATTTATCTTTTTTTAATCGCTCTGAAACCGAAGTAATGGAATCGTTCTGAATTTTAGAAGCGTTAAAAGGCAAGAACATTACCAATTGTTTTTTCTTTAGAGACGAAATAGTTTTAGACAATTCTTTTAAACTATTTTTAGTTTCTTTTGAAAACGAAAGATTGGCTGGAACTTTCAATACCATTCCTTCTTTTACGCCCTCATTCAAACTCGGATTCAACCCTATTAACGATGCTTCTGATAAATTGAAAAGATGCGACAAACTGTATATAGTTTCTCCAGATTTAACAACGTATTCCAATAAATCTATGGGTTTAGCATGCGGGCTTATAATATCAAGTATTGGAGTTATTGAAGTTCCTTTATTAATTTTCAATTGAAAACCTAGAGGTAGATTATCTTTTATTTCGGGATTTTTTTTTTCTAATTCCTCAACCGAAATACCATATTTTTTAGCAATATTATATTTCGTATCTCCTACAATTACTTCATGATTAACTGCGACAGAAGGTACTATTTTTGGTTTAATCACAACTGGATTCTGACTTTGAATAACGGAACTGAGTTTTACTTTAAATCCGAGTGGTAAATTATCTTTAATATCCGGATTTAATTTTTCCAAATCAGCCACAGAAATGCCATATTTTTTTGCAATACTATATTTGGTATCACCAACAACAACTTCATGTGTTTTTTCTTTTGGTGGAGTCGAACTAACAGTTTTAGAAGCTAAAGAGACACTTTTGGGAATTAAAATAACCGAATTTGGAGCAATTCCATTTTTAGAATCTGGATTTAATTTGTAAATATCATAGGGAGTTACTCTATATTTCTCTGCTATAGAGAGAATAGTTTCCCCTCTAGCAACGGTGTACTTTATGTAACTCTGTGCAAAAGCCGTTGTTGAAAAAACAAATACTACAAGATAAATAACTCTTTTAAACATCTCTTTTGAATTTAAATTACAAAAATCAATTGCAAATTCATTAAACATTTCTTTTGAATATTGCTTTTGCTATTGAAAACTATTCCCACTCAATGGTTGCCGGTGGTTTAGAGCTGATGTCATATACTACTCGATTCACCCCTTTGACTTTATTAATAATTTCGTTTGAAATTTTCATTAAAAATTCATAAGGTAAATGCACCCAATCGGCCGTCATTCCGTCAGTAGATTCGACAGCGCGAAGTGCTACTACTTTTTCATAAGTTCGCTCATCACCCATAACACCTACACTATTTACAGGTAACAAAATCGCTCCTGCTTGCCATACTTTGTCGTACAATCCGTGGGATTTCAAACCTTCAATAAAAATAGCATCTACTTCTTGCAAGATACGCACTTTTTCTGGAGTAATGTCCCCCAAAATTCGAATTGATAATCCAGGACCAGGAAACGGATGACGTCCTAATAAGTCGGCATCAATTCCTAGGGTGGCACCTACTCTTCTCACCTCGTCTTTGAATAACATTCGTAGTGGTTCTACAATTTTCAATTTCATAAAATCGGGCAAACCACCTACATTGTGATGCGATTTGATAGTGGCTGACGGTCCTTTAACGGAAACCGATTCAATTACATCGGGATAAATTGTTCCTTGAGCTAACCACGAAACATCTTCTATAATTTTGGATTCGTCATCAAACACTTCAATAAACACGCGCCCGATGATTTTACGTTTGGTTTCTGGGTCATCGACACCAGCCAATTCGGATAAAAAACGTTCGGAAGCATCAACTCCTTTTACGTTCAAACCCATACCTTTATATTGGTTCAATACATTTTCAAATTCATTTTTTCGCAACAATCCGTTGTTGACGAAAATGCAATATAAATTTGTACTTATCGCTTTGTGTAATAAAACTGCCGCCACGGTCGAATCGACTCCGCCAGAAAGTCCAAGTACTACTTTATCATTTTGTATTTTATCTTGTAACTCTTTAATGCAATCGTCCACAAAAGCATTGGGCGTAAATTTTTGGGGCACTTCTGCAATTTTCACCAAAAAATTCTCCAATAGTTGTTTGCCGTCTGTGGAATGATATACCTCGGGGTGAAATTGAATAGCATAGGTAGTTTCGCCTTCTATTTTGTAAGCAGCATTCTCTACATCATGCGTGCTGGCTAGTTTTACACCATTAATTGGTAAATGTTTGATGGTATCACTATGACTCATCCACACTTGTGAATTGAGGTTGATGTTTTCAAAAAAAACTTCATCTTCTTTAATATAAGATAAATTGGCTCTACCATATTCTCTTATATTGGATGCAGCTACTTCTCCACCCGAAAAATGAGCCAAATATTGAGCTCCATAACATACTGCAAGAAGCGGTAATTTTCCACGAATATTAGTTAAATCAATTTTTAAAGCATCTTCGGAGCGAACTGAATAAGGACTTCCTCCAAGAATCACTGCTTTGTAGGTCGATAGATCCTTTGGATAATTATTGTAAGGAAAAATTTCGCAAAATATGTTTAACTCGCGAACGCGGCGTGCAATGAGTTGGGTGTATTGCGAACCGAAATCTAAAATAAGTACGTTGTGTTGCATGTGCAAAAGTATAGTTATGTTGTAATTTATTGATTTTCAAATAAATAAAAAACACTTTTGTGAAAGTGGGATAAAAAGTGGGAAACTTTTTTTTCTTATTTTTTTTAATCTGTACAA
>CANFNV010000011.1 GCA_947448525.1 Flavobacteriaceae bacterium | reverse complement strand
GTTCAGCTAAAAAAAGTAATGGTTAAAGACCAGAAAAATGACACTCTCATTTTTGCAAAGCGAATTAATACGAGTATTTTAGATACCCGAAAACTCCTTAATGGAAGTTTATTTTTTGGGAATGTCACGGCTAATGAATTGACTTTAAATGTTAAAACATATAAGGGAGATAAAGATACTAATTTAGATAAATTTGTTGCAGCATTTGATAACGGAACACCAGCTTCAGGTGAATTTTTAATGACATCTAATAAAATGACATTAAAAAATTGTCGTTTTAGAGAGATTGATTACAACCGAGAAGTTCCGCTAGATGTGGATTTTACTCAATTAAATGCTGTTACTACTAATTTTAAAATTGTAGGACCAAATGTGTATGCCAATATTGACGAAATGTCTTTTAGGGATCATCGAGGATTGTTTGTTGAAGATTTGAAATCAAAATTTACATATACTAAAAAGAACATTCGCCTTGAAAAGACTACTTTAAAAACCAAAGAATCAGCATTTTTTGGTGATGTCATTTTAAAATACAATAGAGAAGATTTTAAAGATTTTAACAATAAAGTAATTTTTGATGTTAAAACCCAATCAGCTTCAATCTCATCAAACGACATTAGGTATTTTTATAAAGAATTAGCTAAAGATAAAACATTCCGTCTCAGAGGAAAAATAGGTGGTACATTAAACAATCTATTTGCCACTAATTTGCATTTGATAGACAATAAAAATTCTCAAATTAAAGGTAATGTAAATTTCAAAAATCTATTTGCCAAAAAAGGGCAAGGAGAATTTTATATGAAAGGTACTTTTGATAAAGTTACTTCTAATTATGAAAATTTGACGTCACTTTTGCCAAATGTTTTAGGTAATAAGTTGCCTTCTTCATTAAAAAAAATAGGGCAATTTAATTTAATGGGAAATGTTGAAATTACTACAAAATCGATAGCCGCCGATTTTAAATTACATACTAAATTAGGAGATGTTTCATCAAAATTGGTAATGACTGATATTGATACTATTGATAATGCAACATATAAAGGAACTATTGTTTTGGATAATTTTGATGTTGGTAGTTTTTTAAACCAGAAAGAGGTTGGAAAAGTTACTATGGATGTTGATGTTGACGGAAAGGGATTTATTGAGAAATATATTAATACTAAATTTTCTGGAGAAGTTAAAAGTATTGTCTATAAAGGATATGCTTATAAAAATATTATTGCAGATGGGAGCTTCATAAAACCAATTTTTAAAGGAAAAATAAATGTAAACGACCCGAATTTATTTCTTGATTTTAATGGAATAGTTGATTTAAGTAAACTAGAAAATAGTTATGATTTTCATGCCAAAGTGGACTATGCCAATTTAAAAAAATTGAATTTCATGACTGATGGAGTTTCGGTATTTAAAGGCGATGTTGTTATGAATGTTTCAGGAAATACCCTTAATAACATGCAAGGAGATATTATTGTGTCTAATGCTTCCTATCAAAACACAAAAGACATATATTTCTTTGATAATCTTAAGATTAATTCGAGTTATGATACCAATAAAGAGCATACAATCTCAATAAATTCATCCAATCAAATAAACGGAAAAGTACAGGGTAAATTTGAGTTCAACCAAATTCAGAAAATGGTTCAAAATTCATTAGGAAGTTTATATACCAATTACAAACCTAATGTTCTCAAAAAGGGACAATATTTGAAATTTAACTTTTCAAATTTTAAAGAGGTTATTGAAATTTTAAATCCGAAAATAGCTCTCAGCGATGATGCAATTATAAATGGAATTATTAAAGATGATGGAAATGATTTTAAGCTTAATTTTACCTCAAAAAAAATAGATGCTTTTGAGGTTCATTTAGATAATATTCAATTAGAAATAGACAACAAAAATCCATTATATACTTCCTATGTTCAGTTGGACAGTATAAAAACAAAGTATTATAAAATCAATGATTTTTCTTTAATAAATGCAAAATTCAAAGATACTTTATCGTTTAGAGCAGAATTTAAAGGAGGCGAAAAAGGCACCGATTTTTATAATTTAAATTTATACCATACCATTAATAAGAACAATCAAAATATTGTAGGGTTTAAAAAATCTGAAATGATGTTTAAGGATTTTCTTTGGTATATAAATGATCAGAACAACGATAGAAACAAAGTCATTTTTGATAATAATTTTAAGAATTTTTCTTTTGAAGATATCGTGGTTTCTCATGAAAATCAATCTATGCAATTAAGTGGATTGATTAATAATATGACTGACAAAAATTTACAATTGAACTTTCAAAACGTTAATCTAGAAAAAATAACGCCAAATATTAAGGAATTTAAATTTGGCGGAAATATAAACGGGCAAGTTTTTTTAAAACAAAACCACGCAGTTTACCAACCAACTGCCACAATTGAAATTAAAGATTTTGTTTTAAATGACAATAACTTGGGGCTTTTGAACTTAGATATAAAAGGAAATAATGATTTTTCTAAATTTACAATTGACTCTAAAATTGAGAATGAAAATTTCAAATCATTTGCAGCAAATGGAAACTTAGCCATTATAAATGATGCCACAATAATTGATTTGGATTTGAATTTCCAAAAGTTTAATCTAGGAATATTAAAAAATTTCGGAGGTGAAGTTTTGTCTAATATTAGAGGTTTTGTTTCAGGAAATGCACAATTAAATGGCAATGTTAATGATATAAATTATACTGGACGATTGTTTGTTGATGATGCTGGAGTAACTGTACCGTACCTAAATGTTGATTATAATATTAAAAATCATTCGGTTGTAGAAGTCACTCATAATAAATTTATCATTCAGAAAACCAAATTGTTTGATTCTAAATTTAACACAGAAGGAACTATTCAAGGATTAATCAAACACAAACAATTTGGGGACTGGGAATTGGATTTAACCATAGATTCCGACAGAATACTGGCTTTAAACACAAAATACCACGAAGATGTTGCCTATTTTGGAACTGCATTTATTGACGGAACAGCCACTATTAAAGGTCCAACAAGCGGTTTAGAAATAAATGTTAATGCAAAATCAGAAAAAGGTACCGAAATTAAAATTCCAATTAATGATGCTGAATCGGTAAGTGAAAATAATTACATTCATTTTCTAACTAAATCGGAGAAAAAAGGAATAAAAAATAAAACTGCAGAATTTATAAAAGATTACAACGGACTTCAAATGAATTTTGAGTTTGAAATAAATCCAAAAGCAAGTATTGAAGTAATTTTGAACAGAGAATCAGGACATGGAATGAGAGGGAAAGGGGTTGGAATTTTGAATATGAATATCAATACGCTTGGAAAATTTGAAATGTTCGGCGATTTTACCGTTTGGGAAGGTTCTTATAACTTTAAATACGGTGGATTGATTGATAAGAAATTTGATGTTAAAAAATACGGCTCCATAGTTTGGTCTGGAAATCCTTATAATGCCACCTTAAATCTGGAAGCGGTATCTAAAAATATAACAGCAAATCCTGCTGTTTTAATTGATAATGCTTCGTTCAATAAAAAAATTCCTGTAGAAGTTTCTATTGGTTTAAAAGGAACTATAACCAATCCAGAACCCGATTTTAATATCAATTTTCCCAATGTTAGTTCTGTTCTAAAATCAGAAATAGAAACCAAGCTTAGTGATAAAGATACGCGACAAACACAAGCCATTTATTTGCTTTCTACAGGAGGATTTTTGAGCCAAGAAGGGTTAAGTCAATCGCAAGTAACCAATAGTTTTTACGAAAAAGCCGGCGCATTGTTTGGCGATTTATTCAATGATAAAGACGGAAAAGTAAATGTAGATTTGACTTATACAGCGGCCGACAAAACTACTTTGAAACCGACAGACGGAAGAGTAGTAGCTTCTATTTCTACAAAAATTAACGAACGAATTACCATCAACGGAAAAGTGGGTGTGCCTACAGGAGGAGTTTCAGAAACTACCATAGTGGGTAATTTTGAAGCGCAATACAGAGTAAATGAGGATGGAACCTTGAATTTAAGAGTTTTTAATAAAGAAAACGACATTAACTATATTGGACAAGGGATTGGATATACTCAAGGAGCTGGGGTTTCTTATGAAGTTGATTTTGATACTTTTTCAGAATTAATCAATAAAATATTCAAGAAAAAAGTTATTGAAAAAGAAAAAGTTGAAAAATCAATAAGAGAATCAACTAAAATGTTTCCAGAGGGAATTGAAATGAAAAAAAATAAAAAAACGACAGATACCAAACCAAGCACTATTGATGCTAAAAAACCTGAAGATCATTAATTCGGTTTTTTTTTATCAAATTCATTTTTTTTATACCAAATTAATCAAAACTTATCAACGAAAACGATTGAATTTTGGTTATATTATTATATATGTAAAAAAGTGGTGTTTTATATCCTCATACTTTGCTAATTTTACATTCTTAAACATATAAATATGTCAAAAACGATTAAAAAGATAGGTGTACTAACATCCGGTGGCGATTCACCAGGTATGAATGCTGCTATCCGTTCTGTAGTTCGTACTTGTGCTTTTTACAATATGGAGTGCGTTGGAATTTATAGAGGTTATCAAGGGATGATTGAAGGTGATTTTAAAGAAATGGGGCCACGTTCTGTAAATAATATTATTAATAAAGGGGGTACTGTATTAAAATCGGCTCGATCTAAAGAGTTTATGACTTCTGAAGGCCGTCAAAAAGCGTATGATAATTTAACTAAAGCAGGAATAGATGCTCTTGTCGTTATAGGTGGAGATGGAAGTTTTACGGGAGCCGAAGTTTTTAATGCGGAATATAATTTTCCAGTAATGGGAATCCCAGGCACCATCGACAATGATATTTTTGGAACAAGTCATACTTTGGGTTTTGATACTGCTCTTAATACTGTAGTAGAATGTATCGATAAAATTAGAGATACGGCAAGTTCACACAACCGACTTTTTCTTGTTGAAGTCATGGGACGTGATGCCGGACATATAGCTCTTAATGCCGGAATTGGTGCTGGAGCTGAAGAGATACTAATTCCTGAAGAGGATATGGGATTGGATCGTCTTTTAGAATCGTTGAGAAGAAGTAAAGCTTCTGGAAAATCATCGAGTATTGTGGTGATTGCTGAAGGCGATAAAATTGGTAAAAACGTTTTTGAATTGAAAGATTATATTGAAGAAAATTTCCCTGAATATGATATTCGTGTTTCCGTTTTAGGTCACATGCAAAGGGGTGGCGCACCTTCCTGTTTTGACAGGGTTCTTGCCAGTAGATTGGGTGTGAAAGCAGTGGAATCTTTATTAGAAGGAAAATCCAATTTTATGGTAGGAATTTTAAGTGATAAAGTAGCCTTAACTCCATTAGAACAAGCTATTAAAGGTCATTCAGAAATTGATAGAGAATTATTAAGAGTGTCGGATATTATGACTACTTAATTTAACTACAAAAATCAATTTCAATTACAAGTAATAAAATAATAAGTAAAAATAAAATAAATGTCAAAAGTAAAATTAGGAATTAACGGATTCGGAAGAATTGGAAGAATTGTTTTTAGAGAAACGTTTAACAGAGATAATGTAGAAGTTGTTGCCATCAATGATTTGTTGGATATTGACCATTTAGCTTATTTATTAAAATACGATTCGGTTCATGGACAATTTAATGGAACTGTGGAAGTAAAAGAAGGTAAACTATATGTAAACGGAAGAAACATTCGTATAACAGCCGAAAGAAATCCAGCTGATTTAAAATGGGATGCAGTAGGAGTTGATGTTGTTGCCGAATGTACGGGAATATTTACCACAATTGAAACTGCAACTGAACACATAAAAGGGGGTGCTAAAAAAGTAATCATCTCTGCTCCATCTGCAGACGCTCCAATGTTTGTAATGGGGGTAAACCACGAAACAGCAAAAGCTACTGACCTTGTAGTTTCTAATGCTTCCTGTACAACCAATTGTTTAGCACCTTTAGCAAAAGTGATTCACGATAATTTCGGAATTGTTGAAGGATTAATGACTACAGTTCATGCTACAACATCTACACAAATGACTGCCGATGGACCTTCTAGAAAAGACTGGAGAGGAGGTCGTGCAGCTAGTATAAACATAATTCCTTCTTCAACAGGAGCTGCAAAAGCAGTTGGAAAAGTAATTCCAGATTTGAATGGAAAATTAACAGGAATGTCTTTTCGAGTTCCTACGGTTGATGTTTCTGTAGTTGATTTAACGGTTAAAGTCGCAAAAGAAACTTCTTATGAAGAAATCATGGCTGTTCTAAAGAAATCATCTGAAAATGAAATGAAAGGAATTTTAGGATTTACCGAAGATTTAGTAGTTTCTCAAGATTTTGTTTCCGATAAAAGAACTTCAATTGTTGATGCCAATGCTGGTATTGGATTGAACGCTACTTTCTTTAAAATTGTTTCTTGGTATGATAATGAATATGGGTATTCTAGCAAATTAATTGACTTATCAGTTCACATTGCAGGACTTTAATTTTATATAAACAAAATCCCGACTGTTATTAAAAGTTTCGTCGGGATTTTTAGTAACCAAAATCTTCAAACCCAATGAAATTATTAGTTGATAGCGGCTCTACCAAAGCCGATTGGATTGCAATTGACGAAAACGGAAAAGTAATATTTATTACCCAAACCTTAGGATTAAATCCAGAAGTTTTAGACAAAGATGAAATCATCAATCGGATAGAGGATAAATTTGATATTTCTCACAATAAAGATAAAGCAACCCATTTGTTTTTTTATGGAGCAGGTTGTGGTACCGATAGAATGAAAGATTTTTTGGCCGAAACATTTCATGACTATTTTTCAAATGCGGTTATTTCAGTTCATGAAGATACCTATGCAGCGGTTTATGCTACAACCCCAAAAAATGAAGAAGCTATTGTTTGTATTTTAGGAACCGGTTCTAATTGCAGCTATTTTGATGGTACAGTTTTACATCAAAAGGTACAATCATTGGGCTATATTGCTATGGATGATTGTTCGGGAAATAGATTCGGACGTCACTTATTAAGAGCGTATTACTTCAATAAAATGCCTAAAGTGTTAGCCACTGAATTTGAAAATGAATACAATTTAGAAGCCGATAATGTTAAACACAACTTATATAAAGAACCCAATCCAAATGCCTATTTGGCAACTTTTGCAAAGTTTTTGATAAAACATAAAGATACTGAAATTTGCAAAAAATTCATCTATGATGAGTTGGAAGAATTTGTAGAAAACTACATCAAACAATTTGATAATTGTACCCAAATTCCAATACATTTTGTAGGATCTATTGCTTTTTACCTAAAAGAGGAATTAGTTGAAGTATTATCCAAACACAATCTAAAAGTTGGAAATGTACTCAGAAGACCATTAGATGGTTTAATTGCCTATCACCTTGTGAATAAATAACATCTTAACCTGACAAATTTGTTAGGTTTTTTTATTTTTACAATCAAATCATATTTATGGAAATAGCAATCATAGCTCACGACGGAAAAAAAGCAGACTTAGTTCAGTTTTTAAATAAAAATAAAGACATTCTTATTAGTGAGAAGATTAAACTCATCGCTACGGGAACTACTGGTAAAAAAGCCGAAGCAGCCGGATTTAAAGTAAAAAAAATGCTTTCGGGTCCCCTTGGTGGTGATGCCCAAATTGCGGCTCGAGTTGCCGAGAGCAAAACCAAAATGGTATTATTTTTTAAAGATCCTATGTCTAATCATCCACACGAAGTGGATATAAATATGTTAATTCGCGTTTGTGATGTGCATAACGTTCCTTTAGCAACTAACGAAGCTACTGCGCAATTATTATTGGAGGCAATTTCAGAAAAATAGTAAATGACTTCTAAAATCTACACTAAAACCAATTTTCACAAACATACTTTTTGCATTTTTCAAGAAGTTAGTAGGGATAGTATAAAAGGTTTACTTCCCAATTTTAATAGTAAATCGGGAAGTAGTTATTATTTTACAGATAATGGAGTTTATAGATTTTCTAATCATTGGAGTAGGGTGGCCAATTGCCGATGGCGAATTGAGAAAAACCTTGAAGTTATAAATTCAAAAAAAGAAAAACTCGGTTTTGCAGAATGGTCCGATTTTTATCCTGATAATGATTTTGAGAAATTGTATTTTATAAAATTAAATCAAAATAATGAAGTGAATTATTTTCATAAAAATAATGTAAATTATTCCAATCAAGTATTGCGAACATCTGCAGAAACTACAAAACTCATCCAACAGATCAGGGTTTTATTAAATGAATCCGCCTGGACAAAGCATTTAAAAAATGAGAATATTGAACTAGTAAGAACAGAAATTATTGAAAAATTAATTACTTCAAATAAAACCTTTCAAGAAATTAGAAGATACTATTTACTTTAAATTTCGCGTTCTCCGCCTTCGGCAGGATGCTCAAAAGTGGCAGGAACTTCATTAATAGTCTCAGGATGTAATTTTTTTTCAACGGCAACTAATTTTATAACCCAAAATCCCAAACCAGTTCCCATCAATCCTAAGATTCCCATAAAAAGCCAATTCATTTGAAACCCAAAAGAGTCAATGATGCTCATTCCAACTTTAGCACTCAGGATATGTGCGGCACTAAAACTCATTGTGAAAATAGCCATATATCGGCCTTCATGGCCTTTGGGAGCGCGACTTATTGCAAACGAATTGGAGAATGGAAAGGCAAACATTTCAGCAAATGTCATGAACAACATCATGATAATTAAAATACCAGCCCATGTATTAATCAGCATCAAAAACAAACTTAGTGCCATCATCAAACAACCAATGGCAACTACTTTTACCTTATTTATTTTATTTCTTTCGATATAACTTACAATGGGCATTTCTAAAAAGAAGACCAATATTCCATTCATAGTAAGTAATAAACCCGTTTGAAACTCCGTTAAATCAAATTGCTTTTTGTGGTATAACGGAATTGTAGTAAACAATTGAAAAAACAAAATACCTGTTATGACACAGCATCCTAAGAAAATCCAAAACGGTTTGTCTTTAAAAACAGATTCCCTATTGGCTTCCAATAATTGCTTTGCTTCCTTTGATTCTTCTGGTTTTTTCTTTTCTTTTACGAGTAATGCAAACACTAAAATTGCCAAAATACAAGTTCCCCCATCAGCCCAAAACAACCCCTGATACCCCATATTCATAATGATTAATCCTCCCAAAGCTGGTCCTGCTGCAAATCCTAAATTAATGGCAAGTCGGACTAATGTCAATGATTTAGTTCTGTTTTCTGGCGTTGCATAAGCACTAAGCGATACAAACATAGCAGGTCGAAACATGTCAGCCACTACCATTAACAAAAACATTGAAAGGCAAAGTCCATTAAAACTAGTGATGAATTGAATTCCCAAAAGCATCAATCCGCTGACAAAAAGACTGAAAATCATGATTCTATAAAATCCAATTTTGTCGGAGAGTTTTCCGCCAAGCCAAGAACCCAACATCGAGCCCGAGCCAAACGCCACCATAATCGTTCCTACTTGAGGGTACGAAAAATGCAAATCCTCGTTTAAATATTTTGAAAGAAAAGGCAAAACCATCGTTCCGGCTCTATTGATAAAAGTAACAAGCGTTAGAATCCAAATTTCTCTAGAAAATCCTTTAAAGTTGTTGATGTATTTGAGGAATGCGTTTTTTAACATTTAATGAAATTTGAGTTTTGCAAAGTTACAAAGTAATATTTGGTTTTTTAGACTTTATGACTTTTGCCTTTCAAACTTTTGGACTAAATTCGCATCATGCAATATTTCAATCTACATACCCATAAATTTACAAACAATCCAATGGTTTTGGAATTGGTAAATCAATATCCATGGGAATTTGATGCAACTATTCCAAACTATTCTATCGGAATTCATCCGTGGTATATTGATGAAAATCGTTTGGAGAGTGATTTAAAAAGTATTAAAAATAAACTTCAAATAAATGAATGTATAGCATTAGGAGAATGTGGATTAGATAAAAGAATTGAAACACCATTAATAGTGCAAATAGCAGTATTTGAAAAGCAAATTATCCTAGCAGAACAGTATCAAAAACCGATAGTTTTGCATTTAGTTGGGGCCTTTGAGGAATTACTTGCAATCAAAAAAAGATTAAAAGTTTCCGTTCCAATGATCATTCATGGATTTTCTAAAAACCAACAAGTTGCCAAACAATTAATTGATAACGGATTTTATCTCTCCTTTGGAAAATACTTGTTGCGAAACCCCGAATTAGAGTCCGTTTTTCAATCCATTCGAAATGATAAATTCTTTTTAGAAACCGACACAATTGACGAAACGATAGAAGAAGTGTATGCTTTAGCAGCAAAATATAAAAACATACCAATAGAAGATTTAATTGAAATGGTAAATTCTAATTTCAAAACCGTCTTCAAATCTAATAATCCAACAATTTAAAAATCCAGTTTATGGCAAAGTGGCAAGAACGCGCAGAATTACTATTTAAAAAAGAAGGATTAGAAAATCTAAAAAATGCTAATGTTTTGGTGGTTGGTGTTGGCGGAGTAGGTTCGTTTGCTGCCGAATTTTTAGCTAGGGCAGGAGTTGGAAACCTGACTATTGTTGATGGCGATGTGGTGGATATTACAAATATTAACCGACAATTACCAGCGTTACATTCGACTGTCGGAATGACTAAAATAGACGTTGTTGGCGATCGATTGATGGATATCAATCCGGAGTTGAATTTGACGCGAATACAAGAATTTCTTTCACCAGAACGCGCCTTTGAAATTGTGGAAGAAAAATACGATTACGTTTTAGATTGCATTGATAGCGTAACACCAAAGTTGAATTTAATTATTGGAGCCAAGCGCAAACGGGTAAAAATCATTTCTTCCATGGGAGCAGGAGGCAAGATGGAAGCAGCAAAAGTGAAGGTTGCCGATATTACCAATACCGTGAATTGCATGTTTGCCAAAACCATTAGAAGACGATTGAAAGAACATAAAATTGACAAGCTAAAAGTGGTTTTCTCTTCAGAGATACAAGACGAAAGCAGTTTAAAAATGACTGATGGAAGCAATTACAAAAAATCATTTTACGGCACCAACAGTTATATGCCAGGACTTTTCGGATTGTATATGGCAGAAACAGTGATTCGGTATTTGATTAAAAAAGAAAACTAATCTTAAAAAAGACTTCGTGTCTTAGTGCCTATGTGGCAAAACAAAATGATACAAACTGTAATTTTCGATATGGATGGCGTAATTGTGGACACAGAACCGGTGCATCATTATGCGTATAATCAGCATTTTAAACAATTAAACATTGAAGTTTCGCCTGAAATGTATGCTTCATTTACTGGGAACTCTACTAAAAATACTTTTGAGAAAATTAAAGAAACTTTTTCTATGGATGATGATATTGAATCGTTAATAGAAACCAAGCGCAACTTGTTTAACGATGCCTTTGACCAAAAGGAAGACTTGTATTTGTTGGAAGGCGTTGAAGATTTGATTAAAGATTTGTATGCTAATGGAATGCAGTTGGTGTTGGCTTCATCTTCAGCTTATGTCACCATAAATAGGATTTTTACTCGATTTAATCTGCATCACTATTTTACTCACATTGTTTCTGGAGAAGATTTTCCGAAGTCGAAACCACATCCAGCAATTTTTTTGAAAGCAGCGGAATTATCAGGAACTCCCGTTGAAAATTGCATTGTAATTGAAGACAGCACCAACGGAATTATTGCTGCAAAAGCCGCAGGAATTTATTGCATTGGTTACAACAGCGTAAATACCAAACTCCAAGATTATTCGTTGGCAGATAATGTTATCAATAACTTTAATGAATTGAGTTTTGATAGTATATCTAGAATTTCTGGGTAGTATTCTCCACCATAAAAGCAGAATTTAAAATATTCTATTTTATAGTTTACCGCAGATTCGCAGATTTTTTTAATTTGTTGTGGTATGATTTTAGTTTTAAAATAAAAAATTCTCCGTGTAACTCTGTGCTAAACTCAGTGTATCTCTGTGTAACAATTAACAGACGTTTAGTAAGGAAAGCCATCTCGTTCTTCGAACACTCCCGTAGGAGGAGAAACCTAAAAATTCGTACTGATTTACCCCACAGCTTCTTTATACACTCGTAAGCATCTTTCCCTAGCTTCTTTATGATCGACAATAGGTTTTGGATAGTCAAAAGATTCCAATTCGGGAATCCATTTTTTGATGTATTTCAGTTCTTTATCAAACTTTTTAATTTGCTCTGTTGGATTGAAAATCCGGAAATAGGGTGCCGCATCAACGCCACTTCCTGCAGCCCATTGCCAATTTCCAACATTGCTGGACTGTTCATAATCTAAAAGTTTGGTCGCAAAATACGTTTCTCCCCAACGCCAATCAATTAATAAATGTTTACATAAAAAGCTTGCGGTTATCATTCGTACCCGATTGTGCATGTGACCAGTAGCATTGAGTTCGCGCATACCCGCATCTACAAAAGGATATCCTGTTTTTCCTTCACACCATTTTTGAAATAATGCTTCGTTATTATCCCATTGAATGGCATCATATTTTGGACGGAATGAAGCTTTTGTTGTGTGAGGAAAATGCCAAAGTATTTGCATGAAAAATTCCCGCCAAATTAATTCTTTGAAAAAAGTTTCGTTTTTGCTTTCAATAGCTTTCGAAACCATTTTCCGAATGGAGACGACACCAAATCTTAAATAAATTCCCAAATAGGAGGTTTTATTCAACGCTGGAAAATTCCGAGTGGCTTCGTAATTATCAATAAGATTATTTGAAACATCAAAAGAACTAATAGAAATAGAAGCAGTTTCAAATCCGATTTCATTCAAACTCAAAAAAGGATAGGAGTGAGATGCAATATTGTTTAAATAATCTTCCGAATTGTAGTTGACTAACTGTATTTTCTTGAAGTTTTCTTTCCACTTATTGGAAAAGGGAGTATAAACTACATAGGGTGTTCCATCGTCTTTAACGACTTCACTTTTTTCAAAAACCACCTGATCTTTACTGGTTTTGAATTCAATATTATGCTCTTTAAAAAGATGAAATAATTCTAAATCGCGTTTGCGAGCATACGGTTCATAATCGTGATTGGTATAAACGGCTTTTATATCGTTTTCAGCAACCAACTTTTGATAAATTTCAAGTGGTTTTCCATGAAAAATGGCTAACGATTTTCCGATACTTTGCAATTGATTTTGAATCTTTTCCAATTGTTGATGGATGAAGGTTACACGAGCATCATCTTTTGGAAGTTGTGATAAAATAGCATCATCAAAAATGAATAGAGGAAGTACCTCTTTACCGCTATTTAAAGCATGAAAAAGTCCGGTATTATCGTCTAATCTTAAATCGCGTCGGAACCAGAATATAGTCATTTAAGCTCGTTATGCGTTAACTAATAAAGTTGACATCCCTCCATCTACATGGAATATTTGTCCCGTAATCCAATTACTTTTTTCGCTCAACAAGAAACTTGCCATTTGTGCAATATCATCCGAAGTACCTACTTTCTTCATTGGATTTCTACCTGCCGATTTTTCTTTTTTCTCGTCCGAATTTAAAAATTTATTGGCCAGCGGCGTATCGGTTAAGGATGGTGCAATAACGTTGACTCTAATTTTTGGAGCATATTCAGCGGCAAGCGCTTTGGCAAATCCTTCAATGGCTCCTTTCGATGCGGAAACACTAGTATGAAAAGGCATTCCCATTTTTACAGCAACCGTGCTAAACAATACGATGCTCGATTGATTGGAAGCCATTAAATTGGGTAACACAGTTTGAATTACTTTTACTAAATTTAAGAAATTTATTTGTAAATCAGATTCGAAAGCTTCCATTTTTAATGCTTTAAACGGACGTAGATTAATACTGCCAGGACAATAAACCAATCCGTCAATTACTTCAGGTAATTTTGATACATCCAATGTGTCGGTTGAAGCATCAAATGGAAGGTAGGTCACATTAAAATCCGCAATAGTTTCATTGGTTCTTGCAGCAACAAAAAGTTTATTTTCGTATTGTAATTCTTCAGCAATAGCTTTTCCAATTCCATAAGAACCGCCAATAAGTAGTATATTTTTCATAATTTATCCTTTAAATTCTCCGAACATTTCTATTAATTTTTTTCTACGGTATTCAAAAATTTCATTCAATTTTGGTTTAACTAAAAAAGGAAGCACTAATTGACCTATTAATCCCATTGGAACTTTATAATCTACAATATCTTCCATCTCAACGCCACCGGGAATTTCTTTTATAAAATGCTTGTGATGCCAAAGAGCATAAGGCCCAAAACGTTGTTCGTCAACAAAATATTTTTTGTCAACAACATGCGTAATTTCGGTTACCCATTTGGTTGGAATTCCCAATACAGGAGTTACAATATATTGAATTATTTGTCCAGGAAACATGGGCCTATCTGCTCCAGAAAGAATCTTGAAACCCATATATTCTGGAGTTATATTCTGTAGGTTTTTTGGATCTGATAACAAATTCCATGCTTCATCTAATGAAATGGGAAGGTTTTGTTTCGTATTTAATGTATATATTTTCATTGTACAAATATAGATATTGTTTAATTGTTTTTTAATAATATTAAACAAAAAAAGTTATTCCTGTATTTGTAAAATCTATTTGCTATTAAATTTGTCTCTTTTTTTGATTCAGAACAAATTGAAAGGATGTTGAAAGTATCAGAGTTAAAGATGCTCCAATGATATTCAACCACAAATACCCTAGTTTTTCTTGTCCACTTGGGTATTGATGAATGAAGAAATAGTAAATAAAGAAAATTGAAATTTGACTGATTCCAGCACTCCAAAATATGGCTTTTCCTTTTACATATTTAACCAAAAAACCAACGAGAAATATTCCTAAAACAGTACCATAAAATATGGAACCTAATATATTTACTAATTGAATTAAATTTTCAAAAAGGGTACAAACACATGCAAATAATATGGCAATAATTCCCCAACCTAATGTGAAAAACTGTGTAGCGTTTACATAATGTTTTTCAGATTTTTCGGGTTTTATATTTCGTTTGTAGATGTCAATGGCAGTTGTAGATGCTAGAGCAGTAAGTTCGGAAGCAGAAGACGACATGGCCGCCGAAAGTATAACAGCTAATAACAATCCGATTAATCCTTTGGGTAAATAATGCAGTATGAAATGTAGAAACACATAATCTTTGTCATTGGTTTCTGCTTTAACATCAACTTTTTCGATTATTTCTTTTGCTTGATCTCTTATATCTTTTTCTCTTCCAGCCAATTCTTTAAGTTTATTTCTAAGAATTGGATTGTCAAAATTTTGATTTAAATGGTCAATATAAAGTAGGTTATATTCTTTTTTTTCCTCTGCTAATGCGTTTAACTTTGTTTCAAGTTTAGAATATTCGTCCTTGTATTTTGAATGTTCTATGAGTATTTTATTATTCGGATTAAAATTTAAGGGAACGGGATTGAATTGAAAAAAAACAAAAACCATAACTCCAGTTAATAGAATGAAAAACTGCATTGGAACTTTAAGAAATCCATTTAATATCATTCCCATTTGACTTTCTCGGTCACTCTTTCCCGAGAGATATCTTCCCACTTGCGTTTGATCAGTTCCAAAATAAGACAGCATCAAGAAAAATCCACCCGTAATTCCACTCCAAAAGGTGTAACGTGTTTCTGTATCTAATGAAAAATCCAAAATATTCATCTTATCATTAGCACCCGCTATATGTAGTGCATTAGAAAAAGTCATTTCATTGGGAAGCATGTGCAGAATGAGATAAAAGGTAACAAACATTCCAAACATTACAACAAACATTTGTTGCTTTTGAGTTACGTTTACCGCTTTTGTTCCTCCAATAAACGTGTAAAAGATTACTGAAATTCCAATGATAATATTGAGTAGTGTAAGGTTCCAACCCAAAAGCGTTGAAAGAATAATTGAAGGAGCATAAATGGTTATACCAGCTGCTAAACCACGCTGAATTAAAAATAAAATGGAAGCTAAAGAGCGTGTTTTTAAATCAAAACGATTTTCCAAGTATTCATATGCCGTAAAAACTCTATATTTATTATAAATAGGGATGAAAACTAAGCAAATAACGACCATTGCAATTGGCAGTCCAAAATAGAATTGAATAAATCCCATTCCATCATGATAGGCTTGACCTGGAGTGGAAAGAAAGGTAATGGCACTCGCTTGCGTAGCCATGGCTGAAAGTCCAACAACCCACCAAGGCGTTTGGTTATTATCAAGAATGAATTCTTCTACATTTTTGCTACCTCGCGTTTTATAAACACCATAGAATATGATGAAAAGAAGTGTTAGTGAAAGTACAATCCAATCGAGTTGCTGCATGTTTTAAGAAAATAGTTGCATTAAAATATAAAAAAGAACAATATAAATAGCATTAATAATTAATAGCCAAGTATAATTGGTTTTCCATACAGAAGGTTTGTGCATCGTTATTTTATTTTAAAAATTTAAATAAATCTTTAATTTCAAAATTAGTATTAATTATTGAGATTCTTATTTTATTGTTATATTTTTATATGGAAAAGAGCTAATTGAATTTTAATTCACTCAAATCTACAAGTGACCCGTTCCTGTTCTTTGATTTATGTAATTTAATTGATGTTCAGCTACATAATTTCTAAATAGTGTAACTAATGAATCGTAGTATTTTTGGAGGTTTTGGAGGTTAACTTCAGGACGACTATCAGCTGGAATTGTGATCGGCATTTCATTCAAATATTTAGATAATTCAGGATAGTTTTCTTGAATAACCATGGTTACTTTCAATATTTTAGCATTTATTTCCTCTTCTGATTCCATTTCATTTTTCAATTTAGTGCTCTTTTGGATTAAAAGTAAATTTACAAATTATCTGCTACTATTTGTGTTAAATATTTATATACTTTTTCGGTAGGTAAACCAACCACATTGGTATAAGAACCTTCAATTTTAGAAATCCCAATTAATCCAATCCATTCTTGAATTCCATAAGCTCCCGCTTTATCAAACGGTTTGTAATTGTCTAAATAATAACGAATGGCATCGTCTGATAATGTATTAAATGTAACTTTAGTGATGTCAAAAATAGTTTCTGTTTTCTTTGATGTTTTAAAACAAACAGAAGTGATTACCTCATGAGTTTCATTAGATAATGATTTCAAAATATGGAAAGCATCGTCATAATTTTTTGGTTTTCCTAATGCTTTATCATGGAGCCAAACTAAAGTATCACTTGTGATTACGATTTCATTTTCAGCAATTTCTCCATCAAATGCTTTCGCTTTCAATTCGGCTAAATAACTGGTGATTTCTTCGGCTATTAAATTTTCGGGATAGACTTCTTCAATTTCCTTTAATCGAATTTCAAAATCCAGATCAAAGTCTTTGAAAAACTGTTGCCGCCTTGGAGAACCTGATGCTAAAATGATTTTATATTTATTTGGCATGGTGAATAATATTTAGCGTAATTACAGCAATTGATAAAATTCCGAAGAAAATAATCCATTTTAAAAAAGTGCTTATTTGCTGGTAATCGAATTTTTCTTTGGCAGTCCAAATTTTGAACAAACAAAATATTAGTGGCGCAATTACAAATACGATTAAATAGAGGGTACCATAATATAAATCATTCGCAAATAAATAATTGTTTAAGTAATAAAATAAATACAATGTTGGCAAAAGCAATAAAACAAAAGCTATTTTTTTGGTTTTATTTTGTCCCAAAATTATAGGCATTGTTTTCATATCTTCTTCTTTATCACCCTCAATATCTTGCAGGTCCTTGATAATTTCCCGAACCAGATTAAGGATAAAAGCAAATTTTGCGTAGTCCATTAATATGGCAAAGGCTACCGCCATTTGTTGTTGATTAATCTCAAATGTATTGGGGTAAATATCAAATATTCCAATAATAATAACACTAAAAGCTAATAGTCCGGCCACAACAATATTTCCAATCAATGTTATTTGTTTTAATGTACTTGCGTAGAAATACAATAATGTAGCAACTAACACAAAAATCACTGCAAAATTAGGATGTGAAACGGAATTTGCTAAAATAAACCCTAAAGCAACTCCCGTAATGGTTAGTGCGGCATAAATTGTATACGCATTAGTTTCTGAAATGGAGTTGCCAATAATTACCTTATTGGGTTTGTTAATTTGGTCTGTTTCTTGGTCAAAAATATCATTGATTACATAGCCACCAGCAGCAATTAATACTGTTGCTAAAACCAACAACGTATATTGCCAATAGAATAATGAAAGTGGAATTTTAATAAGTTCTAAATATCCAAATCTAAAGACCAGTTGCATAAAGGCAAGTAGTAGTAGATTTTGGTAGCGAATTAGTTTTAAGAATTTCATTTTAATTAGTATTCAGTGTTCAGTTTATAGCCATTTATATGCTTATCAATTTACGTTTTTTATTCTTTTACTCCAAACTTTTTAGGGTTTAGAATCATGTAATTTATTAGTTTTCCAACTTCTTTTGATTCATTTAATAATTCTGTATAGTATTTATTAGTTATATATTTACAAGCCAATAAATATTCTAACCATACCTGAGTTTCGGAGTTTTCTGCGTCGTAATCAGTTAGTTTACTGTAAAAATGTTTGGATACTCTCTTTTTCTGTAAGCTTCTGAAATATTCGCTGAAACACTTCTAGAAGAACGTCTTATTTGATCTGTCAATGAATATGTTTCTTCCTTTGGAAAAGATTTTGAAATAGAAAAAAATTTCATTGCTAAAGTAAATGATTTTTGATAGGTTAATAAATCTTGAAATGTCATAAAAAACTAATTAACTGAATACTATTTTTAACAATCTAAATAACTGACAACTGATTACTGAAGATTGCTAACTTTTAATCATGTTTACCGTCATAATACAAATGCCATTTTCCTTGCACTTTCAATACTTGCTCAATTACTTCTCGAACGGCACCCTTTCCACCATTTTTATGAGAAATATATTTAGAAATTGCCTTGATTTCTTGGCTTGCATCTTGCGGACAAGATGGTAATCCGACTAATTGCATTACATGATAATCGGGAATGTCGTCCCCCATGTAGAGTACGTTCTCTGGTTTAATAGAATAAAGTTCGATGTATTCATTAAAAGTATCTACTTTATTTGGACTTGCAAGATAAATGTCGTGTATGCCTAAATTTCGCAATCTTATTCTAACCCCTTCATTATTCCCTCCAGAAATAATGCACACATTGTAGCCACTCTCTAAAGCCGCTTTCATGGCAAATCCGTCACGAATATTCATAATTCGTAGCATTTCTCCAGAAGGAGTTACGTGAACCGAACTGTCTGTTAAAACTCCATCAACATCAAAAATGAAGGTAGTGATGTTATTCAATAATTCTTTATAACTTTTTGTCATTATCGATAATAGATTTTGTTAGTATTTTATAAATATTCTTTTGATTTTCATTAGTTAAAAATGCCAAATGAGAATTTATAGTTGTAGTATCTTTTCGTTTTGCAGGCCCTGTTTGAGCATCGGTTGGTGAAATCATAAGTATTTTATGAGCCGTTTCTGTAATCAAAGGTTTTAAAATTTCAAAGGGAACCTTATTTTCTGAACAAATATCGTTTCCAATTTGGTACAAATGATTTACAAAATTACTTACAAATACCGCGGAAACGTGTAACGATTTTCGTTGTTTCGAATTTATTTCAGCTACTACATCAGAAATGGTTTTGGCAACTTTTTTCAAAATTTGCAAATCATTTGCATTTTCAGCTTCCAAACAAATTGGAATTTCATTGAAATTAATCTCTTTATTTTTTGAGAAGGTTTGGAGTGGGTAAAAAACTGCTTTTCTATTTTTATCATTTAGCATCTCTATGGCAACACTTCCTGAGGTATGAGCAACCAATTTATTAGAAAAAGGTAGTAAGTTGGAAACCTCTTGTATGGCATTGTCTGAAACAGCTATAATGTATAAATCAGCATTTTTTATGTGGTTGTAATTTGATGTAATCTTATCCGAATCAAGAAGTTTTAACAAGTCGTTTTTTTTTCTTGCAAATGCTTGAACCAACTCCACACCTGTAGCTTTTTGGAGAGCTAAAATTAAGTGTTGCGCTAGATTTCCCGAACCAATAATAACCACTTTTACCATTCGGCTAAAGTAATAAAAATAGGAATAATTTGTACGAATTACTATCATTTTTGCTAAAAAAATATTAGTTTTGCACCAATTAAAAACATAAAAAACTATGAGTTCATTTGACGTAGTCATTATAGGTTCAGGTCCCGGCGGATATGTTTCGGCAATTCGTTGTGCACAACTAGGTTTTAAAACCGCAATTATAGAAAAATATTCAACTCTTGGTGGAACTTGCTTGAATGTGGGTTGTATTCCTTCTAAAGCATTATTAGCTTCATCGCATCATTTTGAAGAATTGCAACATTTTGCCGACCACGGAATTGAAGTGACTGGTAAAGTAAAAGTTAATTTAGAGAAAATGATTGCGCGTAAGCAAGCGGTAGTTGACCAAACGAGTGGCGGTGTTAAGTTTTTAATGGAAAAAAATAAAGTGACTGTTTTTGAAGGATTAGGTTCTTTTGTTGATGCTACCCATGTGGCTATTGCAAAAGTAGACGGAACCTCTGAAACCATTGAGGCAAAGAATATTATTATTGCTACAGGTTCCAAACCATCTAACTTGCCCTTCATAAAATTAGATAAAGAACGCATTATTACTTCAACTGAAGCTCTGAAATTAAAAGAAGTTCCTAAACATTTAGTAATTATTGGGGGGGGCGTTATTGGAATCGAATTGGGTCAAGTATATTTAAGATTGGGCGCAGAGGTTTCTGTTGTCGAATTTATGGATCGAATTATTCCGGGTATGGATTTTAGTCTTTCTAAAGAATTGACCAAAGTGTTAAAAAAACAGGGAATGAAATTCTACACGTCGCACAAAGTTCAATCGGTGGAACGAAATGGAAATACAGTTACTGTTAAAGCAGAAAATGCTAAAGGAGAAATCATTGCTCTTGAAGGCGATTATGCATTAGTATCTGTTGGCCGTCGTCCTTATACAGATGGATTGAATGCCGATAAGGCAGGAGTAAAGCTGACTGATAGAGGGCAAATCGAAGTTAATGATCATTTGCAAACAAATATCCCAAACATCTACGCAATTGGAGACGTTGTTCGAGGAGCAATGCTAGCTCACAAAGCGGAAGAAGAAGGAGTGCTTGTTGCGGAAATATTAATGGGTCAAAAACCTCATATCGATTATAACTTAATTCCAGGTGTTGTATATACTTGGCCCGAAGTTGCAGCTGTTGGTAAAACAGAAGAGCAATTGAAAGCAGAAGGTGTTGCTTATAAATCTGGAAGTTTTCCTTTCAAAGCATTAGGTAGAGCAAGAGCAGGTGGCGATATTGATGGATTTGTAAAGATATTAGCAGATGCAACAACCGACGAGGTTCTTGGAGTTCATATGATTGGTGCTCGTTGTGCCGACTTAATTGCTGAAGCTGTAACTGCTATGGAATTTAGAGCTAGTGCTGAAGATATTTCTAGAATGAGTCATGCGCATCCCACCTTTGCTGAAGCTATTAAAGAAGCAGCTTTGGCTGCAACAGATAATAGAGCTTTGCACGTTTAGTAATTTAATAATTGTAAAAACTCGCTCATTCTGTTTGCGAATTCTATACCATTTAAAATTAATTTGAATAATAAAGAGCTCGATATTTATCGGGCTCTTTTGCCTCAATTCATTCCTATTTATTTTTATTTATATTTATGATAATTAAATATAATCGAAGTTTCACTTAAAAATATATTTTATCGTAATTTTGAAAAAATAAAATTACAACTTGAGAACAAATCTTCATAAAAATATTGCAAATCCCAGTGAATTTAAAAAACAACTATTGTTATGGTCTAATTATTTTAGAGAAGTCGTTTTTTTAGACTCTAATGACTACAGTCAAATTTATTCTAATTACGATTGCGTTCTTGCGGTTGATGCCTTTACATCCATAAAAACAGATTCCGAAAATGCATTTGAAGATTTGCATCAATATCAAAGTCTAACTAAAGATTGGTTGTTTGGTTACTTATCCTATGATTTAAAAAATGATATTGAAGAATTACAATCTAATAATTATGATGGATTAGAATTTCCCGATTTGTTTTTCTTCCAACCTAAAAAGCTCTTTCTCTTAAAAGGAAATCAATTGGAAATTCAATATTTGAATATGTGTGATGATGAAATGGAAGATGATTTTAATGAAATAAATCAGTGTATGGTATTCAGTATTCAATGTTCAGAAATAAAGATTGAGCAAAGAATATCAAAAGAAAGCTACATGGATAAAGTCAATAAAATGCTAGAACACATTCAGCGGGGAGATATTTATGAAGCTAATTTTTGTTTAGAATTTTACTCGGAATATACTAAAATTACCCCTTTAGAATTATATCAAAAATTAAATACCATTTCAGAGTCACCTTTTGCGGTGTATTTAAAAAACAATAATCAGTATTTACTTTCTGCTTCTCCAGAACGTTATTTGAAAAAAGAAGGAACTAAAATCATTTCGCAACCCATTAAAGGAACATCAAAGCGTTATGACACTAAAGAAGCGGATGAAAAATCGAAAAAGGAACTTTCAGAAAACCCAAAAGAGCGATCCGAAAACATTATGATTGTTGATTTAGTTCGAAATGATTTATCGCATACCGCAACCAAAGGAAGTGTAGGTGTAGAAGAACTTTGCGCGATTTACACGTTCAAACAAGTGCATCAGATGATTTCAACTGTGGTTTCAACTGTAGAACATACAACTTCTCCAATCGAAATTCTAAGAACCACTTTTCCTATGGGAAGTATGACTGGCGCACCAAAAATTTCTGCAATGAATATCATTGAAAACCTAGAAGAAACCAAACGCGGATTGTATAGTGGCGCCGTTGGTTATTTTACACCCAATGGGGATTTTGATTTTAATGTTGTTATCCGAAGCATTCTTTATAATTCTAAAAATCAATATCTTTCTTTTTCGGTGGGCAGTGCCATAACTTCTTTGTCTAAACCAGAAAAGGAATATGAAGAATGTTTGTTGAAGGCCAAAGCCATGTTTGAAGTTTTGAGTTAAATTTATTTCTTACTTTTGAAAGATGTTACAAAAACTGCAAAATCATTTACACACCAATTTTAGATTTCTAAAAGGAAAAAAACTTCTTTTGGCGGTTAGTGGTGGCATTGATAGTATGGTTTTAGTTCATTTATTCAAACAATTGCAGGTTGATTTTGCTGTTGCTCATTGCAATTTTCAATTAAGAAATACTGAAAGTAACGGAGATGAAGATTTTGTGAAATCAATTTGTGATTCGTTAGCAATTCCAATATTCATTCAAAAATTTGATACTAAACAATTTGCAACCGATTATAAATTGTCTATTCAATTGGCTGCTCGAAAATTGCGCTATGATTGGTTTTACGAACTTTTAGATAAGAAAAATTATCATTATATTTTAACGGCGCATCATTTGGATGATAGCTTAGAAACTTTTTTAATCAATTTTAGTAGAGGAACCGGCTTAGACGGATTGACTGGAATTCCAGATCACAATGATAAAATTGTCCGTCCGTTATTAACTTTTTCTAGGAATGAAATTGAAAACTTTGCCAAAGAAAAAGCTATTCAATGGCGAGAAGATTCTAGCAATGCTTCGGATAAATATTTGCGAAACAAATTGCGTCATGATGTTATTCCTATTTTAAAAGAATTAAATCCATATCTTTTATCTTCGTTCGAAAAATCTATTGAGAATTTAAAGCAATCCCAATCGTTAGTTGTAGATGCTTCTCAATTAGTGTATAAAATTGTAGTTGAAGAAAGTGATAATGTTTTAAAAATCAATTTGAAAGAGCTTTTAAAACTTCCCAATTATACTGCTTATTTATATCAATGGTTAAAACAATTCGAGTTTACTGCTTGGAATGATATTTATGAATTAGTTCATGCACAAACAGGTAAACAAGTATTTTCAGAAAATTTTTGTTTGTTAAAAAATAGAGACCATTTGATATTGTTTGATAGAAAAAATAATACTAATTATGAAAATTATTTTATCGATAAAGACCAAAAAGACGTTAAAATTCCCTTAAATATTTCGTTTTGTAATGTAAGTGACCTTTCAATTTCAAATGCAAATACTATATTTGTTGATGAGGATCAATTACAATTTCCGTTAACCATTCGAAAATGGAACGAAGGTGATTGTTTTTATCCTTTTGGAATGCAAGGGAAAAAGAAATTGAGTAAGTATTTCAAAGATGAAAAACTATCTTTATTAGACAAAGAAAATCAATGGCTTTTATGTTCTGATGACCAAATTGTTTGGATTATTGGAATGCGTCAAGATGAACGGTTCAAAGTAAGACAAAACACAACTAATATTGTACAAATTACACTTCAATGAAAAAACTAATTGTAATACTTGTGGCCTTTTTTGCATTAGCAAATGTTGCTGCACAGGTAAAAAAACCAGTAAAATGGACTACTAAAACGGAGAAAATATCTGATACCGAATTTAATTTAGTCATGAATGCAACTATTGAAAGTGGTTGGCACATGTATTCGCAATTCACTCCAGATGGAGGACCACTTCCTATTTTTCTAACGTTTAAAAATCAAAAAGGGAACTTTGAACTGGTTGGAAAAGCAAAAGAAAGCCCCTATAAAAAAGAGTTCAACAAAGATTTTGAAGTAGATGAATATTATTTTGAAAGCAAAGCCACTTTAACTCAAAGAGTTAAAATAATCAATTCTAAAACAGATAAAATTATTGTAAATGTTGATTTTCAGGCGTGTCAGAATCAATGTATCAATGATAAAGTTGATTTAACGTTTGTTATTCCGGTAATGGATAAAACGGAAGCAACAACATCTTCAGTTGTTGATACTACAAATACCCCAAATAAATCGGAAGTAAAACAATTAATTAAAGAAACACCAACGGTAAAACCAATAAAAGAGAAGAAAAAAGGTCTATGGAGTATATTCTTTTTAGCATTTCTTGGAGGATTCGCTGCCTTATTAACCCCTTGTGTATTTCCTATGATTCCTATGACCGTGAGCTTTTTTACTAAACAAAGTAAAACACCAGCTCAGGGCAAACGAAATGCACTTTTTTATGGTATTTCAATTATTGGGATTTATGTTGTTTTAGGATTAGCAGTAACGGCAATTTTTGGTGCAGATGCTTTGAATGCGCTTTCAACTAATGTTTGGTTTAATATAATTTTCTTTGTTTTATTAGTATTTTTTGCAACTTCATTCCTGGGAGCTTTTGAAATCATGCTTCCTAATTCTTGGGCAAATAAAGTAGATAGACAAGCCGATAGAGGTGGCCTTATTGGAATATTATTTATGGCATTGGCATTGGCAATTGTATCTTTTTCATGCACTGGACCCATTGTTGGAACACTTTTAGTACAAGCAGCTTCCAAAGGAGGAATAGCTCCTGTAATTGGAATGTTGGGATTTTCATCAGCATTAGCTTTGCCTTTTATGTTGTTTGCAATGTTTCCGGGTTGGATGCATTCGTTGCCAAAATCAGGTGGTTGGTTGAATACCGTAAAAGTTTCTTTAGGATTTTTAGAATTGGCTTTGGCTTTCAAATTTTTATCGAATGCTGACTTGGTATTGCAATTGCATTGGTTTGAAAGAGAAACTTTTTTAGCCATTTGGATTGCTATATTTAGTACTTGGGGTATTTACTTATTAGGAAAAATAACCCTACCACACGATTCGCCTTTGACTCATATTTCTGTTGGACGATTGATGTTAGCATTATTGGTTTTTTCGTTTACTTTTTATATGATTCCAGGGCTTTGGGGCGCGCCATTAAAGTTAATTAGCGCATTCCCACCACCCGAAGAATATAGCGAAAGTCCTAATGGAATTGGAGGATCTGCTGCTGTTTTTTCTACTGAAAAATTACCTGATGGCGCCGAATTGAATAAACATGGTTTGATATCTTTTACCGATTATGAAAAAGGATTGTCATATGCTAAAAAAATTAAGAAGCCAATTTTATTAGATTTTACTGGGCATGCCTGCGTAAATTGTAGAAAAATGGAAAATAATGTTTGGACAGATGAAAAAGTTTCTCATATTTTAAAAAATGAAGTAATCATTATTTCTTTATTTGCTGATGATAAACGAGAATTACCAAAGAACCAACAACATATTTCTCCTTCAACGGGTGCAGAAATTGTTACTATAGGTGATAAATGGACTGATTTTATGATCACAAAATATAAAACTAACACGCAACCCTTATACGTTTTGGTGGATTTAGAGGGTTATAATTTAAATTCTGTGACTCCTACTACAAGTTATGATCCCGATGCAAGATTATATGAAAATTGGCTAAAACAAGGAATTGCAAATTTCAAAAAGTAAGATGAAAATCCCATCATGTGTTAAATTTGATGGGATTTCTATTAATCGGTTATTTCCAAACTAAAAATTTCTTCTACTGGCTTCTCAAAAAAACGGGCTAACTTTAATGCCAAAACTGTTGAAGGAACGTATTTTCCTTTTTCCATAGCGTTTATAGTTTGCCGACTGACTTGAATTTGTTTTGCCAATTCTTCTTGCGAAATATTTTTAATAGCTCGCAAAACTTTTAAATTATTCGTCATCACTTATAGATTTATTAAGTTTGTAAATCATAAAATGAAATCTAATAATGAAGAATAAGATTAAAGTAAACATATTGTAAAACAAAACATTCAAATAGGGCATGCCAAAAATAAAGATTGTAAAGAATACGATTAATCCGTAATTTAAATAAGTTGCCCAAACTAAACTTTCATATCTGATTTTAGAAATATATTCGTCTTCATTTTTTAGTTTTGAAAAACCCACTAATATTCCACCCACAATAGAGCTAATAGTCAGAATTTCATCTAATACACTATTTTTAACTAAACAAAAAAAACTTGATTTTTGTCCAATTGATTCTTGGTAAAGGGCAACTGTTGTAACATTAAAAAAGTTATCTAAATAGTCATCAATGTTTGTTCCTAATGCTGAAATTATAATAATCAATACAATGGATGGTAGTAACAAAATCCAACCAATTTTTTGGTACTTGTTTGGAAATAAAAAATGTGTTTTCATAATAAATTGATTTAAAAGTTCAATACAAAAGTATAGTTTATTTTACATATAGACAAATAAAATTTACTATAAGTATATTTTATTTTACATTTTATAATTATTGATATTTTTAAATTGTTTTTTTTATTTATGATTTTTTATATATTTGTATGATTATAAGCCATTTAATTAAATATATAAGCCATGTTAGTAAAAGTATTTGGAAGCGCCGTCTTTGGCGTTGAAGCGACTACAATCACAGTAGAAGTTAATATTGATAAAGGTGTTGGGTACCATTTGGTAGGTTTGCCCGATAACGCCATAAAAGAAAGCAGTTATCGAATTGCTGCTGCACTCAAAAACAACGGATACCAACTTCCGGTTAAAAAAATAACTATTAATTTAGCTCCGGCCGATTTGCGAAAAGAAGGTTCAGCTTATGATTTGACATTGGCTGTAGGAATTCTGATTGCATCTGGACAGATAAAAGGCGATGATTTAGACCAATACATGATAATGGGAGAATTATCTCTAGATGGTGGTTTGCAACCTATTAAAGGCGCGTTGTCAATTGCAATTAAAGCTCGAGAAGAAGGTTTTAAAGGTTTTTTCCTGCCCAAACAAAATGCGAAAGAAGCCGCTGTAGTCGATGGATTGGAGGTTTACGGAATTGAAAACGTAACTGAAATTATTGATTTTTTTGAAGGAAAAGCTATAATTGAACCCACAATACTAAATACTAGGGAAGAATTTTACAAAGAATTGGATTTTCCTGAATTTGATTTTTCAGATGTCAAAGGACAAGAAAGCATCAAAAGATGTATGGAAATAGCCGCTGCAGGTGGACATAATATCATATTAATTGGTCCTCCAGGTTCTGGAAAGACAATGCTTGCCAAGAGACTTCCGAGTATTTTGCCTCCCATGACTTTGAAAGAAGCATTGGAAACCACTAAAATTCATTCGGTAGCTGGAAAAATTAAAGAATCTGGTTTGATGAGTCAACGGCCTTTTCGAGCGCCACACCATACAGCAAGCTCCGTATCTTTGGTAGGAGGAGGAAGTTATCCGCAACCGGGAGAAATTTCATTATCTCACAATGGCGTATTATTTCTCGATGAATTACCCGAATTTAAACGTGAAGTTCTTGAAGTGATGCGCCAACCTCTAGAAGATAGGGAAGTAACTATATCGAGAGCCAAATTTACAATAACATACCCTTCTTCCTTTATGTTGGTGGCAAGCATGAATCCGAGTCCGAGTGGCTATTTTAATGACCCAGATTCACCTCAAAGTACTACGTCCAATGAAATGCAGCGTTATTTAAGTAAAATTTCAGGACCCTTATTAGATCGAATTGACATTCACATTGAGGTTACTCCTGTGCCGTTTGATAAACTTACCGAAACAAGAAAAGCCGAAAGCAGCATCGAAATTAGAAAAAGAGTTACTGCTGCAAGAGAAATTCAAACCAAACGATTTGAAGCTTTAAACAATATTCATTACAATGCACAAATGAGTTCAAAACAAATAAGAGAATATTGTGCATTAGATGAAACTTCTTTACTTTTATTAAAGACTGCAATGGAAAAATTAAATTTATCTGCAAGAGCTTTTGATAGAATTTTGAAAGTAGCTAGAACAATTGCCGATTTAGATAATTCCGAAATTGTTGTCTCCAATCATATTGCTGAAGCTATACAATATCGAAGTTTAGATAGAGAAGGATGGTTGGGATAAATTCAGAATAGAATTTATATATTTGTTTTTACATAAAGCTAAACTAAAGAAGAAATAGCATTTGCCAATTGATAATCTAATTCAGTGATTTGGTTTTTATCATGTGTAAATAATGAAAATTCAACCATAGAACATTTGAAAACCCTATAATCAGGATGGTGATGAACGGAGTCAGCATATAGAGCTATTTTTAAAAGAAATTGAACCAATTCAGTTTGCGATTTAAAAGTAAAATTGTTTACTAACTTTCCGTTTACTATTTTCCATTCCATAATTTTAGTATTTTCCGTTAAGGAGTTCACCACCAATTGCTGATTTGGCTTCAATTCCGAGTTTTTTCATCATTTCATAAGTCGTACAAACTGCTGCCGAAGTTACAGGAATTCCGCATTCTGCTTGAATTAGATCGATTGCTTCTAGCGATGGCATTTGCACACAAGCCGAAGCAACTAATACATCCACATCGGTTAAATCTAATTGTTTGTATATTTCTAATAAATTCAAAGGGTTTTGTGCTGCAACTTCTAAATTATCGGGGATTTCCAAAGCAATACTTTGCTTTACTTTGATGCCTTGGTGTTCAATATAATCTACAACCATATCGGTTAAAGGTCGCATATAAGGAGTAATTATGGATATTTGTTTAGCTCCTAAAACTCTCAATCCGTTAATCAAAGCCCCTGCCGAAGTTACAATAGGAGTAGGGTAGTCGTTGGCCACTGTTTCTTGGTGTAAATTCACTTCCGAAACGCAATGGTAACCGCGTCCCATGCTCATAATGGCAACCAAACAAGCATATCCCATAACGTCTACATGAGCATCCGAAAGTTCTTGAGCACATTTTAAACTCATGGCGTCCATGGCTTCCAATTCTTCTTTGGTTACTTTTTTCATTCGCATTCTACTGCTATGGAAAGTAAAACGCTCAGGCAAAATGGTTTCTCTTGCTTTAAATATCGCTGGTATTTCGGTTTCCATCGTCACATTGGAAGAGGGAACTATTTGTCCTATTCTAAATTTCATGTTTAAAAGTTTAAAGTCGTTTAATTACAGAAAACTGATTACTCAACACTCTTTTATATCTCCTTAACGGTATTCACGATCGTACCAATTCCTTCCACAGTTGCTTCCACAATATCTCCATTGCTTAACCATTCTTGAGGAGTTCGTCCTGCGCCAACGCCTGACGGAGTTCCTGTGGCAATGATATCACCTGGTTCTAAAGTAAACACGATGCTTAAATCTTCAATTAAATCATTTATATTGAAAAGTAAGAATTTCGTATTAGAGTTTTGTTTTTCCACACCGTTTACTTTTAAAGATAAATTCAAATTGTGCGGATTTTCAATTTCGTCTTTGGTAACTAAAATTGGTCCCATTGGTGCAAAAGTATCTTGCCCTTTAGAAACAATCCATTGACCTTCACGACGACAATCTCTTGCAGAAATATCATTTATAACGCTATACCCAAAAACATAATCCATGGCATCGGCATTAGCAACGTATTTTCCTTTTTTGCCAATAACTACTGCCAATTCCACTTCCCAATCTAATTGTGAAGTTAGTTTGGTGTTTTTTATGATATTTGTATTAGTAGCCGTAACCGTTGTTGGTGGTTTAGAAAAGATAATTGGTTTTTGTGGCAATTTACCTGTTGTATCCAATGTTCTTGCGCTTTCGGCAACGTGTTCAGTATAGTTTAATCCTATTCCGATGATGTTCTTTCTCGGTTTTTCAATAGGAGCGAGGATGGTAACTTCGTCCATATTATAGGATATTTCTTCGAAGAAATTTTCGGGAGTTTCGTTCACCATTTCGCTGATTTCTTGAATAATTTCAAATCCAAGGTCAATTAAATCCAACATGTCGTTTGGTAATGGAAAATTAGATATTTCTCCAAAATCTTCCATGTCAATAACTTGATTGTTGTAGAGGAATCCTAAACGAGGTTCGGTGTCAGCAGTTTTGTATGTAAGTAGTTTCATTTTTAATTCAAAAATCTAAATTCGTTATTCGTTAATCAATTGGTTTCCGTTATTTTCTATATAGTCTCTTCCTTGAAATAATCCCAATCCTTCAATAACGGGTAAATCGTTAAATGAAAATAGGCAGGCATCTTCGGTGTCTGATAAATTGTGGTGTTCGTGCCACGCCCAAGATGGGACGCAAAAAATATCTCGCTCTTTCCAGTCAAAACGTTTTCCGTTGATAATGGAATATCCTTTTCCTTTGGCACATTGGTACACAAAAGATCCAGTGTGTTTGTGAGCCTTACCTTTAAATCCTGCGGGTAACAATTGCATGGCGGCACCCATAGTTTGCATCACATGACCACCTGTTAACGGATTGGAATATTGCATTAATATTCCATCAAACGGATTGATTTCGTTGACTTTAGCAACTTCCAATAAGGCTGGATATACATTTTTCCATGAATATTTGAACAATGGAGAATAGGGTTTGTCCCATGTTTTATCTACCGGAATTAATCCTGCACCACCAAAGGTAATTGGCGAATGATTAATAGCAGAAACTAAGGGTTGTTTGCCATCATAAACCGCATAATCATTTGCTTCTAAAGCATTAACCAAAGGAATATCCAATCCGTCTTGCCAAATACAGGTCTTACCATTGGCATCAACGCCATGTTCGTGCCAAGTAGAATTGGGTGTAATTACAAAATCGTTGACTTCAAAAGTTATTTTATTTCCATCCACAACTGTATAACCACCTTCGCCTTCCATTATAAACCGTAACGCTGAAGCTTTGTGTTTGTGCGCAGAAGTGCTTTCTCCTGGGCGTGTTATTTGAATTCCAGTATACAGCCAACCCACAGCAGCAGAAACATCTTTGCGTTTGTCGTTTACCAAGTATACCACCCGTCGACCTGCTTGTTCAGGTGTTACCAATTCGGAGGATTTTAAAACCAACGCTCTCAAATCATCGTATTTCCAAAGCATCGGAACTGAGGAACTTCTGGGTTCCCATGGTTCAATATCGTTTGCAACAGTCCATAAAGCACCAGCACCAAGGGTTTCTAATTCTTTGTAATAGGCTTCTAATTCTAGAGAATCCTGAACTCGAGCTCTTCCGTAAACATCATCTGAAAATTTATCTTCCATGGTATATTTATTATGCTATTGCTTATTAAATTCTTCGTGATTATCTATAAAAGTGATCTTTCTGGTTGGAGCAGTGTTTACTCTTAAATCAAAAATATCAAATCTGTTGTAATGTCCTAAAATATCATGCATTTGCTTTGGTTGGATACATTTTTCCAAATCGATGTCCGCATAAACCATTCCTTCTTTATCAATAAGTGGCTCCCCAATTACTGCGCCATTAGGACCTATAAATCCAGAAAAAGCAGAATTCTTTCTAGTCAATAATTCATCTACATTTGGCACATCTTCTCTAAGTGCATCTTTTATTTCTTGAGAGATTGTAGAACACGAAACAATAGTAAATAATTTTCCTTCAAAAGAATGCGCTGCTGCACGAATTTTAATTGCTTCAGCCATATCATAATCAGGTGGTGCCACAGGCAACGAAATATAATTAGCGATATGAATTAACTCCCCTTGCGATAATAAAGTGAATCGTGCTAAAGTATTTGTATTTTCACCACATGCCAAGGTTCCAATAGGACCAATTTCAGTATCATATACTTTTAAAGAAGAACCATCACCAGAAGTCCATGTTAGTTTTTCCGCCCAAGTTGGGACCAATTTTCGGTGTTTACCTATTAAGTTTCCCTTGTTATCAATAATCAAATTGGAGTTGTAAATCTCACCATAACTATCACCACGTTCGTTTATCCCAATTACAATATGTATATTATATTCTTTTGCAGCTTGAAATAATGGTTGCAAAGACACATCGGTTATAGCAACCGAACATTTATATAATTCTTCATACCATTTACTACCTTGAACAGGTGTCATGATCCAGTTCCAATAGGGGTAGCCTGCAACGAAAACTTCTGGAAAGGCTATTAGTTGGGCGCCATTAGCACTTGCTTCTTTGATAAAAGTGATTGCTTTCTCGATAGTTTTTTCTACGTTTAAAAAAACTGGTGAAGTTTGAACGGTAGCGGCTTTGAATTTTTTAAATTCCATAGATTTTTTATTTCACAGAGTTTCACAGAGTTTTTTCACAGAGAAACACTAAATTAAAAGATTTTTATGATATAATAAAAGTTGAGATTTTCATTTTCATTTCATCTGAAAATGGCGTAGCTTTTATATCGTTTCTATCTTCATTAAAAGCTACGTTTACCAAAGTTACTTCACCATCTAAACAAGTAGTTCCATTCTCGTCTTCAAAAGAAAATCCACAAAGGAGTGAAGCACCACCTAAGTGGTTAACCCATAATTTTTTGGTTAGAACATCTCCTAATCGGGCAGCTTTTTTAAATTGTATTTTTAAATCTACCGTTGGGATTCCGTTAGTTTCGTGCATTTTAGAAAAAGGACGATCAAGGGCTTCTTCAAACCAATCCTCAACTAAGCAATTAAGCATTTCAAGAAATCTAGGATAAAATACAATTCCAGCATAATCTACATGTTGGAAACGAACTTTTTCTTGTTTAATAAATGTTTGATTCATAATTACTTAATATTAAATATTTTCTTTAATTTGATTAAAATTTTTCCGAACTAGCTTTTTTCCAAAAGTATAAAAAATCTTTGGGAACTGTATTTTCATTAACCAAACATCCAGCTTCTAATTCCGGGAAGATTTGGGCAAAGGTTTGGGTTTTGTTTCTCGTCACGCGCATACTCACCACATCGCGTGTAACATCATCAGGATGATGCAGTCCAGCTGAAGCAATTAAGTCCATAGCACTTTTAACAGTTTCTTTTTGGAAACGGGCTACACGAACACTTTTTTCTTCTGGAACTAAACCTTTCATGAGCTTCTCATCTTGAGTGGCTACTCCAGTTGGACACGTATTGGCATGACATTCTAAAGCTTGAATACAGCCTAAAGCAAACATCATTCCGCGTGCCGAATTACATAAATCAGCTCCGATAGAAAGGTTTCTAATAATATCAAATCCGGAAATTACTTTTCCGCTTGCAATTATTTTAATTTGATTTTTAATTCCAAAACCATTTAATGCATCATATACAAAAGCCAAAGCTTCCCTTAATGGCATACCCACATGATCTGAATATTCTGGTGGAGCTGCACCAGTACCTCCTTCACCACCATCAACAGTAATGAAGTCTAAAAAAGTATTTGTTTCCACCATCGCTTTACAAATGGATATAAATTCTGATTTATTTCCGATGCAAATTTTCATTCCGATAGGCTTTCCTTTAGCTCCTTTTCGCAATAGTTTTACAAAATCCATCAACTCTAAAGGTGTTGTAAAAGCTGAATGGGTAGGAGGTGATACAATATCATTTCCTTTTGCCACTAATCGAATGGCTGCAATTTCATCGGTAACTTTTTCTTTAGGTAATATTCCTCCGTGACCAGGTTTAGCTCCTTGAGAGAATTTGATTTCAATCATTTTTACATTTTCTAAACTTGCTCTTTTTGCGTATTCATCATAAGAAAATTTTCCGTCGTCGGTTCTGCAACTAAAATAACCCGTACCAATATTCCAAACCACATCACCATTATTTTGCAAATGATAAGGTGACAATCCGCCCTCGCCTGTATTGTGATAAAATCCGCCTTGCTTAGCTCCACTGTTTAAAGCAAGAATGGCATTTTTACTTAATGCACCAAAACTCATTGCGCTTATATTTAAAAGACTTGCTTCATAAGGTTTTTCACATTGTGAGGAACCAATTTTAACACGAGGATTTTCGTTAATTTGTGAGAATAAAAGTGCTCTTATACTATGATTAATCCACTCATAACCTTCATCATAAACATTTAATTGAGTTCCAAATGGCTGTGAATCAATTTGTTTTTTGCTTCTTGCGTAAACCATTCTTCTTTGTAAACGGTCAAATGGCTTTCCTTCTGTATCAGTCTCAATGAAATATTGGCGCATCTCAGGACCAATTGATTCTAATAAATAACGCATTCTTCCCAATAATGGAAAATTTCTTCTGATGGTGTGTTGTGATTGGTACATGTCATACAATCCCATTAGAATCAGTGGAATAAATATCAAAAGCAGGAAACTGAATTTCCAATTTATATAAATTAGAATCCCCGTTAAAGACAAAATTGTAATACTTATTATTAAAAATGCTTTTCTCATTATTTTAACTTAAATCGTTGTATTTTTCCTGTTTCGGTTTTTGGTAATTCATTGGTAAAATGAATGATCCTTGGATATTTATAGGGCGCTGCTACTTCTTTGAACCACTGTTGAATATCTTTTTTCATTTCTTCTGAAGCTTTATGTTTTTCTTTGAGAACAATATGAGCGCAAACCAACATTCCACGATCATTATCAGGAAGTCCGACAACAGCACATTCTAGAATTTCTTCATGGGTTAAAAGTACAGATTCTACTTCAATTGAGGCAATATTATAACCAGAAGAAATAATCATGTCATCGCCACGAGCCACAAACCAAAAATAACCCTCCTCATCTTTCCTAAAAATATCACCCGTAATATTCCACCCCTTTTCAACATATTCGCGTTGTTTCTCTTCACGATTTAAGTATTTACAACCGGTAATCCCAAGCACAGCAAGTCTTCCAGGCTCATTTGTTGGAACTTCATTTCCTTCTATATCTACTATTTTTGCTTCATAACCTGTGACAGGAACTCCCGTTGCGCCAGGCTTCATGTTCTCTTCGTTGGAAGATATGAAAATGTGCAATATTTCAGTCGAACCAATTCCGTCAATGATTTTCAATCCTGTGGCATCGTACCAATCTTGCCATACCTTTATAGGTAAGGTTTCTCCGGCTGAAACGCATTTGCGTATGCTTGAAATATCATAATCTTTTACTTTAGCAGTAATGATACGCCATGCAGTTGGTGCCGTAAAACAAATCGTAATTTTATGTTCTTGAATGGCTTTCAATAATAAATCGGGACTTGGTTTTTCGATTAAGAAGGTAGAAGCTCCAAAATACATTGGGAATAAAACTAATCCTCCCAAACCAAAAGTAAATCCAATTGGTGGACTTCCTGTAAAAACATCCTTTACAGTGGGTTGTAACGAATAGGCAGGAAAACACTCGCAAATATTTAAAATATCTTTGTGGTAATGCGAGGTCATTTTAGGCAATCCCGTAGTTCCTGAAGTGAATCCGATTAAAGCTAAACTATCTGATTTGCTGGGATAATTGATAAAAGTTTTGGATTTAGATTGCATCAGTTCCTCCAATTGCGAATTGCCGTAAAAGCAAGTTTTCTTTAAGGAAGGAGATTTCACCAAATTTATTTCTTCTTCAAGTTCTTTATCACAAAGCACATGAGAGATTTTAGCACAATCAATAATTGTAGTCAATTCTTTAGAACGAAGTAATGGCATCGTAGCCACTACAATTCCTCCTGCTTTTAAAACGGCATACCAACACGCCACCATCATTGGGTTATTAGCAGAACGAATTAATACACGATTGCCTGATTTTAAATCTAAATTTTCTAGAAGTACATGAGCAATTTGATTGGCTTTATCGTATAAATCTTGATAGGTCCAAGTCGTTTCGAAGGTGCGAATACAAATGTTATTTCCGTTACCTTCTTTGATGTGAAAATCTAATAATCGCTCTACACAATTGAGCATTTCAGGATGCTGGAATTGCGTTAAATCCGTAAAATTGTATTCTGGCATCAATTCAGAACTTGGTAAACTATTATGAGCAAAATTATCTTCGTAGTGTTTCATAATTCGTAATTTAAAATTCGTAATTATTTTTTATTGCTTTTTGGTTTTAACGCTTTTTTCATTCCTTCTATTTGTTTTCTCTCCGTGGCTTTTAAAGGAAATAAATGCGACATTCCTGCTCGGTATGGATATGGAATGTCTGTTGGTTCGAAATGCTCATAGGCTTGGGCATTTCTAACTATATTAGCGTCTAATAACAAAGGTCTTCCTAATGCCACTAAATCAGCTCTTCCGTTTAAAATAATGGTATTTATTTGATCGATATCTTGTATATAACCCGCTGTCATGGTCGGAATAGGAACGGTGTTTCGAACGGCATCTGCAAAAGGAGTTTGCCACATTCTGCCTGTTATTGGTTTTTGATGGGCAACCGTATTTCCTGTAGAAACATTAATAATATCCGCACCTGCGTTTTTGAATGCAGTTGCGATTGTAATTACATCTTCTTCTGATATTCCCTTTTCTACCCAATCAGTTGCAGATATTCGAACTGACATTGGTTTTTCTTTTGGAAAAACTTTTCGAATTTCTTTAAAAACTCTAATTGGGAATTTCATTCGATTTTCTATGCTTCCGCCAAATTCGTCGGTTCTTATATTAGTAAGTGGAGATAAGAAAGAAGCCAATAAAAATCCGTGATGGGACTGTAATTCAATCATATCAAATCCTGCTTCGTTAGCATTATTAGCTGCATTCACAAATTGTGATACAATTAAATCCATATCAGACAATGTCATCGCTTTTGGAGTAACTGAATTTTCTTTAAATGGAATAGCAGAAGCCGAAAGTAATTCCCATGGCGTTCCAGTAAAAGTGTCTTCCCATGGTATTTTAGTTGCGCCTTTTCTCCCAGAATGTCCTAATTGAATTCCGATTTTGGTTTGTGTATTTTCATGAATAAAATCATTTATACTTTGCCAAGCAACTACTTGTTCTTGTGAATAAATGCCAGCGCAACTTCTAGTAATTCGTCCAGTTTCAGAAACTGCCGTCATTTCGGTCAATATTAATCCCAAACCACCAATTGCTCGTGAAGTATAATGTTGAAAATGCCAATCATTTACGACACCATCTTTAGCCGAATATTGCCCCATGGGAGCCATAACGATTCGGTTTTGTAATTCTAAATCTCTTAATTTGAGTTTAGAAAATGCAGCAGGTATAGGTTTTATGTTTTGGGTTGCAGGTTTTAGGTTTGTAAGAAACTCATCCAACACTTTATCCGTAAAGGAAGCGTCTCGCAAGCGTAAGTTTTCAAAAGTTACTTTTTTAGAACGGGTCATGCAACCAAAAGCAAATTGATAGAACGGGTGCTGCATGTTTCTGTCTATATTTTCAAACCAATCCAATGAAACCAATGCAGCATATTGAATCATTTCAACCGTATTTCTTCTAGAATTGTCATATTGCTGAAAAGCGGCTTGCACATCATTTGGATTTGCAATTATAGCATCTGATAAACCAATAGCGCAATCCATGGCTAATTTAGTTCCAGAACCAATAGAGTAGTGGGCAGTGGCTTTGGCGTCTCCAAGAAGTACAATATTATTATGATACCAATTTTGGTTGGTTACATGTGGAAATTGCCTCCAATGTGATTTGTTTGAAATCAATGGATGTCCGTCTAATTCTTCTTTGAAAATATCTGAAATCTTAGCTATGGTATCTTCTTCATTGGTAACTTCAAAATTGAATTTTTGCCAAGTTTCATTCGAACATTCAAAAATCCATGTACTCATGCCTTCCTGGTATTGGTAGGAATGAGCAACGATTGTTCCAAGTTCAGTTGTTCTAAAGAAATAAGTAAAAGCGTCCAAAGGTTTTGTCGATCCTAACCAAACAAAACGATTCTTTTTTAACTCTATTTTTGTTCCGAATTCTTTTTGATAACGTGTTCTAATGCTACTTCCAATTCCGTCAGCAGCTATAATTACATCAGCATCTTTATATTGACTTAAATCTTCTATATTTTGTTCAAAATGCAAATTAACTCCCTCTTCTATACAACGTTGCTGCAATAATTGAAGTAATGTCTTTCTAGAACAACCACAAAAACCATTTCCTGCAATATTTACGGTATCTCCATCTCGGGCAATAATAATATCATCCCAATAAGCAAATTTACTTCTAATTAACTCATACGATTGCATGTCGCGTTTTAGGAATTCCCCCAAAGTTTCATCCGAAAATACTACTCCAAAACCAAAACTATCGTCAGGTTTATTGCGTTCATAAATATCAATTTGGCAATTTGGCATTGCTTTTTTTGTAAGTATCGAAAAATAAAGCCCACCAGGACCACCACCTATAATTGCAATTTTCATTTAACTTCTTTTAACGGAAAATAGTTCCCCTAATTTACTATAATTGGCACCTGCCAATCGTGAAACAGGTTTGTAAGTTTCCATATTAATTTTATAATTATCTAATAATACGCTTTCATCAATATGCATTATTACAATTCTACCAACAACGATGCAAGCACCACCTTGTTTATGATTTTCAAGAAAATAATGATGAACCATTTCACATTCAAAAGTGATCGGACTTTCTTTAACTCGATTGGGTTGTATTTTTGTAGAAGCGATAGGAGTAACACCTGCCAACTCAAATTCATCTATTTCAGCAGGAACTGTTTGTGCTGTAGCATTCATTTGTGCTACAAGATCTTCAGTAACCATATTAACTACAAATTGTTTGTTAGTTAATACATTATTAAGAGTATCTTTATTTGTATTGTTTCCTCTAACAGTAGAAAACATAACATGTGGTGGGTCGTCACCAATAATATTAAAATAAGAAAAAGGAGCAAGATTGTTTATTCCACTCTCGTCAATGGTCGAAATCCAACCGATGGGCCTCGGAATTACTGAACCAGTAAGCAATTTGTAAATAGCCGACGCTTCAAGTGTATCGGGATTGAATTCCATAGTTTGTTTGTTATTAATACAAATTAAAGCTATTTTTTGGAATTAATTATTTTATGTTATTAAAATTTATAACTAGTTGTGACTATAATACCGATTAATTTCAATCTGCCTTCCTATTAATTAAAATTAATTTACACTTTAATGCTTGTCTTTATTTTCAATAGGTTCCCACAACTCAATTTTGTTTCCTTGCGTGTCCATAATATGAATAAATTTTCCGTAAGCAAACGTGGTAATACTATCAACTATAGACACTCCGTTTTCTTTAAGCTTGCTAACAAGTCCTTCAATATTCTGAACTTGATAATTGATCATAAATTCTTTCTTTGAGGGAGCAAAATAGGTGCTTCCTTTTTTAAATGGCGTCCATTGAAGCGAATTAACTTTCTCTGGTTTGTTTACATTTCTTGACTCAAAAGTAGATGATCCCCATGCATTAATTTCAAATCCTAAATTTTTGGCATACCATTCTCTACTCTCTTTAAGATTATCTGAAATAAAGAAAATACCACCGATTCCGATAACTTTTGGAGTTGTATCTAATGCTTTAATTTTTTCTTTGTTATCCAATACTATATTCGCTTTATTGGTTGTATTACAACCTGAAAATAATGTTGTTAGCAAAATTATGGGAACTATTTTTATCATTTCATTAATTTGATCTTTTAAAAGTATATGGGTTTTTAAAATTTTATTTAAAGATTTAGGATAGAAATTTGACTTTTAATTCTGAAGTTGGAATTAAGCACAAATCTTTTTTCCCATACCATTTATAGCGATTTCTAGCTACAAAATCATATAAAGTGTTTGTAACAAATTTTGGTAAAAATACAAAATAATAGAAAACAGAAAATAAACCATTAAAATCTTTTAAAATAGTAAAGACCGCTTGCGCTTTTGTATAATATTCGGTATCAGAAACAAATAAAATGATACTATCTATTTTAGAACTATTAAAACCGATGTGATTTTGTATTTTCTTGCCAAGATCAGATTGAATGGAAACAAAACGAAAAATATCTTTTTTATCGTGCTTGATAATAAATTGGACTGAAGTGTCACAAAGATTGCAAACACCATCAAATAGAACGATTTTTTTATTTTTTGGTAATTCTTCAATAGTCATTTTAATCTATTTTGGTCTTTCAACAAACTCAATGGATTCCAAACTTACTGTTGATGTAAAAACACCATAATTAATTACAGCTTTATTTTTTTCTATTTTGTCAATGGTTCCAACTGCTTTTCCATCAATCATCCTTACACGGTCTTTGACTTTTAAAACCATTTTCGGTTTTTCAGGAACAATAGCTGCTTTTATTTTTTTGTCTTTTTTTTGTTTTCTAATTTCTTCGACTTTTACAGTAACTTCGTCAATAACTTGTTTTTTGATAATTTCTTTGATATTCTTTTCTTTTACAGATAGTTTTTTTCTTTTATTGTTTTCAATTTCTACCATTTTAAGAAACTCACCAATCAATATTTTTTTGTCTTTATTATTAAAATAAACCTCCGATATATCATCAATTTTTTGACCAATGTAAATCAAACGTTGATTGGCATCGTATAACTCCTGGTAACGTTCCAATTTGTCTTTAATTTTCACATTAATGAGTTCCATTTTTTTGCTTTCCTCGCGAGCTTTGGTTTCTTCTTCTTTTAAATTTAAAGAAGTTTTTTCCATTTTTGAACGTTCTTTTTGAAGTGTGGCAATTGTTTTGTCAAAACGTACTTTTCCCCCTTCGATTTTCTTTTTGGCTCGGTTTATTAATCCATAAGGAATACCATTTTTTTGTGCCACTTCAAATGTAAAAGAACTTCCTGCTTGACCTAAAATTAATTTGTACATGGGCTCCAATGATTTTTCATCAAAAAGCATGTTGGCATTGGATGCAAAAGGCAATTCATTGGCCAGTATTTTTAGATTGGAATAATGCGTAGTAATAATCCCAAAGGCTTCTCTATGGTAGAATTCCTCCAAAAAAGTTTCAGCCAAAGCGCCACCCAATTCAGGGTCCGAACCAGTTCCAAATTCATCAATCAGAAAAAGCGTTTTTGAATTACATTTTTTTAAAAAATAATTCATGTTTTTTAATCGGTAACTGTAGGTGCTTAAATGATTTTCAATGGATTGATTGTCTCCAATATCGGTAAGAATTCGGTCAAACAAAAATGTTTCACTACGCTCATGAACAGGAATTAAAAGCCCACTTTGAAGCATTAATTGTAGTAGCCCAACTGTTTTTAATGATATGGTTTTTCCTCCTGCATTTGGTCCCGATATAACAATTATCCGGCTATCATTATTCAACTCAATAGTTTGTGAATAAGTGATGACCTTGTTTTCCAAATTACTTAAATACAAAATAGGATGGAAGGCATCTCTAAAATAAAGTCGTTTTTTTTCTGTAATTGTGGGTAAAAGCGCATTGATTTTAAACGCATATTTTGCTTTAGCAGCAATTACATCAATATCACTCAAAAATTCCTGATATTGTTTTAATAAATTTAAAAATGGGCGAATATCATTAGATAGTTTTTTTAAAATTCGAGTAATTTCTTCCCGTTCTTCATATTCTAAATTGCTTAATTCTCGAGAATATTGCAATGTGGTTTCCGGTTCGATATAGGCAATGCTTCCTGTTTTGGAACTTCCCAAAATAGAACCTTTAACTTTACGTCTATACATTGCTAAAACAGCTAAAACCCTTCTGTTTTCTACAAAACTCTCTTTTATATCATCTAAATATCCGAGGGAATTATATTGAGATAGTGCTGTTCCAAAACTCTGATTCACTTTTCCGCGAACAACACTCATGTCTCTGCGGATATTGATTAAGTCAGGCGAAGCATTGTCTTTTATTACGCCGTATTTATCTACTACTTCATCTATTTTTTGAATGATGAATTTGGTATATTCCACTTGAACAGCTCTTTCATTTAATTTGGGATAATACTCATTAAATTTCTTTAAGAATAACAACATCACATTCACCGTCTCAGAAAGTGTCGCAATTTTTCTGAAGGTAGTTACTTCTAGAAAACTGTCTTCAATTCCTAGAAATTTCAAGTCATTAGTTATATTTTCAAATCCGTGATTAGGAATAGCATTATTGTTTGAAAAAGATGATAAATATTCAGAGGTTTGCATTAACGCATTCATCAAGTCCTCTTTTTCTTTAAAAGGAATTATTTCCAATGCTTTTTGCTTTCCAATTTCAGTATTACATCGATCAGAAATAGTTTGCAAAATGGTGGTGAACTCTAAGTCTTGAAGTGTTTTGTCGGCTATTGAAATCATAGTTTATTTTCAGAATTTCAAAGTTACAAAGGTTGTAACTCATATTGCAACAGAAATTTCTATTTTTGTTAAAATTTTATGATATGTCAATCAAAATTTCTACAACTTGGACCAATGTACTTTCATCGGAATTTGAAAAACCTTATTTTAAGGACTTAATTTCTTTTGTTGAAGAGGAGTATTCGGACTCCATTTGTTATCCGCCTAAAAGTGAGATTTTTTCAGCTTTTGATTTTTGTTCGTTTGATGATGTAAAAGTTGTTGTAATCGGTCAAGATCCCTATCATGGCTTTGGACAAGCGAACGGATTGTGTTTTTCTGTGAATGAAGGAGTTTCGTTTCCGCCTTCATTAGTTAATATATTTAAGGAATTGGTAGGCGATTTGAATCAACCTTCACCTAAATCGGGAAATTTAGAGCGTTGGGCTAGCCAAGGAGTTTTATTATTAAATGCGACTTTAACGGTAAGACAAGGTGAAGCAGGTAGTCATCAACAAAAAGGTTGGGAAATTTTTACTGATGCTGTAATTCAGAAAATTTCTAATGATAAAGAAAATGTTGTTTTTTTACTTTGGGGCGGATTTGCCAAAAAGAAAGGAGTAAAGATTGATAGAACCAAACATCACGTATTAGAAACGGGACATCCATCGCCATTGAGTGCTAATCGCGGTTTTTGGTTTGGAAACAAACATTTTAGTAAAACCAATGCGTTTTTGAAAAGTAAAAATAGAATTCCAATTAAATGGTGAAATTGTTTTATTTAAAACTAAACCACCTTTACTATTTCAGCAAAACCACCTTTTTTATCAATAATTTTAAGCTCAAATAATTGATTTTGAATTTTGTCAAACATTTTTTCAGATAATGGTTTTTGCGACCATTCTGTTAATCGCAGCCATTCTTGGATATCTTCTATCTGTTGGTGGTATTTGCTGGCTAAATTTTTGTCAATATTCGGAATTTCTTTAAATTCTTTAGTTTTTTTATTAATTATTTCTAAAATTTTTGAAATAGTATTGGACTGATTTTGCAGAACTTCCTCTCGTACCGCTATAACAAAACAAGGCCATGGAGTAGGGCAGTCGCCAACTCTTCTAAAAATACCTTTATCTACTAATGGTTTGGTCATAAAATGCTCCCACATAAAATAATTTGCGGTTCCATTTGTTAATGCTTCAACCGCGCCTTCGATGGTATTTACTATTTCAAATTCTAGTTTTTTTGTATCCCAATTTTGATTATTTGCATTAACATAAGCCATTAATTGGGAACCAGAACCATAGCGAGAAATTGCCACTTTGGTATTTTCTAAGTCCGAAATGGTTTTGTATTGCGATTGTGAACTTACGTGAATTCCCCAAATCAAGGGACTTTCAACATAGACTTGAACAATTTTACTCGGATTACCTGCCGTAATATCTCTTACAATTCCTTCCGATAGAATTACAGCAATATCGGTATCACCATCACGAAGCATCTGACACATTTTACCTGTTCCTTCTGGTATATCAGTCCATTTCAAATCTATTCCAGCGGCTTCAAATGCGCCATTTTCAATACACAAATGCCATGGTAAATTAAAATGTTCTGGAACACCCGCTATTTTTATTTTTTTCATTTAGAAAATTAGATTTGAACTCATTAAAAATATAATTTATAAAATTAATTAATGATTATTTTCTATTTTAACCTTACTTTATACTCTTTTCTAATTATTCCGCTAATTTATCTAAAGCATACTCAATTAAAGCGTCTACAGCTTTGTATGGATCTTCACTAAAAGTTCCCAGGGCACGATTGGCAATGATTGCATTTAATGATAAACAATTATGTCCTAATAGTTTTCCCAATCCATATATTGCAGCAGTTTCCATTTCGAGGTTGGTCATTTTGATTCCATTATATACAAATTGATCCATTTTGGAATTCAGTCCTGCATCCTGTATTCCAAGACGCAATACACGACCTTGAGGACCATAAAATCCACCTGCTGTTCCAGTAATTCCTTTAAATATAGAGTTGCTTTCTAAACGTTTTTCAAGTTTCTCACTTGCTCTAATAACATAGGGACGACCTTTACGCACATCCCAGTTGGTATGTTTGATAAAAGCATCCTCCATTTTTGTTTCAGAAAAAGAATCAATCAAATAGGAGCGAAGCATGTTGTCTAAACCCAGTCCGTACTGACTCATTACAAAACTATCACAAGGAATTTCTTCTTGCAACGATCCAGAAGTACCAATTCTAATAATATTTAAAGATTTCAATTCTTTTTTGATTTCTCTTGTTTCCAAATCGATATTCACTAATGCATCCAACTCGTTCATTACAATATCAATATTATCAGGACCAATGCCTGTAGACATTACAGTAATTCGTTTACCCTTGTAAATTCCAGTTTGTGTTTTGAACTCCCTTTTTTGTTTTGAAAATTCAATACTTGAAAAGTGTTGGCTAATTTTTTCTACTCTATTTTGATCACCAACAAAGATGATATCATCTGCAATATGTTCTGGTTTTAAATTCAAGTGATATACACTTCCGTCTGTATTTAATATTAATTCTGAAGATGCAATCATTTTTTTAGTTTATAAATTTAAGAGTTTAAATGGTTATGAAGTTATTTGCATTTTGGATTACAATCTCCGTACTTCAAATTAACCTCCAACACGTTTGGTTTTAAATCCTTTTTCTTGTAATAATTTCATTATTCGATCACGGTAATCCCCTTGAATAATGATTTCACCGTCTTTAAAGCTTCCGCCAACAGCCAATTTACTTTTGAGTTCTTTGGCTAAAATTTTAAAATCTTCATCGCCTCCTTCATAGCCAGAAATGATGGTTATAGGCTTTCCTTTTCGTTTTTCAAATTTACAAATTATAGGTTCTTTTTGAACGAATAATAGGTGCTCTTTTTTAATTATTTTTTCTGGCTCATTTGAAACTTCGTGCTCTGGGAATAGTCTTTTTAGTTGTTCTTGTAAATCCATATTTTTCTTAAATTAAAAATTGAGAATTAAAAATTAATTAAAATTTATAATTCTCAATTTTTAATTATCATTTACTTCTTTTTTAATCCTAATTCCACCAAACGCTCATTCAAATAGTCACCAGCGGTGATGTTTTCAAATTGTTTAGGATTATTTTCATCAATACATTCCGGCAAGCAATCTAATTTCATGTCACTAACGGGATGCATAAAAAAAGGAATAGAATATCTTGACGTATTCCACAAATCTCTTGGTGGATTAACCACTTGGTGAATAGTTGATTTTAATTTATTGTTTGTATGTCTTGATAACATATCTCCAACATTAATCATCAATTCATCGGGTTGCGCCATTGCATCAATCCAATGTCCATCGTGATTTTGTACCTGTAATCCTTTTCCTTGCGCACCCATTAATAATGTTATCAGATTAATGTCGCCATGTGCTGCTGCTCTAACTGCTCCATCTTTTGGTTCATCAGTAATAGGTGGATAATGAATTGGACGTAGAATGCTATTACCATCTTTAATGTAATTATCAAAGTAGAATTCGTCTAAACCAATATACAAAGCCAAAGCACGCAAGACGAATACGCCAGTTTTTTCAAGCATTTTATAAGCCTCTTTTCCTGTTGAGTTAAAATTTGCTAATTCATTTACAGTAACATTATCTGGATATTCGCTGGCATATTTAGAATCTTTACTTACATATTGTCCGAAATGCCAAAACTCCTTTAAGTCACCCGCAGAACGACCTTTAGCATGTTCTTTCCCAAACGAAATATAACCGCGTTGTCCTCCAATTAAGGGTATTTCATATTTTTTTTTAGTATCCAAAGAAAGATTAAAGAAGTTCCGAACTTCCCCATACAAATCTTCTACTAATTGATCATCCAGAAAATGACCTTTTAACGCTACGAAGCCAATATCTTCATAAGCTCTTCCGATTTCATTTACAAATTTTTGTTTACGTGCCGGTTCTTCCGACAGGAAATCACGTAAGTCAACACTTGGAATTTGTTGCATACTATTCAATCATTTTTATTAATTACTATGAAATGAAAAAAACTTTTCATTACTACAAATATAGCGAAATTTTAATTTCTATTATTTCAACATATTTATATTTCTATGTGTAACTATTCAAGCGTTTAATTTATTTAATTCCTGCTAAAATTATTTTTAAAATAAATGAATAATTAATTTTTTTTAATAAAAAAAGCCCCACAATTGTGAGACTTAAAATATTAATTTAGCAGCTATTAGCTCATAACTTCTTTTACTTTTTTTCCAATTTCAGCAGGAGAATCAACAACGTGAATTCCACATTCTCTCATGATTCGTTTTTTAGCTTCTGCAGTATCATCTGCACCACCTACTATAGCACCTGCGTGCCCCATTGTTCTTCCTTTCGGAGCAGTTTCACCTGCAATAAATCCAACAACTGGTTTTCTATTTCCATCCGCTTTAATCCATTTAGCAGCATCAGCTTCCAATTGACCTCCAATTTCACCTATCATAACAATACAAAGGGTTTCTGGATCGTTCATTAATAATTCGACAGCTTCTTTAGTGGTAGTCCCAATAATTGGATCTCCACCAATTCCGATAGCTGTTGTAATTCCCATTCCTTGTTTCACTACTTGGTCGGCAGCTTCATAAGTTAAGGTTCCCGATTTTGATACTATTCCTACAGTCCCTTTTTTAAATACAAAACCGGGCATAATACCAACTTTAGCTTCTCCTGGAGTTATTATTCCAGGGCAATTAGGACCAATTAAACGGGAAGATCTTTCTTTAACATAAGAATATGCTTTAATCATGTCAGCAACTGGAATGCCTTCTGTGATGCAAATAATTACTTTGATACCTGCATCGGCAGCTTCCATAATTGCATCTGCAGCAAAAGCTGGTGGAACAAAAATAATCGTAGTGTCTGCACCCGCTTGATCAACAGCATCTTTAACGGTATTGAAAACGGGACGCTCTAGATGGAATGAACCTCCTTTTCCAGGAGTTACTCCACCTACTACATTCGTTCCATATTCAATCATTTGTTGTGCGTGGAATGTTCCTTCGCTTCCTGTAAATCCTTGAACTATAATTTTTGAATCTTTATTAACTAAAACGCTCATGATATATTATTAAATTGTGTTTATTTTTTTGTGTTGCAAAAGTATTAAATAGTAATTAGTATTTGGTGATTAGTAATTATTTTTTTTTCTATTTTTTTACTGTTTTCTGAAGAAGGTTTAAGAAAATTGGCTCATTTGATACCCTCTAAATAATTTGTTGTCTTTAACTTCCCAAATAACGCAAAAATGAGCTAATAGCATTTCTTCTCTAGGATTTTCAATTGTTTTTACAAAATGGGAATAACGAACTGAAACCATATTTCCCTCTTCAATAATATGAGTAATTCGCATTTTGGAACGCACATATGCTTTATTCAATTCCTCTGATAAATTCAATACATCATCGCGATTCATTTGAACAAATCCTTTACTGCTATTCCACTCAATAATTAAGTCGGGATGAATAAATTCATTTACTTCCGATTTTTTTAATATCAAATCATTTTTATAAAAATCAAGAACAAGTTCTTTTGGTGTCATTATTTAATGCTTTTAAGTATTTCGGGAATACGCTTAATATTTGCCAATTGCTTTAATTTTTCACGAGATTCTTCAATTGGAGTGCCAAAATATGATTTTCCGCCTTCAACTGATTTTGTTACCCCTGTTTGTCCAAGTATTACCGCTTTTGTTCCAATAGTAATTCCACTTGTTGTTCCCACTTGCCCCCAAATAGTTACTTCATCTTCTATTATGACACATCCTGCAATTCCAGTTTGTGCTGCAATTAAACATTTTTTTCCAATTATTGTATCATGTCCAACATGTACTTGATTGTCAATTTTTGTTCCTTCACCAATTGTAGTATCTCCAGTTACTCCTTTGTCAATAGTGCAAAGAGCCCCTATACCAACATCGTTTTTAATAACAACTCGACCTCCTGTGAGCAATTGATCATAACCTTCAGGGCGTTTTTTATAATAAAATGCGTCGGCTCCAAGAATGGTTCCCGCTTGAATAATTACATTATCACCAATCACACAATTATCATAAATGGAAACATTCGAATGAATAATGCAATTGGTTCCAATAGTTACATAATGTCCGACAAAACAATTGGGTTGAATTACCGTTCCTTCACCAATAATTGCAGATTCTGAAATGGAAGTATTTGCAGAAACAAATGGTCTAAAATGATGAGTTAATTTATTGAAATCTCTAAAAGGATCATTGGATATCAATAAAGCTTTTCCCTCGGGACAATCAACTTCTTTGTTTATTAAAACAACTGTTGCCGCCGATTGTAATGCTTTATCGTAATACTTTGGATGGTCAACAAATACAATATCTCCAGAAGTAACCACATGTATTTCATTCATGCCATAAACTGGAAAATCATCATTACCAATGTAATGACAATCAATTAATGCTGCAATTTCTTTAAGAGAATGAATTTTAGAAAACTTCATAATTCAATGTGATAATTAAATCATTAGTAAATATATCAATTAAATTAAGAAATTATCTAATTGAAAACAATATCAATTTAATTATTCTTTCACACGTTCCATATAAGAGCCTGTAGCAGTATCAATTTTGATTTTATCTCCTTCATTGATAAATAAAGGCACGTTTACTGAGGCACCCGTTTCTACTTTGGCTGGTTTTGTAGCATTGGTTGCGGTATTTCCTTTTACACCTGGTTCTGCATAAGTTACCTCAAGTACCACAGAAGATGGCATATCTACAGAAAGTGGCATTTCTGTTTCTGCATTAATGATTACTTTAACTGTTGTTCCTTCTTTTAATAAATCGGGAGCATCCAGAATTGCCTTGTTCAATTGAATTTGCTCATAACTTTCTACATGCATAAAGTTATATAAATCACCCTCAGCATATAAGTATTGATATTCATGAGTTTCTACTCGAACTTCATCTATTTTATGTCCAGCCGAAAATGTATTGTCTAAAACTTTTCCGTTAGTTAAACTTTTTAATTTAGTTCTTACAAATGCAGGTCCTTTACCTGGTTTTACGTGAAGAAATTCGATAATTTTATAAATATCGTGATTGTATTTAATACATAATCCGTTTCTAATGTCTGATGTAGATGCCATTATTTATTTGTTTTTTTTATTTATTTGTTTATTTATTTTCTATCTTTTCTCTAATACCCTCCCGAATATCCTTTCATAATTCCGCGAGAAGAATTTCTAATAAAATCTAGTATTTCGTCTCGTTCAGGTGAAGCTCCCATTTCTGCTTCAATAATTCCTACAGCTTGGGATGTGTTGTAGTTTTTTTGGTATAATATTCTATAAATATCTTGTATTTCTCTAATTTTATCTGACGTAAAACCTCTTCTTCTTAATCCAACAGAATTGATTCCAACATAAGATAAAGGTTCTTTGGCTGCTTTGGTATAGGGAGGAACATCTTTACGAACCAATGAACCACCCGAAATCATAGCATGATCACCAATATGAATAAACTGATGTATCGCAGCCAATCCGCCAATAATAGCAAAATCACCAACAATTACGTGACCTGCCAAGGCAACTCCATTGACAATGATGGCATTATCGCCAATGTGACAATCATGAGCAATGTGAGCTGTAGCCATAATAAGACAGTTATTTCCAATCTTAGTTTGACCTGAAGCTACTGTTCCTCTGTTTATTGTAACACACTCTCTAATAGTAGTATTGTCTCCAATTATCGCAAGTGAATCTTCACCTCCAAATTTTAAATCTTGCGGCACAGCAGAAATTACAGAACCAGGGAAAATATTACAATTCTTACCAATTCTTGCACCTTCCATTATTGTAACATTGGAACCTATCCATGTTCCTTCGCCAATATGTACATTGTTGTGTATCGTTGTAAATGGATCAATAACTACATTTCTTGCTATTTTCGCGCCCGGATGAACGTATGCTAAGGGTTGATTCATATCTTTTATTAAATTTGATAATTTGATAATTTGATAATTCGGATTTTAAATATCCGAATATACAAATGAACAAATAAATCTATTGTTTTTTTGCTATTTGTGCCATTAATTCTGCTTCGGCAACTAATTTCCCATTTGCATAAGCATTGGCTTGCATATGGCAAATACCTCTTCGAATAGGGGTAATCAAATCGCATTTAAATATTAATGTATCTCCGGGAAGGACTTTATGTTTGAATTTCACATTGTCAATTTTCATAAAATACGTCAAGTAATTTTCAGGATCAGGAACCGTGCTCAAAACTAAAATACCTCCCGATTGTGCCATTGCTTCGACAATTAGAACTCCTGGCATAACTGGTGCGTCGGGAAAATGTCCTACAAAGAAGTTTTCATTCATGGTCACATTTTTCATTCCAACCACATGAGTACTTGACATTTCAATGATTCTATCAATTAATAAAAATGGCGGTCTGTGAGGTAAAATATTCATTATTTGATGAATATCCATTAATGGTGGTAAGTTCAAATCATAAACTGGAATTTGATTCTTTTGCTCAATCTTAATGATTTTTGATAGTTTTTTAGCAAATTGGGTATTTACAAAATGCCCCGGTTTATTGGCTATTACTTTTCCTTTAATTCGAATTCCAACAAGAGCTAGATCCCCAATTACATCAAGTAATTTGTGTCGAGCAGCTTCGTTTGGATAATGTAAAGTTAGGTTATCTAAAATTCCGTTTTCTTTAACCGAAATTTGGTCTTTTCCAAACGCTTTTTTCAAATTTTCCATAGTGGACGGAGAAATTTCTTTATCTACATACACAATAGCATTGTTCAAATCACCTCCTTTAATTAAACCATTATCCAATAAGGTTTCCAATTCATGCAAGAAACTGAATGTTCTAGCATCGGCAATTTCTGTTTTGAAATCGGCGATATTTTTTAATGTAGCATTTTGAGTTCCAAGAACCTTGGTGCCAAAATCTACCATAGTTGTAATTTGATACTCTTCTGAAGGCATAATGATTATTTCGCTTCCTGTAGCTTCATCTGTAAAAGATATTACCTCTTTTACCACATAATATTTACGTTCGGCATCTTGCTCTTCAACACCAACTTTTTCAATAGCTTCTACAAAAAACTTTGATGAGCCATCCATAATTGGTGGTTCCGATTCGTTTAGTTCTATGATAACGTTGTCAACATCAAGTCCAACAAATGCAGCTAATACATGCTCTGAGGTCTGAATTTTAACGCCTAGTTTTTCTAAATTTGTTCCGCGTTGTGTGTTTACAACGTAATTTGCATCTGCTTCAATGACCGGACTTCCTTCCAAATCGACTCTTACAAATGTATATCCGTTGTTTACTGGCGCTGGCTTGAAAGTTATTTTAACTTCTTTTCCGGTATGTAATCCTACTCCTGTAAGTGAAATTTCACTTTTGATGGTCTTTTGCTTAACCATAATGTTTAATCTAGTTTATTTGTTTTCTAATCTATTCTATTTCTTTTTCAATGCATCCCATTCCGATACAATTTTAGGTAAATTTCTAAAATGAACATACGATTTACTAAAATCTCCATAAGTGAAGGCAGGTGATCCTTGAACTACTTCACCATCTTTCAACGATTTTCCAATTCCGGATTGTGCCTGAATTCGAACATTATCGCCTATAGTAATATGTCCTGCAACGCCAACTTGTCCACCAATCATACAATTTTTACCTATTTTTGTAGAACCTGCAACGCCTGTTTGAGCAGCTATAACAGTGTTTTCTCCTATTTCTACATTATGTGCAATCTGAATTTGATTGTCCAATTTCACTCCTTTTCTTATAATTGTGGAACCCATTGTGGCTCGATCAATAGTGGTACACGAACCAACTTCAACATCGTCTTCTAGAATTACATTGCCAATTTGTGGAATTTTACTGTACGTTCCGTCATCATGTGGCGCAAAACCAAATCCATCAGAACCAATAATGGTTCCAGAATGAATGACGCAATTGTTTCCAATTTCAGTTTCAGAATAAATTCGTACTCCTGCAAAAAACAAACAATTATCGCCAATAGTGACATTATCGCCAATAAAGGTATTGGGATAAATTTTCACATTGTTTCCAATCGTTACATTTTTGCCAACATAACAAAAGCTACCTAAGTATAAATCGGTACCATAAACAACATTTTCTGATAAAACAGAGGGTTGCTCAATTCCCGACTTCATTAATTTAACCTTATTATAGTATTCTAAAAGTTTAGAAAATGCTTGATAAGCGTCTTCAACTTTGATTAAAGTGGTTTTAATAGGCTGTTCAGCTTCAAAACTATTATTTACAATAGTAATCGTTGCTTGAGTCGTATAAATATAATTTTGGTACTTAGAATTAGATAAAAAAGTTAAAGATCCTTTTGTACCTTCTTCTATTTTAGATAGTTTATGAACTTCTGCATTAGGATTTCCCAATACTTCTCCGTCTAATATACCCGCAATTTGTTCGGCTGTGAATTTCATATTATAAAATAATATTTTCCATTGGAATAAAATGGAACTTATAATGCTGCTCAAAAATCAAATCTACAATTTTATTAGCTTGTTTCATTCTGGCAAAAATATAAAATTTAATTGAATCACTAAGTATCTAACAACACTTTTGGAAAACACATAAAATATTTGATTACTGCTTTTGATAATGCTCTAACTTGCAATTGATCGGTTGAATTTATTAAATTTTCGATCGAACCGTCTTTTTTTAAAATACTTATGGGTTCACTTTGTTTATTATAGGCTTGATTTTTCAACGTTCCTTTAAAAACAAAATAGGATACCTCTTTTTCAGAAATGTGATATAATGATGCTAATTTTATTTTTAAATCATTTAATTTTTCACTTTCTGGCTTAATATCATGCATTACTATTTTTAACAAATCTCTGTTTATTATCATTTTACATAACGAACTCAACACGAAATCATCATTAAATTGCCAAGTTTTTATGGCAGACATAACATCATAATCATCCAATAAAGCAAAAGTTGCTAATGTGGCGTTATCAAAATTCTGATTCGTGATTCTATGATTTAAAAAAAAATCTAATGGCGCACTGCAATTGAGTTGAATTCCTTTTTGAGTCAATTCTTTAGCGCGTTTCAATATTTTAGTTAAAATTAATTCGGCTACAACCGATGTTTTATGTAAATAAGTTTGCCAATACATTAAACGTCTGGCAACCAAAAACTTCTCGACAGAATAAATTCCTTTTTCTTCAATCACCAATTCGTCGTCTTTAACATTCATCATCTGAATTAATCGATCACTGTTGATATTGCCTTCAGCTACACCGCTATAAAAACTATCGCGTTTTAAATAATCCATTCGATCCATATCCAACTGACTTGAAATTAGTTGCAACATAAATTTTCGATGATAAGCACCTTTGAAAATTTGAATAGCTAAATCCAATTGTCCATCAAATTCTGTATTCAAGGTTTTCATAAATAACAATGAAATTTCTTCATGGTGCACTTCTTCAACAATACTATGTTCCATAGCATGTGAAAAAGGTCCGTGACCAATATCGTGCAATAATATCGCTATGTAGAGAGCATTTTCTTCTGCATCCGAAATAATAATTCCTTTATACCGTAGTGTTTGAATTGCTTTTTGCATAATGTGCATAGAGCCCAAAGCATGATGAAATCGGGTGTGATGAGCACCTGGATATACCAAATAAGATAATCCCATTTGAGAAATTCGTCGCAATCTTTGAAAATAAGGGTGCTGAATTAAGTCGTAAATTAAAGTACTCGGAATGGTAATAAAACCATATATGGGATCGTTGAATATCTTTAGTTTGTTAGTCGCAACCACAAATGAATTGTTTTAGATTCACAAATGTAAGGGTTTTACTAAAAACAAAAAACTATTTTCTAGAATGATTGTGTTAGGAGTTTGTTTTAATACTTCAACAATTCCAATAGTTCTTGTTCAAATCTGACTTTAGGTAAATATTGATCTTCGAGAGATTTTACAAACGGAATGGCGCTTTCTATACTTCCAACTCTTTTTACAGGAGCATCCAAATATTCGAAGCAATTTTCCATAATCATTGCCGAAATATCACTCGAAATACCACCAAACAAAGTGTCTTCTTGAAGAATAATACATTTTCCTGTTTTCTTTACAGAAGAAAAAATAGCTACGGTATCTAAGGGCTGTAAGGTTCTTAAATCAATCAAGTCGGCACTGATGTAAGAATTTTTTTCTAAAGCTTCCAACGCCCAATGCACCCCAGCGCCAAATGAAATAATGGTCACATCAGTACCTTCTTTAATTATTGAAGCTTTTCCGAATGGAATGGTGTAGTAATCTTTTGGCACCTCTTGATAAACCGAGCGGTACAATTGTTTGTGTTCAAAAAACATTACCGGATTAGGATCGTTAATTGCGGTATTTAAAAGACCTTTTATATCATAAGGAAATGCGGGATAAACTACTTTTAGTCCAGGAGTTTTAGTAAACCATGCCTCATTGGTTTGGGAGTGAAATGGACCGGCTTGAGTTCCACCACCACAAGGCATTCGAACCACAACATCTGCTTTTTCATTCCAACGGTAATGTTGTTTTGCCAATAAATTCACAATCGGATTAAATCCAGTGGAAACAAAATCGGCAAACTGCATTTCAACAATGGCTTTATGACCATTAATAGATAATCCCATTCCGGCAGCAACCACAGCACTTTCACAAATTGGAGTATTACGAACACGATCTTTTCCGAACTGCGCTACAAAACCTTCAGTAATTTTGAAGGCACCACCATATTCGGCGATATCTTGCCCCATAATCACTAAGTTTTCGTGTCGCTCCATAGATTGTTTAAGTGCCCGAGAAATGGCGTCAACTATACGGATATTTTCTGTTTCATTTGAATGGTTAACTTCTTCAAAAACATAGGGTTTGTAAACATCATTTAACTCTTCTTTTAAATCAGCAACAATATCCGGTTCGGCCTGAGTAATTGCCCAATGTTCGTCAATTTCAGTTTTGATAGCTGTTTTGAATTCGGAATCTAATTCATCTGAAAGCACATCCATTTCAAGCAGATAATTTCTGTATTTTGCAATAGGATCTTTAATAGCCCACAAATCCATTAATTCTTGCGGAACGTATTTTGTACCACTAGCTTCTTCATGACCTCGCATTCTAAAAGTTTTAAACTCTAATAAAACAGGTCGTGGGTCAATAGTCAAAGAGGCCTTCAATTCAGATATTTTAGTGAATACCTCTAAGATATTGTTTCCATCTATAATATGGCTTTCCATTCCATAACCCGTGCCTTTGTCGGCAAGATTTTCGCAACGGTATTGTTCGTTAGTAGGAGTTGATAAACCATATCCGTTGTTTTCAATAACAAATAAAACAGGCAAATCCCAAACGGAAGCAATATTTAATGCTTCATGAAAATCGCCTTCAGAAGTAGCGCCTTCTCCAGTAAAAACGACTGTTATTTTTCCATTTTTTTTTAATTTATTTGCCAATGCGATTCCGTCAGCCACCCCCAACTGAGGTCCTAAATGCGAAATCATTCCGATAATATTGAATTCTTGTGTTCCGAAATGAAAACTTCTATCACGACCTTTGGTAAATCCTGTTTTCTTTCCTTGCCATTGGGAAAACAATTGGTGAAGCGGAATGTCGCGACTGGTAAAAACTCCCAAATTACGGTGCATCGGAAGAATGTATTCGTCTTTATCTAATGCAGTGGTAATTCCAACAGAGATAGCTTCTTGCCCAATTCCAGAAAACCATTTCGAAACTTTACCTTGACGCAGAAGAATCAACATTTTTTCTTCTATCAATCTGGGTTTTAAAAGTCTTTTATATAAATCCAATAATTGAATATTGGATAGTTTTTTTCTGTCAAAATTCATTGGTTTGTTTTTAATCCTTGCAAAAATATAAAAAACAGAATCGTTATACCTAAATTTTTATGAAATTGTTTATCAATATACTTGTTTTTAAACAATATGCTAAATAAGCATCTAAATTAAACCTATTAAAAATAGTCCCATAAATATTAAATAAATAACTAGAAATCGCTGTTTCAAATCCATAGAATATTTATATTTACAACAAAAATAAATTACACACCAAATCGCAATGAGTTATTATAAAATTAACAATTTAGAACACTACTTTAAAATGTATAATAAATCGGTTCGAGAGCCTAGAAAATTCTGGGATAGAATAGCCGATGAAAACTTTACTTGGTACCAAAAATGGGAAAAAGTTTTGGAATTTGATATGCAGGAATCTAAATTCAAATGGTTTGTTGATGCAAAAGTAAATATTACTAAAAACTGTATTGACAGACATTTAGCTCGAAGAGGCGACAAAACCGCAATCATTTTTGAACCAAATAATCCATCAGAAAAAACGCAACATATTTCATATAGTGAACTGTATGCTAGAGTTTCCAAAATGGCTAATGTATTGCGGGAGCAAGGCGTAAAAAAAGGCGATCGCGTATGTATTTATCTTCCTATGATTCCTGAATTGGCAGTGTCTGTTTTAGCATGTGCTAGAATTGGCGCCATACATTCAGTTGTTTTTGCTGGATTTTCAGCATCAGCAGTTTCTACCCGAATTAATGATTCGGGATGTAAAATGATCATAACTTCTGACGGTGGTTACCGGGGAAATAAAGTCATCGATTTAAAAGGAATTGTAGATGAAGCTTTAGAAAAAACGCCTTGTGTAGAAAAAGTTTTGGTCGTAAAAAGAACTCATTCCGATGTTAAAATGAAAGAAGGACGCGACCAATGGTTGCAACCACTTCTAGATGCTGCTGTTCCAAACAGTATTGCAGAAATTATGGATTCAGAAGATCCATTGTTCATTCTTTACACCTCAGGTTCTACCGGAAAACCCAAAGGGATGGTGCATACTACGGCAGGATATATGGTCTATACTGCTTATACTTTTAAAAATATATTCCATTACGAAGAAAACGATGTTTATTGGTGTACTGCCGATATTGGATGGATTACAGGACATTCCTACATTCTTTACGGTCCCTTATTGAATGGGGCTACTACCGTTATTTTTGAAGGTATTCCATCGTATCCTGATTACAGTCGTTTTTGGGAAGTAATTGAAAAACATAAAGTCAATCAATTTTATACTGCTCCAACGGCAATTCGTGCTTTGGCAAAAGAAAGCTTGGATTATGTTCAACGTTTTCCTATGAGTTCCTTAAAAGTCATTGGTTCTGTTGGAGAACCTATTAACGAAGAAGCATGGCATTGGTATAATGACCACGTTGGAGGGAAGCGCTGTCCGCTAGTAGATACTTGGTGGCAAACCGAAACTGGAGGAATCATGATTTCACCAATACCCTTTGTTACACCAACCAAACCGACCTATGCATCGTTGCCTTTACCCGGAATTCAACCCGTTTTAATGGATGAATTGCGGAACGAAATCGAAGGGAATCAAGTTACAGGAAGTTTGTGTATTAAATTTCCATGGCCTGCAATTGCGCGAACCATTTGGGGAGACCATGAACGCTATAAAGAGACTTATTTTTCAACATTTCCGGGTAAATATTTTACAGGTGATGGTGCGTTGCGTGATGAAGTTGGGTATTACCGAATTACAGGTCGCGTAGATGATGTCATTATCGTTTCGGGACATAATTTAGGCACTGCACCAATTGAAGACGCAATCAATGAGCATCCAGCTGTTGCAGAGAGTGCAATCGTTGGTTTTCCACATGACATAAAAGGAAATGCACTTTATGGATTTGTAATTTTAAAAGAAATAGGAGAATCTCGTAATCAAGACAACTTAGCCAAAGAAATAAATGAATTGATTTCCAACCAAATTGGGCCAATTGCTAAGTTGGATAAAATTCAGTTTGTCAATGGTTTACCCAAAACACGTTCCGGTAAAATTATGCGCAGAATATTGAGAAAAATTGCGGAAGGCGACTTCTCAAACTTTGGAGACACCACCACATTATTGAATCCAGAAATTATAGAAGAAATTAAAGAAGGAAAAGTATAGATTTAATATTTTATTAGGTTTATATCCGTTTTTGCTTTAATAAAATCGGTAACTAAATATCCAATTAATTTACCCACTAAATGATTGTTTTTGTCATGGTCTAAACTAGGTGCTCCCTCACAAATATGAATGTAAGAAGCATTTTGGTGGCTTCCAAAGAAGTATATGAATTGTCGCAACTCTTCGACAGAAAAACCACTTATTGTCATTGCACTACAAGGGATATTCGGAATAGAATCTAAATCAATTTCAATACCAAAATAATCATTTTTAATGAAGTCTAAAGCAAAGTCCATTTCGGCATTAAAATCTTTGGTCATCTTGATTTTCATACTGTCATAAGTGTTGTATAAAACCCGTTCTTTTAAAGTTTTAAGTTTGTCTAAAACACTTTTTGAGGTATAACTTTGGTGCAGCCCAAAAATGAAGTATTTTTTTAAAAATCCTTCTTCAAAGGCATATGAAAATCCATTACCACTATGGCGACCTTCTAAAATTCTAAAGTCGGAATGAGCATCAAAGTTAATTGCGTTCACAGGCTTTCCTTTGCCTAGAGCCATACCTTTTATATTGCCGTATGCATTATTGTGGCCTCCACCAATTACAATCGGAATTTTACCACACTTTACAATTGTTGCTATAATATGCGAAACTTCTTTATCAATTTGAACTACTAAATCACTTAGTTTTTTTCGATCTTCGGTTATATTAAAATTTAAATCTTTTACTAATTCCATTTCTTCAGCAACATCCAAATGTCCCAAAACAACTATTTGTGACCCTTTACAAAAACGATTATGTTGAATGTTAGCAATACTTTTTATAGCACTATCCCATGCAGAGCTAGCTCCTGGTCGACCATAATTGGCACGAACACCAATATCTTCAGGAATTCCAAATAAAACAAACTCCTGTTCACAATTATTTAAAAACGTAACAATATTTTGCTCAAGGGGTATGATCAGCATTTTTTCACCAAATTTTACTTCGCCACTTCTATGGTTAGTAATCTTTGATAAATCCGAAGCTGAAAATCGAATTAGTTTTTCCATTGAATTATTTCTTTGTCATCAAAAATAATATAATTATATATATTATCGTTATCTAAATTTTTATTATTAAATTTGTTTTAAATAAAAAAAACACTAATTATGGAAAATCAAAAATCAAATTCTTCTTTAAAAGCAATCATTTTAGCTCTTTCGATATTGTTACTTGGGAGTTTGTTTTATATTTTCAAACTGACCAATGATTCAAAATCTCTTCAAAAGGAGATTACTTCAACTAAAACTGAAAAAGACAATGTTTTAAAAGATTTACAAGAGTTAAAAGCTACTTATGATGCTGCAATTGCTGAAAACACAAGCATGTCAGATGAATTAATAGTTGAAAGAGAAAAAGTGGTCGGTTTAATGGTTCAACTAGAAAAATCTAAAGGAGATGCCGCTTCAATGGCTAAGTACAAACAACAATTTATTGCGCTTCAAATTAAAATGAATAGTTTAATGCAAGAAGTTGAAGTGCTGAAAAAAGAAAATAGTAAATTGACTACTAATCTAGATAGTACAAAAGTAGTTTTAACAGATTCTAAAAATTACAATCAGGTTTTGGTTGGACAAAATGAAGAACTCTCTAAAACAATTGAAAAAGGGTCTAAATTATCAGTATTGAACTTAAAAACAGGAACTTTCAAATTAAAAAGTTCCGGAAAGCAAGTAGAGACAGATAGAGCAAGTAGTGTAGATGTATTGAAAATTAGTTTTACAATTGCCGAAAATAGCATCGCAAAATCAGGAGATAAAACGTATTATGTTCAAGTTATTGATAGTAAAAGTAATGTTCTTGGCGATAAAGAAACTATGAATTTTGGTGGAAAATCATTGACGTATAGTTTTACAACAACAGTAAAATATGAGAATAAAACAGTTGAAGTTTCTCAAGATTTACCGGGTAAAAAATTTGAAAAAGGTTCTTATTTTGTAAATGTTTTTGATAAATCGGAATTGATTTCTAAATCAAGTTTTACATTACGATAATTTTAAATTTAATATACTTAAATTAAGGTGTGCTTTGCATGCCTTTTTTTATACACTTTTGGTTTAATTTCTGTGTTAACAAGAAACTTTAGTCTTGATTAAATAATGCTTTACTCTACCCTTGTTCCATCAATTAATATTGTATCAATTAAATCACTCCCAAAAGCATATGATAATTGATAAAAAGATGTAACAGATTTACTTATAATTAAATTAGCCTTTTTACCTAAAGTAATACTTCCGTATTTTTTTGAAATTCCCATAGCATAAGCCCCATTAATTGTTGCTGCATTTATGGCTTCTTCTGGTGTCATTTTCATTTTTATACAAGCCATTGCAACCACAAAATTCATGTTTCCCGAAGGAGTGGTTCCTGGATTAAAATCGGTTGCCAATGCTAATGGCAATCCAGCATCAATCATTTTTCGTGCAGGAGTATAAGGAATACTAATAAAAAAGGAACAGGCAGGCAAAGCTACAGGCATTGTTTCAGTGTTTAAAAGAATCTCAATATCGTTTTCGGTAACGACTTCAAGATGATCAACAGAAAGGGCTTTATGTTTTACACAAGCTGCAATTCCGTTAATTGCATTAAATTGATTGACGTGGATCTTGGCTATTAAATCATATTTTTTTCCAGCTTCCATAATGCGTTCGGTTTCTTCTACAGAAAAGTACCCCATTTCACAAAAAACATCAATATAATCAGCTAGCTTTTCTATTGCAATTTTTGGTAGCATTTCGTTAATAATCAAATCCATATAACCCGAATGATTTTCTTTATATTCATTAGGAAACGCATGCGCCCCAAGAAAGGTGGATTTGATTTTAATGGGATAGTTTTCAGCAAGTTTTTTAATTACTCGAAGCATCTTTAATTCGCCTTCAACCGTAAGTCCGTAACCTGATTTTATTTCTACAGCTCCAGTACCTTGGCGCATTACTTCTTCTAAACGAACTTTAGATTGGTTGTAGATTTCTTCTTCAGAAGTTTCGTTTAATTTTTTGGATGAATTTAGAATTCCGCCACCACGATTGGCAATTTCTTCATAACTCATTCCTTGAATTCTATCCACAAATTCTTGAATTCGATTACCGGCATAAACAATATGGGTATGGCTATCACACCAAGTTGGAAGTACGACTTTATCTGTTGCATCTATTGTTGTATCAACTTCAATATTTGGACAATTTTCCATCGAACCAAAATCGGCAATCAAATCGTTTTCAATCAATAAATACGCGTATTTAATAGATGGTAAAACCGCCATTTCAGCACCAGAAACTTTTTTTACTGATGCTTCTCTAATTTGCAATAGCTCTTGTATGTTGATAATTAGTGTTTTCATGGATTAAATTTTTGTAAAATTACTTTTTAAAAAATAATTATATCTAAATTTATAAAAAATTTGATTCGGTGAGAAAAATAAAATATAAAAAAGGAAAAAAAGTGCAACCCACACTTTTAGAATATACAGGACTTCATAAATACACCCAAACCGAAATTCAGTTATTTATTTATGATGATTTGAATTTGGCGGAATTAAATGAGTTTGAAGTTTCTGAAATTGAAAAACATGTGGATTATTCTAAAGTAAATTGGTTGAACGTTCACGGATTGAATGATCCTGATTTTATAAAAGAAATCGGCAATTATCTTAACGTAGATAATTTCATGCTTTCGGATATTTTGAACACTACAAAACGCACCAAGCTGGATGAGTATCACGACACCTTGTTTTTCAATATCAAATCATTATTGCCCGATGTGGATTCAAATAACATTAATGTTGAGCAAATTAGTTTTTTATTGAAAAATGGCATTTTGGTTTCGTTTCAAGAAAAAAGAAGCGATTTTTTTACGCACATTCGTGAACGAATTCGAACCCATTCTGGAATAGTACGCAACAAAAAAGCCGATTATCTTTTGTTTTTGTTATTGGATGCTATTATGGAGAATTTCTACATTACCATTGAAAATGAAGAAGATAAAGTGGAAGAATTGATAAACTTATCCAAAAAAAGTACCGATTTAGCACTTTTAGAACAAATTGAAAAACATCGGGACAATTACAATTTTTTGAAGCGCTCTATAGTTCCGCTGCGGGATTCGTTGTATGCAATTAAAAGTATAAAAGATGATAATGTATTTGATGCTATTGAATTGAATAATTTTACCTTTTTTGAACGATTACATCAAAAATGTTTGGAGCTATTGGAACAAATAGAATATGATTTGACCACTTTGGATAGTGCTTCAAATTTCTTTTTTTCAACACAAAATCACAAGATGAATGAAGTCATGAAAACCTTAACTGTGGTATCGGTTTTCTTTATGCCTTTGACTTTTATTGTGGGTATTTATGGGATGAATTTTAAGTTTATGCCTGAGCTAGAGTGGAAGTATGGCTATTTTGTAATAATGGGCTTGATGTTTGTTTTGCTTCTTGGAATGATATATTATTTCAAGAAAAAGAAATGGTATTAATTGTTTACAATGATGTTAATAATTTGCATCGTTTTATTTGTAGAATAAAATATATGAATTATCTTTGACCTGTATTTATTAAGAAAAAATCCAAAAGACATGTTTACATTCGCACAATATTTAGGTTTTCTATTATTTTTAACCATTTTAACTATTGGTTTTTGGTTAATGATTTTCTTAGTTCATTTTGTATTCTATTGGATATTCGGTGCAACTAGAGAATTATTAAGAGAAAGAAAAGAAAAAAGAGCATTACTTGAAGCTTAAAAAATTATGTTTTTTCATAAAAAAATCCTTGAAATTTCAAGGATTTTTTTATGGAAACTAATTTGATAAATTTTTATCCTCCAAAATCCCCATTATCACCTTCACCTTCTTTTCTAGGTGATTTTTCTTTTTCCGATTTTTGTTTGTTGAAGCGGTACGTAAATGAAATCGTTATTTGTCGAACTCTCATTTGCATTTCGTTGTAGGAGTTTATTGTTGGCAGATAGGTTTCGGATATTCTTTTTCTAGAATTAAAAATGTCATTCACATTTAATGCAAGGGTACCTTTGTCCTTTAAAATATCTTTACTCAAACCAATGTTTGCTGCTGCTACACCAATAGATTTTCCTTGAGCAGTATTTTGTGGAGCGTTGTAAGTTCCGTTAAATTGCAAATCAATTTTCTTGGGTAAAGTAAATTTTGAAGAAAGTTTAGCAAACCAACTGTTGGCTGAAATATCTACATTATTATAAAAATAATCTAGCACACTTGGATTGGCTTGATTCGGTATAGAATAGCTGTAATTGCCTAATACTCTACTGGTAAAAATATTAAAATTACCATTCAAACGCATCCATTTGGTTGGGTTGTAATTGATGTTGAATTCAAACCCGTATCGAGTATCGGTATCTAGATTAACTGGCGTCCATATAATTACTGGTGTTGAAACCGATTGGCCGTTAACAATGGAATTTGCATAACTACCATTTGGACGTCTTATAAATTGAAATGGGGCGTTAGTCTTATTGTAATAAATTGAAGAAGTTATAGATGCTTTTCCGATTTTATTTAAAAGTGCTAACTCAACGGCATCCGTCAATGATGGGTTAATGTCTGAATTACCTACAAAAAGATTGATATTACTAGTATAATTAGAAAACGGTGTTAAAAAACGATAACGAGGTCTAGATATTCTCTTACTGTAATTTAGAGATAGTGTTGTTTTTTCAGTAAGGGCATAATTAAAAAAAGCACTTGGAAAAAAGTTATGATATTTTTTGGTTCTAAAATTGTTTGTTGTTAAAAGATTGATGTCAATATTTGAATCTTCATATCGGATTCCTCCTAAGAATGAAAATTTACCAATATTTGTTCCAAATTGCGTGTAGAGTGCATTAATTCGCTCTTTATAATCAAATTTGTTAGTATAATTTGCATAGGGCGAAAAATTATTATTACTATCCAAATTTCCAACGCTGTAATCAATAAATATTTTATTAAAGTCACCTTTATAACCCGCTTCCAGTCGATTTTTATTTCCTTTTCCAAAGGGCAATATATAATCGGCTTGAAGTAAATTTTTAAATTGATTTTGAAGGTTTAGATTTTTTTCAGCAGATGTTATTCCGACAACTGCTCCACCAAAATACGAATTAGTTATCGTTGCATAATCATTATCAACATTTTTGGTAGTTGTAAAAATCAGGTTCAATTCGTGACCTTCTTTTTTAAATTTATTACTCAAGATAGAGTTGTATTCAATATCTTGTGTTTTGGTCATTTGATCGGTATATCGGTTTTGAACAAAATTATTATTGATTTGATAACTGGATAAATCATCATTATTAGGGCTAAAACCATCCGATTTTCTATATGAAAATGAATTGGTCCAAGTAGTTTTTTTGTTAACATACATATCCATTCCAAAACCATAATTAAACCCTTTTCTTCCATTTTGACGGGTAACTATTTCGTCAATAGTTTTTGAAATCCCGCCAGTATTGTCTAAGTAATTCGTGTTATTGATGGTTTTTCCACGAGACTGAATGTCTTGATAACCAAGACTTGTGAAGAAATTAAAATTTTCATTTTTAAAATTCAAAGTTGTATTGGCACCATAATTTTTAGGGTCACCCGCATTGGCAACCAGCGTTCCGTTTATGCCTTTGTTTTTTCCTTTTTTAAGGACAATATTTATAATGCCTGCGCCCCCTTCGGCGTCATATCTAGCAGAAGGATTGGTTATGACTTCTACTTTATCCAAAGCATCTGCTGAAATGCTTTTAAGAGCATCGGCAATATTAATAGAATTAGAAGGCCTTCCGTCAATAAATATTTTTACGTTTTCATTTCCTCTCAAACTTACATTTCCGTCTCCGTCAACATTTACTGAAGGAACATTGTCTAATACATCACTTGCGGTCCCGCCTTTTGCTGTTATGTCTTGCCCAACATTATATACTTTTTTATCTAACTTTATTTCTACAGAAGCCTTTTCGGATGTTATCACAACCTCTTTAAGTTGAGCAGCATCGGGTTGCAATGAAATGGAACCCAAATTAGTATCCGATGTTATGGTTTTTGATTTTATTTCAATTGATTTAAACGAAATAAATTCCACTTTTATATTGAAAACTCCTGGGTTGGTGTCAAAATTAAAATTACCATTGGCATTCGTTATTCCTCCAGAGGTTACTTTATTTGTACTTATATTGACTAATGAAATGGTGCTAAATTCTAGAGGTAAATTGGTGCCTTTTTCAACAATTTTTCCTGTAACTTTTACTTTAGTAGCTATTGCTTTTTGCTGCGAATAATTTAGTAATGTGGTAAATAATAAGATAAGCGTTAAATAGAATTTAATTTTTTTCATGGTAATAGATGTCATTTTTTCATTAACTGAATTCAGGGTGCAAAATTAAACATTTGTTTAAGTGGCGAATCACAAAGGTTTGTTAAAAGTAACAGATGAATTCTATAAAAGTTTTTTATTAAGTTTCCTAAAAATGCGAAAAAGCATCTCAGTTTATGTAAAATAGATTATGATAAATTAACATCCTTTTTAAAATATTCTGTTATATATAAAATTTGTAGTAAATTAGTCGAAACAAATGCAAGATTAACGAATATTAAAATTTGATAAAAATATGTTTATTGAACAAGCCTATAAAGGAAATAACGAAAGTTGGAGGGTTTTAGTAACTACCTTACTTTCAACGGGTATTTTTATTATGAATTTTATTATGTTTTTAGTTTTACCAACTGAAACGATAAAAAGTTCCTATGACTTAATGAATGAAATGCCCAAAATAGTAGCGTTGATTGTCAATTTACTTCCTTTTGTATTTCTCCTAGGATTGCTTTTTACATTGGTATATACGTTACACAAACGCACTATTTTATCAATAACTACAACAAGAAAAAGTATTGACTTAAAACGATTTTTTTTCTCTTTTGGTTTAATTGTATTTTTAACATTAGTTACTTTCGGAGTTACTTATTTTAATGACCATTCTAATATGGTTTGGAATTTTCATCCCGTTAAATTTTTATTATTGTTTATAGTCAGCATTGTTTTATTTCCTTTTCAAATTGGTTTTGAAGAGTTTTTATTTCGAGGTTATTTGATGCAGCAAATTGGAATTTTAGCTAAAAATAGGTGGATGCCACTGCTGGTAACCTCAGTAATTTTTGGTTTGTTTCATAGTGCGAACCCAGAAGTTGCTGAAATGGGTTTTGGAGTGATGGTGTTTTATATTGGAACAGGATTTTTACTTGGAATTATGACTTTAATGGATGAAGGTTTGGAATTGTCATTGGGATTTCATCTAGGCAATAATTTAATGGCGGCGTTGCTAATCACTTCCGATTTTTCGGCCTTGCAAACGGATGCACTATTCAAATTGTCTGCAAAAGAAAATCCAGCGGATACATTAAATGATATGTTATTATCCATGCTGATACTATATCCTATAATACTCTTATGTATGGCAAAAAAATACAAATGGTCACATTGGAAGGAAAAATTGACGGGAAAAATTGATGCTGTAAAATTATAAAACACAAAATCCCATGAACCAATCAACTTATGAATACGTTCACAGCCATTTTAAATTGAATGGTTTTCACTTGGACAGAGACGATTTGTGCCGTGTGGCCTATAGTTTTATAAAAGAAGGATACGATTTTGAAAAACCGGTTGGCGATTTCCTTTTGGATTGGTTTGATTCTAAATCGTATATCGAAATGCAAACTTCTGGCAGTACGGGAACTCCTAAGACTGTAAAAGTTGCAAAACAAGCAATGGTTAATTCGGCATTGGCTACTGCCGATTTCTTTGATTTAAAACCGAGCGACAAGGCCTTACTTTGCTTGCCTGTAAAGTATGTTGCTGGAAAAATGATGTTGATTCGTGCTATGGTATTGGGAATGAATCTAGAGTTTGTAGCTCCAAGTTCACATCCAATGAAAAACAATGAAAATCATTATGATTTTGTTGCTATGGTTCCGATGCAAGCTCAAAATTCTATCAAAGAACTTCAGAAAGTTAAAAAACTAATTGTTGGTGGGGCTAAAATTAACCAAACATTAGAAAATGACTTAATTAAATTAAAAACCACTCAAGTTTTTGAAACCTACGGAATGACCGAAACCATTACCCATATTGCTGCCAAAATAATAGGAGCGGAGGCATTTACCGTTTTGCCAAATGTAACAATATCATATGACGAGAGAAAATGTTTGGTTATTGATGCACCAAAAATAAATGATGCTGTAATTATTACTAATGATTTAGTAATAATTTTAAACGAAAATCAATTTGTTTTTTTAGGTCGAATTGATAATGTCATCAATAGTGGTGGAATTAAAATCATACCCGAACAAGTGGAGCAGAAATTAGATGGAAAAATAGAACGGCGCTTTTTTATTGCCTCTAAAGAAGATACGGAATTGGGTGAAAAAGTAGTTTTAGTAGTCGAAGGAGAACCATTCGAAATTAACACCACTATTTTTGAGGTTTTAGATAAATATGAACGACCGAAAGAAATTGTGTTTGTTACAAAATTTACAGAAACACCGAATGGTAAGGTGGTGCGAAGTGATGATTTATAAATTGGATAATTATAAAATTGGATTTTAGATTAATTTAATTTTTTGTCGAAACCCCAAATATAATTGCCTCTTTTAGAACTTCGAGGTTTATAGTTTTCAAGGTTTTGAATTTAATACAATAACCTGTTACACTTGCTTTTCCTATGGTATTTTTAAAAGTATTGGATAAATAATTTTTATCTTCTAAACCCATTATATAAACTGATATTCCTGTTGTATTGGAGCTCAAACCAATTCTGTAAAAATCTTTAGTGCTTCCATTGGCATATTTAATAGAATAGAATCCATACCCAATATTTGGATTTGAAATAATTTTACCCTCACTATTTTTACCGTCCAAAAACCATAATTTACAAGTTGGCATTATTTGAAGCATTAACTCATGAAGCAGGTGCATTTCACTGCTTTTTGTCCCGGGGAGACTCGAAATGTACTTTTCGATTCGTACTTCTATTCTCATTTGTAAAAAAAAATGTTTTTATTTATTAATGATTATTCCTTAATAACATCCACATAAAACTCATTAGTTAATACTTCAATTTCATTAAGGGATTTAATTTTAAGTTTTGATTTAGTCCAATTTAGAGTGGTCGCTAGTCTTATTTCTTTACCTTTAATCATTATAGCTATTGGCATATTAAAGTTGGGTTCGTTTGCATTCCAACGAAATTCAAATTTATCCTTATTCCTTCTAATCAACAAATTTGGGATGGTTTTATAACGCAAATATTGATTGAAAATTGGTGTTAAATTCATTCCGCTTTCTTTATTAAAAAAGGCAATTACGGTTTCAGTATTTATAATTTGATGACGATACGTTTCGGAATATTTTAATAGGATGTTCCACCACAAATTATCGTCATTAATTACGTGGCGCAAGGTGTTTAACATCAAAGCCCCTTTAGGATACATATCGCCCGAACCTTCATGATTCACTCCATATTTACCAATAATGGGTTCGTCATTTCTTACATTGGCTTGGAGTCCTTTTCCATATTGCATTGCTTTTTCATAACCGTATTGGCATTCTATATAGACCAATTCGGTATATTGCGTGAATCCTTCATGAATCCACATATCGGCAATATCAATCGACGTGATGCTGTTACCGAACCATTCGTGACCGCTTTCGTGAATGGTGATGTAGTCAAATAAGAGTCCAACTCCTGTGTTAGATAAATCACTTCCTAAATAACCTTTCAAATACTTATTGCCATAAGCCACAGCACTTTGGTGCTCCATACCTAAATAGGGCGTTTCAACTAATTTATAACCATCTTCTTTGAAAGGATAGGCTCCAAATTTACTTTGATAGCATGTTAACATAGGTTTCACTTCTTCAAAATGTTTCTTGGCTTTTTCTTCGTTGTAATTCAACACATAATAATCAATATCCAAATCATCAAGGTTATCATGAATGTGCGCATATTTGGCAATATTTACCGTAACATCATAGGTGTTTATAGGGTTTTTTACTTCCCAATCCCAACGGGTATAGCCATTTTTCAAATCTTCGGTACCCATGAATTTTCCGTTAGAAACTTCGGTTAAACCATTTGGAACTGCCACTTTTATAGTGGCGCCATTATCGGGTTCATCACTTTGCGAATCTTTACACGGATACCACAAACTCGCACCAGTACCTTGGCAAGCGACACCAATCCATGGATTTCCTTCTTTATCTTTATTGAAAACAAAGCCGCCATCCCATGGAGCATGTTTTGCAATTTGAGGTTTGCCCGAATAGTAAAAACGTAAGACGTGATTACTACCTGTAGTTAATTCCGAATTAAAATCAATGAAAACAGCATTGAATTCACGTTTATAGTTTAGCTTTTTCGAATAAAAAACAATCGAATCCACTTGCATGTTTGCAAACAAATCGACTTGTATTTTCTTAGTTTTTTCTAACACCATAAATTGAATTGCATTGTTACCTACAATCGATTTGTCGTCAATATTTATTTTGATATTCAAATCATAGCGCAATACATCATAGCAAGTACGTTCTGGTCGTAAACCTCCTTGTAAGGAATCTTTTCGAGTAAAGGTTTCTTGTGCCGATAGGGTTGGAGCACCAATAATAGCAAAACAAAATAGGAGTATATTTTTCATAGGAATGTGTTTTTTTGACCACAGATTCACAGATTATAAAAGAATAGCCTTTACAAATTGCACAAATTTTAACTTAAAAATAGACTTCAATCTTTGAATATAGTTAACCTTTAAAAAGCGTTGAAATCAGTGAATCTGTAGCAATTTAATAATTAGTGGTCTTAATGGTTATTTTGTTACATGGATAACAATAATACGATTTTTTTTATAGATGAATTTTTAATTATTTGATTTTTACATCACATTCTATTTTTTGTATATATTTGACACTTAAACTTCTTGTTATGAAAAAACTATACTTTGTTTTAATTGGATTTTTAGTGTTTGGTGGTGTTGAAGCGCAGATTGTAAATATACCAGATCCTATTTTAAAAGCTAAGCTGTTATCGGCTAATTCCAGCAATGGTGTAGCGTCTTCTCAAACTCCTGTTTATGATGCAACAGGTAATTATTGGTATGTAACACCCTACAATAGTATTGATTCTAATAGCGATGGCGAAATTCAAGTATCGGAAGCACAAACGATAAAATGGTTGGCACTTTCTAATCTAAACATTTCCAACGCCACAGGTATTGAAGCTTTTACAAATTTGGAATATTTGTCATTGAGTGGGAATCTATTAGAAAGTTTTAATGTTACCAATTTAACCCATTTGAGATATTTGAATGTTGGTCATAATACTTTATCAACTTTAGATGTTACTACTTTTTCTAGCTTATGTCATTTATGGTGTTATGATAATCAATTACAAAGTTTATTTATAAAAAATAACGCAACCTGGGTTAGTTTAGGTTTCGACACTAATGATGCAATCGAATACGTATGTGCAGATGAAGATGATTTAGCTTTTGTTCAAAGTAGAATAGATCAATACAACTATACTTCTTGTCACACAAACAGCTATTGTTCGTTTACACCGGGCGGAACATTTTATACGGTATATGGAAACAATAGATGGGATTCAGATAATAATGGTTGTAATACTAATGATGTTCTATATCCAAATTTAAAACTCAACATTACTAATGGTTCACAATCAGGAAGTTTAACTTTTAGTAACCAGGGTAATTATTCTATTCCTTTACAAGCAGGAACTTATACTTTAACTCCAGTTTTGGAAAATCCAAATTACTTTACTACTCCAGCTGCAACCGTTTCTTTTCCTGCCAATGCTAGTCCGTTCAATCGGGATTTTTGTATCACTGCAAATGGGAATCATCACGATGTTGAAGTTACACTAATTCCATTCACAACTGCACGTCCAGGTTATGTTGCTCAGTACTCAATTATATTCAAAAACAAAGGAACTGTAACTGAAAACGGTTCCATTCAGTTGACATTTGATGATAATGTTTTAGATTATGTTATTTCTACCGCTCCGACTTCTAATCTATCAACAAATTCTGTGTCATGGGATTACTACAACTTGAAACCATTACAGACCAATGTTATCGGTGTGGCTTTTAATGTTAATAGTCCGACAGCAACACCAGCGGTTAATATTGGTGATCATTTAAATTATACAGCAACAATTGCTGCATCAACCACAGATGAATTTCAATCTGATAACACTAGTAGTTTAAATCAAACAGTTGTTGGTTCTTATGATCCAAATAGCAAGACTTGTATTGAAGGTGCTAATTTGGGGTTAGATAAGGTAGGTAAATATGTACATTATGTTATTCATTTTGAAAATACAGGAACTTACCCAGCGCAAAATGTTGTTGTGAGCGATATAATTGATACAACTAAATATGATGTTACTTCTTTAATTCCTTTGTATTCTAATCACGACTTTGTAACAAGAGTTAATGGAAATAAAGTTGAATTTATTTTTGAAGGTATTAACTTACCTATTGATGATGCTAACAATGATGGGTATGTAGCGTTTAAAATCAAAACCAAACCGACACTTGTTGTTGGTGATGCGTTTAGCAATACGGCAAATATTTATTTTGATTATAATGCGCCAATAGATACGAATACTGCAACTACAACCATTGCGGCATTAGCTAATCCTACGTTTGCTTTTAGTGATTATTTTACATTATCGCCAATTCCAACAAAGGGAGCGTTAAACATTACTACTAAACAAGATATTATTATATCCTCAATAAGCCTCTACAACACACTTGGTCAAGTTATGTTGGTTACTTCCAATCCAAGTAAAACGATAGATGTTTCCAACCTAACAACTGGTAGTTACTTTATCAAAGTAATCACCGACAAAGGAACTAGCAGCGGGAAGTTTATAAAAGAATAAAATTTATATACAAAACAAAAGCGCTATAACAGTAGCGCTTTTGTTTTTATTCCTAATAATCTAAACCTGAATAACTCCCAAATTAAATTTCTTTTCAATAGGAGCATGGTTTGCGGCTTCAATACCCATAGAAATCCAAGTTCGAGTTTCGAGTGGGTCAATAATTGCATCCGTCCAAAGCCGAGAAGCTGCATAATAGGGAGAAACTTGTGCGTCATATCGGGCTTTTATATTATCAAACAATTCTTTTTCTTTTACTTCATCAACTACTTCGCCTTTGGCTTTGAGGGAAGAAGCTTCAATTTGAGCCAAAACTTTTGCCGCTTGAGTACCGCCCATAACGGCTAATTCAGCACTTGGCCAAGCAAAAATTAATCGTGGGTCGTAGGCTTTTCCGCACATGGCATAATTTCCAGCGCCATAGGAATTTCCTACAATTACTGTGAATTTTGGCACCACCGAATTGGAAACTGCATTGACCATTTTGGCACCGTCTTTAATGATTCCGCCATGTTCACTTTTGGAACCCACCATAAATCCGGTGACGTCTTGAACAAATACCAGCGGAATTTTCTTTTGATTGCAATTCGCAATAAATCGGGTAGCTTTATCTGCAGAATCCGAATAAATAACTCCCCCAAATTGAATTTCGCCTTTCTTGGTTTTAGAAACAATGCGTTGATTGGCAACAATTCCTACTGCCCAACCGTCAATTCTGGAATAACAGGTTATTATTGATTTTCCATACTCTTCTTTATACATATCCATTTCTGAATTGTCTACCAATCGTTTAATCACTTCCATCATATCGTATTGATCAGTGCGTGATTTAGGGATAATTCCATAGATTTCTTTTTCGTCTAATGCTGGTTTTTGAGGTTTTTCTCTGTTGAACCCTGCTTTGTCATAATCTCCTATTTTTCCAACTATGCTTTTAATTCTATCTAAAGCATCTTTATCATCTTTAGCTTTATAATCGGTAACGCCCGAGATTTCACAATGAGTTGTTGCTCCACCAAGCGTTTCGTTGTCAATATTTTCTCCAATAGCTGCTTTTACCAAATAACTTCCTGCCAAGAAAATACTACCTGTTTTATCCACAATCATGGCCTCATCACTCATAATTGGCAAGTAAGCACCACCAGCGACACAACTCCCCATAACAGCAGCAATTTGGGTAATTCCCATGCTGCTCATGATGGCGTTATTTCTAAAAATACGTCCGAAATGTTCCTTATCTGGAAAAATTTCGTCTTGCATTGGTAAATAAACTCCGGCAGAATCGACCAAATAAATAATAGGAAGACGATTTTCCATAGCAATTTCTTGAGCGCGAAGATTCTTTTTACCCGTAATTGGAAACCAAGCTCCTGCTTTAACGGTAGCATCGTTGGCTACCACAATACACTGTTTTCCTTTGATATAACCTATTTTTACAACCACACCACCAGAAGGACAACCCCCATGTTCGGCATACATTCCGTCACCAACAAATGCACCAATTTCAATGCTTTTTAATTTTTCATCTAGCAGGTAATCAATACGTTCGCGGGCCGACATTTTGCCTTCTGAATGCAATTTTTGGATACGTTTTTCACCTCCACCCAATTTTACTTTGGCAAATTTTTGCTTTAAATCAGTTATCAAAAGTTTGTTGTAATCTTCGTTTTTATTGAAGTTTAAGTCCATAAATAGTCTTGCTTAATTTTGAATCGCTAATGTACGAAAACGTTTTCAAAATGAAAGATTCAATTTTTGAGATCAAAACAATTAAAATTAATATACTTTTTCAATAAATTAACATTACGTTAATATTAGATAGATACATTTGTAAAAAATATTTCAAAAATGAAACTAAATACTATTTTTCAATTTTTAGTACCAAAAGACAAAAAATTTTTTCCTTTATTTGAACAAGCTTCGGCAAATTTAATTGTTTTAGCTGAAACCCTTCACGATGCAGTAAATGCTCCGAAAGAAGAGAGAGAAAATTATTTTAAAAAAATAGAAGAACTAGAAGGAATAATTGAAGAAATTACTCATAAAACGCATTTAGAATTAAGTAGAAATTTCATTACTCCGTTTGACAGAGAAGATATTCATGCTTTAATCAAAGCAATTGATAACGTTGCTGACAATATGCACGGTGCTGCCAGCAGAATGCGTTTGTATCAAGTAGAAAAAATCACAAAATCGATTCGTAAATTAACTGAAATTAACCTAGAATCGTGTCAATTAATCAATGAAGGCATTAAGCAATTGAAAGACATGAGCAATATAAAGTTAATTAAAGAAACTTGTAAAAAAATCAACAAGCTAGAAAGTAAGGCGGATGTTGTTTTTGATAAAGCAGTTGCCGAT
>CANFNV010000010.1 GCA_947448525.1 Flavobacteriaceae bacterium | reverse complement strand
AGTCCACAGAGCAAAGGTTGGGACGGAACCTACAACGGAAACCTAATGCCTTCAACAGATTATTGGTTTACGGTAGATTATGAAAAACTGACCAAACAATTTAAAGCACACTTTTCATTAAAAAGATAGTAACAAATGAAATTAATATATTTTTTTCTAGTAGTAGCAGTATTAATTACTAAGCAATCTTATTCACAAGAGATTTTGCCAGTTTATTCGGATTATTTGTCAGATAATTATTTTTTATTACATCCATCAATGGCTGGAGCAGCTAATTGTGCTAAACTAAGACTTACGGGAAGACAACAATGGTCGGGTCAAGAAGATTCACCTGCTTTACAAACGTTAAGTTTTAACGGAAGAGTTACGGATAAAGATGGTATGGGAATTATTTTACTAAACGATAGAAATGGGTATCATTCTCAAAAAGGGTTTAGAGTTGCTTATGCGCACCATATCATGTTTTCACGTGACGACATTGATTTGAACCAATTGTCATTTGGTATCAACGCTGGATTTGCTCAGAGCATCTTGGACGAAACCTCTTTTATGATTAATAATCCAACTTATGACCCAATAATTGATGGAACAGTTGTTCAAAAAGCATCTTATTTTAACATGGATATTGGCGCATCATACAACTTCTTGGATTTATATGCACATCTAACTATAAAGAATGCTTTAGCTAGTACAAGAAGTTTATATACTGCATACGAGCCAGTAAATTTAAAAAGATTGGTTTATAATATGGGCTATACTTTTGGAGATTCAGAAGGAATAATGTTTGAACCCTCTATGATGTTTCAACATATTTTTCAAACTAAAGAATCAACCATTGACTTAAATTTAAAAGCATATAAAGCACTTGACTTTGGAAAAGTTTGGGGTGGTTTATCTTATCGAAGAAGTTTAGATGGAGCCGAATATGTTGAAGGCAATGCTATTGCAACTCAGAAGTTACAATATGTCACCCCAATTTTTGGACTGAATTATAAAAACTACATGTTTTCTTATACTTATTCTTCATTGTTAGGAAATGTAAAATTCTCTAATGGTGGTTTTCACCAAATTACATTAGGAATTAACTTATTCTGCAAACCTGAAAAATACCACTGTAACTGTCCTGCAGTTAATTAACAATACAATCCCGATAGCAATGTCGGGATTCGTTTTTTAATTATTATGATTATAAAATCTATAAATGGCAAATCGCCCAAAATTCCAGATGATTGTTATGTTGCTCAAAATGCTACAATAATAGGCGATGTTGAATTTGGTTCCCAATGTAGCGTTTGGTTTAATGCTGTAATTCGAGGAGACGTACATTATATCAAAATAGGTAACAAAGTAAATATTCAAGATGGGGCTATTGTTCATGCCACCTATCAAAAGCATCCTACAAATATTGGAAACAATGTTTCTATTGGTCATAATGCAATTGTTCATGGCTGTACACTGCACGACAATGTACTTATTGGTATGGGAGCAATTGTAATGGATAACTGTATTATTGAAAGCAATTCAATTGTAGCAGCGGGTTCTGTTGTGACTCAAAATACAATTGTTGAATCGGGAACTATTTATGCAGGTATTCCAGCAAAAAAAGTAAAAGAAATAAATGCCTCTGAATTTGCTGGCGAAATAGAACGTATATCTAATAATTATGTAATGTATTCAGGATGGTATAAAGAATAATTTTATTATTTTTTAAACTATTTTTTTCCTTCTGGTGGATATTGCGATAAGATTTTATCTACAAATTCTTTTATTCTAGCATCTTTTTTTTGTGAATTTTTGGTAAGATATCCATTTCCTTCTCCTTGCCAAACTAACTCTTTGGTTTTGGCATCGATTAAGTCAATGTAAAGAGTTCCTTCTGGGGTTATATAAGTTGAGTTGAATCCCAATCCCATATATTGGCTATAACCCCAGCCCATTCCCCATCCAAAACCAGAATTGTGATATACATCAACTCGTTGATTTTCTTTTGTGAAAATGCTAACCAGTATATCGGGAGTTTCACTTTTAGTAAATCCTTTTGTTACTATGGCATCCTCAATAGAATGTAGGATTCGTTTTTTATCTAAATCGGAAATTTCAACTTTATCGACTGCACTTTTTAAAAAAGCATAGGTTTTGTAATTTTCAAAATTCACTTTTTTATCGTAATCGACATTTACTCTAACCGAACTACAGGAGTTTAGCACGAAGAGTAGGAGTAAAGCAATATTTTTATATGTTTTCATAATTTAGATTATTAAATTATTAAATTTCAGAACATTTAGATTTACAGTTATAATTCTAATTACCTAAAAATCTAGCAATTCATCTTCCACTATATTAGGTAAAGTAATTTTCAATAAAGGTTGTGTTTCCATTGCTCTTTTTATTGCAAAAATTGCTCCCTCGTTTCTTGCCCAACTTCTTCTTGAAATTCCATTGTTGACGTCCCAGAAAAGCATTGATTCTAAACGTTTTGATGCTTCTTTAGTTCCATCAAGAACCATACCAAAACCACCATTAATAACTTCTCCCCAACCAACGCCACCGCCATTGTGAATCGAAACCCATGTTGCTCCTCGGAAACTGTCACCAATTATATTTTGGATTGCCATATCGGCAGTGAAACGAGAACCATCATAAATATTAGACGTTTCTCTATAAGGCGAATCGGTTCCAGAAACGTCGTGGTGATCTCTTCCTAAAATGATGTAGCCAATTTCTCCTTTTGCAATGGATTGATTAAATGCTTCTGCTATTTTTATACGACCCTCTGCATCAGCATATAGAATACGTGCTTGTGAACCAACGACTAATTTGTTGTCTTGAGCCCCTTTAATCCATTGTATATTATCGGCCATTTGTTGTTGGATTTCTTCGGGAGAATTTTTCATCATTTCTTCGAGAACATTACAAGCAATTTTATCGGTTTTGGCTAAATCTTCTGGATTTCCTGAGGCACAAACCCAACGAAAAGGACCAAATCCATAATCAAAACACATAGGTCCCATAATGTCTTGAACGTAACTATTGTATTTGAAATCGATTTTATTTTCTGCAAATACATCAGCTCCTGCTCGAGAAGCTTCCAGTAAAAAGGCATTTCCGTAATCAAAGAAATAAGTCCCTTTTTCAGTATGTTTGTTTATTGCAAGGGCATGACGACGCAATGTTTTTTGAACTTCTTCCTTAAATTTCGCGGGATTGTTTGCCATCAAATCGTTGGACTCTTCAAAAGTATACCCGATAGGATAATAGCCACCAGCCCAAGGATTGTGCAAAGAAGTTTGATCTGACCCTAAATCTATATGAAGTTGTTCTTGGTCGAAACGTTCCCAAACATCGACTATGTTACCTAAATATGCAATAGAAACAACCTCCTGATTTTCTAAGGCACTTTTAACTCTTGGCACCAATAGGTCAATATCGTCAATCACTTCATTAATCCAACCTTGTGAATGTCGAATGTGTGTTATTTTGGGATTTACTTCTGCACAAACAGTTACGCAACCTGCAATATTGCCTGCTTTTGGTTGAGCACCCGACATCCCGCCTAATCCGGAAGTAACAAACAATCCGCCTTTAGGAGATTTTTTTATCTTTCTAAATCCGTTTAAAACGGTGATGGTAGTTCCGTGAACAATTCCTTGCGGACCGATATACATATAACTTCCGGCTGTCATTTGTCCGTATTGTGAAACACCCAGCGCATTCATTTTTTCCCAATCATCTGGCTTGGAATAATTTGGAATAACCATTCCGTTAGTAACAACTACTCTTGGTGCCTCTTTATGCGATGGAAATAACCCCATTGGATGACCAGAATACATGGCCAAAGTTTGTTCTTCGGTCATTTCAGCCAAATATTTCATAGTCAATAAATACTGAGCCCAATTTTGAAAAACTGCACCATTTCCGCCATAAGTAATTAATTCATGAGGATGTTGTGCAACAGCATGATCCAGATTATTTTGAATCATCAGCATAATGGCTTTTGCTTGTTCACATTTTCCTGGGTATTCTGAAATAGGGCGAGCATATATTTTATAATCTGGACGGAAACGATACATGTAAATACGCCCATATGTTTCTAATTCCTTTCTGAATTCTGGAAGTAATTTTGCATGATGTTCCGCTTCAAAATAACGTAAGGCATTTTTTAAAGCTAGTTTTTTTTCTTCTGTTGAAAGAATTTCTTTACGTTTTGGCGCATGATTTATTTCGGTTTCATAAGTTTTTACATTGGGCAAAACCGATGGAATTCCTTGTAGTATTTGTTCTTGAAAAGTCATTTTTATATTTTTTCTAAGATAATATTAGGATTAATTTTTTGTAATTCGTTTAAGAATAATTCTTCATTTTCTGGAGTTATGTATAAATCGTTTAGATGTTTTGTGAAAATAATTAATCCGTTTGCAGATGTTCCAAATTTATTAACCCCACTCCACATCGTCTCGCCTTTTCGTACTTTATAAATTTTAGTTATATCAGTTTTATAAACCGTAAAAATTATTTTTATTAGAAGTAAATTTCCATCGATACTAATTTTTAATTTTAGAATAGAAACGGATAAAATTGAAATAATAATTAAAAAAATACTCTCCAATACGATAAACGGATATAATCCATTTTTTGTTAACAGCAATAAAAAAGGCATAACCAGCAAAAAAAGAAATAAAATAATGTAAATCTGTCGAAATAGTCCTTCTATTTTTTTTGATTTGAAATCGATAACCATAGTACTTTGATTTTTTTGAATTGTAATAAAAATAGTTATTTATTTATCCTTTATAACTTTACATTTTTAACTATATAAACTTGCCTGTTTTTTTATCAAATCCATAAGGACAATGACGACAGCCACTTCGACAGCAATGACCTCGCTTTAAGTGGTATTTTTCTGTAAACACTTTGTAGCCTTCTGGTGCAAGATAATAATCTTCTCCTTCAATTAGCTTTACTTCTTCTTTATCTTCCTTCATAGCTACAAATTTAGCAACTTAGAAATACTATTTTGCATTTCTAATTAATAATTTTATTAGTATTAAAAATAGTTTAAATTCTAATAAAAATAGGTCTAACGATTTGTAACTTTGTAAAAAAATAAAAATTGAATATTCCTACGCAAGAAATATCTGTAAAGAACACATCAGTGAAGTTATTTATTCGTCGTGAAGATTTGATTCATCCATTTGTATCGGGAAATAAATTCAGGAAACTAAAATATAATTTAATACAAGCTAAAAAAGAAAATCAAACTACATTATTGACTTTTGGAGGCGCTTTTTCTAATCATATTGTCGCTACAGCTTATGCAGGAAGAGAACAAGGTTTTGAAACTGTTGGAATAATTAGAGGCGAAGAATTAGCATCTAAAATTAATGAAAATCCAACGCTTAAATTTGCTCAAGACTGTGGTATGAAATTTGTGTTTGTCTCAAGAGAAATCTACAAATTAAAAAGCTCTCAAGAATATTTATCAGAATTAAAGCAAAATTTTGGTCCATTTTATTTAATTCCAGAGGGTGGAACTAATGAATGGGCTATAAAAGGTTGCGAAGAAATTTTGGTAGAAGAAGATAAAAAATACGATTTTATTTGTTGCGCAACAGGAACTGGCGGTACTATTTCGGGAATAATAAACAGTTCTTTTTCGCACCAGAAAATATTGGGATTCTTATCTTTAAAAGGTGATTTTTTAAAAGAAGATATTCGTAAATTTGCAATAAATACCAATTGGGATTTAATTTCTAATTATAATTTTGGGGGATACGGAAAGGTTTCTAACGAATTAATTCAATTTATTAATGAATTCTATATTAAAAATGCGATTCCTTTAGACCCAATTTATACGGGAAAGATGGTTTTTGGCGTTTTAGATTTAATAAAGGAGGGCTTTTTCCCTGAAAATTCTAAAATTCTTTTAATTCACACAGGAGGAATTCAGGGAATTCAAGGAATGAATATCCAATTAAAAAATAAAAATTTGCAAACTATACAAATCAATGATTAAGAAATTAGTACTTTATGTTGTTGTTATTTTTTTTATTGCATGTGGTTCTAATCATAATGTAATAAGAATATCTAATACCAACGCAAGAACAAAAACTGTTGTTAAAACTGTTAGAAAACCGGTTTTAAATAAATCTACAAAAATATCTGTTAAAAAATCGGTTCCAGCTGTGAAACTTATTGAAACCAAAAAAGTGCTTAGTAATAAATCATCAGATGAAGCTGTTGTACAATCTGAGGAAAACAACGCCGAAATCTCTTTTAATAAAGAAAAATCAATAAATGAAATAGAGCAAAATGATTCTCAAATTGAAATTCTTGAAGCTACAACTCGTGTAAAAGTTACCACTGAAATGGTTTTAAATTATATTGAAGAATATAAGGAAATCGCTAAAGAGGATATGATTCGATTTGGTATACCCGCAAGCATAATTTTAGGCCAAGGAATTTTAGAATCTGGAGCAGGAACGGGTCCGTTAAGCATAAAAGCAAACAATCATTTTGGAATAAAATGTCATAAAGAATGGACGGGTCCCAGCGTTAGATATAATGATGATGCTGAAAATGAGTGCTTCAGAAAATACAAAGATCCAAGTGAGTCCTATCGTGATCATTCCTTATTTTTGACAACTAGAGCACATTATTCTAGTTTGTTTCAATTGGATAAAACGGATTATAAATCATGGGCAAAGGGATTGAAAAATGCTGGCTATGCTACAGATCCTGCTTATCCAACAAAATTGATTGCAATTATTGAAAAATACCATTTACAAAAATTTGATTTTGATGTTTTGGGTGCTAATTATGTAGCATCTAACAATCCAATGGAAGTGAATAGCAATAATGGGATGTCTACTGAAACTTCAAATTCAAGCCGACATCATCAAGTTGAAAAAGGAGATACATTATATTCAATATCTAGAAAATATAATGTTACAATTCAGGATTTAAAAAAACTAAATAATATTTTTAATGATACTTTGTCTGTTGGGCAGAGTTTGCTAATACACTAATTTATAATGCAATATCAAAGAAGTAGTCAGCTTTTTGTTGATGCTGAAAAAGTAATTCCAGGGGGCGTAAATTCTCCTGTTCGCGCTTTTAAAGGAGTAGGAGGCAACCCAATTTTTGTTAAAAGTGCTAAGGGCGCTTATCTTTATGACGAAGACGGAAATAAGCTTATTGATTTTATCAATTCATGGGGACCTATGATTTTAGGTCATGCCTATCCGCCAGTTATTGAAGCTATTACAGAAAGAGCTCAACTTGGAACTTCCTTTGGTATGCCAACAGAATTAGAAACAAAAATTGCAGAATTAGCGGTTGCTATGGTTCCTAATATTGATAAAATTAGGTTTGTGAATTCAGGAACGGAAGCTTGTATGAGCGCAATTCGTTTGGCTCGTGGATTTACGAAAAGGGATAAGATTGTCAAATTTGCAGGTTGTTATCATGGACATTCAGATTCTTTTTTGATTCAAGCTGGAAGCGGAGCAAGTACTTTTGGAACCCCAAATAGTCCTGGGGTTACTCAAGGAACTGCAAAAGATACTTTATTGGCCACTTTTAATAATATTGAAAATGTAAGAGCTTTGTTCGAAGCAAATAAAAACGAAATAGCTGCAATTATTGTTGAGCCAGTTGCCGGAAACATGGGTTGTATTCCACCAAAATATGGATTTTTAGAAGGATTAAGACAACTTTGTTTAGATAATGGGACCTTGTTGATATTTGATGAAGTAATGACTGGTTTCCGACTCGCTAAAGGTGGAGTTCAGGAATTATATAACATCAAAGCTGACATTGTGTGCTTCGGAAAAGTTATTGGTGGCGGTTTGCCTGTTGGTGCTTTTGCGTCGAGAAATGAAATAATGAATTATTTAGCACCAATAGGTCCCGTTTATCAAGCTGGAACTTTATCAGGAAATCCATTAGCTATGGCAGCCGGATTGACAATGTTACAATCTTTAAATGCCGACGATCAAATTTTTAAAAGACTAGAAGAAAAAAGTGCTTATTTAGAAATTGGAATCAGAAATATATTGACTAAACATAAAATTGATTTTACAATAAATAGAGTGGGCTCAATGATTTCTGTACATTTTAATGCAAATCCAGTGTTTGATTTTGATACAGCAAAGAAAGGGGACAACGTAACTTTCAAAAAGTTCTTTCACGGAATGTTGAGCGAAGGAATTTACATTGCACCATCAGCTTATGAAACATGGTTTATAACGGATGCATTAACCTACGAAGATTTAGATTTTACAATTAATGCAATTGATAAAGTAGCCAAAAAATTATAGGTATAGCTCTATTTAAAGCAAATTTTTAGATGTATTCTAAAGTTCTTTCAAGTGCCATTCCTCGGGATCCTTTAATTAATAACAACGTATTTGAAAAAGAATTTTCTTTTAAATATTCAGTAAATGATTCAAAATCTTTATAGAAATTATGATGTATTTTTTCATTTTTATTAACATAGAAGTCTTTTCCAATAAAGAAACATTGAATAGTATCTGTTTTTTTTAAAAAATTTACTATCAACTGATGTTCTTTACTACTTTCTTTACCAAGTTCAAACATATCCCCAATAATAATTGTTTTTTTTGAATTTTTTAATTGAAGAAAATTATCCAAGGCAACCAGCATACTGCTAGGATTCGCATTATATGCATCGAGAATTATTTCATTACTGTTTTTTGATATTAATTGCGAACGATTGTTCTCTGGGATATAACATTCTACTGCCTCTTTTATTTCTTCTTCAGAAACACCAAAATAATTTCCAATTGTTATTGCTGCATTAATATTATTTGCGTTATACAAACCGATTAAATGTGATTTAATTTCAATGTTATTGTAATTCATTGAAACCATTGGATTGGCAGTGCAATTTTTAATAAAAACATTACAGTCTTTATTTATAGTGCTAAATGTAAATCTTTCAATATTTTTCGTTTTTTCTACTTGAATGGCATCGTCAAAATTTACAAATGCTTTTTTATTATTAGTTTGAAGATAATTATACATTTCACTTTTTCCTTTAATCACACCTAAAATTCCACCAAATCCCTCAAGATGAGCTTTTCCAAAATTGGTAATATAACCAAAATCTGGTTTAGCTATTTCACATAAGAATTCAATTTCTTTTTGGTGATTGGCACCCATTTCAACAATTCCGATTTCAGTTTTTTTATTAAAGGATAATAAGGTTAATGGAACTCCAATGTGGTTATTCAAATTTCCAAAAGTGGCTTTTGTGTTGAATTTTTTTAAAAGTACAACTTGAATTAATTCTTTAGTTGTCGTTTTCCCGTTACTTCCGGTAATTGCAATAATAGGAATTTTTAAATAATCTCTATGAAATTTAGCTAATTCTTGTAAAGTTTTTAAGCTGTCTTCGACAAGAATTGTTTTTCCATCAATATAGTATTCTTTATTGTCAATTATTACAACTGAACATCCTTTTTCAAGAGCTTCTTTTGTAAAAGTATTTGCGTCAAAGCGTTCTCCTTTTAAAGCTACAAAAAAAGAGTTTGGTTCAATTTTTTGTGTGTCTATTACAATTCCGCTAGATTGTAGGTACAAATTGTGAATTTCGGCTAGAGTCATTTAAAAATAGTTATAAACAAAAAGCCCTAATTAAAGGGCTTTTGCTACATTATTATAAAAGAATTATCTTTTTTTATTTCTTGCTGTTTTTTTAGAATCAGATTTTGGCCCAACTCTTGACATGGCACATCTAAATCCAATATAATCAGTTGCCATATCTTGCGGGAAGTATCTTCTTTGAGCTGGATCCAACCAGTAGGCTCTGTCTTTCCATGAACCACCTTTGTAGACTCTTACATCATCGTTAACTAATGTTGTTCTTTTATTAGAATGGTCATATTTACGAATCATGTTTCCAATACTGTCTGTGGATACATTATGTTTTGGTGAATCATACATTTTTTTTGCATCAGGTAATTTCCCGTCGCCTTCTTCTGAACTTCCAAAATCAAAATATCTTGTAGATTGTTTGTCACCATCTCTATAATTTTTTTCGTTGCTTTTATCAAAGTTTTGTCTCAAATAAGTTTCTTTATCATCAACAGGAACTTGAGCAATTTGTCCTGGAAAATTTCTTGCCATAACTCTACCGTTAGACATAGTGTCAAATTTTTGTGTTTCTTTAGAAACTAATTCGGCTTTTCCATCTTCACCGATTTTATCTTTCATATAAACGTTTCCTCTAAAATAGTTGAAATCGTTTCCTTCATCATCAACAATAGGTCTGTAAACATCTGCAACCCATTCAGCAACGTTTCCTGCCATATCATACAAGCCAAAGTCATTTGGAGGATATGATTTTACTTTGTTAGTAATATCAGCTCCATCATCAGACCAACCAGCAATTCCACCATAATCTCCTTTTCCTTGTTTGAAATTGGCTAATTGATCACCTTTTATTGCTCTTTTACTAGAACGTGTATAACTTCCTGACCAAGGGTATTTCTTTTGGCCTTTGTAAACATTATATTCTCGTTGACCTACATCTGCAGCTGCAGCATATTCCCATTCAGCTTCTGTTGGAAGTCTGTATTCAGGTAAAATTAAACCCGAACTTCTGTTAGCATATAAATTTTTAGCTTCTTTTGTTGTTCCATCTGCTCCTTTTGTTCCGCCTTTTCCAGCAGCTTTAGAGTTTTTCTGCCCTTTTAAAACAATTTTATCATCACCTCCATAAGTTTTGGTTGGAGCAATTATATAAGTGTCAGTACTAAAAGTAGCTTCTGCTTTAGCATCAGTAACTTTAGCATCTTTTTTCAGGTATCCTTCTCTTTCAAGAACTGATTCATTTACACGGTCTGTTCTCCATTTAGAATATTCGGTGGCTTGAATCCAATTTACCCCTACTACTGGATATTCTGCATAAGCAGGATGTCTTAAATAGTTATTGGTCATGGTTTCGTTATAACCCAATCTATTTCTCCATACTAGTGTATCAAGAGAAGCACCTTCGTAAATATTTTTATAATTTTCTTCTTCTGGTGGGAAAACCCTTTTCAACCAATCTAAGTATTCCATATACATTACATTGGTTACTTCGGTTTCATCCATGTAAAAAGATTGGACATGTTGTTGATTTGGAGTGTTGTTCCAATCGTGCATAGGATCATCTGCAACTTTACCCATTGTAAATGTTCCTCCTTCAACCAAAACCAATCCCGGCGCTGTTTCTTGTTTTTTAAATTTAGAAGCATACTGGAATCCTCCTTTTTTGTCATTGATTTTCCATCCTGTAGCTTTAGATCCTGCATTAGAACTTGATTTTTTGCTACAACTTGTAAAACTTGCCATTAGTGCCAACACTAGTAACAACTTGATTGTCATAAATTTGTTAACTCTCATACTCTTATTAGGTAATAAATTTTCGAGGTGCAATATAATAATTAACCTTGATATTGCAACATCTTTTTTAATATTAATAATTTTTTTTTCAGTCATTAATAATGATAACGCTATTTCTTTTTTATTATTGTTTAAAACGATTTAAAAATTTTATTTTTACCTTTCGTAATATTTAAAATAAAATTACGTTAACTTATCAATGAAAAAGTTTGTTACCTTATTGTTGTTTTTGTTTACTTTGTTGATTCATGCTCAATACTCAGGGGCTATTACTATTAATTGGATTGAAAAAACCAATTATCCGTTTAGTGATTTTAAATTCAATTTACCTCAATTTGAATCGGATAGTTTTAACTTTGACATTCAAACAAAAGAAATTTTTTTTATTAAAAAAATTGATTCATCTTCATTGATTGATGAAAAATCTTTGATAATTTCAAATATTGTTTTTGTATCTATTGATGAATCTCAACTAGGTGACCTAGATAAAAAAAACATTAAGAACAGTATAAACGCCTCTATTAAAAATGAAATTTCTCGTGATAAAATTTCTGTTTTATTTAAATTTTTTCCAATTTTTAAAGATGAAAGTGGCTATAAAAAAGTTATTTCTTTTAACTATAATTATTCTTTTGCTTCAACAAATTCAAAAACAAATAATTTCCAAAATACTGCTAGCGTCTCAAATTCTGTTCTTGCATCTGGATTTTGGAAACGAATTTATGTTACAAAATCAGGTGTTTACAAAATATCAAAAGGTTTTATGTCTGATTTAGGATTCAATGTTAATGCTATAAATCCACAAAACATTAAAATATACGGAAATGGTGGGCGAATGTTGCCTCTTAAAAACAGTGTTCCCTATACCAATGATTTGCAGGAAAATGCTATTCAAGTAATTGGTGAATCGGATGGCTCTTTTGACGATAACGATTATATTCTGTTTTATGCAGAAGGAGTTGATAATTGGAGCGCTGAAAATAAAACAAATATTAATTTGTATTCCGACGCTTCATACTATTATATAAATGTAGATGGAGGAAATGGAAAACGAATCGCACAGATGATTCAGCCAAGTGGAAGTGCAACAGAAAACGTAACCACATTTGATGATTATCAATTTCACGAAGTAGATTTAACCAACATTGGTCGATTAGGAAGAACTTGGTTTGGAGAAAATTTTAGCATGACTAATGAACAAATTTTTGATTTTAATTTACCGAACATCGTTACCACTGCACCCGCCAAAATTGAGATTCACACCGGAGGAAATTCTGTAGTTGCTACTTCTTTTACTGCGGCTGTCAATGGACAAAATATTGGAACTATGAATTTATCTGCGGTTTTATTAAATACAGGAATTGTTGCGGCTCAAAGTTCAATAGTGTCAAATATTACAGCAGCTCAAAACATCAGTGTAAAATTAACTTTCAACAATAGTGGAGTTCCCACATCTAAAGGGTATTTGGATTTTATTAATATTTCGGCAAAAAGCAATTTGAATGGCATAGGAAGACAGTTCCGATTTCAATATACTAATACCAACAGTCAAATAAATTCTATTGCCAACTATCAATTTTCAAATGCAACAAACATTAGTCAAGTATGGGATATTACCGATATCTATAATGTTGCTTCAATTTCCAATTCGTCACAAAGTAATTTTTCATTTAAAGATTTTTTGAATTCTAAAAAGTATGTCGCCATTGATGAATCTGATTTTTATACACCAGGGAAAGAGCTAAATACTTCCGTTTCAAATCAAAATTTGAAAGGAACTATTTTTATTAATTCACAAGGAAGTTTTCAAGACATTGATTATTTGATAATAACCTCAGGTTTTTTAAACTCTGAAGCCGAAAAATTGGCTAATTTTCATAGAAGTTATTCGGGTTTGAATGTAAAAGTAGTAAACTTAGATGCCATATATCAAGAATTTGGGGGAGGTAAACAAGATATCGGGGCCATTAGAAATTTCATAAAATATGTGTATCAAAATGCCTCTTCACCATCGGCTAGAGTAAAATATGTCAATTTATTTGGCGATGCTTCCTTCGATTTTAAAAATAGAATCCCAAATAACACCAATATTGTTCCAATTTATCATGCCGTTAGTAGTTATTATGAAACTTCGGCATCCTTTTCATCCGATGATTTTTTTGTAGAAATGGATGATAACGAAGGAAATTTAGATAGCTATTATGGTAAACCAGATATTGCTGTGGGCAGAATGTTGGTGTCCTCGGTTCAACAGGCAGATGAAATGATAAATAAAGTATTAGAATATCATGACATAAAATCGTACGGAAGTTGGAGAAATAATTATGTAGCCATTTCAGACGATACTGACAAAGATGGTGACAATGTTTTACAGGATGCACAAAATAGTTTAACAGATGATGTGTACGCTAATAAACCATTTTTTAACTTTAAAAAAATACTATTAGATTCTTATCAACAAGAAACTACTGCTGGTGGTGCAAGATATCCAGCGGCAAAAGAGGAAATGACTAATGATTTTGAACATGGGGCATTAATATTTAATTACCTAGGTCATGGTGGAGAAGATGGTTTGACGGGAGAACGACTTTGGGACAAACTGGACGGGTATAATTTTAATAATCAATTCAAGTATCCTTTATTTATTACAATTACATGTCAGTTTTCTCGTTTTGACAATCCCTATCGACCAACTGCAGGAGAATATACCTATTGGAACCCAAAAGGCGGAGCTATCTCTATGGTCACGACTACAAGAGAAATTAGTTATGCTTTTCAGTTTAACAGCATTTTATCTCAATATCTTTTAGGTTATGGTTTAAGTTCAAATTCTAATATCTCTATAGCTGAAGCACTGCGATTAACCAAAAGTGAGAGTAATGACAACTCCGCAATTAGCGTCACTTCTTATCTTGGTGATCCTGCATTATTGTTGGCAATTCCAAAACCAAAAGTGGTGCTCACTAAAGTTAATGATGTTTCAATAACGCAGCCTATAGATGATTTAAAAGCACTTAGTTATGTTAAATTATCTGGTGAAGTTCGTGATGAATCTGGAAATTTATTGACCAATTATAATGGCGATATTGCCGTTAATGTATTTGATAAAAATTATTCCCGTTCAACTTTAAATAATGATGGATACAGTCCGCCAATAAGTTTTGCAAATTTGGGAGAAACTATTTTTAGAGGAAATGCTTCCGTAAACAACGGCAATTTTGAATTAGGATTCGTGGTTCCAAGAGATATTAAAATTCCTTTAGGAAATGGAAGAGTCAGTTTTTATGCCAAGCGAAATCAAGTATTACTCGATAAAACAGGTTATAACTTAGACATAAAAGTGGGAGGTATTAACACCAATGCTGTTGCAGATATAACGCCCCCAAAAGTGCGCCTCTACATGAACGACGAATCTTTTGTTAACGGCGGTATCTCCAATGTTTCACCTTTCTTTCTAGTATTTCTAGAAGATGAACATGGAATAAATACCGCAAGCGGAATAGGTCATGATATTGTTGCCATATTGGATGGAGATGAAACAAAACCCTATATTTTAAACGATTATTACGAAACGGAATTAAATAATTACACTAAAGGTAAAATTAGATTTCCATTTAGAAATTTAGCTAAAGGATTACACACCCTTAAATTTAAAGCTTGGGATGTTTATAATAACTTTGTGTCTGCCGAAATTCAATTTGTTGTTGCCGACAGTGATGGTGTAACCCTAAGTAATGTTTTGAATTATCCCAATCCGTTTGTAAATTATACCCAGTTTTGGTTCAATCACAACAAACCATACGAACCGTTAGAGGTTCAAGTTCAAATAATTACAATTACCGGCAAAATTGTAAAAACAATCAACCAAACAGTAACTACTGACGGGTTTCTGTCAAGAGAAATCACTTGGGACGGTAAAGATGATTTTGGAGATAAAATAGGTAAAGGGGTCTATATATACAAACTAACCGTTCGTTCAACTATTTCTGGAAATAAAGCAGAAAAAATAGAAAAACTTGTTATCCTTTAAGAAAATACTATATTTGTTAAATATTTATAAATTGAAAATGAAATTGAAACTTCACGAATTCCTCATAAATAAACTTAACTGTTCAAGTAAAACGATTTTAGTTTTACTAATGGTTGTATTGTACAGTCAACCTAGTAATGCACAAGAAAGAGTAATAACAACAGGTGTTCCATTTTTACTTGTGGCGGCCGATGCTCGTGCTGCGGGTATGGCCGATCAAGGGGTTGCTACCTCTGCTGATGCCTATTCACAACAGTGGAACCCTGCAAAATATGCTTTTGCACTTGATAAGCAAGGATTTTCAATCAGTTATACACCATACTTAACTCAATTAGTAAACGATATTTCATTAGGTCAAGTAAATTACTACAATCGACTTTCAGAACGAAGTGCCTTTGCAACCAGTTTGCGTTATTTCAGTTTGGGTGAAATAGAATTAAGACAAAATTTTGACGATCCAGCCAATGTTGTCAAGCCAAACGAGTTGGCTTTGGATGGCTCCTATTCCCTGAAATTAAGTAATCATTTTAGTATGGCTGTGGGTGGAAGGTACATTAGATCCAACTTAAAAATTGCTGATGTTAATACCGATGCAGTAGCTGGAAAGTCTTTTGCAGTAGATGTTGCTGGTTTTTATCAATCGGAAGAAATAGCGTTTAATGACTTTAATGGAAGGTACCGTTTGGGATTCAATTTCCAAAATATGGGTCCGAAAATCAGTTATGATAATACCAAAAACGATATTACTTCTAATTATCTTCCTGCCAATATGCGCATTGGAGGAGGTTTTGACTTTATTCTTGATGAGTACAGTAAAGTGGCTCTAAATGTGGAATTTGCAAAATTAATGGTACCAACTCCTCAAATAGATTCCAGTCACATGACTGATTATAATGGTGATGGAGTAATTGACAACAACGACCTTAGTCAAGCGTATTCGGATTATAAAAAAATCAATTGGGTTTCAGGGATGTTTAAATCTTTTAACGATGCACCAGGTGGTTTGTCAGAAGAACTAAAAGAGTTTACGTATTCCGTTGGTTCAGAATATTCCTATCAAGATTCTTTTGCTTTTAGAATGGGTTATTTCCACGAAAGCCCAATGAAGGGAGCCAGAAAATTCTTCTCACTAGGAGCTGGTTTCAAGTACAATGTAGTTAAAGTTGACGTGTCTTACTTGTTCTCTGCTTCCAAAGTTAAAAACCCTTTAGAAAATACGCTTCGTTTTTCTCTGACCTTTAATTTTGGTGATAAATACGATGATTTATAGTAAAATATTAAAATTTAATTACATCCAAATTTCTTTACCGAAATTTGGATTTTTTTTCCTCTATAACTAATGAAAGAAATTAAAATTACCACCACATTTGAAGTGTTTGATTCGGTTACTAGTTTGCCATCAGAAATTCAATCTTTAATGAATCAAGCAATTGAAATCCGTAAAAATGCTTATGCGCCTTATTCGAGATTCAGAGTCGGAGCAGCAATTTTATTAGATAATGGTAAAATTGTATTGGGTTCTAATCAAGAAAATGCAGCGTATCCATCGGGCCTATGTGCAGAAAGAGTAGCTGTATTTCAAGCAGGAGCCGTATATCCGAGTGCTAAAATTGTAAAATTTGCAATCTCTGCAGCATCTGATACTAATCCAACATTGTCGCCAATTCCGCCTTGTGGTGCATGCCGACAATCTATAGCAGAATATGAATTCAAACAAGAAACGCCTATTGAAATTTATTTCATGGGTGCATCAGGGGAAGTTTACAAATCAAATTCAATAAATAACTTATTACCACTTACCTTTGACAAAACATCCTTGTAAGCTATAACGATATAGTTAATATTAAAGAAAAAAGTGTTTAAAAAAATTACATTTTCATTATCATTTATTTTTACATCTACTATCAATATCTTACTTTTGCAATTCTCAAATTATAGAATAATCAGTTTTGAGAACCGATTACAATAAATTAATCTAGTAATTCATTAAAAAATGAAACCAATTACAAAAGAAACCTATCTTCAATGGTATGAAGAAATGCAGTTTTGGAGAAAATTTGAAGACAAATTAGCTGCTGTTTACATCCAACAAAAAGTTAGAGGATTTTTACATTTATATAACGGTCAAGAAGCAGTTCTTGCAGGTGCAATTCATGCAATGGACTTGTCAAAAGATAAAATGATTACTGCTTATCGTAATCACGTTCAGCCAATAGCAATGGGTGTTGATCCAAAAAGAGTTATGGCCGAGTTGTTCGGAAAAGTAACCGGAACTTCTAAAGGAATGGGTGGTTCTATGCATATTTTTTCTAAAGAAAAAGGTTTTTTTGGTGGTCACGGAATCGTGGGCGCTCAAATTCCTGTTGGTGCTGGAATGGCTTTTGCCGATAAATATTTTGAAACAGGCGGAGTTACAATGACCTATTTTGGTGATGGTGCTGCACGTCAAGGTTCGCTTCATGAAGCTTTCAATATGGCAATGTTATGGAAACTTCCAGTAGTATTCATTTGTGAAAACAATGGCTATGCTATGGGAACTTCTGTTGAACGAACAGCGAACCACACCGATATTTGGAAACTTGGTTTAGGTTATGAAATGCCTTGTGGTCCTGTTGACGGAATGAATCCTGTGAAAGTAGCTGAAGCAATGCAAGAAGCTATAGACAGAGCACGTCGTGGTGACGGACCAACATTTTTAGAAATGAAAACATACCGTTACAGAGGTCATTCCATGTCTGATGCTCAACTATATCGTACAAAAGACGAAGTGGAAGAATACAGAAAAATAGATCCAATTACTCAAGTTTTAGATATTATAAAAGAAAAAAAATACGCCACCGAAGCAGAAATTGAAACAATTGACCAGCGTGTGAAAGACTTGGTTGACGAATGTGAAAAATTTGCCGAAGAATCTCCTTTTCCAGAACCACAACAATTGTATGATGTGGTATACGAACAAGAAAACTATCCTTTCATTTCTCATAGATTATAATTATGGCAACAGTAATAAACATGCCTCGTTTGAGCGATACTATGACAGAAGGAACTGTTGCAACATGGCTTAAAAAAGTAGGTGATACAATAAAAGAAGGTGACATTTTAGCCGAAATAGAAACCGATAAAGCAACAATGGAATTTGAATCTTTCAATTCAGGGGTTTTATTACACATCGGTATTCCAGAAGGCGAATCGGCTCCTGTTGACTCACTTCTTGCAATTATAGGAAAAGAAGGAGAAGACATTTCAGCACTTATAAACCCTCCAACCCTTGTAGGGGGAGCTAGTAATGTAGCCGAAACAAAAACCGAAGAAAAATTTCCCACTCCTACAACCCATAACCCACAACCTACAACCTTACCTGCTAATGTAAAAGTAATCACAATGCCTCGTTTGAGTGACACGATGACTACTGGAACCGTGGCAACTTGGTTGAAAAAAGTGGGTGATATGGTAAAAGAAGGTGATATCCTTGCCGAAATAGAAACCGATAAAGCAACGATGGAATTCGAATCGTTCAACTCAGGAACTTTGTTGTTTATTGGAATTAACGAAGGTGAATCGGCTCCAGTAGATAGCGTCTTAGCTATTATTGGTCCTGCCGGAACAGACATTACAGGTATAGCAGAAAATTATGGTAAAGGAGAAGTAGCAGTTACTGAAAATATAGAAAAAGTTCAAGCTCCAGTTGCTACAACCTCTAGCTATCAAATTCCAACTTCCAATTCAAATGATCGAATCTTCGCCTCTCCATTAGCAAAACAAATAGCTAAAGACAAAGGAATTAACCTATCTCAAGTTACAGGTTCTGGTGAAAACGGAAGAATAGTAAAAAGTGATATAGAAAAATTCAATTCTTCGACTCCGGTTGCAGCGCCGCAAGCTGTTGCTCAAATAGAAACTCAAACGGTAGCAAAACCATTTATGCCAGTTGGAGAAGTAGTTACCGAAGAAATCAAAAATTCGCAAATGCGTAAAATCATTGCGAAACGTTTGGCAGAATCACTTTTTACAGCTCCTCATTACAACTTAACAATTGAAGTAAGCATGGATGAAGCTATGAGATCGAGAGCTATTATAAACGCTGTTCCAGATACTAAAGTTTCGTTCAACGATATGGTAATCAAAGCCTGTGCAATGGCATTGAAAAAGCATCCAAAAATAAATTCACAATGGAAAGAAGATGCTACTACCATCAATCACCATGTAAATATTGGAGTAGCTGTAGCTGTAGAAGACGGATTAGTAGTTCCGGTTTTACGTTTTACAGACGCTATGAACTTATCTCAAATAGGTGCTAGTGTAAGAGATTTAGCAGGAAGAGCAAAAACTAAAAAATTACTACCAACCGAAATGGAAGGAAGTACTTTTACGGTTTCTAATCTTGGAATGTTTGGCATTGTTGAATTTAATTCCATTATTAACCAACCCAATTCGGCTATATTATCTGTTGGAGCAATCATTGAAAAACCAGTTGTTAAAAATGGTCAAATTGTTGTAGGAAATACGATGATGCTTTCATTAGCTTGTGACCACAGAACCATTGATGGTGCTACTGGAGCACAGTTTTTACAAACTTTAAAAATGTTTATTGAGAATCCAGTAACCATGCTGGCATAATTAAGATAATTCTAAACCAAATCCTGTTCAGCGATGAGCAGGATTTTTTATTGGAACTTAATTCGGTTTCTTATTCTTTTCCTCTATCCATTTACCCATATATTTTGTGCTTGAATGAGAGTGGTGTTGCAAAATTGCTCCCATAAAATTGGCGTTTCTATGGCGCTCTAAATGGTCCAAAAGCGAATCAACATGAATAATAAAGTCTTCTGCAAATAAGGATTTTTTATATCGATTTTCTAAAATATCAAATCCATTTTTCTGACTTTTATTCCAAAGTTTTTCCTCCTGATAAAGTAAAACTGCTGCATCAACAAAATCATTTGGATTGTCTTTTACAAAACCATTCCAGTTTAGATTTCCATACATTGCTTCGGCACCAACAGGAGTAGTTACACTCGGAGTGCCACATTGCATCGCCTCTATCAATTTTCCTTTAATTCCTGCCCCAAAACGAATAGGAGCGAGGACCAATTTTACATTTTTTACAACATCAAAAGCATTTTCTGCTCGTCCCATGATATGAAAATTCTGTTTTTCGTTGTGAAGTTGTAGTACTTTTTGAGCTGGATATGCACCATAAATCAACATTTTAGTTTCAGGTAATTTCATATGCAGAATTGGCCAAATAATTTCTGATAGATAGCGTACACAATCCCAATTGGGCTCATGAAGAAAGTTTCCAATAAAAACAAAATCATTTCGTTTATCAAATGATGGAATATCATCTAGTTTATTTGCAAAAATTGGTAAATAATAAAGTAACTCTTTTGATATTTTAAATTGATTTTGAAGCAATTCAATTTCAAATTCAGAAACCATTAATGAAACATCACATCTTAAAATACTAGCAATTTCTCTTTTAGCAACATCAGTAAATAAATCATCAAATGTAAACTCTCGATTTTCTTTAACTGCCAATTGTCTTGCCTGACGCAAACAATGCAAATCTTCTGTATCCAATATTTTTAAAGCATTTGGACAATTTTCAGAAACCCGCCAGCCAAATTGTTCTTCCACCATAAATCGATCAAATAAAACAATCGTTGGGCTTAATTTTTTTAGGAATTCATCAAAAGTGGAAGAATTCAATTCGATTGATTTACATTCAATTCCAAAAATTGATAAATCTTCCGAAAATTCTAAATTCAGTGCCGTACTTGCAAAAGTAATTTCGTAACCATCTACCAGAAACAATTCAATCAGCTGCATCATTCGATTTCCAGCAGCGGATGATTTTGGTTCGGGCCAAACAAAACCAATGATTAATAAACTTATAGATTTTAGCATAATATCAAATACAAATACAAAGAAAAGACATAATTTTGCAATACTCTAAAATTGTATAAAAATGTTAGGTCTAAAATTGAAAACCGATCCAAGATGGGTAACTATAGTTGAATCCAATATTGAAGAGATTCTTACCGATCATGCTTGGTGTGAACAAAAAGCAGCAACTAATGTAATTACTTTAATTACTCAAAACTCTGAACATGAAGATTTGGTTACTTCGTTGCTAGAAATTGCTCAAGAAGAATTACAACATTTTCAAATGGTGCATAACATTATCAAAGAGCGCGGATTAACTTTGGGAAGAGAACGAAAAGATCATTATGTAAATGAGCTTTTTAAATTCATGAAAAAAGATGGAAGTCGCAATGATGCTTTTATAGATAGACTTTTATTTTCGGCAATGATTGAAGCAAGAAGTTGTGAACGTTTTAAAGTCCTTTCACAAAATATTGAAGATAAAGAACTAGCCAAATTTTATAGAGAATTGATGATTAGTGAAGCAGGACATTATACTTCTTTTTTAGGATTTGCTCGAAAATATACTGAAAAAGTTGATGTAGACAAGCGTTGGAAAGAATGGATTGAATTTGAAGGCGAATTGATAAGCAACTATGGAAAAGCGGAAACGATTCACGGATAACAAAATAAATAAAGCCCAAAAAATTAATATTTTGGGCATTTTTTATATTAGTAAATCAATTCCAAGTTATTTGGAATTATTAGTAGCGATAACAAACTTTAATTTGTTCTTAACGCCAATTTGCAATACATCTACTAAATCTTGAACTTGAAGATTGAAAGGAATTCGAACCACTACAGTTTGGTCTTTTGAATCGCCCATTTTTGATAATAAAGTAGTTTCTAATTGATCAAAAGCCACTTCTTCTTTATCCAAATAAAAACGCTTTTCTTCGGTTACCGATAAACTAATGAGTTGTTTGTTGGTTTTTTCGTTCGTTTTAGATTTTGGCAAGGTCATTTTAATCACATTCGGATTGGCTAATGTGGATATAATTAAGAAAAACAAAAGCAAGAAAAACATGATGTCACTCAGAGATGAAGTAGCTACTTCCGCATGAAATCGTTTATTTCGTTTTACCATTTGGACGTTGAATTATATTAACAAAATCTAACACTTGTTTTTGAATGCTTAACGCAAAACCATCTATTTTTCCGTTAAACAAGTGATAGGCCGAATAAGCAATAATACCCACTACAAGTCCTGAACCAGAACTAATCATTTTTTCATAAAGTCCCCCTGAGATATTTCCAATGCTAATATCTTCTGTTTGAGAAATGCTATAAAAAATTTTGATAACTCCTGAAATCGTACCAATAAATCCAAATGTTGGCGCAATCCCAGCGATAAGTCCTAATTGTCCTAGTTTTCGTTCCATTTCACCAATTTCAATATTAGCTGCACGTTCCATATTAGATTCAATTTCAGAAATTGGTCTTCCAATGGTTAAAATTCCTTCACGAAGAACATATCCAGAAGCAGTTCCGTTTCTTTCTGCAATAGAAACTGCGGCATCAAGATTTCCGGCATTCAAATTATCACGAATATCGCGAATCAAATTTGGATCAATTACCGCGCGTTTATGAATGTATAAGAAGCGTTCAATTATTAAATAAAATGTGTAAAACAACAAAAGTGCAATAGGAATAAGGAAAAAACCTCCTTTTATTATAAATCCTAAAACCGAAATCTCATTAGTTTTTGCCGTACCTTCAATTACTGCGCCTGCGGCTTTTGCAATTGAATCATTTTGGATTTGAAGAAAAAAGTTAGTCATATAAATTTTATTTTTGATTTAGTATTAAAAATAATCTCAAATTTGCAATAAAGATAAATTCTATATTAAAGTAAACTACAAAATTGTGAAATTATTATTTAAAATGAAATTATTATTTAAAAAGAAATGAACTATAAAGAGACTAAGGAATGGTTGTTTAATCAACTTCCGGTATATCAACTTCAAGGCGCTTCGGCTTATAAAGAAGATTTGACTAATACCATTTTGTTAATGATACACTTGAATCATCCTGAAAATAAAATAAAATGTATTCATGTTGCTGGTACCAACGGAAAAGGATCTACCTCCCATCTATTAGCTTCTGTTTTACAAGAAGCAGGTTATAAGGTAGGTTTGTATACTTCGCCTCATCTAAAGGATTTTAGAGAACGCATTAAAGTAAATGGACTAGAAATTTCTGAAGATTTTGTTTGCAAATTTGTATCGAAGAACAAATCATTCTTTGAATCAAACGAACTGAGTTTTTTTGAAATGACTGTTGGATTGGCATTTGAATATTTTGTAAAAGAAAAAACAGATATAAATATTATAGAAGTAGGCATGGGTGGGAGATTGGATTCTACCAATGTTATAACTCCATTGGTTTCCATTATTACAAATATTGGATTGGATCACACCCAATTTTTAGGGAACACTTTATCCTGTATTGCACACGAAAAAGCGGGGATTATAAAACAAAATATACCTGTTGTTATTGGAGAATTTACAACAGAAACTAAAGAAGTTTTTTCAGCAAAAGCTACGGACACAAATTCAGAAATTTATTTTGCATCTGATTTAATTAAGAAAACTTTTCCGTCCGTTTTATTAGGGGATTATCAATTGTCAAATAAAAAAACGGTGCAACAAACTGTTGCTGTTTTACAAAATCAAAAGGAATTTAAAATATCAGAACAAGACATCAAAAATGGTTTTTCAAATGTTGTTAAAAATACAGGGTTACAAGGCCGCTGGCAGCAAATAAATGAAAACCCAAAAGCAATTTGCGACACGGCTCACAATGCTGATGGACTAAAGATAGTTTTACATCAAGTTCAAAAAGAAAAATTTCAAGTATTGCATATTGTTTTAGGAGTAGTAAACGACAAAAATTTAGATGAAATTTTACCATTATTTCCTGTAGGTGCAAAATATTATTTCTGTAAACCAAACGTATCACGTGGTTTAGAAGCAGAAACTTTAATGCAAAAAGCAAAAGATTTTCAACTTAACGGGAAAGTATATTATTCTGTTTTAACCGCTTATCAAGATGCTCTAAAAAATGCAAATAAAAACGATCTAATTTATATAGGGGGAAGTACTTTTGTTGTAGCAGAAATTTTGTAAATTTTTAAAAATATATTTGTAGATGTAAAAAAGAGTGTTATATTTGCACTCGCAATCAAGCACTAATCGGGCGATTAGCTCAGCTGGTTCAGAGCACCTCGTTTACACCGAGGGGGTCGGGGGTTCGAACCCCTCATCGCCCACTGTCGTACCAAAAACCTCTAAAGCAATTTAGAGGTTTTTTTTATGACATTTCCTCAATAAAATATTCTAAAAAATCCAACATTTGATTTGAAGTTAAATCAATATCGCCCACTTGTACCAATAGCCTCTAAATTAATTTTAGGGGTTATTTTTTTATTGTATTTCTTCAATAAGTTAGGGTAAATATCAATTATAACTTCGTAATAATAAACTCGGATCTTCTATTGGCTTGATGTTGTTCTTCAGTGCAATTAGATTCATTTGTTGGTTCACATCCACAATTATTTATAAGTTGTGATTCTCCATAACCTCTTCCGGTGATTCTTGATTTATTGATTCCTTTTTGAATTAACCAAGCCATGGTTGATTTGGCTCTCCTATCGGACAATGAAAGATTGTATTTAGCAGTTTGGCGACAATCGGTGTGCGAACGAATATCAATTTCCATGGCTGGATATTGTTCTAAAACATCTAAAATTTTGGCTAACGCTACTTCGGCATCTATACGAATGAAGGATTTGTCTAAATCAAAGTAAATTTGTTTAATAGCAAAAGCTTTAAATAAATCATCGTTAACTTTTACTTCGTTTACTTCTTTTTCAAGTTCTAAACCTACGAAGGTTTCTCCAGATTCGTTCGGAATAGGCACTGTTTTTTCAGCAGTAGAATACTCACTTTTCTCGGCTTTTACATAATATTTAGAATCGCAATCCACAGTACCAAAATCAAATTTTCCTTCGCCATCCGTGGAACTATCTTTTAGCATTTTGTATTCTGAATCCGAAAGGGTTACTCTAGAATATGCTAATGGAAGTCCGTTTGCTTTTTCTGTTACATCTCCTTTTAAAAGCTGTTCACAAGGGTATTCAATTTTTTTGGTTTCTTTAAATTTATAAATATCATCACTTCCTAGTCCGCCTTCTCTATTGGATGTTACATATCCAACTCTTGTAATATCATTTATTAAAAATGCAAAGTCATCTTGCGAACTATTTACGGGTTCCCCCACATTAATTACATATTTATAATTTCCTTCTTTCTCCATTTTTGACACAAAAACATCTAATCCTCCAAGCCCGGGATGCCCGTCTGAAGCAAAATAAATTTCATTATCGGATGTTATCATTGGAAATGTTTCTCTTCCTTCAGTATTGATTACATTCCCTAAATTTACTGGATTTCCAAAACTTCCATCCGTATTTATGGCCACTTTAAATAAGTCAGATTGTCCTAAAGTACCTGGCATATTGGATGCAAAATACAACGTTTTTTCATCTGTACTGAGTGCAGGATGTGCAACATTATAATTGTCACTATTGAATGGTAATTCAGTTATGTTTGTGAATTTAGAATCCACTATAGTTGCTTTATAAATTTTCAATAAAGTTGAATTTTGCGTGTCTTTCCTTTTTTTACCATTTAAAAAATTATTTCTAGTAAAATATACAGTTTTGCCATCTTTGGTAAACACTGGTGTAGCTTCATGAAATTTGGAATTTAAATTAGCTCCAAATTTGGCAGGTTTTAATTTAGAAACGTTTGATAGTGTATCTGCATCGTATAAATTGGTAAAACTTTCACCTGTCCAATCGTGAGTTCTATTTACAATGCCTCCAGTATCTCTAGCGGATGTAAAAATTATTTTATTTTTATAAAAACTACTTCCGTAATCAGAATATTTTGAGTTTATTCCTGCATTATTAATAATAAAACGCCCAGAATTTTTTTTAATTTGTTCTAAATAATTTTTTTGCGAGTTGGCTAATTTTGCTCTTAAATCGTTACCGTTTTTTTGAATAAATACAGCCATCATCTCATCTGCTTTTTTATAATCTTTTATAGCTTTTAATGATTGCGAATAGCGGTAATAATATTCTGGGGTTATATCTTGAGAAAAATTGAAAAGTTCAGTATACCATTTTGCAGCATTATTTAAATCGGCTTTAAAATAATAGGAATCTCCTAATTTTTCCAATAAATCTTGTGATTTATACCCTTTTGCAAATATTCGTTCGTAGGTTTTAATTGCATTTACATAAGCAAATTTTTCATATTGATTAGCTGCTTTAACTTCTTTAATTTTTACAGATTGTGCATTAATGTTCAAAGAAACAATCCCTGCAAGAATTAAGTATTTTATTTTATTTTTCATCCTATATAAATATTAAAAAAATCTTGGTGAAACAATTCTATTATTATGTTTAAAAAACTCATATCGTAAAAATATTTCATGTGAACCTGAGTTATAGTGCGCCAAATGGGTAGTATCTAAATCATACCCATAACCAATATACAGGCCTTCACTAACTTGAAATCCTGCCATCAAACTTCCTGCTGCATCCCATCTATAAGCAGCACCAAGCATAAATTTATCATAAAACAACATATTTGCTGAAAGATTTAATTGTAAAGGCGCTCCATAAACAGTTTTTACTAAAAAGGCCGGCTTAAACTTGATATCTGGAGATAAATTAAAGACATAACCTCCAATAAAATAAATGTTCATGCGCTGGGTATAAACAGCATATTCATTGTCATGATACATTTTTGTTTGAAAAAAATTAGGAACTGATAATCCTAAATACATTTTATTAGAATGCAAGTAAGCCCCTGCACCAATATTTTGGGAAAAATAATTATTTAAATTCCCTAAAGTAGGGTCAGTAATTATTTGAGGGTTAAGTTTTTCTTTATAGAAATTAAAGAAATTTGCTGTTCCTTTTAAACCAAATGATAATTTATATACTTCTGAGGTTCTAATGGTATAGGATAAATCGGCAGATAAAGAATTGCTAACTGTAGGACCTATTTGATCATTAATTAAAGTTAATCCAACTCCAATATTTGAATTTTCAATTGGAGAGTTAATTGAAAAGTTGCCTGTTTTTGGAGCACCATCTAATCCGACCCATTGTGCGCGGTATAATCCAAATATACTTAAAACTCCTCGCGATCCTGCATATGCCGGATTAATGGTTTCTGTATTATACATGTATTGGGTGTATTGAGCATCTTGTTGCGAATAACTCATAAATCCAATAAATAACATAACAAAGAAAATTATTTTTGTTTTCATTTATTTTTTATTTAATAGTAATTTATTTAAGACCGGCTTTTTCTTTAGTAATTCCGTTTGATTTTTGTGTATTAAAAAAAATAAAATGTTCTTTGGAGGTATAGTTTTTGGATTTTCAATTCCAAAACCTGAGATTAATTCATTATTGTAAAATTATAGGTAATTGTCCCTTCTTGTTTTTCTGCACCAATTGAACTTGGTTCCCACTTGGTTGCTAGAGCGGCTATTTTTGCAGCGTTCAACATACAGCTAGTGGAGTTTTTAGTTCCTCTGTATCCAGGACTAGCACTTATTGCAGTTCCATTTTTATCGACAATTATTTTTACTACAATAGTACCTGTATCATTTCCACAATTTTCTGGAGCGGGTTTGTTTAAAGGTTTTCTGCCTCCAAGTGCATATCCTGAACCAGTTCCTTTTCCTGTACCACTTCCATTTCCGCCACCACTTCCAGAACCTGTACCCATTCCAGAACCTGTACCGTTTCCTTTACCATTACCGCCTCCAGAGCCGCCACCAGAGACACCAGAACCATTGTATCCATTCGAGTTGATATCTCCGTTGGCTCGACCTTGATTTCCAGAGGAACTGCTGTTTCCATCACCTCCTTTTTTGTTTCCGTGTAGAATGTTTGCTAATGCTTCGTCCACTTTTTTAACAACAGGTTTTTTGACTTCTAAAGGTTTAACAACTTCAGGTTTTATAAGTGTTTTCGGATTTTTAACAGGGTCATTTTTACCGACAATAGCATCGCTTTTATCCCCTTCCTCATCTTGAGTTATGATGTCTTCTTCAGGTATTTCTTTTGCCAAAGCTTGTTGGGTATTGTTTTTTACTTCCAATTCTTTACTATCATAATTTTTGCCAGAACCAAAGTCGGTATCACCAAAATTGATTGTAACACCTCCACCACCTCCACCACCTGCCATAGCAAGAATCTCTTCATCTGAAGGAGGCCAAAAGCGAATAAAAAACAAAATCAACAACAACAAACCATAAATAAGACTTGCTATTACAAACGATTTTCTTTTATCTGAAGGGGAAGAATCTAAACTCATACGCTTTAGTATTTATTTTTTTAACGCATAAATATACTAAAAATTGTTGTTTAATAATCTAAATCTTTTTTTGAAGAGTTACTTATTTTAAGCCAAATAAATCCAATTCCACCCGAAAAGAATGATGCAATTAATATCATAAATTTGGAATTATTAATAATCTGATTGTCATCAAAAGCTAATAATGTTATAAAAATTGACATTGTAAATCCAATTCCACCCAGAAAACCTAATCCTATTAATTGACTCCATTTGAACTCTTTAGGTAATTTGGTCAGTTTTAGTTTTACTGCAAGAAAAATAAAACTTAATATTCCGAGTGGTTTTCCAATACATAAACCAATAATAATTCCTAATGAGTAAGTTTCTGATAAAGAAGATAGCCAATCTTTTCCGATAATAATTGCTGTGTTATTTAGTACAAATATGGGAATAATAAGGAATGCAACCGGTTTGTGTATCCACTTTTGAAGTTTATACGAATGAGTATTTTCGGTTCCATCTCCAAATGGAATTGCAAAAGCAAGTAGAATTCCTGTTATTGTTGCATGAACTCCAGAGTGCAGCATGAAATACCACATGAAAAATCCACCGATTAAATACCAAAAAAGAGTTTTAACTTTCAATTTTCTAATTAATATCAATACACCAAAAATGGATAATGAAATCAATAAGTTAGTAAAATAAATTGTTTTGGTGTAAAAAACAGCAATTATTACAATAGCACCTATATCGTCAATAACTGCCAATGCGGTTAAAAAAACTTTTAATGAAAGAGGTACTTTATTGCCCAAAAGTGATAAAATACCAATTGCAAAAGCAATGTCAGTAGCCATTGGAATACCAAACCCAGAATGCGTTTTAGTGCCCAAATTTAATGATATATATAACAAACCCGGAACCACCATTCCTCCGATAGCTCCAATTATTGGTAGAGTAGCCTCTTTTATATTTGATAATTCGCCAATGCAAACTTCACGTTTTAATTCTAATCCAATTAGCAAAAAGAAAATAGTCATTAATCCATCATTTATCCAATATTCGATAGTGTGGTTCCCTATAGAATGATGCCAAATGGATAAGTATTTATTTGATAACGAAGAATTTGATAATGCAATCGAAATGAATGTACCGATTAAAAGTATTAATCCGCCAGCTTTTTCACTTTTAAAAAAATAATTAAATAGCTTTTTTAGTTTCAATTATACTAATTGTTTTAAGGCAATTTCAAAAGCGGTTGCACAAATATTTTTGGTACTTGGATTTAAATTGTGCGCTCTTTCAATTGCTTTTTTAATGGTTTCTGAGATATCATAGAAAATAGCTTCGTCAGTCATTTGTACTTTTTTTTCCATGAAATAAGCAAAAACTCTTGCCATTCCACAGTTGGAAATAAAATCAGGAATCAAACTTACTTTGCTGTCGGTTTCTTCCATTATAGCTCCAAAGAAAATTTCTCTATCGGCAAACGGAACATTGGCGCCACATGAAATGACTTTCAACCCAGCACTAATTAAATTGTCCAATTGGTCTTTCGTAACCAATCTTGAAGCTGCGCAGGGCGCAAAAATATCAGCGCCAATTGTCCATATTTTTTGATTGATTTCTTCAAAGGGCATTAGGTTGTCTGCAACCAATTTATTTCCGTCTTTATTCAAGAATAATTGTCTGATTTCTTCAAAGTTGAATCCGATTTCATTAATAATTCCACCTTCACGATCAATAATTCCAATAATTTTAACACCCATCTCGGCAAGATAAAAAGCAGCAGCAGAACCTACATTTCCAAAGCCCTGAATAATAGCTTTTTTATTACGAAAATCGCCTCCATAGGTATTGTAATAATGACGTACTGCTTCGGCAACGCCATAACCTGTAATCATATCGGCAATGGTGAATTTTCTTAAAACATCCGGAGAAAATTTTGGGTTTTCAATAACTTTGATAACACCTTGTCGCAACTGCCCAATTCTATTAATTTTATCCGCCTCAGAAGGTTTGAAATGCCCATTAAAAACGCCTTCTTGTGGATGCCATACCCCACATTCTTCGGTAAACGGAATTACCTCATGAATTTCGTCTACATTTAAATCGCCACCAGTTCCGTAATAACTTTTTAATAACGGAGAAACGGCTTTGTACCATCGTTGCAAAACACCTTTTTTACGTGGGTCATTCGGATCAAAATTTATTCCCGATTTGGCACCACCTATTGCAGGACCCGAAACAGAAAATTTAACTTCCATCGTTTTTGCTAACGATAAGACTTCGTTCATATCTAAACCTTTGCGCATTCGGGTTCCTCCGCCAGCGGCTCCGCCTCGTAAGGAATTTATAACCGTCCAACCCTCGGCTTCAGTTTCGCTATCTTTCCAATTGAATACAATTTCAGGAGTTTTATTTTCAAATTTTTTAAGTAATTCTTTCATTATAGTTTGTTTGTGTGCAAATTTAATTTAATTTTTACGACTTTAATATTTAATAGTGTTGAAAAAAATAAACTTCTGTTTTGGATTTTTAAGAGTGATTATTTTTTATTTTCTTTATTTCAAACGCACTACATTTATTGTATCTGTCTTTAAAAGATAAAATAAACAACCGAATATAAGTAGATGTAAACAAGATTAAAAATTGAATTCAAATTACGGTTTGTTTCGTATCTTTGGACTCATCTTAGAATATAGAATTTTGTTTTTTTTATAGTATAACACTACTAAAAACTGGTTCATCACCTTTTAAAAAGTAAAAAATTAAAGCAATGTTAGATAAATTTATTGATAAAAATCTAGAAAATAAATATACAATCAATGCTAAGGTTATTTATAATTATTCCAAACTCAAAGTGTCTTTGTTTTTTTTACCTATTCTCATTTTAAGTTTAATTGTTTTTTTTCTTTTCTCTCAAGACGCTTTATCTATTAATAAATATATAGAAATTCAAAAAGATTACTTTTTTTATATAAATTCTAAGTTGGCTTCATTTCCTTGTTTGATTTATAATCTTACTCAGTTTGGAGATGCTTTAATTTGTTTGTCATTTCTTACTATTTTTATTATGTATGCTCCAAAAATATGGGAAGCATTGATATCGGCTTTGCTTGTTTCGGCTCTTTTTTCTACGGTTTTAAAAAAAATATTTTTAGTTCCAAGACCAGCAGCAGTATTTGATACTACTAGTTTTAAAATTGTTGGAAAAACAATTTCTGGACATAATAGTATGCCGTCAGGGCATTCGATTACTATTTTTACAATATTGACTGTACTTTTATTTGCTTTTATGCCCAAAAAAGGGAAGAATAAGCTATTATGGTTTTTTTTATTAATTACAACGGCGTTAATTATTTCTTTTACGCGAGTAGGTGTTGGAGCTCACTATCCGCTTGATGTTATTATTGGAAGTATAATTGGTTATATTTCTGGAATTTCTGGAATTTTTATTAATAAAAAATACCAAATTTGGTCTTGGATAAATAATAAAAAATCCTATCCTTTTTTTATTGCTTTGTTGATGGTTTGCTCTATTTTATTAGTTATCAGAATATTTCATGAAAATTTGTTTGTCTATTACGTGGCATTAATCAGCTTAATTATTTCATTATATAAATTTATTTATGTTTACTTTAAAAGGTAATTTTAAAATAACTCATTTTGTATTGTTAATGAGTTTTATTAATTTTTTATTTTTTCATCTTCCATTTTTCACCTTTGTTTTTAATAATCTTGATTATAAAGGTGTAAATGGTATTACTATTATAATTAGTTTGGTAATTCTAATGTTGGTTTTAAATGCTCTTGTTTTTTATTTGATTTTCTTTTTGTCTCGTTATGTTGGAAAATTTTTATTAGTATTGTTTTTTATAATTAATTCGATTGCCGTTTACTTTATCAACACTTATAATGTTATTATTGATGAAAGCATGATTGGCAATATTCTCAATACCAAATTTGAGGAGTCCAGCAGTTTTTTTTCCCTAAAATTAGTAGTCTACGTAATTCTATTTGGTATTATTCCGAGTGTTTACATCATTAAAGTTAAAATAATAAATGTTGTATGGGGGCAATTTTTAAAAACCATGTCTCTTACTCTACTATTTATTCTAGCTTTGGTATTTGTAAATGCCAGTAATTGGTTGTGGATTGATAAAAATTCAAAGGTATTGGGCGGATTAGCTATGCCGTGGTCTTATACAGTTAATATTTCCCTTTTTTACACCCATGAGTACAAAAAAAATCAAAAAGAAATAGTTCTTCCCAATGCAACAATTAAAGACAATCAGAAATCGGTAGTAATTCTTGTTATTGGTGAATCTGCTAGAAGTCAGAATTTTTCTTTATATGGCTATTCTAAAAATACAAATCCATTACTTTCTAAAATTCCGAATGTATCTCATTTTAATGCGAAATCCTGCGCTACCTATACTACAGCAGGTTTAAAGGGTATTTTAGAACATACAAACACTGACGATTTGTATGAAATTTTACCAAATTATTTATTTAGAAACAATGTAGATGTTATTTGGAGAACAACCAATTGGGGCGAACCACCTGTTCATATTAAGAATTATCAAAATAGAGAAGCATTAATGCCCTATTGCAAAGGAGAAAGATGTAATTATGATGAAATTCTATTAAGTGGTCTTAAAGAACAAATTGAAGCTAGTACAAAAAATAAAATATTGGTCGTGTTGCATACCAGCACAAGTCACGGGCCAACATATAGTCAGAAATATCCACCTCAATTTGAGACTTTTAAACCCGTTTGTAATAGTGTTGAATTAGGAAAATGTTCCCATACAGAGCTGATCAATGCCTATGATAATACTATTGTTTATACTGATTATATTTTGTCTAAAGTAATAGAAGATTTAAAACAATTAAAGCAGTTTCACAGTACAATGATTTTTGTTTCTGACCATGGCGAATCATTGGGTGAAAAAAACCTGTACATGCACGGATTGCCTTTAAGTATCGCTCCCAAAGAGCAATTTGAAATTCCCTTTATTGTTTGGTTATCCGATGGTTCCAAACAACTAAAGCCCAATAAAATGTTGTCTCAGAACCATGTATTCCATAGTGTTTTGAATTTTTTAGCAATACAAAGTCCTATATATGATGAGAAAATGAATATTTTTAAATAATTTGATTTAAAGTTCAAAACAGGACTAAAAACAAATGTAAAAAGAACGTGTTATTTTTTGTATTAAAGTATAAAAATTTTTCCAGAGGAATGATCCATTTTTGCACCGGTAACACTACTTAAAACGTTAATTTCACTTCTTAATTTTAATACGCCAAGCAAAGCAAAAATTAAAGCTTCCTTGAATTCTATTGTTTTAGTGTCTGGAATTATGATTTCAATATTTGGTAAGTAAAATTGTATTCGCGTAATTAAAAAATCATTATGGGCCCCACCGCCTGTGATTAATAGTTTACCTGATTTTTTGCGCAAAGCTGTAGAAGTTTGCAAAGCAATATGTTCAGTAAACGTGTGCATTTTATCTTCAATAGAAATGGAATATTTTTCAATCAGAGGGACTATAATTTCTTTTACAAATTCAAATCCTAGAGATTTTGGAAATCGTTTTTTATAATAATCTAAATCGTTTAATTCTTTGAGTAATTCAGAATTTAATTTTCCTGATTTTGAAATTTTTCCTTTATCATCGTAATCCAATCCTAATTTGTTAGCGTATAAATTTAAAACGGTATTTACAGGAGAAATATCAAAAGCAATTCGTTTGGAATTCTCTTCAAATGAAATATTTGAAAATCCTCCAAGGTTCAAACAATAATCGTAATTAGAAAATAAAATGCTGTCGCCGATAGGTACTAATGGGGCTCCTTGACCACCAAGAGTTATGTCTTGAACTCGAAAATCACAAACTATTTTTTGATTTAAAATTGTTGCTAATTCTGGTAAATTTCCAATTTGTAATGTAAAACCATTTTGTGGTTGGTGTAAAACCGTATGGCCATGTGAAGAAACAATGTCTATTTTTTTTATTTGATAATTTTCAATAAATGACTTTATTGTTTCACCTAAAAATTTTGTGTAATTTTCGTTTAATTGCGTTAATTTTTCCTCAGAAAAACCGACCGCAATTTTCAATTTATTTAGCCAATCGAGTGAATAAGAAATGGTTTCAGCTTCTAAAATTTTATAGCTCCATTTACCCTCAAATATTGTGAATTTTATGTGAGCTAAATCGATTCCATCAAGCGATGTGCCTGACATAACACCAATAACATTATAGTTTTTTTTAAACATTGGCTAAAATTACGAAAACGTTTTAGATATTAATTAAAATGTGCTACTTTTGAACTCTAAAACAAAGATTTACTAAATAAAAATTTATCAAAAATATGGATTTTAATCTTACCGAAGAGCATTTAATGATTCAGCAAGCTGCAAAAGATTTTGCAATTGCCGAATTACTTCCTGGAGTAATTGAAAGAGATGAATATTCCAAATTCCCAACCGAGCAAGTCAAAATGATGGGTGAATTGGGATTTATGGGAATGATGGTCGATCCAAAATACGGTGGCGCAGGTTTAGATAGCGTTTCTTATGTTTTAGCCATGACCGAAATCGCCAAAGTTGATGCTTCGGCTGCCGTAATTATGTCCGTAAACAATTCTTTGGTTTGTGCTGGAATGGAAAAATATTGTAGTGAAGATCAAAAGATGAAATATTTGGTTCCACTTGCAAAAGGAGAAGTAATAGGTGCTTTTTGTTTGAGCGAACCCGAAGCTGGAAGTGATGCTACCTCACAAAAAACAACAGCCATTGACAAAGGCGATTATTATTTGTTAAACGGAACTAAAAATTGGATTACTAATGGTGCTTCAGCTTCGACTTATTTGGTAATTGCTCAAACTGATTTGGAAAAAGGGCATAAAGGAATCAATGCTTTCATTGTTGAAAAAGGTTGGGCAGGATTTGATATTGGTCCGAAAGAGAAAAAAATGGGAATTCGCGGAAGTGATACCCATTCTTTAATGTTTAATGATGTAAAAGTTCCGAAAGAAAATAGAATTGGTGAAGACGGTTTCGGATTTTCATTCGCCATGAATGTGTTAAACGGTGGTAGAATTGGGATTGCCTCCCAAGCACTCGGAATTGCAACCGGAGCTTATGAAATCGCTTTGAAATATTCTCACGAAAGAAAAGCTTTTGGCAAAGAAATTTTCAATCATCAAGCCATTGCTTTTAAATTGGCCGATATGTATGTAAAAGTTACTGCAGCTAAACTATTAATCATGAAAGCGGCTTGCGAAAAAGATGAAGGTAAAGATATTGCCCATTCAGGTGCTATGGCAAAATTATATGCTTCGGAAATTGCTTTGGAAGTTGCTAATGAAGCGGTTCAAATTCATGGTGGAAATGGTTATGTTGCTGAATACCATGTAGAACGTATGATGCGGGATTCTAAAATCACTCAAATCTATGAAGGAACTTCTGAAATTCAACGTATAGTGATTTCTAGAGGTTTGGTGTAGTATCTAAAAGTTAATTTTTTTTCAAGCCCTTTTAGTTTATATTAAAAGGGTTTTTTTGTTATTTTAGCCAATATAAATATAAGTTATGAAAAACGTAATCATTACAGGAACTTCTCGAGGAATTGGCTATGAATTGGCTATTGAATTGGCTAATGCCGGACACCAAGTTTTGGCAATTTCCAGGAAAATTCCTCAAGAATTAATGGTAAACTCAAATATTACGTGCTTATCTATTGATGTTGCTGTAGAAGATGAAATGAAGCAAATAGATAAATTCATCGCCGTAACTTGGAAGAAAGTTGATATTTTAATTAATAATGCTGGATGTATAGTAAACAAACCTTTTTTACAATTAACCCAATCTGATTTTGAACGCGTTTATAAAGTAAATGTTTTTGGTGTTGCCAATTTAATAAAAACTTGTTTGCCCTATATGCAAAAGGGAAGTCACGTTGTTTCTATAAGCTCTATGGGCGGTATTCAAGGAAGCTCAAAGTTTGCCGGACTTGCAGCTTATAGTTCCAGTAAAGGTGCCTTAATTACATTATCTGAATTATTAGCCGAAGAATACAAAGAGCAAGGAATTGCATTTAATGTTTTAGCATTAGGAGCAGTAAATACTGAAATGTTACAAGAAGCTTTCCCAGGCTACGAAGCACCAATTTCAGCTAAAGAAATGGCCGATTACATTTTTAATTTTGCTTTGACTGGAAATAAATTTTACAACGGAAAAGTGTTGCAGGTTTCTAGTTCAACACCATAGATATTAAATTATTTTTGTAAATTGTACCTTCATTTAAAATTATACAACCATGACAAAAGTAAACGCCATTCAGTTATTTGAAAGTAAAAATGTAAGAACCATTTGGGATTCTGAACAAGAAAAGTGGTTTGTTTCTATTATTGATGTGATAGCAATTTTAACAGAAAGTCCTAATGCTCGCAAGTATTGGAGCGTTTTAAAAACTCGACTTAAAAAAGAAGGAAGTCAGTTGGCTACAAATTGTAGTCAACTGAAAATGCAATCTTCAGATGGAAAGTTTTACAAAACAGATGTTGCAGATACCGAGCAACTTTTCAGGTTAATTCAATCCATTCCATCACCAAAAGCGGAACCGTTTAAACTTTGGTTTGCTCAAATTGCCTCTGAAAGATTAGACGAAATTCAAGATCCAGAACTTACTATTGACCGAGCTTTAGAACAATATTTGCAATTAGGATATTCTGAAAATTGGATAAATCAACGATTGAAAAGTATTGAAATTCGTAAAGAACTCACTGATGAGTGGAAAAGTAGAGGATTAAAAGAAGGACAACAATTTGCAACTTTAACGGATATTATTTCAAAATCTTGGTCGGGAAAAACTACCAAAGAATATAAAATTCTGAAAGGGTTAAAAAAAGAAAATCTTCGTGATAACATGACCAATACTGAATTGATATTAAATATGTTAGCCGAAGCTTCTACTAAAGATATTTCTCAAGCAGTAAATCCTGAAAATTTTGAAGAAAGCAAAAAAGTAGCAAAACAAGGCGGAAATGTTGCCAAAGTTGCTATGAAAGAATTGGAAGCAAAAACGGGAAAAAAAGTTGTTTCTTCGCTTAATGCCAAATCATTATTAGAGTCAAATAAGAATATTGATAAATAAATGAGTGAAGTCCTATCTAAATACCTTCCTGAACAGGCCGTTGAACCTTGTTTTGAATTAATCAAATTAAATCGGGTGCACTTAAAAATCGTTAATGAGCGACAAACACGCCATGGGGATTACAGAAAAGGACTTTCTGGAAAGCATGAAATTACAGTTAATGCCAATTTGAATAAATACCGATTTCTTATTACTTTAATTCATGAAATAGCTCATTTGGTAGCCTTTGAAAAATTTGGAAGAAACATCTTGCCTCATGGAGTAGAATGGAAAATGACCTTTCAAAGATTAATGGTTCCGCTAGTTCGTCCAGAGATATTTCCAAAATCAGTTTTGCCTTTGGTAGCTAATCATTTTAGAAATCCAACAGCAAGTAGTGACACCGATGCCAAATTAGCTTTTGCTTTAAAACAATTTGACGAACGAAAACCAGATGTTTATTTTGTTCATGAAGTTCCAAGCGGTAGTTTATTTCGAATAAAAAATGGTAGAATTTTTCAAAAAAAAGGACTTCGTACCAAACGATATGAATGTATTGAGGTTCAAACAGGAAGACTATTTTTGTTTAACGCAAATGCCGAAGTGGAGATAATTCCAGGATAATAGTATAAATCTTTACAACTTTGTATCTTTACCGCATTGCAATTTAAATCACTATGAATAAAAATTATTACGCAATATTAATGGCAGGCGGAGTGGGATCACGATTTTGGCCAGTTTCTACAACAGAACTTCCTAAACAATTTCACGATATGTTGGGTGCTGGAAGTACGCTCATACAAAAGACTTTTAGCCGTTTGTCAAAATTAATTCCGATCGAGAATATTTTGATTTTAACCAATGAAAAATATAATGATTTAGTTTTGGAGCAGTTGCCAATGGTAAAACAAGATCAAGTGCTGTTGGAACCAGCAATGCGAAATACTGCACCGTGTATTCTATACGCTTCTTTAAAAATTCAAAAAATGAATCCAAATGCTGTAATGGTAGTTGCGCCAAGCGATCATTGGATTGAAGACGAAAGTGAATTTGCCAGTAACCTAAAACAGTGTTTTGATTTTTGTGAAAGTAATGAGGTACTTATGACTTTGGGAATTCAACCCACCTTTCCAAATACCGGTTTTGGATATATTGAATATAATATATTGGATGATAATCCTATTAAAAAAGTGAATCAATTCAGAGAAAAACCAAATTATGAAACGGCAAAATCATTTTTAGAAGCAGGTAATTTTCTTTGGAATGGAGGCATTTTTATTTGGAGTGCTCAATCAATAATTGCCTCTTTTGAGAAATTTCAACCTCAAATGAACGCTTTATTTTTAGAAGGAAATGAAAGCTATAATACCAATTTGGAGCAGCATTTTATTAATCTAAATTATGCCAATGCAGAAAATATTTCAATTGATTATGCCATACTAGAAAAAGCTAAAAATGTCTATGTTTTGCCAGCAACTTTTGATTGGAACGATTTGGGAACCTGGGGGCAACTTCATGAAAAATTAGACAAAGATGAAAACAATAATGGCGTGATAAATGCCAAAGTAATTCTCGAAAATGCTTCCAATAATATAGTTCGTTCAGACGCCAATAAACTAATTGTAATTGATGGTTTAGATGACTATATTGTTGTGGATAAAGAAGGAATTTTATTAATTTATCCAAAAAGTAAAGAGCAAGATATTAAAAGAATTACTGCGCTAGCAAACAAATTGTAAAAGAAACTTATGTTCCTATTTTATTGTTCTTTATTTTGTGCTTTTCTGATTTTTTTAAAAAGCTCAGACGAATACACAAAATCTACAATAGCTTCATTATCAGTTTTAAACACTTCATTTTTGGTGCCTTCCCAAGCTAAAACACCATTTTTTAAGAATATTATTTTTTCGCCAATTTCCATTACAGAGTTCATGTCGTGAGTATTAATAACAGTTGTAATGTTGTATTCTTCTGTGATTTCGTGAATTAAATTGTCAATTAATATTGCCGTTTTTGGGTCTAAACCCGAGTTGGGTTCGTCACAGAAAAGATATTTAGGATTGTTCACAATCGCTCTTGCTATAGCAACTCGTTTTTGCATTCCGCCTGAAATTTCAGATGGTTTTTTGTTATTCGCATTAATTAGATTTACTCTATTTATAACAACGTTTACTCGCTCTTGAATTTCGGCTATGGATTTTGAAGTAAACATCTTCAATGGAAAACCAATATTTTCCTCAACAGTCATACTGTCAAATAGAGCACTTCCCTGAAAAACCATTCCAATTTCGGTTCTTAGAGTCCGTTTATCATCATCTGATAATTCAGAATAAATCCTCCCATCAAATGAAATTGTTCCTACTTCTGGAGTAAAAATCCCAAGTAATGATTTTAGCAATACTGTTTTTCCAGAGCCACTTTGTCCTATAATTAAATTGGTCTTTCCAGTTTCAAATGTGGTTGTAATACCCCTCAAAACTATAGAATCTTCAAACGATTTTTCTATATTTTTAACTTCTATCATTTTGTCAAAAGTAATTGGGTTAAAATATAGTTCATAAGAATAATCATCACACTGGTCCAAACAAACGAAACGGTACTAGCTTTTCCAACCTCTAAAGCCCCACCTTTCATATAATACCCATGAAATGAAGGAATTGTTGCTAATAATAATGCAAAAATGATTGTTTTAATAAAAGCATAAACAATATGAAAAGGAATAAACTGTGTTTGAAGTCCAGTTATGAATTGATTACTGGATACAAATCCTCCATAAACTCCCGCTATCCATCCGCCCAGAATTCCTAAAAACATGGCTATTCCAATAAGAAAAGGATATAAAAGAGAGGCAATTATTTTGGGAAAAACCAAGTAATTTAATGAATTTACTCCCATAACTTCAAGGGCATCTATTTGCTCTGTTACACGCATTGTTCCTATACTCGAGGTGATGAAAGATCCCATTTTTCCTGCCATAATTATTGAAATAAATGTTGGGGCAAATTCTAATATTATCGATTGACGTGTAGCAAACCCAATAAGCTCTTTAGGAATTAAAGGATTAGTCAAATTTAATGCAGTTTGAATAGAAACTACGCCTCCTACGAAAAAAGAAATAAAAGCTACAATTCCAATGGAATCAATAATTAAATCATCAATTTCTTTAAATATTAAACCTTTCATAACAGACCATTTTGTAGGTTTATTGAAGGTTTCTTTTAGCATCAAAAAGTACTTTCCTATTTGCGATAAATAGCGAACTAACATCATAATTTTTAAATATGGTCAAAAATAGTGAGAAGTTATGAGTTATGAGTTATGAGTTGAAAGATTTTAACTTAAAACAATTTTTCTTTCATCTTCTGAAGTCGGTAGTTACGAATGAATTTAGCTTGTTCTGGAGAAACCAAAAGTGGTTTTTTTTCAAGTTTGGCTTTGCAAAATCCTCTTATATAATCAATAAAAAGAAAAGGTTTTTTCTTCATCAAAGCTAATTTTGCAGAAGCAATAGCAGTAATTAAAAATCCGTAACCCAATGTATAAAAAGCTTCTCCTTGTTTGAAACGCGCTGTATTATTATAATTCGCGCCAGTTGGTTTTAAATGTTTTACTTTTAAAGTGGCATCAGTAACTACATTCCAATTATAGAATTTACATAATAGTTCATCAACCGTATCCCAACCCATTGCAGGTTTTAATCCACCAATTTGTTTAAATGTTTCTTTTCTATATGATTTAAAAGCACCTCTAATATGATCTTTATCGGTTAAGTTTTCTAATATAAATTCACCATTTTTTTCTATGTAAGCAAATCCTCCAACCATTCCAACTGTTAAATCATTTTGAAAATGTTTGATAATAGTTTCAAAATAATTTGGCGGAAAAATCAAATCGGCATCTGCTTTTACAATAAAATCATAATGATCATCCAAAGTTTCTAATCCTTTTTGAAACGCTTGAATTACTTTACTCCCTGGCAAATGAATAGCGTCAGAAGTTTTGTTTACTAATGTTATCCAGGAATATAGATTGCAAAATTCCATAACAACATCAGCCGTCTTATCGGTTGAATTATCATTCACTACAACAACTTTTTTAGGTAAAATAGTTTGCAAAACAATAGATTGTAATGTTAATGAAATGAATGCTTCTTCGTTGTGTGAAGGTATAACTATGTAATAATTCATATGTTTATTTATAACAGCAAAATTATAAAAAGAAATAAGTATTTCGTTTAAGAAGTTCTTTTAATATTAAAGTTTTTATTTTTTTTATGAAAGTAAAAAAATCGAAATACTATAAATCATAATTTTAAATACTTAGAAAAGCATTTCCTAAATAGTTAATAATATCACTCGCAATAAACGCCTGATAACCCGTTTCTATGATACCTAAATCTGCAGTTAATCCATGAAGATAAACACCTAAAAGAGCCGCATCAACTGTATCATAACCTTGTGCAACGAAACTTGTGATAATTCCCGAAAGCACATCACCACTACCTGCGGTTGCCAGAGCTTGATTTCCCGTGGTATTTTGATAAATTTTATTTCCATAAACTAAAACTGTTGGAGCCCGTTTGATAACAACAACTAAATTGTATTTTAAAGATAATTGAATTACTTTTTCCAGCTTTTCTTCCTCTAGTTTCCAAATTCCAATTAATCGTTCCAATTCTTTTTTATGAGGCGTTAATATGGTTTTATTTGGTAAAAGTGATAACCAATCTTTATTCTCTGACAAAATATTCAAACCATCAGTATCAATTATTAAAGGGTATTTGTTTTGAAGAATAAAATCATAAAAAGTCCTTTTAGTTTGACTATCCTGACCCATTCCAATTCCTATACAAACAGCATTGGGTTTAAAGTTAAATTTTATTTTGGAAATAATAACTTCGTTATCATCTGTCAAAACCATTATCTCTGGGATGCAAATTTGCACTATGGCGTAGCCACATTTTGGAACAAACGAAGTTACTAATCCACAACCCGATTTTAAAGCGGCTTTGCTAGACAAACATACCGATCCCATTTTACCATAACTACCACCAATCAATAAGGCATGACCTTGCAATCCTTTGTGAGTGCTACTAACAATTGGTTTATAGAGGTTGAGAATAAATTCTTTGGAAACTTTAATCATTTTGAACAGGAATCGTAATAAGGTTTGTTATCGACCATAAAATTACTCGTTTTTTAAGTAGTAAAAGTTGAATAAAACTATTCTTTCTTAAACACATAAAAATCAAAATGATTAGTGGCAAAAATTCTTTAAAAAACACTAATTTAGCACCCTAAACAAATAAAATACTAATGAAAAATACAGCTTTAACGCACGTTCACGAAAGTTTAGGAGCAAAAATGGTACCGTTTGCAGGTTTTAATATGCCTGTTTCTTATGAAGGTGTAAATGCAGAACACGAAACCGTAAGAAATGCAGTAGGTGTTTTTGATGTTTCACACATGGGAGAATTTTTAATTTCGGGTGTAAATGCATTAGCTTTAATCCAAAAAGTAACTTCTAATGATGCTGCAACTCTCGAAATTGGTAAAGCTCAATATTCTTGTTTGCCTAATAATGAGGGCGGAATTGTAGATGATTTGATTGTTTATAAATTAAATGAAGAACACTATTTATTGGTTGTGAATGCCTCAAATATAGATAAAGATTGGGATTGGATTTCGTCACATAATGATTTTGGTGCCGAAATGAAAAACGTGTCGGAAGATTATTCTTTGCTAGCTATTCAAGGGCCTAAAGCGGTTGAAGCAATGCAGTCATTGACATCAATAGATTTAGCATCAATAAAATATTATCATTTTGAAGTAGCTGATTTTGCCGGAATTGAAAATGTAGTTATTTCTGCTACTGGATATACTGGTTCTGGTGGATTTGAAATCTATTGTAAAAATTCTGAAGTTGAATCTATTTGGAACGCTGTTTTTGAAGCTGGAAAAACTTTCGGAATTAAGCCAGTCGGATTAGCGGCTCGAGATACGTTGCGATTAGAAATGGGATTCTGCTTGTATGGAAATGATATTAATGATACCACTTCTCCAATTGAAGCTGGCTTGGGTTGGATTACGAAATTCACCAAAGAATTCACTAATTCAGCTAACTTAAAAGCACAAAAAGAAGCTGGAGTTTCAAGAAAATTAATTGGTTTTGAATTAATTGACAGAGGAATTCCAAGACACGATTATGAAATTGTTGATGCCAATGGAACTAATATTGGAATTGTAACCTCAGGAACACAAGCACCAAGTTTAGGAAAAGCCATTGGAATGGGTTATGTTAAAACAGATTTTACAGCAGCTGATTCTGAAATCTTTATTTTAATTAGAGATAAAAAGATTGCTGCTAAAGTGGTAAAAATGCCATTTTATAAAAAAGAATAAGTTTCTTTTGATATTTTATTGAAAGAAGTACTTTTGCAATCGATTTAAATTAAACTAAAATATATTCTTAGAAATGGGAAGAGCGTTCGAATTTAGAAAAGGTAGAAAAATGAAACGTTGGTCGGCAATGGCTAAAGCGTTTACTCGCATTGGAAAAGACATTGTAATGGCTGTAAAAGAAGGGGGTCCAAATCCAGAGGCAAATTCGCGTTTGCGTGCCGTGATTCAAAATGCGAAGGCGGCTAACATGCCAAAAGAAAACGTAGAACGAGCTATTAAAAAAGCAACGGATAAAGATACTGCCAACTATAAAGAGCAACTTTTTGAAGGGTATGCACCTCATGGAATTGCACTTCTTATTGAAACAGCAACCGATAATAATAACAGAACTGTAGCCAACATTAGAAGTTATTTCAATAAATGCAATGGCACAATGGGAACTCAAGGTTCAGTTGAATTTATGTTCGATCATACCTGTAATTTTCGCATTCCAAACAATAATGTAGATATTGAAGAAATGGAATTGGAATTCATCGATTTTGGTGCAGAAGAAATTTTTGCAGATGATGAAGACGAAATTTTAATTTATGCACCATTTGAGAGTTTTGGTGCCATTCAAAAAGAACTTGAGAATAGAGGTATTGAAATTCTATCTTCTGGTTTCGAAAGAATTCCACAAGTAACCAAAAAGTTAACTGAAGCTGAAATAGCAGATGTAGAAAAATTGATTGAAAAAATTGAAGAGGATGATGACGTGATGAACGTTTATCATACTATGGATGAATCATAATAAGTTTCTATTACTTTTTTTATAGAAATAATTAGTGTTTACTTATGCTTTTTCCGCATAAACAATATAATACCTTGGGGTGAAGTATCGTAATAATGGTCTAAATCCAATTTTTTTAACGGGATGTGTAAACTTTTCTCTGGCAATAATTTTCCATCCAGTTTTTTCTAGTAGCCAATCCAATTGCCAATCTTCAAACTCATGGTAATGTCTGTCCCACATGTCAGTTTTACTTTTATAAGCAGGAGAAAACCATAATCGCAACGGTATTGAAATTAATAATTTATCACAATTCACGTTTTGTAATATTGTGTAAGGATTCAGCAAATGTTCAAAAATTTCAAATGCAGTGAATACAGTATAGGATTCATTTTGTAATACAGTTTGGTTATTATCTAAATCTTCACCTTTTGTGTTTTTAACAGTATACCCATTTTCTTCCATTATTTTGGAAAATGGATTTGGCACACCTAAATCAAAAATGGTTTCTGCAGTGGACACATTTTTTTTCAAAAATGCTAAAGTATGTTTGAATCGTTTATTTGGAAATGTTTTTTCGTACATTGAATTTGGGCTTTCCTTCAGTTAATTTAATTAATTTACTTTTTTTTCAACTTCCAAATTTTACATTCTATAAACAATCGCATTAATATTCATTCCAGCTCCTACAGAGGCAAATAAAATCACATCACCTTTGTTGATGGATTGATTTTCAATTTTTCCTTTTACTAATGAATCATATAATGTTGGGACGGTTGCAACGCTAGAATTTCCTAATTTGTGAATGCTCATAGGCATTATTCCTTCCGGAACTTCTTCCTCATATAATTTATAAAATCGTTGTACAATTGCTTCATCCATCTTTTCGTTAGCTTGATGAATAAGAATTTTTTTGAGACTTTGTATTTCTATTCCACTATTATCCAAACATTCTTTCATTGCATTAGGAACATTTGTTAAAGCAAATTCATAAATTTTTCTTCCGTGCATCTTTATATAACGAATATCTTGATTGTATTCCTTGTTGAATGAACCTCCAAAGTAAAGATAATTTGCTTCGTCATAGGTAAAGGTAGCCGTTTCATGTGCGAGTACACCACCTTCATTTTTGGTAGCTTCAATAATTGTTGCTCCAGCACCATCAGAATAAATCATAGAATCTCTATCGTGAGGATCTACAACTCTTGATAATGTTTCTGCACCAATTACCAAACATTTTTTAGCCATCCCAGCTTTAATAAATGCAGTAGCTTGAATTACTCCTTCTACCCAACCAGGACAACCAAAAATCATATCATAAGCAACACATTTTGGGTTTTTAATTCGTAAATCATGCTTTACTCTTGTTGCTAAACTTGGCATTAAATCAGCTTGAATTGCCCCCTTTTTTTGATTACCAAAGTTATGTGCTAAAATGATATAATCCAATGTTTCAGGATCAATTTTCGAATCTTCTATAGCTCTTTTTGCAGCAATAAAAGCAATGTCTGATGTCACTAAATCATCCGAAACATATCTGCGTTCTTCGATACCCGTAATTCCTTTGAATTTTTGAGTTATGATTTCGTTTGCTTGTGCAATACGAGTTCCATCTTCGTTCATAAAACAGTGATTTAAAAAATCACTGTTAGATACTATTTCAGTTGGAATATAGCTTCCAGAACCTGTTATTTTTATATTCATTCTATTAATTAATCAAAGAAATTCAATGTAAAATTAATGATAATTAATTAAATTACATTATAAAATTCATACGCCCTCATATAATTATGAAATCATCAATATTTGGTTATAATATTATTAAAAATTTAAATTCACTGTTTTACTGGAGCTATTTTAATTTGCATTATAGATGATAAGTTGTTTGCTATATTCTTCATACTTTCGCAATTAAATCCCGCGAAATTTTCGTTAATGGCTGAATCAAAATGAATTAACCAAATATCGAATAACTCTTTTGATAAATACGATTTCGCATTAACATCCAAATGAATTTGAGTAAGATTGTTAAAATAACCTCCTGTTCCTAAAATAGCTTGTGACCAAAAAGTAACTAAAATAGGCAGATGTTTTTCAATTTTTATTTTAACAACATCGGTAAATATATAGCTGATTTTGTCATCGGCTAATAGTTTTTTGTAAAATTCATCTACTATTAAATACAAGTCATCTTGGTTTTGAATGTCGTTCATTTTTTTTGGTCACAATGTCTTAAAGTCAAAAGTCGAATGCCAAAGTATTTTTAGGACTTTAGACATTCGACTTTGTTGTCTTTATGACTAAATTACATATAAGCCTCAATTGGTGCACAACTACACACTAAATTTCTATCACCATACGCTTCATCAGCACGACGAACGGTGGGCCAAAATTTATTTTCTGCAACATAATTCAACGGAAAAGCAGCTTGTGCGCGTGTATAAGGATAATTCCAATCATCTGATGTAACCATCATTAAAGTGTGAGGTGCATTTTTTAAAACATTATTGGAGTTATCTGCAGTTGCTGATTCAATTTCTTTTCTTATAGAAATCATAGCGTCACAAAAACGATCTAATTCTTCTAAATTTTCACTTTCTGTTGGTTCAATCATTAAAGTTCCTGCTACCGGAAATGATACTGTCGGTGCATGAAATCCATAGTCCATCAATCGTTTTGCAATGTCTGTAACTTCAATCCCTTTTTCTTTAAAGGGACGGCATTCCAATATCATTTCGTGAGCAGCACGACCCATTTCACCTGAATACAAGGTGTCGTAATGACCCTTTAATTTTTCTTTAATATAATTGGCATTCAAAATGGCATATTCTGTAGATTTTTTTAAACCTTCAGCGCCCAGCATACAAATATATCCATAAGAAATTAAGCATACTAAAGCCGATCCCCAAGGTGCAGCAGAAATAGCTGTAATAGCAGTTGAACCACCGGTAGGAATTATTGGATTTGTTGGTAAAAAAGGAACTAATTGTGGGGCTACACAAATTGGACCAACTCCCGGACCACCCCCTCCATGTGGAATTGCAAATGTTTTGTGTAAATTTAAGTGACAAACATCTGCACCAATTGTTGCTGGATTTGTTAATCCAACTTGAGCATTCATATTTGCACCATCCATATAAACTTGACCACCATTATCGTGAATAAGTTCCGTAATTTCTTTAATGGCACTTTCAAATACTCCATGTGTAGAAGGATAAGTTACCATCAAACACGAAAGATTGTCTTTGTGAAGAATAGCTTTTTCTCGTAAATCTTCAACGTCAATATTTCCGTTTTCTAATGTTTTAGTAACAACAACCTGCATTCCAGCCATCGCTGCCGAAGCAGGATTTGTTCCATGTGCTGAAGATGGAATTAATGCAATATTTCTATGATAATCGCCCCGAGATTGATGATATGCCCGAATAACCATTAAACCGGCATATTCACCTTGCGCACCTGAATTGGGTTGTAAAGTTGTTCCTGCAAAACCGGTAACTACATTCAATTGCTGCTCTAATTTTGAGAGCATTTCCTGATAACCTTGCGCTTGATCTAGTGGGGCAAAAGGATGAATATTATTCCATTGTGCCATACTAAGCGGCAGCATTTCAGAAGCAGCATTCAGTTTCATTGTGCAAGAACCCAGTGAAATCATGGAGTGGTTCAATGCCAAATCTTTACGCTCTAGCATCTTGATATAACGCATCAGCGCCGTTTCTGAATGGTATTTATTAAAAACATCATGTTGTAAAAATGTTGAGGTTCTTTCTAAATTTGGAGGAATTTGATTTCCGTTTTGCAATTCAGAAATAGTTGAAGATTCTTTACCTGTTGCTTCAGCAAAAATCGCAACAATATTATTCAAGTCGGCAATACTTGTAGTTTCATTCATTGAAATTGAAACGGTTTTTTCATCAATATAAAGAAAATTTACTTCGTTTTGTTCGGCAATTTCTTTAACTTTTTTAGCATCCGTTTTGATAACAATTGTATCAAAAAAAACGGTATTAGTTTGGTATAACCCTAATTTTTCCAATTCGTTTGCTAATGTTGCTGCTGAATTGTGCACTTTATTGGAAATATATTCTAAACCTTTAGGACCGTGAAATACAGCATACATTCCGGCCATAACAGACAACAAAACTTGTGCCGTACAAATATTCGAGGTGGCTTTGTCCCGTTTAATGTGTTGTTCACGAGTTTGTAGCGCCATACGAAGTGCTCGATTACCGTCGGTATCAACAGTAACTCCAATAATTCTTCCTGGCATCGAACGCTTGTATTCGGATTTTGTAGCAAAATAAGCTGCGTGAGGGCCACCATATCCTAACGGTATCCCAAAACGTTGCGTTGTTCCTAAAACTACATCGGCACCCATCTCTCCTGGAGACGTCAGTTTAATCAAACTTAAAATATCTGCTGCAACGGCTACTTTAATTTCTTTTGTTTTAGCCTTAGCAATAAAACCTGCATAATCGTGTATTTGACCGAATTTACCAGGATATTGAAGAATAGCGCCATAAAAATCGTCAGAAAAATCAAATTCTTCGTGGTTTCCAATTACTAATTCCACACCAATTGGAGTAGAGCGTGTTTGTAAAACCGATAATGTTTGCGGTAAAATTTCTTCAGAAACGAAGAATTTAGTAACGTTATTTTTCTTTTGGTCTCTTGAACGAACATCAAAAAGTAATGCCATTGCTTCTGCGGCGGCAGTTCCTTCATCTAGTAGTGATGCGTTTGCAATTTCCATCCCCGTTAATTCAATAACCATGGTTTGAAAATTCAAAATTGCTTCTAAACGGCCTTGAGCTATTTCAGCTTGATATGGGGTGTAAGCGGTATACCAACCCGGATTTTCAAAGACATTTCTTTGAATAACTGCTGGAATTATGGCTTGATTGTAACCTAGTCCGATATAAGATTTGAACATCTTATTTTTATCACCAAGTTTTTTAATATGATTTGCAAATTCGTATTCGGTCATTGCAGGTTCCAAATTCAAATTAGATTTCAGACGAATGTCACTAGGAATTGTTTCAGAAATCAATTGATCTATCGACTCAACATCAATAGTTTTCAACATATATTTTAGGTCATTTTCATTTGGACCTATGTGGCGTAATGCAAAAGCGTCTGTTTTCATTTAATTAAGTAAAATAGAATAATTTAGTGTGTTGTTTTAGAATCTGAATTGAGTTCAGATTAAAACACACAAAAGTAATTATTAAACTTTTATTTTTAAGTTAAACAAAGGGTAATATTTTGAGAAATTGTTAACTAAAAACACGGTTTATTAACAGAATGATTAGTTTTGTAGCATGCGATTTGTAAAGCAAATTTTCGATTTTTATATTCAATCTTCCATTCATGTAGCTATTGCTGTTGTGTGTTTAGTTTATATCACGGATTTTTCTAATGATTTAAATCACCTTTTTGTTTACCCAACTTGCGTTTTTTTTGGAACTATTGTTGGATATAACTTTTTGAAATATTTCCAAATTTTTCAGAAGGGCAATTTTCATCACAAAAAATATTACGGAATTTTAGTAGTCTCGATACTTTCCGTTTTTGGATTCCTTTTTTTCTTTTTATGGTTAGAAACAAGTGTTCAAATTTTAATTTTAGTGTCTGGATTGTTGGTTTTCATTTATCCTCTTTTACGAAAGTTTGGTTATTTGAAATTGTTTTTCGTGAGTTTAGTTGTGACTATAATTTCTGTTTTTATTCCATTCTATATCGCTAAACGTATGGATTCGGATTTTTATTTAACTATGATTCAACGATTTCTAATTCTGTTAAGTTTGTTAATTCCGTTCGAGATTTTTGATAGTAAAACAGATGATCAATCATTACAAACATTACCGCAGCAATTTGGAATTAATAGCACTAAATTTTTCGGAATTCTACTTGTAATTCTTTTTATAATTCTTGAGTATTTTAAAGTAAATTCATCACTTTTATCTTTACCAATCGGAATCATTTCTGGACTATTTATTCTTTTTTCCACGATTGAGCGAAATAAATATTATACTTCCTTTTGGGTAGAAAGTGTGCCGATATTTTGGCTTCTTGCTCTTCTATTTTGTAAATAAAAAACCGAAGCTAAAACTTCGGTTTCTATCTAGATAATATAAAAAAAGTATAGCTATTATAAAAAGTCTAGACCAATCCTGCTCTCTTCAACAATGCATGGGCATTTGGTTCATGACCTCTAAATTTTTTATACAATTCCATCGGCAATTCGGTACCACCTTTAGATAATACATTTTCTTTGAATTTAGAGGCTACTTCTTTATTGAAAATTCCTTTTTCTTGGAAATAGGCGAATGCATCAGCATCTAAAACTTCAGCCCATTTGTAACTGTAATATCCAGAAGAATAGCCTCCTTGAAATATGTGTGAAAAAGAGGTACTCATACAATTTTCTGCAACGTCTGGATATAAGCTAGTGCCTTCCATTGCTTGTTTTTCAAATATTTTTACGTCTTTAATTGTTTGTGATTTTCCGTGATAGGTCATGTCTAAAATACCAAAGCTCAATTGACGTAAAGTTGCCATTCCTTCTAAAAAACTCGCACTTTCTTTAATTTTTTCTACATATTCTTGCGGAATAATTTCACCAGTTTCATAATGTTTTGCAAACAATGCCAATGCTTCGGGCTCATAACACCAATTTTCCATCACTTGACTTGGCAATTCTACAAAATCCCAATATACCGAAGTCCCAGACAAACTTGGATAGGTTGTATTGGCTAACATTCCATGTAAAGCGTGACCAAATTCGTGAAATAAAGTAGTAACTTCGTTGAAAGTTAGGAGTGATGGTTTGGTTTCTGTAGGAGGCGTGAAATTACATACGATAGAAACGTGCGGTCGGTCATTGATTCCATTTTTCAAAGCTTGCGATTTATATGATGTCATCCAAGCTCCATTACGTTTTCCTTTTCTTGGGAAAAAATCGGAGTAGAACACGGCAACAAAATTATTTGTTTCATCTAACACTTCAAATGTTTGAACTTCCTCCTGGTATTTATCGATATCAAAAACTTCTTTAAAGGTAATTCCAAATAACTTTTCGGCAATGGTAAACGCTCCATTTAAAACCTTTTCTAATTGAAAATAGGGCTTTAATAATTCATCATCCAAACAGAATAACTTTTGTTTCAATTTTTCTGAATAATAAGAACCATCCCATTTTTCTATCTGGTCAATTCCGTCGAGATCTTTTGCGAAAGCGGTTAATTGAATAAATTCGCGTTCGGCTGCTGGTTTTGCTTTGGCTAATAAATCATTCAAAAACGATTGCACTTTTTCTGGATTTTGTGCCATGCGTTCTTCTAAAACAAAGTGAGAATGCGATTGATAACCTAACAAAATTGCTCGTTTATGGCGTAATTCTACAATTCTTTTTACATTTTCTTTATTGTCAAATTCATTATTTTGAAACGCTTTTTTTCCGGCCGCAATGGTCATTTCTTTTCGCAATTCACGATTGTCAACATACGTCACAAAGGGCAAATAACTTGGAAAATCTAAAGTAAAAACCCACCCTTCAAGGTTTTTAGATTTTGCCAAACTGAATGCCATTTCTTTTGCGTCATCCGGCAATCCTTTCAAATCGGCTTCGTTGGTAATATGCAAGTGATAGTTATTGGTTTCTGCCAAAACATTTTCGCCATACGTTAATTTTAGTTTGGCTAATTCCGTATCAATTTCACGTAATTTTAATTTGTCTTCTTCATTAAGCAAAGCTCCATTTCTTGAAAAACCTTTGAATTTTTTGTCTAGTAAAGTAGCTTGTTCTGTAGTTAAAGTTAAAGAATCTTTTTGATCATAAACAGCTTTTACTCGTTTGAACAAATCTTCATTTAAAGCAATATCGTTACTAAATTCGGTTAATATTGGAGAAACTTCTTGTGCAATTTTTTGCATTTCATCACATGTTTCAGCTGAATTCAAATTAAAGAAAATAGAAGATAACCGATCCAATTGTTCCCCCGAAAAATCTAAAGCTACAATTGTGTTTTCAAATGTTGGAGCTTCAGGATTGTTAATTATGGCGTCAATTTCGGCTTTTGCAGTAGCGATGTTTTCTATAAAAGCAGGTTTGTACTCTTCAAGCTTTATTTGCGAAAAAGGAGCTGTGTTGTATTTGGTATTGAATGTTGAAGTAAGTATTTTCATTTTTTTGTTTCACAGAGTTTCACAGAGTTTCACAGAGACTTTCAAGAAAAATAATTTCTCTGTACAAATCTCTGTGGTTCTCTATGCAATTATTTATTTTTTCAATTCAGATGCGGCTTTATTCACAGCTTCTTTCAAACTTTCTTTATAGAAAATGATTTTGTCTAAAACACATTTATCAGAACTTCCAATGATTTGTGCAGCTAGAATCCCGGCATTTTTTGCTCCGTTTAGCGCAACGGTTGCTACAGGCACGCCACCTGGCATTTGCAAAATAGACAAAACTGAATCCCATCCATCAATAGAATTACTAGATTTTATCGGAACTCCAATCACGGGAAGTGGCGACATTGAAGCTACCATTCCTGGTAAATGAGCCGCACCTCCTGCACCAGCAATAATCACAGAAATGCCACGACTATGTGCATTTTTACTAAAATCAAATAATTTTTCAGGTGTTCTATGCGCCGAAACGATGTCTACTTCGGTTTCGATGTCAAATCCTTTTAAGATTTCGATGGCTTCTTGCATCACGGGCATATCGGATATGCTTCCCATTATTATGGCTACTTTCATATTAATTGATAATTAACAATTGATAATTAATAATTACTCCGCAATTACACGGAGGGTATTCTTCACTTCTTCAGCAATTTTTCTTGCTTCTGCCATATCTTCATTTACAATGGTAACATGTCCCATTTTTCGGAAAGGTCTTGTTTCTCTTTTGCCATAAATGTGAGGAGTTACCCCGTTAATGGCCATTATTTTTTCAATATTTTTATAGGTCACAGGTCCTGAAAATCCTTCTTCACCGACCAAATTTACCATAATTCCGGCAACTTTACTATCTGTATTTCCTAGAGGTAAGTTTAATATGGCGCGTAGATGATTTTCAAATTGCGATGTATAACTTGCTTCAATAGAATAATGCCCAGAATTATGAGGACGTGGTGCTACTTCGTTGACTAAAATTTCATCGTTTTCAGTTTGAAATAGTTCTACCGCTAACAATCCAACATGATTAAAAGCTTCGGAAACTTTTAAAGCAATTTTGGTTGCTTTTGAGGCAATCTCATTATCTATTCGTGCCGGACAAATGACATACTCTACTTGATTGGCTTCGGGATGGAATTCCATTTCAACAACAGGATAGGTATTCACTTCTCCAGATACAGAACGAGCTACAATAACCGCCAATTCATTTATAAAAGGCACCATTTCTTCAGCAATGCATTCTACATTGGGTAAATTATTTAAATCGGATGCAGTGCGTACTATTTTCACACCATTTCCATCGTAACCAAATTGAGCACATTTCCATACAAAGGGCATCTTAATTTTATCTGATGCGGCGGCTGATTTAAGTTTTGTTAGGTCTGTAAATCGAAGATGTGGTGCTGATGGAATGCCATTCTCGACATAAAAATCCTTTTGACGACCTTTATTTTGAATCAAACGCAAGGTTTTGGGTGAGGGATAAACAGCTAATCCCTCTTTCTCTAATTTATCTAAAGCATCTAAATTTACATTTTCAATTTCGATAGTAAGCACATCCACTTTTTTTCCGAATTCATAAATGGCATCAAAATCCATCAAATCACCTATAAAAAATTCAGTAGCTCCAAATTGACTTGGTGCTGCTGTGCTTGGGTCGATAACATAGGTTTGAATGTCAAATTTTCGAGTTTCAGCCAAAAGCATTTTGCCTAATTGACCGCCACCGAGAATTCCCAGTTTAAAATCGGAAGAAAAATAATTCATTGTGTTGTTGTAGTTGTTTGCGCAAAGATAAACATTTGAAAATTATTTCAATCGTTTCAAAATGTCTTTCACAGCAAATCGATAACCCGGAGTTTGATTACTAAAATCTTTAGAAAGGATTATTTTTAATTCCTCGTTTACCCATTCGTATTTCTTGCCAAGTTCATATAAAGCTCTCATCGAATAGGCAGCAGTCGCTGCTAAATCTTTATCGATTAATCGGTCTAAACAAGTTTCAATTATTTTCTCTTCTTGGAATTCGGTTAAGCTAACTTTCTTGCTGTTACATAAAAACATACAGATTTTTGAAGTAGGACGTAATGCTTTGTCAATTTTAAAATCAGGTAAAGTTTCGCAAAATTTATCTATAAAAGGTATAAATAACTCGATTCGTTCTTCACAAATTAGTTCCAAAATCCAGCATGCTTTATGATGGTTTTTGTCTTTAGTATTGAAGGCAATATCGGTTAAACCCTTTAAATAGCTTGGATTAGAGAAGATAAAGTCTTTATTGTCATCTCTACTTTTTCTATGTGCCGAGCTTTTAGCTATTTGATTGTAAAATTCTGCATCCATTCTGTAAATATACCAAATTAGCAAAAAACTCAAAATACTTGTTTCTAAATAGTTATTAGTTTGTAAATTTGCCTCTTTATTTAAAAAACAACAACACAACATGATACATCTTCACGATAAAACTTTTGTGCCGTTCATCTCTTCAGAAGAAATTGATTTTGCAATTGCAAATATGGCCAAACAAATGGATGACGATTTTTTTGATGAGATTCCCATTTTTGTTGGAATTTTGAATGGTTCTTTTATGGTGATGGCTGACTTAATGAAACATTACAAAGGTATGTGTGAGGTGAGTTTTATGAAAATGGCTTCATATGAAGGCACACAATCCAGTAATGATGTAAAACAATTAATCGGAATCAACGAAAACCTTGAAGGAAAAACCGTCGTAATCGTTGAAGATATTATAGATACAGGAAATACTATTGAAGAATTGAAAGCCCTATTTAAAGCAAAAAATGTAAAACATTTAAAAATTGCCTCGTTGTTTTTCAAACCAGAAGCTTACAAAAAAGATATTAAAATCGATTACATTGGCATCCGAATTCCGAATAAATTCATCGTTGGATATGGTTTAGACTACGATGGATTAGGAAGAAATCTTGCAGACGTTTACCAATTAGCACAGTAGTAATTAACGATTGAAGATTAGAGATTTTTGACCCGAGAGTTTTGCTCGAATTGGCGAAGCATTATAGAAGTTGAATCAAAAATCAAAAATCAAAAATCAAAAATCAAATAAATACAAATGATTAACATCGTTCTTTTTGGAAAACCAGGAGCAGGAAAAGGCACACAAGCTGAATTTTTAAAAGAAAAATACAACTTAACACACTTATCAACGGGTGACATTTTTAGATTCAATATCAAAAATGACACGGAGTTAGGAAAATTAGCCAAAACCTTTATGGATAAAGGCGATTTAGTTCCCGATGAAGTAACGATACAAATGTTGCAAAGTGAAGTAGATAAAAATCCACATTCAGCAGGATTTTTATTTGATGGTTTTCCCAGAACTTTGGCACAAGCCGAAGCTTTAGATCAGTTTTTGCAAACTAAAAACCAAACAATTACGGCTACAGTTGCACTTGAAGCGGATGATAATATTTTAGTAGCACGTTTATTAGAAAGAGGAAAAACTTCAGGAAGACCAGACGATCAAGATGAAGAAAAAATTAGAAACCGTTACGACGAATACAATCAAAAAACAGCACCATTAATGGATTACTATAAATCCCAAGGAAAATTTCACGTCGTTAATGGTATTGGAACCATATTAGAAGTAAACGAACGATTGAATGTAATTTTTGATAAATTATAGTCTAATTTATTGAATGATATAAAGTTTCGAGCATTCATTTTTTTTTTAGATATTTGCATACACAAAAGGAGCTAGATTCAAAACAAGGATATTGGCTCTTTTTTTTTGAAAATACTCTTGTGTATTTAGATTTTCAGAATACTTTTAAATAAAATATACAACTAAAATTAGGGATAAAGTCCAAGGTTTTATAGCCCCAAGACCTATAACCAAAAACCCAAGACCTAAAAAAATGACAGAAGGAAATTTTGTAGACTACGTAAAAATATATGTTACTTCCGGTAAAGGAGGTAAGGGTTCTACGCATTTACATAGAGAAAAATTTATTGAAAAGGGTGGTCCTGATGGAGGTGATGGAGGTCGTGGCGGACACGTATATATGAGAGGCAATAAAAGTCTTTGGACGCTTTTTCATTTAAAGTTTGTAAAACACATGCGTGCTGGTCATGGTGGTGATGGAGGAAGCTCGAGAAGTACAGGTCATGATGGAGAAGACAAATATGTTGAAGTGCCACTTGGAACCGTGGTTAAAGACATCGAGACAGGTGAAATTCTTTTTGAAATTACTGAACACGGCGAAGAGCGTATTTTGGCTCAAGGTGGAAAAGGTGGTTTAGGAAATTGGCATTTTAGAAGTTCCACCAACCAAACACCAAGATATTCACAGCCCGGAATGCCATCTGCCGAATTGGACGTTATTCTAGAACTTAAAGTTCTTGCCGATGTTGGTTTAGTAGGTTTCCCAAATGCAGGAAAATCTACTTTATTATCTGTATTAACTTCGGCTAAGCCAAAAATTGCAGATTACCCCTTTACGACATTAAAACCGAATTTAGGAATTGTGGCATACAGAGAATTTCAATCGTTTGTAATTGCCGATATACCCGGAATTATTGAAGGTGCTGCCGAAGGAAAAGGATTAGGTCATTATTTTTTACGTCACATTGAACGAAACTCAACGCTATTGTTTTTGGTTCCTGCCGATGCCGATGATATCAAAAAAGAATATGAAATTCTATTAGATGAATTACGTCGCTATAATCCAGAAATGTTAGATAAAGATCGTTTGTTGGTCATTTCTAAATGCGATATGTTAGATAATGAATTGAAAGCAGAAATGAAACAATTATTGGATAAATCCAAACTGGGCATTCCTTACATGTTCATTTCCTCCGTTGCCCAACAAGGATTAACTGAGCTTAAAGACAAACTTTGGGAAATGCTAAATGTGGAAGATGATAAACCCGAAAATAGTCATGGGTTGTAAATTAAAATAAATTTAATGCCTCGATATGTCGAGGCTTTTTTTTAAGTATTTTTCTTAATTGGGTGAATCCCAAAAAAAATACTAAATTCGCAGTTCTACTGAAAAAAACGTGTGACAAATTGTATTTTTGTCCGACAAGTAGAAAACAAACAGATAACCTAATATTATTATCAAATGAAAAAAATTATTTTATCGCTTATTACTGCAATACTGCTTATTCCAATGAGCGTAAAAGCCGATGAAGGTATGTGGTTTTTAATGTTCATCGAACGTTTAAATCACCGCGACATGCAAAAAATGGGCTTGCAACTGACAGCCGAAGAAATTTACAGCATCAACCACCACAGCCTTAAAGATGCTATTGTGCAATTCAATGGTGGTTGTACTGCCGAAATAATCTCTAAAGATGGATTGGTTTTAACTAATCACCATTGTGGTTACGACGGAATTGCCGAACTTTCTACACCAGAACACAATTTGCTAAAAGACGGTTTTTGGGCAGCCAACAGAGCTGACGAAAGAAAACCATCAAGCTTATACGTTCGTTTCTTTGTTCGTATGGACGATTGTTCGAAACGTATTTTAGCAAAAGTAAACCCATCTATGAGCGAGGCTGATAGAGAAAAAGCCATCAATGCTGAAATCGCATTAATTGAAAAAGAAAACAACGAAGGCGGAAAATATACCGTTTCTGTTCGTCCGTTCTTTCAAGGAAATGAGTACTACTATTTTGTATATCAGGATTACAAAGATGTACGTTTAGTAGGAGTGCCACCTGAAAGTTTAGGAAAATTTGGAGGAGACACCGACAACTGGGAATGGCCACGTCAAACTGCTGATTTCTCTATGTTTAGAGTTTATGCAGATAAAGATGGAAATCCAGCAGATTATTCTGTAAACAATGTTCCATTACAACCAAAACACTATTTACCTGTTAATTTAAACGGAGTAAAAGAAGGAGATTTTGCTATGATTTTGGGTTATCCAGGAAGAACCAATCGTTGGATGCCTGCTGGTGGAATTGAGCAAAACGTGAAATTTGCTTATCCGGCATGGGTAGAAGGTGCTAAAACTGGAATGGACAACATGAAAAAATACATGGAAATGAGTGCTTCACTTCGTTTGGTGTATGCTTCTAAATATGCTTCAACAGCCAACTACTGGAAAAACCGTCAAGGTATGATTGATGCATTGTCTAAAGCTGAAACCTCAAAATCGAAAGCAGCGCAAGAAGCTAAATTTGACAAATGGGCAAACAAAGCCGAAAATAAATCGAAATACGGAAACGTAGTGGCAACGATTAATAAATTCTATGGTTTAACCAACGAAAAAGCGCGTCACGATAACTATTTGCAACAATTATTCAGAACATCTGCTCTTGGACCAGTAGGCAGAACTATAGGAAAACAATTGGATAACTACGTAAAAGCCGATGCAACCAAACGTGCAATATTAGCCCCGCAAATCATTGAAGGAGCAACCAAATTCTTTGAGGATTTATATTTACCAGCAGAGAAAGATATTTTGGCAGCCCAATTGAATCTTTATGCTACAAAATCATTAGGTTACAACATTGCTCCAATGGTTAAGAAAATTGGGGACCAAAATAATAATGATTTTACGAAATATGTAAACTCAGCAGTTGATTTGAGTCTGTTTTCTTCTTTAGATAAAGTGAAAGCATTTTTGCAAGTGCCGAGTCAAGGAATGTTAGACAACGATCCGTTGTATGTTTTGTCTAATGATATGTTAACGCAATTCAATTCAAAATCGGATGAAATTGCTAAAGCGCAAAACGATTATGGCGCTTCTTTTCGTTTGTTAGTTGAAGGATTACGTGAATCAAAAATGGGAGACATTAAATATCCAGATGCGAACTCAACTTTGCGTTTAACCTACGGAAAAGTTCGCGCTTTACCAGCAGATAAACGAAATCCAGTTGCTATAAACAACTACACTACATTAGACAGTCAAGTTAAAAAATACAAAAAAGGAGACGAAGAATTTGACTTGCCAACTAAAGTTTTGGATATGGCAAAAAACAAAGACTACGGTCGTTATGGAGATAAAGACGGTTCGCTTCACATAAATTTCTTAACCGACAATGATATTACAGGAGGAAATTCAGGTTCGCCAGTTCTTAATGGAAAAGGAGAATTAATTGGTATCGCTTTCGACGGAAACATCGAAGCAATGGCTGGTGACGTAATCTTCGACAAAAAACTACAAAGAACAATCAATGTTGATATTCGTTATGTATTGTGGGTAATTGAGAATTTCTCGGGAGCTAAACACATTGTTGATGAAATGACTTTGGTGAAGTAATTTGAACTAAATAATTATTTGAAACTCTGATCTAATTTAGGTTGGAGTTTTTTTATTGTAATAAACTTCAAAATAGTATTAAAATAAATAATTAAAGTATATTTGTTATTCCATTCTATGGGCAAATACCATGAAGTCAAAAATAATATTTCTCTTACTTATTACTCAATGTATTTTTTCTCAATCTAATTTTGAGAAAGCCGAAAAACTTTATGATCAAGGGAAATTTTCACTTGCAAGACCTGTTTTTGAAGCGGTATTAATAGATAATCCAAATCAAATAAAAGCAATTGAATATTTGGGGGATATTTCTGTTCAATTCAAAGAATGGGATAAGGCTATTGCATTTTATCAAAAACTCAAAATTTTAAGGCCTAAGGAAGCGAATTATTATTATAAATATGGTGGCGCTTTAGGATTAAAATCGAAAGAAGGTGGAAAATGGGTCGCAATTCGATTGATAGGTGAAATGAAAGAATCATTTGAGAAAGCACTTGTTTTAAATCCAAAACATATTGAAGCACGCTGGGCTATGATTGAATATTATCTCCAAGTTCCTGCGCTTTTTGGAGGAAGTGAAAAAAAAGCACAGCGCTATGCGGATGAGCTTATTAAATTATCTCCAGTTGATGGTTATTTATCAAAAGGCCGTATAGATGAATATTTTGAACGCTATAAAAGTGCTGAAAAAAATTATATAAAAGCAATCGAAATAAGCGGTTCTAAAATTACTTACGAGCGTTTATTAGCGTTATATAAAGTTAAGCTTCATAATTCGGATAAAGCAAAAAAAATACTAGAACAATACCAAGAAAAAATTAAATCATAAAAATGAGAATACACTTTATTGCCATTGGCGGAGCAGCAATGCACAATTTAGCATTAGCATTACACAACAAAGGATATCAAGTAACGGGGAGTGATGATGCAATCTTCGAACCCTCTAAATCGAGATTAGAAAAAAAAGGATTACTGCCAATAGAAATGGGTTGGTTTCCAGTAAAAATCACTAAAAATATTGAAGCTATAATACTAGGAATGCATGCTAAAGCAGATAATCTAGAATTGTTGAAAGCACAAGAATTGGGTTTGAAAATCTTTTCGTATCCCGAATTTTTATACGACCAATCCAAAAATAAAACACGAGTAGTAATTGGTGGTTCCCATGGAAAAACAACGATCACTTCTATGATTTTACATGTGATGCATTACCATAATATTGCAGTAGATTATATGGTTGGCGCTCAATTAGAAGGATTTGACACCATGGTACATCTTACACATGAAAATGATTTCATAGTTCTAGAAGGCGATGAATATTTATCTTCCCCAATAGATAGACGTCCAAAATTTCATTTATATCAACCCAATATTGCTTTGATTTCTGGAATTGCTTGGGACCATATTAATGTATTTCCAACCTTTGAGAATTATGTGGAACAATTTGAAATTTTTGTAAATCAAATTACTAAAGGCGGAATTTTAGTTTACAATGAAGAAGACGAAACCGTTAAAAAAGTAGCGGAATCAACTACAAATACTATCAGAAAAATGCCTTATACAACCCCATCATACACAGTTGAGGAAGGAACTACTTTGTTAGATACACCCGAAGGCCCAATGCCAATTGAAGTTTTTGGAGCGCATAATTTAAATAATCTAGCTGGTGCCAAATGGATTTGTCAAAATATGGGTGTTGACGAAGCAGACTTCTATGAAGCCATTGCGAGTTTCAAAGGAGCAAGCAAACGTCTTGAAAAAATTGCCGAAGGCAAAGGAAAAGTAGCTTACAAAGATTTTGCCCATTCACCAAGCAAAGTTTCTGCAACTACAAAAGCGGTTAAAAATCAATATCCTGATAGAAAATTAATTGCTTGTTTAGAATTGCATACCTATAGTAGTTTGAATGCCGAATTTTTAAAAGAATATCAAGGTGCACTAGACGCAGCTGATGTTGCTGCGGTTTTTTATTCGCCCGATGCGGTTAAAATTAAACAATTGGAGGAAGTAACGTATGAGCAAATTGCGGAATCATTCCAAAGAGACGATTTAATCATTTATACCAATCCAGCTGAATTTAAAAACTTTCTGTTCAGTCAAAATTTTGATAATTCGGCATTGCTTTTAATGAGTTCGGGTAATTATGGTGGATTGAACTTTGAAGAGGTGAAGCAATTAATTGGATAATTTGTCAATTATAAAATAAGAGATTCCTTCGTAAGGACTAACTAAACATACAATACTATTACATATTCTTATCATTCTTTGGAATCTGATCAATAAATGGTTTTGTTTAGTAAAAAGCAATCATTTTATTTTGAACATATTAAAAAAATAAGTTTCTTTGTTTTTTATAAACGCCAAAATAATCATGTACACACCAATCAACCAATGGGCTGAAGAAGATCGCCCACGAGAAAAATTTCTCTTAAAAGGTAAATTTGCCTTATCTGATTCCGAATTACTTGCTATTCTTATTGGTTCTGGTTCACGGAATGAAAGTGCCGTGCAACTCTGCCAAAGGATATTATTTTCAGCCAATAATAATCTGAATCAACTCGGAAAATTATCCATTCAACAACTTACAGAGTATAAAGGAATAGGAGAGGCCAAAGCTATTTCTATTGCGGCAGCTTTAGAATTAGGAAGAAGGCGTAGGGCAGAAGATGCTATTATATTAAACAAAATTACATCTAGCAAAGCTGTTTTTGAAATTATGCAGCCTATTATTGGAGAACTTCCACACGAAGAATTTTGGGTTTTGTATCTTAATAATTCCAACAAAGTGCTACATAAAGCACAATTATCCAAAGGAGGGTTAACAGGAACCATTGTCGATACTAGAATAATTTTTAAAACCGCATTGGAATATAATGCAACTTCGTTAATTTTGACACACAATCATCCATCAGGAAAATTGCAAGCCAGTGATCCCGATAAAGAAATAACTAGAAAATTGAAGCTTGCAGGGCAACAATTGGATATTATAGTTCTAGATCATATTATAATAACAGAAACAGGATATTATAGTTTTAATGACGAAGGAATTTTTTAAAAATGAAACATATAACTGACGTTTTTTTTGACTTAGATCATACTCTTTGGGATTTTGATAAAAATTCTGAGTTGGCATTTGATAAGATATTTAGCGAAAAGCATCCAACTATCGAGACAAAAAAGTTTATTTCCATATATGCTCCAATAAATCAAGCGTTTTGGAAATTATATCAAAACGATTCTATTTCACATGACGAATTGCGATATAAAAGATTGAAAAATTCGTTTGATGCCCTAAATTATGATATTTTAGACGAAGAAATAAACCAAATGGCAATTGACTATATTACTTTTTTACCCGAAAATAATAGTCTATTTGACGGAACAATTGAAGTTTTAGAATACCTTAGCGCCAAATACAAACTGCACATTATCACTAACGGTTTTGCCGAGGTTCAAGAAAAGAAATTAATAAATTCTGGAATTATAGATTATTTTATTTCGGTCACCAATTCAGAAATGGCAGGTGTTAAAAAACCAAATCCAAAGATTTTTGAACATGCTCTTTCCATCGCAAAAGTTGATAAAGCAAACTCAATAATGATTGGCGATTGCATAGATGCCGATGTAAATGGAGCATTAAATTTTGGTATGGATGCAATACATTTTAATGAAAAAAATATAGAAATTCCGAGTCATATCAAACAAATAAACCACCTAATTGAATTAAAAAAACATCTGTAATGAAAAAATATATTGTATTGTTTTTATTGTTTTCTGCTGTTGTATTTGCACAAAATGTGAATGAGTATAAATATGCTCTGATGCCTTCAAAATTCTCTTTTTTGAAAGAAGAGAATCAGTATAATTTGAATTTAATAACTAAAATGTATTTACAGAAATATGGTTTTGAAAGCTATTATGACAATGAAACTTTTTCAGCAGATTTTGCTAGTATTAATTGTAATAAAATTTTTATAGACGTATTGAATAATAGTACTATGTTTTCTACCAAGTTAAAAGTAGTTATTAAAGATTGCAAAAACAACATCCTCGCTACATCGGATGAAGGAACTAGTAGAGAAAAAGAATATAGAGTGGCATATAATGAAGCCTTGCGAATGGCATTTGATAATTTTGGAATGTTAAAAACACATAAGTATCAGCCTTCTGAAAAAAGCATTGGAACGGTCGGTGAATTAGCTTTTCAGGGAGTAGAGCACAACGAGGGAAAGCCTATGATTTTGTATCCAAAAAAAGCAATTGAAGGGTTTGATTTGATTACATCAAATCCAGAAGTTGTTTATATGAATATAAAATACACTTCTGTAAAAGACGTTTACATTGCAAAAAGAAAAGAAAATACAGGAATTTTTTTTAAAGACAATGAAAAATGGATTTTTGAATATTATCTGAATAATCAAAAAATCACTGAATTGTTGCACGTTCAATTCTAATTAATACCCATACTTATCCTTCCAACGGTTTTTTAAAAATTCACGAGTTCCATTTTCACGGGAGTTATTTCCAGGCTCATAAAATTTAGTTTCTTTAATGGCTTCTGGCAGGTATTCTTGCTCACTAAAATTATTAGCATAATTATGGGAATATTGATACTCATCGCCATAACCCAATTCTTTCATTAATTTGGTTGGTGCATTTCGTAAATGAATTGGAATTGGTAAATCTCCTGTTTGTTTTACTAACGCCTGGGCATCATTAATTGCCATATAACTGGCGTTACTTTTTGGGGAAGTTGCCAAATATACAGCACATTGACTCAAGATAATTCTGCTTTCGGGATAACCAATCGTAGCAACGGCTTGAAATGTATTGTTTGCCATAATAAATGCAGTAGGATTGGCATTCCCAATATCTTCACTTGATAAAATCAACATTCTTCTGGCAATAAATTTTACATCTTCGCAACCTTCAATCATTCGAGCCAACCAATAAACCGCCCCATTGGGATCGCTTCCGCGAATGGACTTGATAAAAGCCGAAACAATATCATAATGTTGTTCTCCAGTTTTATCATAAAGCACTGTGTTTTGTTGAACTAATTCCAAAACTTTTTTGTTAGTGATTGTAATTTGACCTTCAGGACTTGCGTTTACAACCAATTCAAAAATATTTAATAGTTTTCTGCCATCCCCGCCTGAAAGTCGCAACAACGCTTCCGATTCTTTGATTTTGATTTTTTTGGATGAAATAGAAACGTCTTGTTTCATGGCTCGTTCTAAAAGTGCTAACAAATCTTCTTTTGAAAACGGATTTAGAACATACACCTGACAACGTGACAATAACGCGGGAATTACTTCAAAACTTGGATTTTCTGTGGTTGCACCAATCAGAGTTACCCAACCTTTTTCGACTGCTGCTAAAAGCGAATCTTGTTGCGATTTACTAAATCGATGAATCTCATCAATAAATAAGATTGGATTTTTTGCGGTAAATAGTCCGCCACTTTGTTTTGCTTTTTCAATCACATCACGAATGTCTTTTACACCACTATTTATGGCGCTCAATTCATAAAACGGACGCTGACTTTGTTTAGCAATAATTTGCGCCAAAGTAGTTTTTCCTGTGCCTGGCGAGCCCCAAAAAATCATTGAAGGAATCACGCCGCGTGCAATTTGTTGTGTCAACGAGCCGTTTGGACCAACCAAGTGCAACTGACTGATGTAATCTTCTAATTTTTGCGGACGAATGCGTTCGGCTAAAGGTGCTTCCATTTTAATTTGAAAATGTAAGAATTTGGAAATTTGAAAATGCACAATGAATAGGGATAACATATTTTAATTCAAATGTGCACTTTACAAATTTAATTATTTAAAATCATTTTTATTGTAATTTTCAAATTATATCATTTTCACATTTCCAAATTGATATGACAAATTAGCATTAAAAAATAATTGGATGTATTTTTGATAATTGATTACTCAAATATGATACACAATAATGAATTTAACCATTTCAAATTTTCAGCATCAACGTGGATTATTCCTTCGTTTCTATTGCTTTTTATTTGGTTGGTGTTTTATGCTGATAATTCGTTTCATCTTCATTTGAACGAACACGGAATTTTGCCAAGAACTGCATCAGGATTGCAAGGCATTTTTTTTAGTCCGTTTTTGCATGCCGATTTGAACCATATCGCAAGCAATTCGTTGCCTCTTTTTATTTTGTGTACGGCTTTAATTTATTTTTATAGGGAAGTCTCTTTAAAAGTATTGGTTTTTGGCATTTTACTTTCTGGAATTATTACTTGGGTAATCGGTCGGGAATCCTATCATATTGGCGCAAGTAGTTTGATTTACGTTTTGGTTTCTTTTATTTTCTTTAAAGGAATGATGACCCAATATTATAGATTAATGGCTTTATCATTGGCTGTTGTAATGTTGTATGGCGGTATGATTTGGTATGTTTTTCCAGAAGTGGATAAAACTATTTCTTGGGAAGGACATTTATCAGGATTAATATCAGGTTTTGTTTTTGCGGTTCGATTCAAAACACCTGATTATGTAAAAGACATTCAATACGAATGGGAAAAACCCGATTTTAATCCGCAAGAAGATGCTTTTATGAAACGATTTGATGAAAACGGCAATTTTGTCAATCCACCAAAACCGGAAGAACTAGAAGTGAATCAAGAAGAACTCGTTTCTCTACCGATTCAATATGTTTATGACTTTAAGGAGAATAAGGAAGGAGAGGAATAAGTCAAAAAATTAGCGTCTAATTAGTAAATCTATTTAGGTTTCAGTTGAATTTAAAATATAAATAGCAATATTAATTAAAAAGAAACAATCCCCAAATTGGTATGTGGTCCGAAATATGTCGTGCTTCTTTGTTTGTGCTAAATTGGTTGTAAAAAGGCACAATACCCGCTTGTTTTATTGTTGTTTTACTCGAATTGTAATATATATTATCATATTCAGATGCTAAACAATCATTGTCAATACACTTTTGACGTAAACTTGTTTTTTGATTTGTTAAAGTACTTTTATACCCCTTATTTTTTAACGGAATAAAAACTGTATTGGATTGCGGGCAATTGAAATCACCCATAAAAATAAGACTCAATTTAGGATATAAAGCAGGTATTGATTTGAAATATTTAATTTCGCTCTCAGGATGTTTCTTTTTGGGAACTGCATGAAAGGAAGCAAGCGTAAATGTCTTTCCATTATAATCAAAAGTACTCATATAAGGTTCTCTATCGATCTCTTTTTCAAAATTTTGCTCGAGCCAACTATTGCCTATCTTTTTCACTTTTGTTGGCTTCCATAGATAAGCATATCGCTCCACACTCGACGGATTGTCACTTGTGGTGGGGTCGCTTACAACATAATCCCAATGTGCGCCTTTGTTATTGAGGATGTTTACTAAACGAGCAACCGCTTGCGCACCTCCATTACCAGCAACTACTTCCTGAATGGTGACGATGTCGAATTTATTAAGTGTATTTGCTATAAATTCTAATTCACTATCCGATTTTGATTTGCCAAAATTCATTAAATTCCAACTGCAAACCGAGACTTGTGCTTGGCATAATAGCGTTAGAAAAAGAAATAGTAGGAGAGAAACGTTTTGTTTTTTAGCAGGCACCTTTATTTGTTTTGGCTAATATAATAAAAAAGGAAATGATACGAACCGCTTTAACTAATACAATACAAGCTATTTTCTTTAAATTGAAACTAATGAAAAAACTGCTGTAGAATTTGCCATTGACTTTGTTTTTTCTTTAAGAGAAAATAATAGTAGTGTTACCCTTAATTTGAAACGTTTTTGTGAAAAAAATTGTAAATTGGGAGGTAAGGTTTGTTGAGTATCGATTTTATAAGGTAAATATAATTAAGGAGAAAGTCCACTTCTATTTTTTGAATTTTTAGTTTTTAATATAAAAAAGGATGAAGTTTAAACTTCATCCTTTTAAAAATAATTTATTTTAATGTGGCATAAATTTCCTTCACTTTTTGTAAAAATTCAGGAATGTCATCAACTCTAGATTCAGTCCAAAATTCTATTTGTTCATTGGCGCCATTATCAAATCCAGATGGTCCATAATCAACAACGTGCATAGTAATTCGAGCTTTTTTTTCATAAATAAAAAATGAGAAAAATAACTCTTTTGATTTAAAAACATACTCTTTCGATTTGTTTTTAAATTCATTTTTTATTTCAGGGATAACATCTCTTTGTAAACCTGTAATAAGTCTTAAGACATCAGCTTTATCAATAAATATAGATCTTTTAATAAATCCTTTATTTACTAAACCTAAAATTGAACCTGAATTTTTTACTTCAATACCTTCTTTTTGAGGTTTTACTTCTACATCTAGTTGTAATCCATAAAGCTCTACTTTTTTATCGGGAACATTAAAATATACCGGAAACAATTCAACTTTTTCTCCAATACCCGATTTTAAAACAGCCATTTTACTCCAATCTCTAAAAAAATTAAATTCTTTATAAAGTATAATATTTTCTCGAATTATAGACATACCTCCTTCTACATTTCTTGAAACTTGTCTTACCTCTTGTGAATATGAAATGGTGTAAAAACAAACCAGTAAAAATGCTATTTTTTTCATTTTGAGTAATTTATTGTATTTATTTTATTATTAGTAAATATGGGATTTTGGTATAAGGTATAATACTTAACATTTGCAAAACAACTTTTTACCACCAACCTCTAATATTATACCTAACACTAACAATCTTTGCTTTTGGACCATTTCCATAAGCAACACCTATGTCTCTTGCTGCTTTAATTCTTGCTTTTTTGATATCAACATCGTCTTTGTGTTCTTGTTTCATGAACTCAAAATCTCTATTTTCAGTCTCTTTTACATATTTTTTCACTTCATTGGCTAATGCCACTGCTTCTGCATAGCATTTAGAATCTGAGGGTACTGATGCTAAAGCTTCGCTTGTAGATGCAGTATCATGAGATGCCCAAGCACCTCTGGCTTTTCCAATTGCTGTTGCGCACTTATGGTCATTTATGTCTTTTATTAAAGCTTGCGCTTTTGGGTAACAAGATAGATCAGGCAAAATTGGTGATAAAACCTCTGCAGCTTCATAATAATTTTCTTGTGCCATAAGTGTGGTAGCTTGGGAAATATAGGTTTGGCACTCATTCTCCATTTTCGCTTTATAAACCACCCCAATTTTATCCAAACATTTTGCATAACAATCTTTACAAACATCAGGTACTGATGCTAATTTGTAAATTGCCTCATCATAACCTTTGATAGAAGTTAAAGCTTCAGCATCTTTTATAATGAAGTCGCAATTAGAATTATAATATTCAATAATTTTAACTTTTGCTTGATCAATAAAAGTAGTATATTTTGGATCTTGGTCTTTGATTTTTTTAATTGCATCTAAATATGCTCTAGTTTCACTGCTTCCTACCCCACTGGTTTCAATTAGTGTAGATCCAAAAATTTTGCCCTCAACTGCATCGCCAACAAGTAATGTTATTTCTAAATTGTAAAAATAAATTGTTGGAGTAGTGCTTGATACCTCTTTACCGAGTTCAACAATTTTAGCTGTCATGATAAATCGGTTATTTGTTGAAGCTCCACCTAGACCAGCTTTTGTTACAATACGATCAAGTCGAGCCTTTAATGCCTCTTGTGCCGCTGGTGTCAAATCACCAATATCACTAGGTACATAAGCTAAAATTGGAATTCTTGCAGCATCATCAGCACTGCCAAGTTTGTTTTGCGCCTTTAAAGAGGTTATAATCATTAAAGAACATAAAAAAAAGATTATTTTTTTCATTTTGTATAATTTTTAATTAATATTATCTCCTTGCAATTTTTTCTTTATACCAAGACGATCTACTCTAACAACAACTTTACGCTGTTGCATTTCTTCCGATTTTTTTACATTTCTTTTAATCTTATTGCCGATTCTTTCGTCTTTAAGACTAACATATTGCATATAAGGACCATTGTCTTTAAAGAAAGATGCAAAATAGTCTTCATATTTACTTTCGGAATTAAAAGATAATAATAAAGGACTTTTATTACAATCACCAACACCAATTTTAATGCCTTTAAATATAACAGCCATAACTGCATTTTTTTTGGCTTGCTCTGATGCATCGGAGTAATTTCTACCCATACCATAAGACTCTACTGTAATACTACCGTCCATTTCGCTTCCCAAACACGAAACTTCATAGGTATAATCAGCGCCTCTATTATTTTTTTGTGCATTACAATTAAATAATGACACTAGAAATATTAAAAATAAGGTGATTCTGAATTTTTTCATTTTTATTTTTTATTTTTTTTATAGTGGTCTGAAAGTCACAACAACTTTTCCTGAACCTACAGCTTTAATATCAGCTTTAACACTTTTTAAATTTTCAGTAATATATTGTTCTACTTTTTCTGAAAATTTTTCATAATTATTAGTTACTTCTTTACCCTTTCTATTTTTTATTTTAGAAGGGATTTTTACATCATATATTCTTCTTAGGTTAGTTTGAGTACCTTGCGCTTTACCTTTTGCTATTTCTTCTATCGCTTCATCAATCAATGATGCAAAAGTAAGTGATTCGCCTTCAATTTTAAATTTCATATTAAATAAAAGTGGAGTATCATCTGCTAGTTTTTGATTTTGAGGTATTCTAAAAATTACTTTTCCTGGCAATCCTTTTTCATCTCTAGAAACTAAAAATTTTAACGCTTTAGATTGAAAATCATTACAATTTGCCTTCAAAGCCGAATCTAATAGAGCATTAAAATCATCCCCTGAAGTATTTTTACGAATTGTTAACCCAGGCATATCGCTTGATGAATTTGTGTAAGGATCAATTCCTGTAAAAGAAATGCTAAACTGTTTTTGCATACCTCCAGATATTACATCTTTTTCAAATGAAACTTCAAGAAAAATATCAGCTTGTAAAGTTCTAGCCATCATTTCTTCTCCAGTTTCTTGTAAATCTTCGTCACCAGTTAATTTATCATCCATAACCTCATTGTTAGTGCTTTCGAGTTGGGTTTTAATATCATCAATTTTAAATCCCTCCCCTAAGTTTACTCTAATGGCTTGAACTATATCATTATAAGTTTGGTCACTAGTAAGCTGTGAATAATCTCTGGTTATTTGTTTTTTTCCTAGATTGTCGACATCCTCTTTATAAGCACCCAATCTCCTAAGCCAAGAATCATTAGGCTTAACTAATACTGTGATTGGCCCCAGACTTTCACTGATACTTGACATAGATTTTAATTTTCCTTGAGCTTCTAAATCTTTACGAATTTCAGGAATTTTTAAAGTTACTGTTATAGTTACTTTGACTAGTTTTTTCTTACCGTCTTTAACTTCTCCGCCTGGCTTTGAAGTGTTCATTTTTCCTTCGGCATATTTTAACCCTTTAGCTTCTTCATTAATATAGGCAGTGAAAAATTCTATATCTTTTTCGTAAACGGAATTTTCAGCTAGCTTACTTATACCCGAAGCACTTGTTCCTTCTGAATCATACCCAATAAAAATGTAAGTGTAAAGTGCTACCTTTCTTGCCTTTAAAAGAGCTTCATTAACAGAAGGTGCAGAACAAGTAATATCTACTTTTACATTATCACCTACTTTATCACCCCAAACTTCAGTGGCTTTAAATGGATCTGATTCTTCCCAAACTCTTTCTTGAGCTTTAGAATAAAGAGAGGAAAAGAATATGGCTAAAACAATTAGTTTTGTAATTTTAATTAGTTTCATTTTTAAAAATGTTTGTAATAATTATTATTTTAATAATCTAAGAAAGTTTAATCCAGGTTGTGCTTTTTTTCCTCCATCAAAGGTTGTAAATTCTGGAGTAACAATAGGATTACCATCTTTATCTAATTCAGGTTCTTGGTCTGCACCTTCTCTATTATCCCAAATAGGAGTTTTTTTGTCTACTTTAACTTTATCTATTTGTTTGTATTTTGGAACTCCAAATTGATCAAATTCTGTAGTTAAAATCTCAAATGATTGCCCAGGCTCTAAACCTTCTTTTAATCCGATACGTGCTGTTAAAGGCCCAACAGACGCAACAGGTGAAACTGGTCTAAATTGTACATATTCCTTTTGTAATTTAGCTAAAGCATTATCCATTGTTCTTTTCATTTGCAAATCAATAACTTGTGCTTCTGTTCTTTTTTCGCCAAGTTTAAAAGTAACTAATGATCTTGATGTAATGTCACCTACAAAATTTAATTTAAAGGAAGATTCATTCCAAGCTTTCATCTGACCAGCTTTGTCTATTTGATTATTAAAAAAAGAATCCTTGAATTTTTTTGCTGTATCCGCATTCCAATCTAGTTGGTATAAATAAGAAATACATTTAACACTGTATCCTTCTTTAGTTTTTTCATAAACTTTATCAAGTCCTTCTAATGCTTTTCTTTGAAGAAACTCTGGCAAACTACCTTTTAATACTTCTGCTTTAGCAGCATCCCTAATAGCTCTTGCTATAGGTTCATTTGGGAAAAAATTCATATTATAAAACACGGTATAAGTATTTGAAATTAAATCCCAATCCGTTAGAAAATCAACAGCAAGACCACCTTTTTCTTTAGCATCATCCAATTTCTCAGCTGATGCGGAATATTTACCACGCTCTTTAATTAATTCCCAATCCATAGTGCCGTCAGATTTTCTATTAAACCATTTTGATACAGCTGCTCTACCTAAATCATTGACTTTAATATATTTGTCAATTTTTAATTTAAACAATTCTTCATCTGAAGGAAGAACTACAGCAATTGTATTTTCGGCATTTAAATATTTTACAGTTTTAGTTAATGCTTTCAATAATTGTAAAGGATTTTTTAACGTATCCTTTAAAAATCCTGCTTCCATTAAATCTTTATCAGAAATTGATATTAAGTCTACATTTAAACTATTGAAACCTAAATCGTGGTTGTTGTATTTGTCTGGAAACTTACGACTGGTCCATGAGCTCATAATTTCTGTTCTGCTAGGAAGTTTCTGAGCATCAGCTATAATCATTGATAGCGAACTTCTTCTATATTCCAATGCATTCGTTTGAGCAAATACTGAAGTTAACGAAGTAACTAGGAATAAAGCTAATAATAGATTTTTTTTCATTTGTTTTGTTTTTTGTTTTTGGTTTATTAAAATATTTACTTGTTGTTTATTAAAATCGAACGCCAACTGATAATTGAATAACAGAGTTGGTATATTTTACTGCATTAGCAGTATCTGATGAATTGATATTGCTTAATCCTAAGTTGTAACGCGTTTGGAAAAACATTCCGTTTTTTAAATCGTAAGCCAATCCAAGATTCAATCCTAAATCAACAGTTTTTTGTTTTGGAATAGTTGCGTTGTCATTGCTTGTTCTTTCTTTTGCAGATAAAAGAAATCCTATTTGAGGACCTGCTTCAATACTAATTTTATCAGCAACATAAATTTTTGCTAAAACAGGTAAATTTAGGTAGTCGTATTTACTTCTACTGAATCCTGGGGTAGCACTACCACTATATCCTTGTCCAGAATATAAAATTTCGGGCTGAATCGAAAATTTATCGTTAATGATTATTTCACTAAAAATACCCAAATGCACACTGGTTCTAATGGAGTTGTCTTGAATGTCTCCAATAAAGTTAGAGATATTTAATCCTCCTTTTAATCCAAAAACAATTCCTTCGTCTTTTTTGGATTTTTGGGCATTGGCAATCGAGCCAAAAACAATCAAAATGATGATAACAATTTTTTTCATGAGATTTTCTTTAATTATAATTTCTAATTTCTTTTTTATTTAATTAAATTTTAGAATCATTATTTGACGCCTAAAAAAAATAGGCATCGCAAATCTAAAAAATAGTTAAATTAAATTTTAGTTCAACTTGGTTCAAGTTTGAAAAATGCAATTAATTTAGAACTATAGTTTATAAATAATTTTAATATTATTATAGTTTTACTTATTAATCCCTCGAGTTTAATAGTATTAATCTTTAATAATCTGCTTTTCTAACTCCAAATCGTATTTTTGATTGGCTTTCTGAATAAGTTTATAAGAAACAAAGAATCCCAAAACAAACAATAGCAACAAAGCAATAAAAAAAAGATAGCTTCCTATTAAGAAGTTCCAAAAAATAAAATACAATAGAAAACCATTTCCAGTTTGAAGTAACCAAGCTAAAAATCTTAGTTTAGAAAAAGTTTTGCCACTAGAATTCAATGGTTTCCAAAAGCCACCAGGTTTTATGGTTTTCGCAAAATTTTCTAATGTTTTACTCTCCGTGGGTTTAGTGATAAATGTAACCAATAACCATGACAAACAAACGATTATTGTTAAGATGATAATTTTAATAGGATAAAAATCCATATTAAAATTGAGTTCCAAATTCAGAATCAACTGATGAAAATTTTTGTTATTACTATATAACCAATCCAAACTGGGGGGATAAATTAGAGCCGCAACCATAGCTGAAAATTGGGACCACGCATTGATTCGCCACCAATACCATCGCAACATAAAAACAGGACCAACACCCGCTGTTATAGCAAATAAATACTTTGTGATTCCGACTAAATTTTCTGCATATAGGGCAATTCCTCCAGCCATCAAAACCAGATAAAGCATTACCAAAACGCCACTAATTTTGGCATTTTCATCACTCAAACTTGGATTAATGTGATGCTTGTAAAAGTTTTCAATTAATAACGCACCACCCCAGTTTTGCATATTTTGTGCCAATGAAATAAATGGGATTAGAAACAACACGACTACTAGGGTAAACATCCAAGGAGGAAGTGCTTTTATAAATAAGTTGGTGAAAGCCAATTCACTATCTATAACGCCATTTGTAAAACCATAACATACTGCCAAAAAAGGTAGTGTAAAGAACACAACTCTGAAGAGGATCGTGAACAGTGTAGGCAGGAATACACTTTTAACCAAGTCATTGCTGCTATTGGTCGCCATTAACTTTTGCCCATTCAAATCGGGATAGTCCAATAATGAAGCCGACCACCATTGTACCAAAATAAAGACCAAAAAAGCATTAAAAGTTTTAGACCCTATATTTGGAATAATAGTAAAATTGATTTTGGAAGATTGTACGGTTGATGTTAAATGAGATAATCCTCCGGTATGTTCAAATATGTTTATGGTTATGATGCAAAAAACCGATATAAAAACAATAAAAAGAACAAAATCCATTCTGATCCGTGACTTCAAACTGTTGAATGTGGTGAGTAAAAGAAGGAGAAGAGTGGCTAACATTATAGCGAACCGAAGTTCTATACCTATAATAAAACATATTATTTTGCTAAAAGCCAATACGCTAAAACTGATGATAAAAGGTATAATAAGTAGTCCTAAATACAAACTTCTAAAAGCATGAAGTACTTTAGCACCTTTTCCCGAATACCTAAAAAATAGCAACTCATTTTCAGTTTTTACAGGAACCTTGCGCCATAAATGTGCAAAAAATGAAACACTTAAACTGGATCCAATGACCGCACTCCAATACAACCACATATCAGAAAGTTGCCCCTTCAATAAAGCCGAACAAATTAACTGCGGTTCAATCATAATGTTACTCGCCATGAGCATTGAAAAGCCAATGAGCCACCAGGATTCATTTTTGGTATAAAATAAATTGGCATTAAATTTTTGTTTAAGCTTCGAACGTATTTTAGTCATAGATTATCGTATTCTATTATAGCTAACCTGTTTTATGTTTTTTTTCAATTCTTTTGAAGGTTTATAATTTATTTTAGCTCCTTTGATGTTGATTTTTCCTAAAGGCGCTGGAGATTCGGCGGCACTACCTTGAAGCGTAATTGAAAACGTTCCTAAATCATCAATCTTAACAATTCTTCCTTCTTTTAATTGTTGTCCAATCACCTCACTTAGTGCCATGATTACGCCATAACAATCTGCTCTGCTAATTGTAGAGCGACTCGCAATAATTCGCGCCAAATCATCTAGTGTTATTTCGCCTTGGCTCACGGCACAAGGATAATACTTTATTTCGGGTGGTGACGAAATATTGTTTTGTTTTGGAACCATCTTAAACTTAATAGCCATAAAAAATAGATTTATAAGATTGAAAATATTTTTTCATAAGTACAAATTTAATAAATCATACTGAAAGTAAAATTATTTTCCCTAGAGAATTTATATAAACTCTCTAGAGGAAATAATAAAATTCTCTAGGGGAATTAAATAAATCCTTTAGGGGAATTAAATAAGGTCTAATGATGAAATGAAAAACAAGTCCACAACAGTAGAAAAAAGGTCAGTAAATAGGTAATTTGTAATTAGCTTTTTAATTTCTGCATCCAACGGGTTTTGTATAAGTTTGTTTGCTGAAAAATAAAGGTAATCAATTTCAAAAAGATAAAAAAACAATCTACAAGTGTTAAATTTAGCTTAAAATGATTATTTTTGAAAACAATTAAAAATACATGACCAAATCGAGATCTACTTTTAACAATCGTACGCTTTCTGAATTAAAAATTCAGATTTCCATAAAATTGCGCTTTCCTATTAATGGTAAATGTGATTGTTTGAAGTTAAGCGAAAATCTTCTTGAAGAAGGATTTGGAAGTGTTTCTGTGACTACATTGTATCGATTGTTTGTTAATTTCAATGGTATTATTCCCTACCAGAATACGTTAGATATTTTAGTAAATTATATTGGGTATTCCTCTTGGATAGATTTTGTTGAGAAAATTGATGTTGTAAATTCTAATAACTCTATTAATCAGCAAAATGATATTTCAAATAACTTGATTTTCCATTGTATAGAATCTGGATCCATAAAACCTCTAACCTCTTTTTTTGAAAGTATAGAGGGTATGGAACATAAATATAAAGTTCAGGTTGCGTTGGATGTTTTTGATAGTTTGTTGCAAGTCAAAAAACCAGAATTATTTTTCTTAAAATTTCATACTAATAAATTTGTGAAAGAGTATGTGTTAGAAAACGCTTTTGATCCTGCCTTTAGAATTAAAAATTATGATTCTGCTTATAAACTTTATTGCAGTGAATATAATATAAATGATTCATTAGATTCTATTCAAGATTTTGTATTTTCAAAATCGGTTTTATTTAGGCATTATTTTTTAAATGGAAATCTAGGAGAAGCAATCACGATTGGAACTAAAATATACAATCAAATTTCAATCACGGATTCCGATTTAGACGCCATTTTTATTTTTCCGAATTTCCGATTTCGAGCATACAAAATATGGTTTTATCAATTGATAGGAAAATCAAAAGATAGCATTGAAAATTATATTATAGAATTAATGGATTATTGTGAAAATAATTGTAAATCACTCGACAGTCTTGGGAAAAGAATTGTTTTTCACTGCATTGCAGAAGTATTTTGCTCGTCAGATGTTGATATTAAATATCATTTAATTCTTAAAAATATTTTTAAAGAAGAGTTTTCAGCAATACCGAATCATCTTTTCGATAAACCACTCAATATTTCGCTTCCTTACTTTGAGCCGAATGGGCTTCTTCATTACCGTCCTTTATAAACAGAGAAAATAATGAATTTAGAAAATTATTCATTGATAACAAAGAAAGAAATTCAGAATAGTTTTTATTATTCAAGTCCCAAAATTCGATAACCCGTTTTAGGAATTCAATAGGGTGTTTTTACTAGGAACCTCTTTGTCTAACAGTCTCATATAAAAAAGCGCCACAAGCCACAGAAACATTTAGCGAACCAATGGTTCCAAACATGGGCAACTTGGCTTTTGCATCCACAATTTTTAAAACGGATGGGTTAATTCCTCTGTCTTCGCTGCCCATAATTAGAGCAATTGGTTCGTTAAGTGTAATGTCATAAATGCTGTCTTCTGTTTTTTCAGTAGCTGCTACCGTTTTGATGCCGCTGCCTTGAAGATAAAAAATAGCGTCTTTAATGTGGTCTACTTTGCAAATTGGCACATTAAAAACGGCTCCGGCAGAAGTTTTTACAGTATCTCCGTTTACGGGTGCCGAACCTGTTTTTTGAACAATGATTCCATCAACACCAGTACATTCTGCAGTTCTAATGATTGCTCCAAAATTTCTCGCGTCACTCAATTGATCTAGAATTAAAAATAAAGGCATTTTTCCGCTTTCTACCACCCTGTCAACCAATGTTTCTAGTTTTACAAATGTTATAGGTGCAATTGTAGCTACAGCCCCTTGGTGGTTATTGGGTGTTAATCGGTTTAGTTTTTCTACAGGAACATAAGAGAAATTGACACTATGTTTTTTCATAGCTTTCATTAATTCCTGCATCAATTCGCTTTGAGCATCGCTTTGAACGAACACCTTATCAATTTCTTTCCCAGCATTGATTGCTTCAATAATCGCTCTTATTCCGAAGATTTGATTTTCTTTTTCCATGGGGTAAAGGTAGCTTTTTTAGACTTATTAGACAAGTTAGACCAAATAGACTTCTTCAAATTTAAAACCCAAGAATTCTAATAAACTAACTAAAAGGTTGCCTTCAAGCTAATATGTACAATTGAGTTGGAAAGTTTGATGGCTTGGTCTTTAGTGCTTCCGTTGGCGTAGACTAAATTTAGAAGCCCGTTTTTGGTTAAAATTCCAAATCCGAAGCCGAGGCCTATTAAGTTGCCACTTAAGTTTGTGGTTTTGTCTTGAAAATAAGCATAATCCATTATGGAATGCACATAAATACTTGGCGAAAGCACATAGCGGTATTCGGATAATATAGACGCGAAAACATTGCCTTGAAGCGTGTTTTCATTAAACCCTCGAATGGAATTGATGCCGCCAAAACGATACAATTCATTAACGATATATTCCTCGCTTTGCAAATAGAAATTCTGACTTTTAATATTTATAATGTTTTTAGTATTCAAATAAATGTTGTGTTTTAGATTGATGCTTCCAAAAAACTGGGTGTTTTTTTGAAATTTGGAATCGCGTTTTCCAGTTCCGATTTTAATATTGAAATTGCTTTTTTCTGGAAATAAAAAATCATCATTTTTGTAATTTACAAATTCAAAATTACTCGTGTAAAATTTGTTTTTATAATCGCTTAAAGTAGTGGTGTTCTTATTTTTAATGTCACTCGATTCTGCCGATTGGTATCCCAAATACAAACGCGTATTATAATTGAAGTAATACCCCAAATCAATAGCCGTTTGCGTATTTTGATACGTACTGTCTTGTTTGAAAATATTCAACTGTGTTTTCAAGCCCACTGGACTGTTAAATACATAGGGAATTTCAACTCCAAGATTAAACGTCTTTTGGTCTTTACCATTACTTTTCCAATACAAAGCCATCTTCTCTCCAACATTCAAAGTATTGGTCAAAGTCAAATCTAAATACCCATTAAAAATCACTTTATTTTTTTCGTCATTTGAAAAACCTATAAAACCGTCGAAGTTATTGGCTTTAGCTTTCTCAACATACACAAAGATTTTTGTGGAATCTTTAGTAAATAAAATTTCAGGATATTTGGTCTGTTTCACAAACCGATATTGCGTAATGTCTTTGTAAAGTTTATCTAAATTATCTTGATTAAACACGCGCTTTTTATAGAGCCGTTTCAAATTGTTTTTATGTCCCATAGGAAATTTATCATAACCATTAATGACAATATCGTTCAGTTGTCGTTTTTTATCCGAACTTACATTCAAATCAGCTGTAATATAATCTGAATATTTTTTAATATTTACTAATTTGACTTTAGACATTGCAAAACCTTTTGTTTCTAAATTTTTTAGCGTTGCGTTTAAAAAAGCTTCACTTTCAAAAAAAGGCACAATCAAAGTGTCTTTTTTTACTTCGTATAAATTCCAATATTTAAGATCAAAATTTAGACCTATATATATATGTATAAATTTTGTTTTTTTACCTATATAATATTGGTATAAAAAAGTGCTATCATTTAGTTTTTTATTTTCGATAAGTTTTTGTTCCAAATACCCTGTTTTCAGAAGTTTTTCGTTAAACAATTTAGTTTCTTCAAAAATGCTCTTGGTGTTACTAAATGAATTAGAATAATTGATCGAATCAATCACTTTGGTTTGCTGGTCGTTTTCACCTGTAATTTTCAAATAGAAACTTTGTCCGAAGCTAGTCAGTGAGAATAAATAAATAAAAATTAAGAGAATTCTGTTCATTTAAGCTGAATTTTGTTCAGTTACTTAGATTGATGGGTTTGAATTATTAGCAATCCATTTATCTGCTTTCCACTATACCCGATGCCGTTCCCATCAGGGCTATTTGGCTAACCAATTTAATTCTTATTACTGTTGTAAAAATAACGCAAAAATTCAAGATTTACTACATTTTTTCAGATGTTGAGAAATGTTCTTGAAAATTAATGAATTATGATTTGTTTTAGTAAAAATAATTACTACATTTGCAACCCCTAAAAAGTGGGAAATTAATAAATAAAGAAAAATTAGTATTTAATTATGCCAACAATTCAACAATTAGTAAGAACAGGGAGAACTCAAATCACTAAGAAGAGTAAATCGGTTGCTTTAGATTCTTGTCCTCAACGAAGAGGTGTTTGTACGCGTGTTTACACTACTACTCCAAAAAAACCAAACTCTGCAATGCGTAAAGTTGCGCGTGTACGTTTGACTAATGGAAATGAGGTAAATGCTTACATCCCTGGTGAAGGACACAATCTACAAGAGCACTCGATAGTATTAGTGCGAGGCGGAAGAGTAAAAGATTTACCAGGAGTTAGATACCACATTGTTCGTGGTGCGCTTGATACTTCAGGTGTAGCAGGAAGAACACAACGTAGATCTAAATACGGTGCAAAACGTCCAAAAGAAGCAAAAAAGTAAATCTAAACTAGTTATCTGATTTTAATTAAAATAGAAATCAATAACAAAAAAACGAAGAAATGAGAAAAAGAGCGGCAAAGAAAAGACCACTTTTACCAGATCCAAAATTTAATGATCAATTGGTTACACGTTTTGTGAACAACTTGATGTGGGACGGTAAAAAATCTACAGCGTTTAAAGTATTCTATGATGCAATGGATATCGTAGAAGCAAAAAAGAATAATGACGAGAAATCATCATTAGAAGTTTGGAAAGATGCGTTAACTAATGTTATGCCTCACGTAGAAGTACGTAGTCGTAGAGTTGGTGGAGCTACATTCCAAATTCCAATGCAAATCAGACCAGACAGAAAAATTTCTATGGCAATGAAGTGGATGCTTCTATATTCTCGTAGAAGAAATGAAAAATCTATGGCTCAAAAACTTTCAGGCGAAATCTTAGCTGCGGCTAAAGAAGAAGGCGCTGCGGTTAAAAAGAGAATGGATACGCACAAAATGGCTGAAGCAAACAAAGCATTCTCACATTTTAGATTTTAATACATAGAGAAATGGCTAGAGAACTTAAATACACAAGAAATATTGGGATTGCTGCTCACATTGATGCTGGTAAAACAACAACAACAGAGCGTATTCTTTTTTATACAGGAAAATCACACAAAATTGGAGAAGTACACGATGGTGCTGCAACAATGGACTGGATGGCGCAAGAGCAAGAAAGAGGTATAACAATTACTTCTGCAGCTACAACTTGTGAATGGAATTTTCCAACAACTCAAGGTAAAAGATTGCCTGAAACATTGCCTTATCACTTTAATATTATTGATACACCAGGACACGTTGATTTTACCGTAGAGGTAAATCGTTCGTTACGTGTATTGGATGGTTTAGTTTTCTTATTTTCTGCCGTTGATGGTGTTGAGCCACAGTCAGAAACGAACTGGAGATTGGCTGACCAATACCTTGTGCCTCGTATCGGTTTTGTTAATAAAATGGACAGACAAGGTTCTAACTTCTTGATGGTATGTCAACAAGTAAGAGATATGTTGAAATCCAATGCAGTAGCAATTACTTTGCCTATTGGTGAAGAAAATGATTTCAAAGGGGTTGTAGATTTAGTAAAAAACCAAGCTATTGTTTGGGATGAAGAAGGTATGGGAGCAACATACGAGATTGTGCCTATTCCAGAAGACATGCTTGCTGAAGTTAAAGAATATAGATCTATCCTTATTGAGGCAGTTGCTGATTATGATGAGAACTTGCTTGAAAAATTCATGGATGACGAATCTTCAATTACAGAAGAAGAAATTAATATAGCACTAAGAGCTGCTGTAATGGATATGGCTATTATTCCTATGATTGCTGGTTCTTCTTTCAAAAATAAAGGAGTTCAATTCATGTTAGATGCAGTATGTAAATACTTGCCATCTCCAATGGATAAAGACGGAATTGAAGGAATTCATCCTGATGATGCTGAATTATTAGAGGAAGATCAAACTAAAATATTACGTAAACCAGATGTAAAAGAGCCGTTTGCAGCATTAGCATTTAAAATCGCTACTGACCCATTCGTTGGTCGTTTAGCTTTCTTCCGTGCTTACTCTGGAAGATTAGATGCAGGTTCTTATGTTTTGAACACTCGTTCTGGAAATAAAGAAAGAATTTCTCGTATCTACCAAATGCATGCTAACAAACAAAATCCAATCGAGTACATCGAAGCTGGAGATATTGGAGCAGCAGTTGGATTTAAAGATATCAAAACTGGAGATACTTTGTGTGATGAAAAACACCCAATTATTTTGGAGTCAATGAAATTTCCTGCGCCAGTTATTGGTATCGCTATTGAGCCAAAAACTAAAGCTGATGTTGATAAAATGGGTATGGCTTTAGCTAAATTAGCTGAAGAAGATCCAACATTTACCGTTAGAACTGATGAAGCTTCAGGTCAAACGATTATTTCAGGAATGGGTGAGTTACACTTAGATATTCTTGTAGATCGAATGAAACGTGAATTTAAAGTTGAAGTTAACCAAGGTGAACCTCAAGTTGAATACAAAGAAGCTTTCACAAAAACTGCAACACATAGAGAAACTTACAAAAAACAATCGGGTGGTCGAGGTAAATTTGGTGATATTGTATTTACGTTACAGCCAGCAGATGAAGTTGATGGAAAAGTTCCTGTAGGATTGCAATTTGTTAATGCAGTAAAAGGTGGTAACGTTCCCAAAGAATATATTCCATCTGTAGAAAAAGGTTTCCGCGAAGCTATGAAAACAGGTCCTTTAGCAGGATACCAAGTAGATAGTTTAAAAGTTACTTTAACTGATGGATCTTTTCACCCAGTCGATTCAGATGCTCTTTCTTTTGAATTAGCAGCAAGAATGGGTTATAGAGAAGTGGCAAAAGCGGCTGGAGCTATTATTCTTGAGCCGATCATGAAAATGGAAGTTATTACACCTGAAGAAAACATGGGAGATATCGTTGGTGATATCAACCGTCGTAGAGGTCAAGTAAACGACATGGGAGACAGAAATGGAGCAAAAACGATCAAAGCTGACGTTCCATTATCAGAAATGTTTGGTTATGTAACTACATTAAGAACACTTTCATCAGGTAGAGCAACTTCTACTATGGAATTTTCTCACTATGCAGAAACACCTTCAAATATATCTGAAGCAGTTATCAAAAAAGCAAAAGGAAACGCATAATTTTTATCAAGATGAGTCAAAAAATTAGAATAAAATTAAAATCTTACGATCACATGTTGGTAGATAAATCTGCTGAAAAGATTGTAAAAACTGTAAAAAGTACAGGTGCTGTTGTAACAGGTCCAATTCCGTTGCCAACGCACAAAAAAATATTTACTGTATTACGTTCTCCACACGTTAACAAAAAATCGAGAGAACAATTTGAAGTTATGTCTTACAAAAGACTAATTGATATTTACAGTTCGTCTTCAAAAACAATTGACGCTTTAATGAAATTAGAGTTGCCAAGTGGTGTAGAAGTTGAGATAAAAGTATAATTAGTTTATATAAATTAAGATTATTGTGCTAGAATTTTGATAGATTTTTTTACACCTTAATTAAAAAAGAGAATTAATAATTAATAAATAGTTTAATATGTCTGGGTTAATTGGAAGAAAAATCGGCATGACTAGCTTATTCGATGAAAACGGGAAAAATATTCCTTGTACAGTAATCGAAGCTGGACCTTGTGTCGTTACCCAAGTCAGAACCATAGAGGTTGACGGGTATGAAGCCTTACAACTTGGTTTCGATGACAAAACAGAAAAACACGCCACAAAAGCTGATTTAGGTCACTTTAAAAAAGCGGGTACTTCTGCTAAAAAGAAAGTCGTTGAATTCCAAAGTTTTGAAGGTAAATTTAATCTCGGTGATAGCATCACAGTTGATGTTTTTGCTGAAGGAGAATTTGTTGATGTACAAGGTGTATCAAAAGGAAAAGGTTTTCAAGGTGTTGTAAAACGTCACGGTTTTGGTGGTGTTGGACAAGCAACACATGGTCAACACAATCGTTTAAGAGCACCGGGATCTGTTGGAGCATCGTCTTATCCATCACGCGTATTCAAAGGAATGCGTATGGCAGGAAGAATGGGTGGTGATAATGTTAAAGTACAAAATCTTAGAGTTTTGAAAGTAGTTGCTGAAAAGAACTTACTTGTTGTTAAAGGAGCTATTCCTGGATGCAAAAACTCTTATGTAATCATTCAGAAGTAATGGAAGTAAAAGTTTTAGATATCAAAGGAAAAGATACTGGAAGAAAAGTACAACTT
>CANFNV010000009.1 GCA_947448525.1 Flavobacteriaceae bacterium | reverse complement strand
TGTACTAGCAGTATAGTTGGTAGATTTATACCAAGCTATAGTTCCAACTGGAGAAGCATTAGTTAATGTAACATTCGCTCCGCTTCCAGAACAAACCGTAGCGTTATTGATTGTTAAACTTCCTGCTGATGCTAGTTGGCTTACTGTAATTTTTATAGCTGCCGAAGTAGCTGATGTACAAACTCCGTTAGAAGCTACTACTCTAAACCATGTGTCTTGAGTTAATACTCCTGATATAAATGGAATAGCAAGGTTAGTAGCATTTAATGCTGATTGCGCTACTGGAGAACCATAATCATTAAATGTTGTACCATCAATAGAAGTTTGCCATTGAATATTTCCAACACTTCCTGATGCTAATGATAAATTAACACTAGTTCCAGTACATGTAGTCAACGCTGGTGACAATGTGCTAGTAACCGAAATAGCTGTAGCATTTGAAAGCACTGTTTGATTTTGTAGCGTCACTACATTTGAAAGTGCACTACCACATGCTACCGTAACTCTAAGCTGGTATTTAGTTCCAACTATTGGAACGGCTGTGGCACTTCTGATGATAGTTAATGAAGTGGTAGTAACTCCAGCATAGTTAACACCATTTGCTAATGCTGTCCATGTTGTAACTGATGGAGCTTGTGTAAACCACTGGTAAGTCGTTGCCGACGAAGCCCCTGCAACTTCAGCGGTAACAGTAGCTGTTGCTCCTGCTAAGGCACAAATTGTAGGATTAGTTGGTTGTGTATTAATTACATTTGAATTTATTGTTAAATTCAAAGTAGCTACATTAATACATCCTGCTGCATTAGTACTTGAGTAAGTATAAATACCAGTTGAAGTATACGTTGTGCCATTTGCTGGCCATGTATAACTGTTACAAGTTACTTGTGTTGTACTTGTTGTTGTACTATGGTTAATAGTTAAATTCAAGGTAGCTACACTTGGACATCCTGAAGCATTTGTACTTGTGTAAGTATAAACACCACTAGTTATATAAGTAGTTCCATTCCATGTGTAACTATCACAAGCAATAGCAGTCTCTTCTGAAGTTGTACTGTGGTTGATTGTTAAATTTAACGTAGCAATATTGGTACAACCTGCAGCATTTAAGTCAGTGTAAATATGATTTCCACTCTCTGTATAAGTAGTTCCATGCCATGTATAACTATCGCAAGCTGTAACTGTTTCTGTAGTTGTGGTACTATGGTTGATGGTTAAATGTAAGGTAGCAACATTTGGACATCCAGCAGCATTAGTACTGGAATATGTTTTGTCACCACTAGTTTTATATTTAACACCATTCCAAGTATAACTATCACATGCCGTAACAGTCTCTTCTGAAGTTGTACTGTTGTTGATTGTTAAAATCAATGTTTCATTTATAGTACACCCATTATCATTGGTAGTAGTTCCTGTGTAAGTTCCACTAGTGGTATATGCTAATCCAGTTACCAACCATGTATAACTATTGCATGCTGTAATAGAAGTACTGTTTGTCAATGCAGTAGGTTCGCCAACAATTACCGTAGTGGTAGTTGAACAACCGTTTGCATCTATAACAGTATAACTATACGTTCCTGCTGATACTGTATAAATTCCTGTTCCTGTATAAGGTGCAGTTCCTCCTGTAGCTGAAACTGTCACTGAAGTTGTACCTCCGTTACATGATATAGTTCCAGCACTTGAAGTTGCAGAAACTGTAAAAACAGTAACAGTAGCAGTACCCGTCAAATTAGTGTTTAATAAATTAGAATTAGAATCTGTAACTGAAACTAAAGTATAACTTGAAGTAACCGTTGGCGAAACACTTATTGCTGTTCCTGATTGATAGTTTGTAACAGTAGTGTTAGTTATACCATCAGAGTAAACAAGAGAATATGGAGCCGTTCCACCTGTTATTGTAGCACTAATGGCTGAAGAAGTTCCTGAACAAACTGAAGAAGTTCCTGTTGTAGCAATACTAGCAGCAGTAGGACCATAAACTACAGTACCATAAATGGTAACATCATCCAATCTAAACGTTCCTGAAGCAGCAGCAGCAGCAGTAGTTCCACCATCAGCTCTTTGTGTACCATAAGGATACAAACGGAACTTAACAGTACCATTAAGTGGAGTAGTGAAATCGGTGAAATCCCAAGTGATTCCGGTTCCAACTGTTGGAGTTACTGGTGCGGCTCCCCATGAAGTGGATGTAGCAAAATTATCCGTACTATATCTAACTTCTAATTGATTAGGAGCTGTATTACTTCCTTGTCTAAAGAAATATAATCCAGTAACATTTAATTTTTTACCACCAATTGTTGAAGCAGAGAATTCAATATATGAATTGTTATTAACAGAAGCAGTATTATTTAATGTAGTTGAATTAAATACATTTCCTGTTGAATTACATATTATTGTATTTCTTATTAATCCTGTACCTGTTGCATCCGTTGCCATTACTGGAGTATTTCCTTGTGTAGGACATGCAGAAACACCATCAAAAGTATTCAAATATAAAACTGGACCTGTAATATTTGCGGTTAAACCTGTTGGTTGAACGAAAGTATAATTGCCCGCATCTGTACCAGATAAAGTAGCCGTTGAAGTTACTGAAATTGCTGTTGCAATAGCCGATGAAGCAAAAGTACCTGTACCGCCGAAAACAACTACATCACCAGCAATAACGCCACTCAATGTAGCAACAATAGTTGCATTTGTAGTTCCATCATAAACTTTATTTTGAGCAGCAATAGCAGTCAATGTTAATGTTTTTGCTGTAATTACTCCATTAGTAATAGTTGGTTGCGTTAAGGTATATTTAGTAGCAGAAGTACCATCTAAAACTAAAGTAGTTAATACTGTTTTTCCGGTACCTACATTTTTAGTATCAAATGTTCCTGCCCCAGTAATAGTTACTGTATCTGTAAACGCTTTATTATTAATAGTTGAAACAGATATTGTTGCTGTTGTTAAAGCATCATAAGCTTTGGTCGGTGCTAAAACCGTAACCGTTAATGGACGTTTTGTTACTGTGTAAACTAAAACTGAATTAGAAGTACCACCATTATTTGTAGCTGAAAGGGTAATATTATATGTTCCAGCTGCAACTGTAGAGGAACCCGAAATCAAACCATTGCTACTTACTGACAATCCAGCTGGTAAATTAGTAGCACTATAACCTGTAACAGGGTAATTTGAATTACTAGAATCGGCTGTAATTTGGTATGATGTAGCATCACCATAAACTGTACTTAAAGTTAAACCGCTTGTAATAGTAGGAACTGCTACGGTTGAAATAGTTCCTGTTAAACCTGAAGGTTGAGTTATAGAATAATTACCTGCAGCAGAACCATTTAAAGCATAACCTGCAATTGTTACAGCAATACCAGTACCTGGAGTAGTTTGAGCAAAAGTTGCTGTAGCACCTGAAGTTATTAAGGAAACATTAGCAGCATCCGTAGATAATACTCCATTCAAAACTGGTGTTCCAGTTATTGAAGCTATATCAGTGCCGTCTTGAACTCTTGTAGCAATTAAAATTCCTGTAATAGTAAGAGGTTTTGGCGTCACCGTATTAATGGCATTTGTTGCTATGGTAGTACTTGTAGCTCCTGTACTTGAAACAGTAATAACTCCATTGTAGTTTCCAACATTGATGTTAGAAGCTAAACGAACATAAATTGTTGGATTTGTTGAAGTACATGATGCAAAAGTTGCCGTAGTACCAAAGGAAGTTCCATCACTTGATACTTCAAAACCTGTTGGTGCAGTTATAGTTACTGTAGAACCATTGACTAATGAACCAGCATTAACTATAAATGAAGTAGCTCCTGAATTAGAACCATAAACTGCAGTTAAAGAACCTAATGTTCCCGATGCTGTTATAGTAGCAGTTGGACATGTAGCTTGTACTGTAAACGACCAATCTGCAGCTGCTTGAGAAGTAGCATTAGTGGTATTCCAATTGGTAGTGGTTTTTCCAATTTCTGAAAGCAAAGTTGCTCTACAAGAATTATAAGTGGCACATGTTGTTGAGTATCTAGATGCCGCAGCTGTCGGATGGATTGCTGTAGTACCTAAAGCTAATGAACTTGGAACAGAACTAATACTAGTTCCTAATTGCGCATAGTAAATAAAATGTGTTGGCGTAATGCTTGTAATAGAGGGTGCAGAATAGATGTATACTTCATCATTAGAAGCTCCTAAACCAGCTCCTGTAGTAGCACTCCAATCATATGTTGTTGTTGAAATGGCTGCTCCACCCCATGGTAATACTAAAACCGTACCAGCAGAAACCGTTTGGCCTGCTTTAACAGTAAAGGAAGCTTCACCTTCCGCTAAATCAGTAAAAGAGGTTGCAGAAGTACTAGCTATCTCATTATCATTTACGTAGAACGTAGTACCTTCTGTTAAATCTTTTACTATCAATAAAGATATGGTATCAGGAGCTCCAGAAGTATTATATCCAATTACTGCAACATCACCAGCAGCTAATCCTTCGAAGATAGAAGCGGTTAAAACTGTGGGTTGCGTTATAGAATAATTTCCAGAGTTATCTGGTGTAGAAGTTCCAGCACTTAAAGTTACCACAGTATTATTAACTGCAATACCTGTACCTACGTTGGCAGAAGCAAATATACTTCCCGAAGCCGTTAATGAAATAGTAGTTGATGCATCACCAGTTAGTAACCCTGTAATACCAGAAACTGTGGCAGTAGCATCAGTTGTTCCATCATATTCTTTATTATTAGCAATAATTGTATAGGTTAAAGGCGCTTTAGTAATACTACCTGTTAATGTAGGTAAAGTCGATGGTAGCTGATAATTTGCTGCATCAGCACCTCCTAAAGTATAAGTAGCTGTTACTGCTTTTCCTGTTCCTGCGTTTTTATCAGCAAAAATACCCGTTGCAGTAATAGTTGCTACTTCAGAACCTACTAATGTTGCAAGATTGGAAACGATAACCGTAGCAGTAGTTGTTGCATCATAAACTTTAGTTGTAACAGCAGCTGTAAAACTCAAAGTTCTCTTAGTGATGTTTGCTGTTAAAATACTATTTGGATCTACAATCGTATAGTTTGTAGCATTTGCTCCTTGCAAACCGGAATCTAAGTTTGAATAACTTACCAAAACGTTATTGGCAACATTTGGTAAAGCAAATTGACCCGAACCATTAAATGTTACTGTATCTCCAGATAATATTCCTACTAATATTCCTGAAAGAGAGGCATTTGTAGATCCATCATATTCTTTATTATTCGCAACAAATGAATTGGTAGCAAAAGCTAACGATTTTTTAGTAACTGTAAGTATTAAATCTTTGTAACCTATTTCGTTTAAACTGTTTGTTACAGAAAGATGAATAGAATAAATTCCGACAGCTACATTAGCAGAAGAAGTTAGTAAACCTGAGTTAGTAATTGATAAACCAACAGGTAAATTAGTAGCATTAAAAGAAGTATTGGTTACTCCTGGGGCATTTGATGCCGTAATTTGATAGCTAATGGAATCCCCATAAGTATATGTTGCACTAGTTGCGCTTGTAATTGATGAAGCTCCTGAACTAGTAATATTAGCAGTCAACGTAACATTAGGAACAGTTAAAGTATAATTAAAAGTATCTCCATTAATAAACCAATTAGGAGTCACTGCAATATTAGAACCAACGTTTGCATTAGCAAAAACACCATAAGAAAGTGTTTCCCCTTGTGCATCTGAAACATTTCCATAGACATATCCTAAACTTACATTATCAGGAGACACAACACCAACTAAAGTTCCTGAAATAACTGCAGCAGTAGTGCCATCATATGGTTTGTCTGAAGCTGTTGGATTTGATATAGTTAATGGTTTTGGAGTAATATCAGCATACAAAGGATTAAGAGAAGGAGTAATTAAATTATAATTTGTATAATCTGTTCCTGAGATTGCAAAACTTGGAGTAACTAATGATTGTGGACCATAAACAGAAGTTTGATAGGTTGTATCAAAAGTTCCTGATGCAGTCAAAATTACTGTATCTCCAGAAATAACTCCATTTAAACTAGCGTTTAACGTAGCTAAATTAGTTCCGTCATAGACTTTGTTGTTTGCCGTAACATTTGTTACCGTTACATCTTTTTTTGTTATATCAGCAGTAACACTTGGTTGAGTAATCGTATAGTTGTTGGATGGTGCTGAATAACCTGTAATTGTAATTAATTTTGAAGTACCAACGTTTTTGTTATTGAAAACGGCTGCTGAAGTTCCAGATAAACCAGTAAATGAATCTCCATTTACTAAACCGTTATAAGAGGCACTTAAAATATTTAATGTGGCTGTAGTAGTTCCGTCATATACTTTGTTGTTTCCAGAAATTCCAGTAATAGTCAATCCTTTTTTGTTTACGGTCATTGATACCGGAACATTAACTGATGTAGCAAACGTACTGGTTAATGCTATATTAACCGATGTAGTTGCGGTATAAGCAGCAGTGGCAGTAATTCTAACATAAACAGTAGTTGATGCTAATGAACCAGTAGTATTAATCAAAGTAATGGAACTAGCAAAACCTGTTGTAGCACTTGTTGAAACTTCAATTCCTGAAGGAGCTGTAACAGTAATATCTGAGCTCAAAGCAGCACCAGAAACAGTAAAACTAGAAGCCGAGGAAACAGTTCCATAGGTAGTTGTCAAAGCGGCAACTGAACCTGTTGCTGAAATCGTTGGGCTAGCAGCAGCTGGAGCAAAATCAACACCTCTAAACATATAATTAGATCCTGCTAAAACAACATCGGTTGAAGAAGCTGTTGAACCAGTATCTACAATTTTAATAATCTTATTATTATTGGCTTCTATAGTAGTTGCATAAATTACCGGATTTGTACTAGAATAATCTACTGTAATACTTCGTGATAGATTTCCAAAAGTATATTGTCTAGTCCAAGTTGTACCTGATTTAGTCCATTTGATAATTCCACCACCTGTGTTACCATTAACTGCTGTATCATCAGCAACATAAGCTGTATTACCATCAGGACTTATTGAAAATCCATAAGGACCTGTTGAAGGTATAACTAAAGTACTTGTTTGACCTGTAGTGGTTGGCAATCCACTTGTACCAACTTGATAAATACCTGTAGTTCCTGAACCAGTAGAGAAATATAAATTACCATTTAATATTTTAACAACTCTAGTATTCGATACTGTAGTACTGACATTTACAAAATTTGAACCATCATAATACCAAATACCTCCGGGTGTTCCTGCTGTATAAAAAGTAGTTGCACTAACAGGCACCACACTTCTAAAGTTGTTCCCAGTGTAAACTGTAGTTGGAAAAGTAGTTCTTCCTGCTACACTATATCCTAAACCAAATATATTACTAGCTTTTGTATTGGAAGCAGCAACTGATGCAGTTCCTACAGCAGTATTATAACCTGGCACCGCTAAATAGGCTCCATTAGTGTTTAAAAATCCATTCGAAGTAGATGTACCTGAGTCTGTTAGTAAATTGGATCCTGTAAATGCTGAAGTGATTGTAGTAACTATTGCATTAGTACTTGGATTAATCTCTAATAGTGATATTGCTGTAGCGGCAGAAGATAAAGCTGTAGTTCCTCCAACACCTAATCTGTTCACCACTAAATTTCCTCTAGTAAATCCAGATACAGTAATTGAACCAGAAACATAAGTAATTGCATAGTTTGAAGCAGAAAATCCTGACCCACCAGCAGCAGCAGAAGGAGTTACTTGGTTGATATATGTTCCAATAGTATTTCCATTTCCTGTTGCACCAGCAGCAGAGTTAGAAGTACTATCATAAGTAATAGTTACGCTTCCAATAGTTTGTGTTCCTACTAAACCTGAACTCGTAAATGCCGTTGAACCAGCACCTCCTGTTAACACTTGTGCAGGATCTTTAGATACATTATTAGCAGTAATAGTTAAAGCTTTTGACGTAATAGCAGCGGTTAATCCTATTGGTTGTGATAAAGTATAGTTTGCAGCAGCTGTTCCATTTAAGGAATATCCTAATACGGTAACGGCTAAACCAGTACCTACATTACTTTGTGAGAATGTTGCAGTAGCACCAGATGTAACCAACGTTACATTTGCAGTATCCCCTGAAGCAACTCCTGATAAAGTAGCTGTTCCAGCTAAAGTAGCAGTGGTAGTTCCATCATAGGTTTTATTATTAGCAGTTATACCACTAATAGTTAAAGCAACACCTGTAATGTTACCTGTTAATCCTGTAGGTTGAGAAACGGTATAGTTTGCAGAAGGAGATGTATAACCAGTTACTGTGATAGCTCTAGTTCCAACTGAAGCTGAAGCAAAAGTAGCTACTGGAGTTCCAGTAACAGAGAAATCTTCTCCATTTACTAAACCATTATAAATTGGAGTACCACTTAATGTAGCATCAGTAGTTCCATCGTATGTTTTATTATTTCCTGTAATACCTGTAATAGTTAAAGCTGCAGTTGTAATGGTACCAGTTAAAGTTGGTTGTGTTAAAGAATAATTAGCAGCATTTGTTCCACTTAAAGAAAGTGCAGAAGTTACGGCAATACCAGAACCTGCATCAGCAGAAGTAAAAGTACCATTACCACTTACATTTACGACATCTGGTGAGACTACACCAGATAAACTAGCCCCAGTAATGGAAGCATTAGTTAATCCGTTGTAAGCTCTAGTAGAAACAGAAGCACCTGTTACTGTTAATCCTTTTGCAGTAATATCTGCAGTAGTTGTTGAAGTATAAGAAGCTAACGTATATTTAAGATTATCTGCTCCATTTAAGGTATAAGTAATTGTAACTGTTTTAGCAGTTCCAACATTTTTAGTATCATAAGCTCCTGAAGCACTAACAGTAACTACATCTGTTCCAATTGCTCCTGAAATAGTGCCTCCAGAAACAGTAGCTGTAGTAGTTCCATCATAAACTTTAGTAGCATCCGCAGTAGCAGTTGTTAACGTTAAAGTTTTTGGAGCAACTGTAATAGTTAATGAAGCAGAACCTGTACCTCCAAAGTTTGTAGCAGAAATTGTAACATTAAATGTTCCCACTACTGTTGGAGTTCCATAAATTTCTCCTGTTGCAGTATTTAAAGATAAACCAGCAGGTAAAGCACCAGAATCATAAGAATCTACACTAGTTGCAGAAGTTGTAATTTGATAAGATACCGAAGTACCATAAGTAGCACTCAATGAAGTAGCGCTAGTTATAGATGGAGCACTTACTGAAATAATATCTCCTGTTAATCCTGTTGGTTGTGTTAACGTATAGTTTCCAGCTGAAGCACCAGAAATAGTATAACCAGTTACTGTAACTGCTAAACTAGTACCTGCAGTACTTTGCGAGAAGTTAGCACTGTATGTACCACCTAAAGTAACCGTATCTCCTGAAACAACTCCAATTAAAGTAGGAGATCCTGTTAGAGCTGCAGTAGTAGATCCATCGTCTGCTTTATTAATTACAGATAGACCTGAAATAGTTAATGCTTTAGCAGTAATATTTGCAGTTAAACCTGACGGTTGAGAAACAGTATAGTTGGCGTTTGGTGCAGTATATCCAGTAACGGATACTGCTATTCCATTGGCAACATTAGCAGAAGCAAAAGTAGCTAATGGTGTTCCAGATACCAAGTAGGACTCACTATTCACTAAACCACTATAAGCTGGAGTTCCTGATAAAGTAGCAATAGTATTTTGATCGTATGTTTTGTTATCAGCTGTAACCCCTGTAATTGTTAAAGCAGCTGCAGTAATGTTTGCAGAAGCTGTAGGTTGAGCAGATAAAGTATAGTTGGAAGAAGGAGCAGTAAATCCTGAGATAGTTGCTGCAATACCAGTTCCTACGTTTGCCGAAGCAAAAGTAGCAGAAGGAGTTCCTTGAACAGTGAAAGTATCTACACTTACTAATCCAGCATAAGCAGCTGCTGATGTATCTACAGTTGCAGCAGTAGTTCCATCGTATGCTTTGTTATTAGCAGTTACACCTGTAATAGTTAAAGATGCTACTGTAATATTAGCTGTAGCTGATGGTTGCGCTGTTAAGGTATAGTTGGAAGAAGGCGCAGTATATCCGGAAATAGTAACCGCTTTTCCTGAACCAACATTGGCATCCGCAAAGTTAGCAGTGGCAGTACCAGTTACAGAAATCGACTCACCATTAGCTAAACCTAAATAAGCAGGAGTTACCAAAGTAGCGGTAGTAGTTCCGTCGTATGCTTTGTTATTTGCGGTAACTGAAATTGTTAAAGCTTTAGCAGAAACTGTATTTCCAGTAGCTGCAGTTGTAATGTTTACTGTTGAAGCTCCTGTTGAAGTTAAAGCTATAGTTTGAGAATTATAAGAACCTGTCACAGTAGCAGTAGCAGCTAAACGAACACTTAATGTTCCTGTAGCAGAACCACTTGATTGAGTAAAGGTAGCTGTAGTACCCCAAGAAGAACCATCCGAAGAAACCTCGAATCCTGTTGGAGCTGTAGCGGTAATATTAGCAGTTAAGTTAGATCCACCAATTGTAAAAGTTTGAGCAGTTGAAGCACTACCATAAGTAGTAGTAAAGGCAGAAGCGGTAGCAGTGCCTGTTAAGGTTGGTACTGGAATAAGTTGGGTAGCACCGTATAAAATCACATTATTTGTGGTGGCACTGGTAACTGTATCAAATCCACCAGTTCCACCAGAACCGGTTGCACCGTAACCATAAATTCTAAATGTTGTTGCAGCCGTGATATTGGTTATACCAGAGAAAGCAATATTTTTTACCACGGTTGTACTAGCGGTCATATTGGTTAAAGATCCAAGATCAGCTGTATAATTATCAATTGATGAACGAATAGTTACTGATTTAGGTCCACTTGCGGAAAAATCCCAGATAAAATCTAAAGAAGTTGCCGTAAAAAAATAACCAGCATTTGGAGTAACGGTAAATTGAATATATTTTGTAGTATCTAATGCGCCGGTTGACCAGTTCTGGGCACCAAAACGATTTGCATTAGCGGCTGGTGTAACTGTACTTCCTGTATAGTTAAGCGAAGCAGCAGCGACATTAACATTATTGGACGTACTTGGCTCAGTAGTTTCTGTACCTAAATTTCCAGTAGTATTCCACTGCAATAAAGTTGCAGGAACTGCAGTAATATTGGCGCTCAAACCTGTTGGCTGAATCAAGGTGTAGTTTCCAGCATTTGCACCTCCTAATGTTGAAGTAGATGTCACAACAATTCCGGTTCCAACTTCTGTACTAGCAAAAGTTCCTGTTAAAGCAACGGTTACCACATCGGGAGCAATAACTCCTGTAAGTGTTCCTGTGATTGTAGCTGTATTAGTACCATCGAATATTTTGTTTGCAGCTGAAGCTGAAGCAATTGTCAAATCTTTTGCAGTAATATTAGCAGTTAATCCAGATGGCAATGATACGGTATATTTAGTAGCATCTGCACCACCCAAGGTTTGGGTAGAAGTTACCACAATTCCATTTCCAACTGTTGTAGCAGAAAAACTACCTGTTCCAGAAATGGTTACGACATCTGAACCAACAACACCTACTAAAGTAGATCCTGAAATTGTTGCTGTTGTTGTTCTGTCATATATTTTATTATCAGCCGAAGCACTAGTAACTGTTAAGTTTTTTGGTGAAATGGTATATACTAAAATGGCATTTCCTGTTCCTCCTTCATTGGTAGCAGAGATATTCACATTAAAAACTCCTGTTACCGCTGGTGTTCCTGTGATTTCTCCGTTGGCTATATTTATAGATAACCCAGCTGGCAATCCTGAAGCGTTGTAAGACGTTGGACTTTCTGAAGCAATAATGGTATAAGTTGAAGCAACGGTACCATAGGTTCCAGAAGCCGATAATGTACTTGAAATTACTGGCGTTGGCGCAGAGGTAATGGCAGCTGTTAATCCTGTTGGCTGTGTTAAAGTATAATTGCCAGACCCAGTACCACTAATAGAATAGCCAGTTACTGATACAGCAATTCCTGTTCCTGCTGCACTAGTTGCAAAAGTTGCAACTGGTGTTCCACCCAAAGTAACTACATCACTATTCACAACACCTACTAACGCTGCAGTACCACTTAAGGTAGCATTGGTGTTGCCGTCATAAACTTTATTGTTGGCACTTAAACCAGAAATAGTTAAAGCCGCAGCTGTAATATTACCTGTTAAACCAGTTGGTTGAGAAACTGTATAATTTGTTGAAGGAGCTGTATAACCTGTAACAGTTATTGCTTTCCCATTTCCAACAGTAGCAGTAGCAAAAGTTAAAGAAGGCGTTCCAGTAATAGAGAACGATTGACCATTTACTAAACCACTATAAGAAGCAGTTCCAGTTGATGCAGCAGTAATAAGACCATCATAGGTTTTGTTAGCGCCAGTAAGACCCGTAATGGTTAATGCTTTTGCACTAACTGAATTTCCAGTTGAAGCTGTTACAATATTTACAGTAGTTGCACCTGTAGTTAGTACAATATTTTGTGAATTATAGCTAGTACCTGTTACTGCAGCAGTAGCAGCTAAACGAACATATAATGTTCCACTAGCAGCTCCACTTGTTTGCAAAAATGTAGCAGTAGCTCCATAAGTAGTCCCATCCGATGAAACTTCAAATCCGGTTGGAGCAGTAGCAGTTATGCTAGCCGTTAAACCTGAACCAGAAACTGAAAACGATTGTGCTGTTGATGCTGTACCATAAGTAGTAGTAAAAGCAGTTAAGGTTGCTGAAGCTGTAATAGCTGGACCAGAACTACAAGATGATAAAGGAGCATCTGTGCTACTAATTGCAATTGCTGTTGTTCCACCTGTTGGATTTACAGTATTTACTGAACCTGTTGTCCATGTACCATTTGAACTTGTAGCACAACCAACAATACTATTTGATGTAACACTTCTTTGTTCGATTCTTCTAACACCATTTGCATTAGTATTTGGAGTTATAGTATTCCAAGCACCACCAGTTGTACTATAACCAGTAACAACACTTCCGATAGTTGCACCTGTACTTTCTACTGGACAAACCCCTAACGGTCTTCCTGTACCAGCTGTATTATCATAAATTGCTACTAAGTTTTTAGCAGTAGCATTACTTGACGCACCTTGAATAAAAGTACCATTTGTAGAACCAGCAGCGCCAAAAGCTAAGACAGTAATTCCTAAATCTAATGCCAATCTTTTACTTACAACTGTACCTGTTCCTCCAGCATTAAGTGTTATAGTTGGATAAATTACATTTCCAGCTGTAAAAATAACATTTGCAGTATAAACAAAACCGAACCATCCAGTATAATTACCTGATGCATCGGTTGTAAATGTTTCATATGTACCTGCTGTACTTAAACCAGGAGATGTTATATATGTGTATGTAGTACCTGCCGAATTAATCAATAATGGGTTACCTGCACCAGAACTGGATGTTCCAATAGAAGCAGTTAATGCTGATTGGGTATAGTATCTGTAAGAAGTACTTGCGGTTAAACCAGTAATGGTTGCTCTAAACATTATTGGTAATCTAGTTGTGTTTCCAGATCCCATATATTGTGGTACTGTAACACCTGTAAAACCAGCTTGTGTTAAGTTCTGCCCCTTCATTTCATTAGCCCCAAAGAACAGCACTACAGTCAATACTCCTAGGGCATTTACTTTAAAGCGGTGGCTTTGACTAAGCTTCATTTGCCCATAGACAGAGGCCGTGTTCTTTTGGATACATCCAAAAATAGAATACATCAAAGTGGAAAGATAAGAAACCAAGAAAATTTGGTTACCACTTTTTTTAAACAATCCTGAGTTAGAACTCAAACTGTTTTTAGAACTTGTCGCTACCGCTTTTGATAAGCTACGACCCAAAAAAGTAAACAATGTTTGTAAAATTGTTTTCATAAACAAAAAAATTATATTGATTATAGTCTGTAAAAATAGAAAAAAAATTAAAAGTTCAGTACAATGTAAAGTTATCAAAAGGTTAACTTACAATCATTTGGTAATTAATCGTGTTTTATTGTTTTTTATCGGTAAAAATTATCGAAAGGCACTAGTATTTAGTCTAAAAATATAAAGATTTAAAAAAAATTAAAAAAATCTAAAAAAAAACGAAATAAAATGAACACCACGTAATAAAATAGTACAAGAGAGTTGGAACAAATGATAACTCTCCTATAAAATTATATTATTATGATACAATTTAAATTGATTCCCAAGAGGAATCCGCAGAACAACACTGCACCAGAAAAGTTTTATGCTACAGCTATTGCTGGTGGCGAAGTAGATTTTGAGTTTTTGGCCGAGCAAATCGCCTACGAAACTACCTTAACCGAAACGGATTGTTATGCTGTATTGCTTTCATTGGAAAGGAATATTTTAAGGCAGTTACAACAAGGGAAGATTGTAAGAGTAGGACGATTGGGCAATTTTAATGTTACATTAAAATCGAAAGGAAGTGCAACAATGCAGGAGTTTACTTCTGCTGATATTGTTAAAGGACGCGTCCGATTCCGTCCTGGAAAAAAACTCAATAAAATGTCGCAAGAGTTAAGTTACAAAAAAATAACTTAATTTTTACACAAATTGAACTAAGCCGAGCTCGTCTCGGCTTTTTTATGGCTAAAATTCTACCTAAAAACCTCCTTTATTTATAAAACTTTTTATTTTTTCAAAAGCTTTACAAAACATTAAATTGAAGCAATTTTTTTTACAATAAAGATTAATTAGTAATCTTTTGAAGTTTTACCAAAAAGTTCAAAGTAGTTTTACAAATCTTCTGAAGATTTTGAGAAAAACGCTGAAGAGTTGAAGAAAAGCTCTGAGGAGTTGAAGAAAATCTCAGAGCTTTTATGTGTCCTGTTAATTCATTAATTTTTGTATGAACTGGCTTCCGTCTTCAAGTTTAATTTTGGCGAAGTATATTCCGCTTACAAATGGAAAATCTTCGTTCAATTCCATTCCTTTTATAGAAGGGAAATAGGTCTTGATTTCTTTTCCAGTTACATCAAATACTTGAACTGTAATAATAGTATCCGTTGCTTTTATATGCAATTTTTGATGGGTAATAAATGCTGCAGCACTATGGGATGTCAATTGATTTGTAGAAAGGATGGTATTGGTATATCGCAATACAAATCGTTCATTGAATGTACCCGCAGCAGTGCTGAAATTATACGGCGCTTGTCTTAAATCATAAATTACATTCAATAACTTATCTTCTAAATAGATGGATTGCCCTTGTTCAAACAAACCATCTACGGCCGCAATAGCAATAATATAACTTCCTGCTTCTGAAGCATGATAGCCCAGTGGCACAATATCATTTTCGTCAAACGGTAATGCTCTTCCTTGAATAATTTGACTTTCAGAACCAATCAAAGAATATAAAATAGTAGCATCAGCAACTTTTGTATAGGCGTCAAAAGTTCTATCTTTCAAATTGGTTGCTCCTTCACAATATCCTAATAATGTTCTAGTTGCGTTATTGGTTGGATCGATTAAATCAATCCAAATTCTGTTTTTTTCTTCTTCTGTTGTAGCTATTATTGGTCCTGTTTTAAAAAACTGGCTGTTAACATATCCCTTACTTCTCATGCTGTTTGTAAAAGTAACCGTTTGTGTCGCGTCTTGAGTGCCGTCAATCATGGATACAAAGAAACCTTGCCCCGCGGCAATATAACCATTAAAAGTTGCAGGCCCTGTAGAACTTCCGGAACTATTATAAGTAATATAATCACTTGTGTAATAATTTGTACCAGAAGAACCATAAAATGTATTTGTAGTTGAAGATTGAGGACTATTATGTGTCCACAAATACACATACCCGTCAATATTAGTATTGGCAGCCATAAAGTCGGTTGCTTTGATAGCCGATGGATAGGGATTACCAATTAAATTCATATTATCCTCTGTTTTGTCAATGACAACTCCATTAGCTCCCGTATATCCTGTACCTTGATAAGAACCTCTAGCAATAGGCGCTGTTAGAGTCCCATTATTTGGAATACCCGAAAAAACACCTGTTAGATTACCCGACCATCCGTAAGATGAAGACCCTCTAACAACATATCCTTTTCCGATACTCATGTTTCCGGATGCAAGTGACCAGTTTCCTTGGCACATATTTCCTCCTGTGCCATTGCCATTATTTACCAAAGTATCCCAATAATATTTATACCCCATCGAAGGAGTGCTATACAAATTTTCAATGGACTGTGAGGCAACTGGGGAAGACCAATACACATAATCATAGCCGTTCAAACCTATTACATCTCTTTTATAGGTCATGTTACCAAAACCACTATTGGTCGTATTATTAATTTGAACTAAACTCGAAGTATTGTTCAAGATTAAAGTCCCATCTGTTTTTACTAAATCCTGAACTTCTAAAGCAATTCCGGCATTAACTGTCAACGAGGCACCAGAATTAATTGTTAAATTACTGGCAGACGCAGCTACTGAAATTACTGGACTATAGGTTGTTCCTGAAGGAATGACAATACAATCCGTAGAGGTTGGTACACCAGAAGGCGTCCAATTGGCAGCAGTTCCCCAATCTGTAGAAGTTGTTCCGTTCCATTGTTTTCCGATAGTAATGGTGATAACGGTACTATAGGCAGCAGTACAAACTCCGCTAGTAACGCTTGCTCTTATATATGTGGTAGTAGTCATGTTGCCTACTTGAGCTGGAGTTAACGTTGTCGAACTCGCTCCAGTAATATTAGAAAAACCAGTAGAAGAAGACGTCGTTGAACTTTGCCATTGTATAGTACTACCCGTATTACCTGTTAGGGTAATACTTGCTGTGGGTGAATTATTGGGACATAAAGTGGTTGTGCCAGTATATGCCGCAGTTCCTCCTACTGATGCTGAATTGATTGTAAAAGCACCTGTTGCTGTGGACGATACAATACAAGAACCGCTAGTTACTTTAATATAATAACCTCCAGAAGCATTTCCAGTATTCGGAGCAGCATTAGATCCACTATTACTAGGCGGTGTAAAAGTGGTATTCGTTGCTCCAGTCATTGGAACATTTCCAGTATATTTTACCCACTGATACGTTAAACCAGTTCCTGTTGCAGAAACTGTCATAGTAGTAAATGTTCCACCGGCACATATGGTTTGAGCCGCTGAAGGACTTATAGAAACGCCCGTTGGAGGAATACTTACTGTTGTGGTAGTAGTTGCTGGTGAGAGCGCTTGACAATTTCCAGCAGCATAATTACTGTAATTTACAGTAACTGTTTTGGAACCTGCAGTTAACCACGTTAAGGTGATAGAATAGGTGGTAGCTCCTATTGTAGTCCCTCCTGATGTTCCTGCAGAAGGAACATTTACTAAAGTAGAAACAATAGTGTAATCTGTTCCAGCGGTTCCTGGTATAGACCAAGTATAGTTAGCGTTAATTGTTTCAGTGGTGTAGGTTGCATTAGTTGTAGAACAGATACTAGAAGCTGGAGCAGTTGTAAAAGTTACAGCTGTTGGCAAAGCATAGACTGTGGTTGTTGAAGAAGTGGTTGTTGAACACCCTCCCGAAGTGTACGTAACACTTGCCGTATATGTAGCAGTTCCGCTAGTGATTGTTGGCGTAATAGTTATGACCTCATTTGCCGTAGCGCCTGTTAAAGTGCTGGTAGTGGTGTAAGTTGCATTAACAGGATTAGAAGTTATTGTCCACGAGTAACTATCCATTCCAGCATCTGTGGTAAAAGTAATAGGAGTTTGTGTACAACTTGATGTTCCTGAACTTGAAGTAATTGTTGGACTAAAAATAGGCACTGTAATTACTGCTGCGCCAGAAATTGGTGTAATTGTAGCGCCCAATCCATTACTGCTAGTTACCGAAACTAAGGTATAAGTTTTTGTAGAGCCCGGAGTAACAGAGATATTTGCTCCACTGGTATAGTTTGAAACAGTATAATTGGCCGATCCATCAGTATAAACCACTTGATAAGGAGGAGTTCCTCCAGATATGGTAGCTTTAATGTTTGTTGAACCCGAACATATTGTAGCAGTCCCTGATATAACGGCACCTGTTGTTGAAGGTGTTCCCGTAAAGTTAACATTATCAAAACGCCAAGTACCTGTGTTAGTAGCTTGGGTTGTATTAGAACTGCTTTGTCTATATTGAGAAGTAGTTGGGAAATAAGAAGCTAGTAAACGAATACCAAAATTAGCTTTACCATTTATTGCTGTTAAGGTAGAAAAATCAATAGAAATTCTTCTGAAAACATCGCCAGCATCTACAACAAAACAACCATTTGCATTAATTGTTCCATTACAAACAGTGGTATTTGTACTAGTCATGTTAAAAGAAATCCAACTACTACCATCAGTAGTATATTGAAGTCGAACTGTATTTGGCGAAGAGTTTGAAAAGCGCTGATCCCAAGAAAGTTTAATATTGGTATTGCCCACGGTACTCACATTATATTGAACCCCGTTGACTGCATCTGAAATGCCTGGATCAAAATTACCATGCCACCAAGCAAAATTTCCGGAAGTTGTTGAGGAACTACATCCAGAACTTGCGGGATTTAATCCTTGATTAGGATTAGTTTGAGGAATAACAGAAAGATTAACCATCGAAGAGGAGCCAGAACCAATATTTGGCGTTGGATTAGAAAGTGTCCCTTGAACGGAGTCGTAAGTCCAAGACGCAATAATGGCCTGACCATTAGATTTAGAAAGAAAAAATAAAAAGACTATCACAAAAGTGATTTTCAAACTAAATGAAGATAATTTTAGTTTCATTAATGAACAGGGTTTACAAAAAATGTGTTTTCGTATTTATTAGGACACAAAATTATACATTACAAACCAAAAATTGGCTAATTAAAATTAAATTTGTGTAAAGTAACTAAAAAACTATTTGAATGTCAATTTATAAAGTTTGAATGTCAATATTTTGTAAAATGTTAGTATTAATTTAACATTAACAAACTGTAAATTAATTATTAAAACAATAACGCTTTTTTTAAAATGAAATAATGATTAGTTAACAATCTGCTGTATTATCTTATGTAATTTTGGGACTTAATCTCCTAAGATGAAAAAAACAATTTCGCTTTTTGCATTTCTTTCCTTTTTAGTATTTTCATGTACTACAGACCGAGAAATTAAATCTAATAGTATAGCAATTGATCCTACAAGTGTTTTAATTCATTATTGGAATTTTAATGCTATTGCAGGCACTCAAGCACAGGTAAATCCTGACTTAACCTTAATACCTTTAGGAGGGGCTTCTATAAGCTATTCGGGATCAGGAGCTGGATATATGGATGCATTTACACCAGGTTATGACATCAACTTACAAAATACTGAAGTTGCTGGCTCTGGATTGCGCGCGAGAAATCCGAGTGATACAAAAAATTTAATAATGTCTTTACCAACAACTGGATTTAAAACGATTATAGTTCAGTTTGCAACAGCGGCAACATCAAGTGGGGCGCAAACTCAAAATTATTCCTATACTATTGATGGTACAAATTACAGTACTGATGGATTGAATACAACTACATTTAATACTACCATTGATCCAATTGCCTCTTTAGTTTCTTTAGATTTCTCTTCGATAATAGGAGTGGATAACAATCCTAATTTCAAAATAAAAATTAGCTTTACCGGAAGTAATGCCTCTGGAACTACCGGAAACAATCGATTTGATAATGTTACCGTAAAAGGAATTCCGTTAAGTTTAACCGCGCCACCAAACAATTTAAGTTACAATGTTCCGCCGTCATTTACTATTAATACCCCAATTATAGATTTGAATCCGAGCGTTTCAGGAAATGTTACCACCTACAGTGTTTCTCCGAGCTTACCAGCAGGTTTAAGTTTAAATCCCACAACAGGTATCATAAGTGGAACGCCAACGGCATTAAGTCCGGCTACTAATTATACCATAACGGCATCTAACAATTATGGAACGAGTACTACTACCCTATCCATTACGGTTGGTACAGCTCCATTATATTTACTGCATTACTGGAATTTTAATAATTTAGCGACAGGCACGTTAACAATAGTAAATGCAGATAGTACACTAATTACAACCAATACAGCAAACATTACCTACACGGGAACTGGTACTGGATATATGGATCAATATACTTCTACAGCTACTTTAAATACTCAAAATGGTGATGTTTCCGGTTTAGGACTACGATTTAGAAATCCAAGCGATACTAGAAACGTAATTATTACAGCACCAACCACCGGTTATAAAAATGTGGTAATGAAATTTGCAACGGCAAGAAGTTCGGTATCAGGAGCTTCCATTCAAAATTATTCTTATAGTCTAGATGGAGTTAATTTTATAACAACTGGATTGGCAACAACCACATTCAATCCGAATATTGATCCAACTTATGATGTAGTTACCTTAGATTTTTCATCAATAATTGGTGCTAATAACAATCCGAATTTTGTTGTAAAAATTAACTTTGGTGGAACAGAAGCAACAGGAATCTCTGGAAACAATAGAATAGATAATGTAACCTTTCAAGCCAATCATATATGATTTTTAAAAAATACATGTGTATAGGACTAAGTCTTTTCGCACTTTCTTTAAATGCCCAAAAAGTAGAAAAATTAAAACCCAATAAATCGGTTTCCGTTACTATTCCTGAACCATCAGACATTTGTTATAACAGCAAAACAGATACCTTTTTCATTGTAAGTGATACTGGTGTGTTGTATGAAACCGATAAAGACTGTAAGGTTTTAAAGAAACAGAAGCAAAAAGGAACCGATTTTGAAGCAGTATACTCTGATGAAAATTTTGTTTACGCTGTGGATGAAAGCAATCGTACAATTTATAAATACGATATTAAAACATTTAAACTCATTAAATCGATTGTAATTCCGTATGATGGTGCAAGAAATAAAGGGTATGAAGCTTTCGACTTCAATAAAACAACAAATAAATATGCTTTATTAACAGAAAGTAATCCTGTGCTGCTTTTTGAGTTAGATACCGATTTTAAAATAATAAATCAAACCGATTTAAGCGCCGTTGCAAGTGATATTTCTTCTGCTCGATACTTTGACGGTTTTTTATGGTTGTTGAGTGACGAAGACATGATGTTATTGAAACTTAATCCTACCACTTTTGAAGTACTTAAAAAATGGTCGTTACCAGTAATTAACCCCGAAGGACTTGCTTTTGATAAAGAGGGTAATATCGTTATAAGTTGTGACGATATGCAACGTGTTTATTATTTCCAGAATCCTGAAAAAAAATAAAATGAAAAAAAATATACTCCTATTAATAATAATCCTTTCCATAAATACTTCTTTTGCTCAGTTTGTTATTTCAAACGGAAAAAGCACTTTAGAGATATCCAGTAATTTTTCAGGATTTTATAATTATCGTGCTTTAAAATCGGGTGAAGTTGACGCTTCTAAAAACCGTTTCAAATTAAGAGATGCTCAACTCGCTGTTAATGGTAGGGTAGGAAACGATTTTGAACTTTCTTTAAAAGTAGATTTTGCCGATATTGCAGCTAACAGTATCAACACCGTTATTGATCCCGAAAACCCTGGACTACTTAGTGCAAATGTTACTTACAAAGGATTTAAGTTTATGGATGTTGAAATGGGATATGGTAAACTGTATTACTCTAGAAACTCTATGATTCCAATTGAAAATAGTGCTTATTGGCAAAGTGCAGAAATAACAAGAGGTTCTGTTTTTTCAGTGCGTGATGTTGGAGTAACTTTTATAAAGAATTTTTGGAAGCAAAGAGCCAATGCCTATTTAGGCGCTTACACAGGGCTTGGTGAACTTTCATTAGCAGGAGATAATGATCCTAGTGGGCGTCTAGAATACATTAGCCGTTTTGATGTTGCTTTCCCTTCAAGATACCGCTATACAGAAATAGATGAAAGACACACTCCAATTCCGATGTTTCAAATTGGGGTTGCCGGTCGATATGCTAATAAAAAACTACCTGCAGGAACAGCTTTTCCGACTAATGCAACTAGTTCTTATGGATTAAAAGTTATTGATGGCGAACGTTATGTATATGGTTTTGATGTTGCTTTTCAATATATGGGGTTTTCTGGACAGTTTGAAATCCATCAAATGAAATCAAAACCACAAAATCCAAATGATCCCTTATTTCAAAATTACACTTTAGACCAAACCAATGGATACATCTTATCGGGAGGATACATCGCTCAGTTAAATTATTATATTAAAGATTGGAGAACCATTTTATCGGCTCGATATGAAGAGTTAGATTTGAATGACTTAGTCGTTGGAAGCGCCAGACGATTTTCGCCTGCCATTGGATACAAACTAAAAGGGTCGAGTGCTATGGTTAAATTCCAATATTTTAATATCTTGCGCGATGAAAGTAGTGATATTCAAACTTGGAAAGAACAATTTAGACTAGGATTTCAATTTCAATTAAAATAAAATTTCAACTTAAAATTAAATAATTATGATTAAAAAATTACTTTTTACAGTAGCGTTAGTTATTACTTCAGTTAATGTTTTCGCACAAATTAGCAGCTTACCAGCTACTGAAAGTTTTGAAGCTACATTTATAGAGGGAACCAATTCAACTTTTATAACTAACTGGACCGGAAATACAGTTGCTGCCCCATCTTCAAGGATTTTTAGAGATGATGTAGATTTTTACTCCGCTCCTGCTGCTTTAAGTATTATTCCAACAAGTTCTTTTGACGGCGATGTTCAAGTGAGTTTGAATTTAACAAACTATCAATCGGTTGCTGTGAGCTTTTTAGCAAAATCAATGTTGAACGGAGCAGGTACAAGAGATGCTGTTTTAACCATGACTACTTCAATTGATGGAGGAACTACTTGGATAGGAAGTGCGCCTGTAGCTTCTTTACCAAATGCTAATCAAACCACTTTTACAAATTTTACTTATTCCTTACCAGTGGCAGCCAATAATCAAAGTAATGTATTAGTTCGTTTTTATGTTACCAGAGGCGCAACGGGAACGTCAACTGCGGCTAAATTAGTAATTGATGATGTAACCATTTTGCAATCAACGGCTCCCCAAATAACTTTGAGTCAAACCGCATTAAGTTTCACTCAAGTCAGTGGTGTTGCTTCACAAAGTCAATCCGTGACTGTTTCTGGAAGCAATCTTCTTGGAGATGTTACGCTAACCGCACCAACAAATTTTGAAATCTCTTTAGCTTCAACATCTGGATTTACAGCATCACTAAACTTAACTCCTGTTTCAGGAAATTTAGTTTCAACACCAATTTATGTTCGCCTAAATAGTGCTTCTAATGGCAGTTTTTCGGGTAATTTAGCTGTTACATCATCAGGAATAACCACACAAAACGTAGTATTGTCTGGAAACTGCGTAACACCAACTTTAACCAATCCAGCACCTTTAGTCATATCAAATTCAAATGCCTATTCTATTCTTACACAATGGGATAATACAAATAATGGTGGTGCTTATCCAGCAAACATGGCTTTATGGAGTCACTCCACTGCTGATCCTGACTTGAATACCTTATTTGTGGAAGATTGGAGCTGTCTTTATAGTCTGACTTCTAGATCTAGATTTACTGGTGAAGGTGTTAATGGAATTTCTATGATAAACACAGGTAATTCTCAATTCACAGGTGTTTGTGATGGCACTAATCCTACTCAAACAACCGGGATAAGTATTACTAGCGGTAGAGCTGGTGCCATTGTATTGGCTCTTAACACAACTGGGGTTACCGATGCATATTCCATCAATATATACTGGACTGGTAGAACAATTCTACAAAATCTTAGAGCTTATGGTTTGAGAATGCAATATAGAATAGGAAATGGTGCTGGAAATCCTAATGCGGATTGGATGGAATTTCCAACTACAGAAGAATATTTAAGTGGTGCTGATAATACTTCAACAGACAAATATACTTCATTACCAATGAGTTGTAATGGACAACCTCTTGTTCAAGTGCGATGGGTTTATTATTACATTAGCGGAACTGGAACAAGAGCCCAACTTGCTTTAGATGATGTGTCAGTAGATGTGGCTACTTTAGGAAATCATAATTTTGCATTAGAAAATACTGATTTTATGTTGTACCCAAATCCAAGTAATAAAGAATTAGTTCATTTAAGCACCTCACAAAACATTATGGTTTATGATTTAAGTGGAAAAGTTTTGTTGACCGAAAAAAATGCAGTTTTTATTAATACAAATTCATTTAGTTCAGGAATTTATTTTGTAAAAACGGATACTGGTATTACAAAAAAATTAATAGTAGAATAAACTTTTTATTTTTACAATTTAAGCCATTTCAATATCGATTTTTGAGATGGCTTTTTTATATTTACAAAATTAAACAATAATTAAATTTGAGTTCGCAACCAACAAGTGCTATAAAAGAAATTCTACAAAAGTTAGAATCGTATTGTGCTTATCAAGAACGTTGTCATCTTGAAGTACAAAAAAAGCTAATTGATTTTGGTATTTCAGAACAAGAAAAGAGCCAAATTATTGTTCTTTTAATTGAGCACAATTTCTTGAATGAAGAACGATTTGCTTCTATTTTTTCCATCAGTAAATTTCATCAAAAAAAATGGGGTAAAATTCGTATTAAAAACGAACTTAAAGCTCGAAGAATATCGGATTATCTAATAAATATAGCTTTAAAAAAAATCCCTTCGGATGAATATAACAACACTTTTCAAATTCTAGCTGATAGACTTTGGGAGACAATTACAGAAAAAAACACTTTAAAAAAGCGTAAAAAATTCTGTGACTCCCTACTTCGAAAAGGATGGGAGAGCGATTTGATTTATGAAAAAGTAAAGGAATTGGAACGCTAGTGTGTTTATTGAAAGTTGATTTTAAATGATGAAATTTTAGAACTCTTTCGATACTAAAATACTGACCGCATTGCCTCCAAAACCAACAGCATTTATCATTACTTTAAGGATTTTTTTTCTGATGGTTTGCTTTTCAGAAAAGGGCACTGCAATAAAGTGATTGTTTTGCATCATCATCAGCGCCAATTCTAGACCCAGCATGCCCGAAGCGCCAAACGTGTGCCCAACTTTCCATTTGTTAGTTGTAAGCATTGGGTGGTTTTGGCCAAATATTTTTAAAATTGCTTTATATTCAGATGAATCTCCTTTTAAAGTTCCTGGTGCATGCATTATAATTGCATCTACTTCCTCCAAAGGCGTATTCACCAAAGCCATCGCCATCGATTTTTGGAAACAAACTGCTTCTTGAGAAATGGAAATGTTGTGTTCCAATTCGTCAGTGGCATATCCAAGACCAGTAATGTAGCCCAATGCATATTTGTTATTGCCCAATTCCAAACAAGCCATCGATGCTGCTTCGCCAAGAACCATGGTGTTTTTAGTTTTATTTAAATCGAAAGAACGACAAGGATATTCTATGTTTTCTTTTGCGTAAATCTTCAAAGCATGCATTTGAGCAATAGTAAAGGCAGTAAGAGGCGCTTCACTCCCACCGACTAGAAACTTTGTTGCCATTCCCGATTGCAACCATGCCGCAGCATTTAAAATCGCATGTAAAGCTGTGGAACAGGTTATAGAATGTGAAATTTCGGGACCATTATTTTTTAAATCATGTGCCACCCAAGAAGATATATTTCCAAGAGTTGTAGTAGGAGACGTTAATGTTGCCGTTTTGCCGGTTTCTATAAATTCTTGGTGGTGCTTTTCAAATAATTGTGTGGCACCACGAGAGGATCCTATATTGATTCCGAAATCATCGCCTGCTTTCCAACGCGCATTTTTTATAGCTTGACGTGCTACTAAAATGGAGAATAAAACCGTTTCATCTAATCCTTTATATTTGATTTGACTCTTTCTTAAATCTTCAATTTCATTTCTTATTTCTGAAGGAATAGTGGCAACAAATTGATTACTTCCGTGGAATTCTCTGGTTGAAATTAATGTTTTATTAGATAGGTAATTTTGCCAAATAGCATCAGGATTTTTTCCTAGTGGTGACATTGATGCTAATGCTGTGATGGCGATTTTTTGTTTCATATTAAATTACAAGAGATTCACAGAGAAATCACAGAGATTAACGAAGGTTTTTAAATCAAAAAATAAAGTCAATATCTTTTAACATTTACTATTTGCTTAATAAATACAAAATTACACTATTTCCAAAGCATTTTCAATGGTTTGATAGATTTTTTGCAATTGATTTTCGGTAATGATATAGGGCGGTAAAATGTAAACTATGTTGCCTACTGGGCGCAAAATAACGCCGTTTTCTATAAAAAAATTGTAAAGTTTATTACGTAAGGATCCATAGTAACTTTCTTCGCTATCCGTTGTTACTTCTAATGCGAATATCACTCCGAGCACGCGTGTAGTTTTTACTTTTGGATGATTTTTTATTTTAGAATCGAATTCCAAATGGGATTGATTTATACGATAAATGTTGTTTTGCATTTCTTGAGATTGCAATAACGAAATACTAGCTAAAGCTGCTGCGCAACCCGAAGGATTTGCAGTGAATGTATGCCCATGAAACAATGCTTTATTTACATCATCATCATAAAATCCATCGAATATTTCTTGCGTAAATGAGGTTATTGCCATTGGAATTGTTCCACCAGTTAGTGCTTTTGATAAGCACATCATGTCGGGTTTATTTTCTAAATAATCTGTGGCGAATATTTTTCCAGTTTTTCCAAATCCAGTCATTACTTCATCGGCAATTGTAAAAACATTATTTTGCTTACAAATGGCAATCATTTTATCAAGCACTTCGGGCTGATACATTACCATACCTGCAGCTCCAAGAACTAAGGGTTCAAAAATAAACGCTGCAAACTCATTAGTTTTAACCAAATTTGTTAGTACAGCTATGCTTTTGTCTTCGTTATCAATTGTTGGAATAGGAATTCGAACTACTTCTAACAACGAGCCATTGAAAGCATCGGTAAAAAATGAAATTCCACTTGCCGCCATGGCGCCAAAAGTATCGCCGTGAAAAGCATTTTCTAAAGCAATGATTTTGGTTTTTTTAATTCCTTTATTATAATTGTATTGAAACGAACATTTTATAGCTACTTCAACTGCCGTAGAACCATTGTCGGAATAAAAAATTTTCTGCTGATTAGAAGGTAAAATTTCCATTAATTTCTCCGATAATTCTACGGCTTTATCATGCGTAAATCCACCAAACAAAACGTGTTCTAATGTCGTGAGCTGTTTATAGATAGCATCTGCAATAATGGTATTTGAATGTCCAAAGGGATTTACCCACCATGAGGCAATTGCATCGATATATTCTTTGCCGTTTTCATCCCAAAGTAAGGCGCCTTTCCCTTTGATTATGGCTGGAAAATCAGATGATGTTTTATGCTGTGTATAGGGATGCCAGTTGTAGACTTTGTCTCTTTGTGATAAGTTCATGCTGAATAAATATTTAGCAAAGATACACAGAGAATAGCACAGAGGGTCACAAAGGTTTTATAAATTTAGTAGATTTTCTCGAAAATCATCTGCATATTGTTGAATTACATTAGTATTAAAGTAAGGTTCTTCTTCTATTCTTCCTATAAATTTGGCTTTGGTTTTGGCTAATATAATTTCTTCGGAAGCCTTGTTTTCATCTCCTGAAAATATAATGCCAGCTAAAGGAATATTTCTGTTTTTTAAGGCTTCAAAAGTAAGCAAAGTGTGGTTGATGCTGCCTAGATAATGACGGGAAACCAATAATACTTTGTAGTCTTTTTGAATTAAATCAATAATAGAATCCTGATTGTTTAGCGGAACAAAAACACCTCCCGCTCCTTCAATCACTAAATGATTTTTAGTTGCGGGTTCATGAATTTTTTTTAAATCAATCATAATTCCATCAATTGATGCTGCCAAATGCGGACTTGCAGGGGTGTTGAGTTTATAACTGTTCTCAAAGATTTGGGATTTTGGATTTGAGATTTGAGATTTTACTTTATGACTGTCGGAATTATCCAAATCTCCAGCCTGAATAGGTTTCCAATAATCGGCTTCTAATGCTTGTGTAATAATAGCAGAAGCAATAGTTTTACCCACATCGGTTCCAATTCCTGTAATGAATAGTTTCATAATAAATTTTCACTGAGTTTCACATAGAAAAAGAGTTTCATTGAGTTTTAAAAATCTTTTTGCAATTCACTGTATAATAATTAAAATACAAAAGTACTCAACAAACGTAAAACTTCTGAAATTTCTTTTTGAGAATTGAAAGAATGCAAACAAAATCGTAAACGTTCCTGCCCTTCTGGTATTGTTGGAGACAGTATGGCTTTGACGTCAAATCCATTTTCTTGTAACTTATTGGCAATAGATTTTACTTTTTCATTACCAGGAATTATAGCGCATTGAATGGCCGATTTACTATAAACAAACAGGGGTTTCAAACCGAGCTGCATTTTCTCTTGATTGAAAAATTGAATGTTTTGCTTGAGTTTTTGAATTGCCAATTTTTCTGTTTCCAAATATTGATAGGCAACTAATATTGTAGCAACCGAATGTGGTGATAAGCCCGTAGTATAAATAAAACTTCGGGCAAAGTTTACTAAATAATTTTTTAATTCTTCACTGCCTAAAATAGCAGCGCCATGACAACCCAATGCTTTGCCAAAAGTCATTATTCTTGCAAACACTTTGTCTTGTATGTCTATACTTTGAACTAATCCTTGTCCGGAATCTCCAAAAACTCCTAAGGCATGGGCTTCATCTACCACTAAATTGCAATGGTATTTTTCGCAAAGAGCAACAAGCTCTTCAAGATTGGGGCAATCGCCATCCATAGAGAAAACGCTTTCGGTAACAACATACACTTCGACAAGCTCAGAGTGACAACGTTTAATACTAGATTCTAAATCAGCTGGATTATTATGTTGGAATTTGTAGGACTTGGCTTTACTCATTGTGATTCCGTCACGGATAGAAGCGTGGCACAATTCATCGTACAAAATAATATCATTTCGCTGCGGTACGGAACTAAAAAATCCAATGTTGGCATCATATCCCGAATTGAAAATCAATGCCGAAGGTGCTTGATGGAAATTGGCTATGAAATCTTCTGTAATGGCATATAAATTATGGTTGCCCGAAATTAGCCGAGAGCCAGTAGCTCCATTTACATTTATATTATTTTGCAAAAGATACTCGTGCGTTTCATTGAAAATAGTTTCCGATTGACTGAAACCCAAATAATCATTTGACGCAAAATCGATTAAATTTTTAGAAACAGGCAATTCCCGCAAGGCATAATTTGCTTCACGCTGATGTAGTTTTTGGGTAAGTGCTCTTGGGAATGGTTTCATAATCTACAAATATAGAAAATCCGAGGGAGATAATTATTTTAATAAAATAGTTGTTTTTTAATGTTTAATTATTGTTTATCAATAATTTTTATATATTTGTATAGAATTAAAAAACAAAACACATGAGACAATTAAACATTTTAAAAGCAATATTAGATTTCTTTTGGTTCTTATCGCTTATTGGAGCTATTGGAGTTTTAGTTTTTACACCTTTTTTATTATTTAGTTCTGAAATTGACATTCCTGTTACAATTAAAGGACAAGAAATTGTTTTAAACAACATTATATCTAAAGTTATTGTTATAATAAATTTGATTGGTGGGATTGTATTTTTGTATAGCATTTATTTGTTGCGTAAAGTGGTTGGTTTATTTCAAAAAAGAGAAATTTTTAATGAACAAGTGATTCAATTGTTTAATTTAATTGGAAAATTAATAATTGCTTCCTCTTTAATTAGCCATATGTCTGTATTTGTCTATAAAATAATTGAAAGACCACACTATAAATTAACTTTAGATATAGGAGGTTATGATTCCTTTTTGATTTCAATAAGTTTGGGATTATTCTTTATGGTAATTAGTGTAATTTTTAAAATTGCTACAAGAATGAAAGAAGAAAACGAATTAACAATTTAGATTATGCCAATTATTTTAAACCTAGATGTGATGTTGGCCAAACGCAAAATGCGATCCAACGAGTTAGCAGAGAAAATCGGTATTACTACGGCAAATCTTTCCATTTTAAAAACAGGAAAAGCCAAGGCAGTACGATTTTCTACTCTGGAAGCTATCTGTGAGATATTAGAATGCCAACCTGGAGATATATTAGAATATGTAGCATAATAATATAGTTTTAAATAAAATTTTAAATTATGAAAAATAAAATTTGGATGTTTTTTTACGCCCTATGTATTATAGGACTTTTGATAGAAATTTTTAATGAGGGTTATAATAATGTTCGTATTTATCAAATCGTATTGATTTTATGTTCCAGTTGGTTATTGTTTAATAAAATCAAAGAGTTTATTAATGATAATAAAAACAAAAATTAAATAAAAATATTGTAGATTCAATCTCTTAAAAAATAAAACAAATAAAAATATTGTTTTGGGTAGTTTTAAATAGCATCTAAAAACCACCCCGCCCTTCGGGCATCCCTCCAAAAGAGGGGAATAAAAAAAGCCAAACAAATATGCTTGGCTTTTATGTTTTATTTTGAAATTGTCTTAGTCAGCTAAAACAATCACTTTGTTTTCTTTCATTTCAATAGTTCCAGATGCAATTTCTAGGTTAAAGTTTTGGTCATTTACTCTGGTAAATTTATCCTCTACTTCTTTGTTGAAATTAAAACTAGCGGCTGTAATTTTTACAGTTCCTTGTTTCAAAATGGATACTATTGGCGCGTGGTTATTCAATATTTGAAAAGAACCATCTACGCCTGGTAAAGAAACCGAAGTTACTTCTCCTTTAAATAATGTTGCTTCTGGTGATACTATTTCTAAAATCATTTTATTTAATTTAGGATTCTGGATTTAGGATTTTCGATTTAGGAAGTTCTTAAAATCCTAATTCTATGATTACTTAATCCTAATTCTTATGCCTCGGCTAACATTTTTTGTCCTGCTTCGATAGCGTCTTCAATAGTTCCTTTAAGGTTGAAAGCTGCTTCTGGCAAGTGGTCTAATTCACCATCAATGATCATGTTAAATCCTTTAATGGTATCTTTAATATCAACCAATACTCCTGGAATACCTGTAAATTGCTCCGCTACGTGGAATGGTTGAGATAAGAATCTTTGAACTCTACGCGCTCTAGATACCGATAATTTATCTTCTTCAGACAATTCTTCCATACCAAGAATAGCGATGATATCTTGAAGTTGTTTGTATTTTTGAAGGATTTCTTTTACTCTTTGTGCACAGTCATAATGCTCATCACCTAAAATTTGAGGCGTTAAGATTCTAGAAGTAGAATCTAATGGATCTACCGCAGGATAAATACCTAATTCCGCAATTTTACGAGACAATACTGTTGTTGCATCTAAGTGAGCAAAAGTAGTTGCTGGCGCAGGGTCTGTTAAGTCATCCGCAGGAACATAAACCGCTTGTACAGAAGTAATAGATCCTTTTTTAGTGGAAGTAATACGTTCTTGCATCGCTCCCATTTCAGTTGCTAAAGTAGGTTGGTAACCTACCGCTGATGGCATACGACCTAAAAGTGCCGAAACCTCAGAACCTGCTTGTGTAAAACGGAAGATATTATCAACGAAGAAAAGTACATCTTTTCCTTGGTCAGAACCTGCTCCATCACGGAAGTATTCTGCAATAGACAATCCTGATAAAGCTACACGTGCTCTAGCTCCTGGCGGCTCATTCATTTGACCAAAAACGAACGTAGCTTTAGACTCTCTCATTCCTGGTTTGTCCACTTTAGATAAATCCCATCCTCCATTTTCCATAGAGTGCATAAAATCATCTCCGTATTTAATAATTCCTGACTCTAACATCTCCCGAAGTAAATCATTACCTTCACGTGTTCTTTCCCCTACTCCTGCGAATACGGAAAGACCCCCGTGACCTTTTGCGATATTATTAATTAACTCTTGAATCAATACTGTTTTACCCACTCCAGCACCACCAAACAATCCAATTTTACCTCCTTTAGAGTAAGGCTCAATTAAATCAATTACTTTAATACCTGTGAATAAAACTTCAGAAGAAGTAGATAAATCTTCAAATCTAGGAGCAGTCCGGTGAATTGACATTCCGTTTTCGCCTGTTTTTGGTAAATTTCCTAACCCATCAATGGCATCACCGATTACGTTGAACAAACGTCCGTAAACATCCGCACCGATTGGCATTTGAATTGGATTTCCGGTAGAAACTACATCGGTACCTCTACTTAAACCGTCTGTAGAATCCATAGAGATGGTACGAACAGTATCCTCTCCAATGTGTGATTGCACTTCAAGTACTAAAAGCGTACCGTCTTTTTTAGTGATTTCTAATGAATCGTAAATTTTTGGTAATTCAGCGTCTTTCGTGTTGAAAACTACGTCAACTACTGGTCCGATGATTTGAGAAACTTTTCCTATTGCTTTTGACATTGCTTATGTATTTATTTAATAGCGTATTAGAAATGAAAAAATGATGTCTTTTTTCAGAGTGCAAAGATAAATTTTCTTAATAGAAAATCAATAGCAAAAAGATATTTTTTTAGGTGTTTTTTGATTTTTTTTCGACCTATCCAATTAAACATCGAAAAATCTATAGCAAATAAACAAAAAACCACCAACCGAAGTTGATGGTTTAAGATTTTGGTTTTTTTACTTAATTTATTATAATGACGCTGGAAATAAAATTCTATATTTTCCTATATCTACTCCTTTTAAGTTCGAGCCATATTTTAAATTAATTGCTTCAATAAATTTATTTGCAATTAAAGCCTGTCCTCTCGGGCTAGGATGAACTCCATCTAATGAAAAAGCATTTCCTGTAACATACGTTGAAGTCATAGTAAATCCATCAGCAGTTATCCCACCATTAGCAACTTGAGTTAAAAATAGATTTGCATTCATAAAAGCCAATCCTTTGGAGGTAGCTAAAGATTCAATTGTATTATTGTAAGCGGTTGTAGCTGTTTTAACCTCTGCGGTTTCTGTTGCGGTTAATGTGGTATTATCCTGCATTGGATAAGAAACTCCAACTGTATTAAATGGAGATGGAGCTCCAGATTGTGTGGTTCCTATAACGGTTTGAGCGGTCAAAAGAATATAATCTCTTGATGCGGGCGCTTTACTAGCGTGTCTAGCTTGACCATAAATACTTCCAATAAATCCAGCAGTTGCAGGTTGGTAGTTGTAGGGTGGAGCCATTAAAGCAGAAGTAATTTGTGATGAAATATTCATCAAACTTTCGTCTTTAATAAGCAATGGATTATTTTGTGATGTTGAAAGAGTTACAAATCGAGCAGGCAATCCAAAAGATGCTAAAGCAGAATTAATTCCGCCAAATAAGGCGTTTAATTGACCCGCACTTGCAGCAGGCAAAGCTGGAATAGGATCAGTTGGAACTGTTGTAAAAAATGGAACTGAAGTTACATCCGGAATATTGGCTATAACACCTTTAGCACCATTTGCAGTTAAATTTGTTACCAATGTATTATAAACAGTGGCAAATACCCCTGGGTCGGTAATATCATTAGGACCGTAGGTTGCCGGATTCAAGTTTCCGATTTGATTAGTTCCTGTTCCTCCTGAAATAGCATAAGCTAATACATCATTATTTCCAATCCAAAGAGAGAAGAATGTTGGATTTTGAACTGTTGCGTCATCAATAACTTTAGAAGTTGCAGAAGAAGCAAATCGAACATAATATGGATTGGCTTGTCCTGTGGCGACACCCGCAACATTACCATAACCCGAAGCTAATAAATGAAAGCTCTTTGCTCCAGGAATGCCTAAATTATTGAAAGGTCCAGTTAAGTGATTTGTAATTTCAGTTGTTGGTGTTCCAGAAACCGGTACGGGTGCTGATCCATTAAAATATAATCTTGGTCCTTGAATTTGAGTTCCTCCAAGAAGTAATCCTCCAACATTATCATTCATAAATGGAATGGTAAAAGCACCACCACCAACTAGAGCAAATTGTTCCGCTAAAATTGCTGGATAAGATCCTTTTTGCCCTTCAATAAAAAGTGCGCTATCACTATATCCAGAAGTTAGTGAGTTACCCAACGAAACATATCTAGAAAAATCAGCACTTCCCGCAGTAAGTGGCAATCCATCTGATGAATTAGAAACAACTGTAGTATCATCACTTTTACTACAAGCTACAAAGGTTAATGAAACCAATAGTAACCATTTGAAATTTTTTATCATAATCGTATGTATTATAAAGTTATTTATTTAAAATTACGGATTGATTGTTAAAGATGCAAAATATTGTTGTCCTATTAAACCTGCTCCTAAAACTTGTCGGTATTCTTTACCTCCAAGATTTGCAGCTCCTAATTTTAAAACTGATTTCAATTTAGGAATTGAATAGTTAATTTGTGCATCAACCACTGTTGCCGAAGAAATCATACCGTCTACAAATGTTGACTGCCATAAATAGCTTGAATTCCATCTTCCACTTATATTGAAACCAAAATTTTTGAATAATTTCTCATTTCCAAATGAAGCTTTTACTCTGTGTTTAGGCGTATTGAAACTTGCTTCAAAACTTGGGTCTTTGGCTTGATCAAAATCAAATTGAGCATAGTTGTAATTTGCTCCTACTTCAAAATCTTTATATACTTTTTTAGAAACCCCCATTCCAAAACCTAATGATTTGATTTCTATATCAGTATTAGTATATAATTGGTATTTTCTATAATTTCCGTTTGAAAGTGCATGAACAGCTTGAGCATTATAATCTGTAGCCGAAGGAACCGCAGAATAAACAGGAGAATCTGTAGCATTACCATAATATGGAGCTACTACAGTTAAGTTACCAAGGAAATTATTATAAATATTATAATATCCGTTAACATCATATGAGAAACCTTTAAATTGTCCTCTGTAACCTAATTCAAATGCCTTTACGGTTTCTGGTTTTACAAACGTTGCGTTTGATTTTCTCAACAAACTAGCAGCCGTATTTGGATCTGTAGAATTTAAAGATTGAAAAGATTGAAAAGAAGCATCTGTATAAGAATTTTGGTAAGCATTTGTTCCTGTCATAGGTACTCTTGTTACCCCACCAGTTGTAACACTATTAGCAGCATAAGTTATACCCGAAGTAGAAACTTCTAAAAGCTCTTTAAATCTCTCTAAATTTTCTGGAGCTGAACCAATTAACACCGCACTTCCTACATTGAATCCTATGTATTGGTCTTGAGTAGATGGATTTCTAAAACCTGTTTGAAATGAACCTCTGAACGTATGATTTTTATCGGCTCCAGCAGAATATACAGCAGATATTCTTGGAGAGAAGTTTCCGTCAAAGTTTTTAGATTTATCATAACGAACTGAACTCGTAAGTTTTAATCTGTCGTCCATTAATTTTTTCTGTAATTGGGTGTACATTCCATATTCATTATAGTGAATTGGTCCAGTAGCATCTGTATAAATTCTTCCATGTGAATTCAATTGGTATTCTCTGTAGGAACCTCCTACTTGAATTTCAACCGGTTTGAATACATCTTTGAAATTGTAATTGGCATCAGAGTGATAAATTCTCGAATTATCTACCAATTTAGAACCCGAAAGTACATCTGGATTAGCAATTACATTGTTAAAAGCATTCTTAAAAGCATCACTTCCTGGAAGGAATCTTCCAGAATCTGCTACAACTCTTGCTGCTGCATGAGCTTGATCTGGAGTTGCTCCACTTAATGTAGAATTAATATATTGACCTGCATATTGACCAAACCATGTTTTGTCATCTTTCCATGCTCTGTTAACATTAATACCTGTGAATAACATATCGTAAGATTTACCACCATCTTCTGTCGTAGTATATCCTCTTACAAAAAAGTTCTTACCTTTAAATTCTAATTTATGTTGTTGCATAAAAAAGTCATTTAAATAATATCTATTGGCACCTTGATAAACTGCATTACCAAAACCAAATTTGCTTTGCCAGATAATTTCTAATTTTTCATTTCCTAAAGGTCTAAAATGTAAGGAGAAATCAACCTTAGAATTTCTTACTTTATTATCTGTTAAATCAACTTCGTTATAACCTGTTCTGCTTACATTATAGCTAGGAAGTAAATTTACCGCCGAAGCAGGTATTAACCCCAGATCAGCAAGTGAATGTCCAACTCCTTTTAAATTTGTTGAAGCCTCATCACCATAAACATTAAGTCCGTTATAATTTGGATTAGTTCTTGTGTTGCCTGTGATTTCATTGTTTTTGTATTCGTTGTAATCTGTGGCAAACCAATCTGTAGCTTTTAAAAATGTAAAGTTGGCTTTTGCAGCAAAATGGCTATCAAAAGCATGTGCTACTCTAACACCATAATCAGCATAGTCGTTTGTTCCCGCAGCTTTTTGAGAAGTTTGGCCATATTTTACATAGGCAGTAATTCCTTGGCTAGTGAACGGGCTTTTGCTATTCATAAACAAAATTCCATTAAAAGCATTAGCACCATACAAAGCAGATGAAGCTCCTGGTAAAAGTTCTACACTCTGAACATCTACTTCAGAAACACCAATCATGTTTCCAATAACAAAGTTCAATAATGGTGATGAGTTATCCATACCGTCAACCAATTGCATAAAACGAGTATTCGCAACCGTTGCAAATCCACGAGTATTAATGGATTTGAATGACATGCTACTGGTATTCATTTGAACTTCTTTAAGGTTTTCTAAACCGTCATAAAAAGTTGGAGAAGCCGATTTTTTAATGTCCTTGATTCCCATTCTCTCTATTGTAACTGGAGATTCTTTAATTCGCTCAGGAGTTCTAGAAGCAGAAACTACAATGTCTTCAAGTTGGATATTTTGACTTTCTAATACTACTGCAACCTTTTGTCCAGCTGCTGAAACCGCTACTTTTTGAACTGCAAATCCGATGCTTGAAATCTCAATAGTATAAGGTGGTTTTTTGGAAACTTTAATCATAAATTTACCGTCTCCATCTGTAACTGTTCCTGAAGATTCGCCAACAACTTTAATGTTTGCGCCAGGAATGGGTTCGTTTTTACTGTCTTTTACCGAACCTGAAATTGTACTTTGTGCAAATGAAATGCTACAAAAAAACAATGTCAAAATAAAATAATAAATCTTCATTAGGTTTGATTTTTGTTGGTTTAAGTAGCCAAAATACAAATAATTTTTATATTTATAAAAAAACCTGCTATTATTTTCATATTTCATACTATAATTGGCAATTTTTGACATATTAATAATTTAATATTCATTAGATTTTTCTTAACGAATAGATTGATACAATTTAAATTATTGTTTTTACGCATACGATTTGGTTTATTAATCAGAAAAAAGAAAAATTAAATAAATAAAAAAGCGAGAAAAAATCTCGCTTTAATAATTTGTTATAATTTAAATTTACTCCACCGTAACTGATTTTGCCAAATTTCTGGGTTGATCAACATTACACCCTCTCATTACGGCAATATGATAAGACAATAATTGCAACGGAATTGTAGTTAATAAAGGTGAAAGTGCATCCGATGTTTCTGGAATTTCAATAACATGATCGGCTAAACCTTTTACTTGGGTATCGCCTTTGGTAACAATTGCGATAATTTTTCCGCTTCTGGATTTAATTTCTTGAATGTTACTTACCACTTTGTCATAATGTCCTTGCTTAGGAGCAATAACAACCACTGGCATTTTTTCGTCGATTAATGCAATAGGTCCGTGTTTCATTTCGGCAGCAGGATAACCTTCTGCATGAATGTATGAAATTTCTTTTAATTTTAAAGCTCCTTCTAAAGCAACTGGAAAATTATAACCTCTACCTAAATACAGACAATTTGGAGCGTCTTTATAAATAGCTGCAATTTGTTTAGCAATATCATTTGTTGACTTTAATGCTTCAGCAACTTTTTCGGGAATCACTTCTAGTTCTTGTAAGTACCTGTGAAAATCAGAATTTGACATACTTCCTTTAGCTTTCGCTAATCGAAGCGCTATCATAGTTAAAACTGTAATTTGTGTAGTAAATGCTTTTGTAGAAGCTACTCCAATTTCTGGTCCTGCGTGAGTATAAGCCCCTGCATTAGTTTCTCTAGAAATAGAAGAGCCTACCACATTGCAAACTCCAAAAACAAATGCTCCTTTTTCTTTAGCTAGTTTAATAGCCGCCAAAGTATCCGCCGTTTCTCCAGATTGGGAAATTGCTATTACAACATCTTTACTAGTGATAATTGGATTTCTGTATCTAAATTCAGAAGCATATTCTACCTCAACCGGAATTCTTGCAAATTCTTCAATTACATATTCGGCAACCAAACCGGCATGCCAAGAAGTTCCACAAGCAATGATTACTATTCTTTCAGCTTGAAGAAATTTTTCAAGATTGTCTTCAACACCTGCCATTTGGATAAGGCCGCTATTGGCATGAAGTCTTCCTCTATAGGTGTCTTTAATTACATTAGGTTGTTCATAAATTTCTTTAAGCATAAAGTGATCATAACCGCCTTTCTCAATTTGTTCCAAATTCATTTGCAATTCCTGTATGTAAGGATCTACCAACGAATCGTCTTTAATTTTTCTGATTTTAAGTGGTTTATGTAAACGAACAATTGCCATTTCTTCATCTTCAAGATAAATAGCATTTGATGTATATTCTATAAATGGAGATGCGTCAGAAGCAATGAAGAATTCATTTTCACCCACTCCAATAGCTAATGGACTCCCTAAACGGGCCACAACAATTTCGTCTGGTTTTTTCTTATCAAAAACACAAATTGCATAAGCTCCAACGACTTGATTTAGCGCAACTTGAACGGCATTTCCTAATTTTAAGTTTTCTTTTTTCTGAACCTCTTCGATTAGGTTTACTAAAACTTCGGTATCAGTATCGGATTGGAAAGTATAACCTCTTTTTATCAACTCTTTTTTTAGTGGCTCATAATTCTCAATAATTCCATTGTGAATAATAGCTAAATCTCCTGAATTAGATAAATGTGGGTGTGAATTTACATCGTTTGGAACGCCATGAGTGGCCCAACGTGTGTGACCCATTCCAATAGTTCCGTTGGCTGTAATATCTTGAGAAGATCGCTCTTCAAGATCAGAGACTTTTCCTTTAGTTTTAGAAACTTTTAAATGAGTACCATCATAAATCATTACACCAGCACTGTCATATCCTCTGTATTCTAAACGTTGTAATCCCTTTATAACAATAGGATATGCTTCTCTATATCCAATATATCCAACAATTCCACACATAAATTTGTATTGTTTAGTTAATCAGGTTTAGTGTAATAAATTTCTAATTTTAATCTTTTATCAATTGGAACACTTGGATTTGATCCATATAAAATGGTTCCTAATGGATTTACAACCGACATTATAGGAAAATATTTGGTTGTTAAGGATGTTCCCGAAGTTGATGTTGACGAAGTAACAAAAGGGTTTTTGAGATAATTTATCCCCGCATTCAAAATGTTTTCAGTAACAACTAATCCCAATCTCACATTAGTTGAATCCTTATCAACAGTTGATCCACCATATTTAACCAAATTTCTGATATAATTGGTAATCTTAATTTTATATTTAGTTCCTCTTCCGCCATCGGCTTGTTTTACTGAAACCGAGTTTTCATCTAACAAAATTCCTCCATGAATGTATTTATTATATTTTGAATTGGTACTTGTGGTGTAATCTGTATATAAATCTAATAAAGGTCTATTATGAGTTAAATCGTATAAATAAATTCTATTAGGTTCTGGAGCAGTGGTGCCTATTTTTGATTTATCAATATAAAAAGTAAGGTTGGCTTCGTTAATCAACCACTTATTGTCCCGCATGGCATTCAAATCGGTCGAATTGTCATTTTTATCGCCATTAAACAAATCAATTACGGCCATAGAACCATTACCCCCTTTTAAATATAAATTAGCATCACCATATGTAGTGATAGGAGGAACATATCCTGGATAGTTGTTGTCATTTTCCAATAAATTTACGGTATGTCCATTCAAATTAATATTTAATTCTTTTCTTATAACCGTTGCATCAGTAAGTGATGTTTTATCTTTATAAACTATTGTTACAACACCTCGAGAAAAGTTCATCATAGCCAAAGTTCCTTGATCTGCCGAACCTGCTGCTTCATCCACTTTAAAATATAACCCTTTGAAGTAGGTATTGAAAGTAGAATTATTGTAAAGTTTGCCAGCTGGAGCATTAAAAATTTTATTTGTAAAAAATGATTTATCTAAATTAAGAAACATTCCTGGTGCTTTTCTTGAAGCCACATCGGTATAACCAGCATTGCCACTAGCATCTTTTTTATAAAATAATATCTGTTTTTCGCTAAAAACAAACTGTGAGTTTTGACTATTGTCATCTGGAGCTGTATGGTCAAAGATATTTTTATTGTCATTATTTAATTTAACGCCGCTATTAGCTATTTTAGCATCAAAATCTGGTTTTTGGTTAGAATAATATTTACTCAATTGCTGTAATCCTGATGAAGCATCATAGGTAATATCATAATCCGATTCATAAACACCCAAATTGATTTTTCCATTTCCATGAATGGAATCTAAAGTATAAGTACTATTTCCAGTATCAGAATTAGTTTCAACTAATTTGCCGTAATAAGGAACATAAAGATAAACAGAATCTATTGTAGGAGAGTAAAATGTTGGGTTTACAGTTGCTAAATTTACTTGAGTAAATAAACTAGCTTTAGTTTTTCCAAAAACAGGATTATTGTAGTAACCCAGTTGGTTTATTGGTAAATCATTAGTTTGAACGGGTCCTAAATCTTGATTGTATGCCAAAACGTCAAAATGTTGAACGTTCAATCCATAGTGCTCATCACCTACAATTCCTGATCCAATTTCATTAATCTCTCTATCGCAAGAAGCAATAAGAATAATAACTAAACCAATAATAAACGATTTTAGGAAGAAATTAAATTTCATGTTTTTTTAAATTATATTACAACATCTTTTTATAAAAAGAATTGTATGCCTGAGCAAATTCCTCTTTTGGAGCGAAAGGTAAAAAAGGTTTACCTGAAGATTCTATAAATTTTGTTAAACTTGGTGAAAGATTTTCGGAGGCAATAATTACGGCATCCGAATGACTAATTGAAGTTTTGATTAAATTCTCATAATTAGGCAGTTCTAAGTCGGCAATAGCTTCTTGAGGTATTCCATCGAATTTAATTTTATTAATCATTTCAACATCCAAATTACCATCAAATGACTGTCCGTATACCGAACTCACAATCTTAGTTTCAGAAAACAGCGCTTCGTCTTTATAAAAATGCTTCATATATACTGGAAGCATAGAAGCCATCCAACCGTGAACATGAATGATATCGGGAACCCAATTTAATTTTTTTACGGTTTCTACAACGCCTTTGGCAAAGAAAATAGCGCGCTCGTCATTATCGGGATATAAAATCCCGTCTTCGTCTGAAAAAGTCGCTTTTCTTTTAAAATATTCGTCGTTATCAATAAAATATACTTGAATCCGCTCTTTTGGAATTGATGCTACTTTGATAATAAGAGGCATATCAACATCATTTACCACCAAGTTCATTCCCGAAAGACGAATTACTTCGTGTAATTGATGTCTTCTTTCATTAATATTCCCATATCTAGGCATGAAAATTCTAATTTGTCCGCCTTGATCGTTAATCATTTTTGGCACGTCATACGACATTAAAGAAACTTCGTTCTCTGCTAAATAGGGCACCACTTCAGATGATACATACAATATCCGCTTGTCTTCCATCTTGTAATTATTTGTTTATTAGCTATAAAAAGCACGCAAAATTACAAAAATTTATGCAGATAATTACTAAAGTAGTAAGTTTGTACCCTATTTTAATGAAAAGCACATGTGGATTTTTAATTATAAAGTGGATTTGAACAACTACTTGAAGCGCAATAACCTCAATAAAACTTCTATTGGTTTTGTTCCTACTATGGGAGCGCTTCACAAAGGACATCTTTCCTTGTTAGAAAAATCCGTAGAAAGTAATGTAACAACTGTGATCAGTATTTTTGTAAATCCAACGCAATTTAATAACGAAGACGATTTAAAAAAATACCCAAGAACATTAGAAGATGATGTTGAAAAAATAAAAAAAATTTCAGATAAAATTATAGTTTACGCTCCTTCTGTTGAAGATATTTATGAAGACACTATTAAATCCGAGCATTACAACTTTGACGGATTGGAACACCAAATGGAAGGGAAATTTCGTCCCGGTCATTTTAACGGAGTTAGTACCGTTGTAAAACGACTTTTTGAAATTGTAAAACCAACCAATGCTTATTTTGGAGAGAAAGATTTTCAGCAATTGCAAATCGTGAAAAAACTGGTAGAAAAAGAAAAAACACCCGTAAATATAATTGGTTGTCCAATTTTAAGAGAAGATAATGGTCTTGCCATGAGCTCCAGAAACGAGCGTCTTTCTATAGAAGAAAAAGAAAAATCGAATTTCATTTTTAAAACCCTTTCCGAAGCAAAAAAACTCTTTGGCACGACATCTGCTAAAAAAACGATAGCTTTTGTTTACAATAAATTTGAAAAGAATCCCGATTTTGAATTAGAATATTTTGAAATTGCCGATGAAGCTTCGCTTTTGCCCTGCATTAGAAAAAATAAAAACAAAAAATACCGGGCTTTTGTTGCCGTTTTTGTTAACAAAATCAGATTGATTGATACTATTTCGCTAAATTAATTTAACTTTGCCCCATGCAAATTCAAGTTGTAAAATCAAAAATTCATCGCGTTAAAGTCACTGGCGCAGATTTAAACTATATTGGTAGTATTACTATCGACGAAGCTTTAATGGATGCCTCGAACCTTATTGAAGGCGAAAAGGTTTCAATTGTTAACATCAATAATGGCGAACGGTTTGAAACCTATGCCATCAAGGGCGCGCGAAACTCGGGTGAAATTACGCTTAACGGACCCGCAGCTAGAAAAGTGCATACAGGAGATATTATCATTATTATTTCTTATGCTACTCTAGATTTTGAAGAAGCTAAAAAATTCAAACCTTGGCTCGTTTTTCCGAATGAAAACGACAATTCAATGAAATAACCTTTTGAAAAAAAATATCCGTAAATGGTTGTCTATACTTATTCCTATTGCATTAGGAATCGGGATTATCTTTTATCAATACAACAAATTTAGCGAAGTTCAAATCAATGAAATTATAGGTTATTTTAAAAATGCCAATTATTTTTATGTTGTTCTTGCCCTTTTTACTGGATTTATAGGTAATGCCTTACGTGCTTATCGTTGGAAATACATGATCCATCATTTGGGTTATGAATCGAATTTTCATAATAATTTTATGGCAGTTAATATTGGTTATTTACTCAATTTAACTGTACCCAAATCAGGTGAAATATCGCGCGCTTTAATTGTAACTAAATACAATAATATTCCTTTTGATAAAGGTTTTGGAACCATTGTTGCCGAAAGAATAATTGATTTATTTTTCTTGTTATTCTTTATGCTGTTGGCTGTTGTGCTGCAATTTAAAATTGTCAAAGAATTTATTATAGATAAAATCCCATTGCAATTAATTGTGATTCTATTTCTGATTGGGAGTGCCAGTTTTGTAGTGTTTCTTTTGATTTACAACTACTCTAAACTAAAAATTGTTGCTCTTTTTAAAGAAAAAATTTCAGGGTTAAAAGAAGGGTTGCTGAGCATAATTCACATGAAAGACAAATGGAATTTTATTTTTCAAACTATATTAATTTGGTTTTCTTATTTAATAACTTATTTTATTGCTACTAAGGTAATTACTGAAACTTCTTCGCTTTCAGTTGGTGCAATTATCACTTGTTTTGTGGTTGGAAGTATTGCCATTGCATTTACTAATAGTGGTTTTGGCGCCTACCCGTTTCTTACATCAAAAGTATTGCTGTTTTATTTCATTGCAGAACCCGCTGGAACTGCTTTTGGTTGGATTATTTGGACTTCACAAATGCTTTTAGTTTTAATTTTAGGATTGATTTCTTTTTTATTATTACCTCTTTTAAATAGAAAATAATTTGTTATATTGCTTGATTTTAGACGCCATTTTGTTGCTCAATCAAACTTTTATGAAAAAAATAGTTCTATTAATCGTTATTGCAATTAGTTGCACCGGATTTGCACAAAAAGTTAGAGACAGTATTTTATCTCAAAAAATGGATAAGTACCGATATTTTTCGGTTTCACTTCCGCCTTCTTTCAATAAAGATGTAAAAAAAACATATCCTCTTTTATTTTTATTGGATGGCGATTATCTTTTTGATCCTTTTCAAGGCGCAATGAGTTATGGAAATTATTGGGAGGATTTGCCAGAAGTAATCATTGTTGGACTTGACCAAAATAAAACAAATGAGCGTATTGAAGATTGTGTTTTTGACGAAACATCAGGTTTGCCTGAAGGAAAAGGTGCTAATTTCTATGAATTTATTGGCTCCGAATTAATTCCTCTCCTTCAAAAAAAATACCGAACATCCAATTTTAGAATTATTGCAGGTCATGATGTAACTGCTGGTTTTATTAACTTCTTTCTTTACAAAGACGTTCCTTTGTTTAATGCTTATATTTCCATAAGTCCAGAACTTCCTTCAGAAATGGAAACCCTCGTTGCCAAAAGATTAGGTGGTTTTAAACAAAATATGTTCTATTACCAATCTTCGGGTGAGGGCGACATTAAAAAAATGAAGGAGAAAATCACCATTTTAGATGACAATATTAAAGCTCAAAAAAGTACTAGTTTGAATTATAAATATGATGATTTTAAAGGGGCTTCACATTATTCGCTGGTTTTATTTTCCATTCCAAGTGCTTTGTATCAATTTTTTGCATCCTATCAACCCATTTCAAAAATAGAATTTCAAGAGAAAATCGTTACTCTACCTTCTGGCTATGTTGACTATTTAAAAAATAAATATGAAATTTTAGACAACACGTTGGGAATTAAAATGAATATTCGTTTGAATGATTTTAAAGCAATTGAAGCTGCAATTTTGAAAAACAAAGCGTATGGCGAGTTGGAAAAACTAGCGCAAATTTCTCATAAAATGTATCCAAAATCAATGCTTGGAGATTACCACATGGCTTTATTTTATGAAAATATGGGTGACATCAAAAATGCAGTAAAATATTATAAAATTGCTTCTCAATTACAACCTATTGGTGATTTAACTAAAGACATGATGTTGGATAAATCAGAAGAACTTAGAGTTCAAATTAAAAAGTAATAATACTGAAGTAAATTAGCTTATAATGGCAAAACTTAAAACTTCTTTTTTCTGTCAGAATTGTGGAACGCAATATGCTAAATGGCAAGGGCAATGCAATGCTTGCAAAGAATGGAATACTATTGTTGAAGAGGTAATTCAAAAAGAGGAAAAAACAAGTTGGAAACCAACCTCTGAAGTAAAAAAAGTTACTAAGCCTCTAAAAATTGCAGAAATTGACTCCTCTAAAGAAGTGAGAATGGATACTTTAGACGGCGAATTGAACAGAGTCCTTGGCGGAGGCATTGTGCCGGGTTCTTTAATACTTCTTGGCGGCGAACCTGGAATAGGAAAAAGTACTTTATTACTTCAAATATCCTTAAAATTACCCTACAAAACTTTATATGTTTCGGGCGAAGAAAGTCAGAAACAAATCAAAATGCGTGCAGAAAGAATTACTACTAAAGACGATAATTGCTATATTCTTACAGAAACTAAAACTCAAAATATCTTTCGTCAAATTCAAGAAATTGAACCCGAAATTGTGATTATTGATTCCATACAAACGTTGCATACTGATTATATTGAATCCACAGCAGGGAGTATTTCTCAAATTAGAGAATGTACGGCCGAATTGATAAAATTTGCCAAAGAAACTAATGTTCCTGTAATATTAATTGGACACATTACTAAAGACGGAACCATTGCAGGACCAAAAATATTGGAACACATGGTAGACACCGTATTGCAATTTGAAGGCGACAGAAATCATATATATAGAATATTACGAAGTTTAAAAAATCGATTTGGATCTACTGCCGAACTCGGAATTTATGAAATGCAAGGTTCTGGTTTGCGTGAGGTTTCAAATCCATCAGAAATATTACTTTCCCATCGGGAAGAGGAACTTTCTGGAACTGCAATTGCTTCTACTTTAGAAGGTATGCGGCCATTAATGATTGAAATTCAATCCTTGGTTTCCACTGCAGTTTATGGTACTCCGCAACGCAGCACAACTGGTTATAATGCCAAAAGATTAAACATGCTCTTGGCAGTATTAGAAAAACGTTGCGGTTTTAGATTAGGGACTAAAGATGTGTTCTTGAATGTTACTGGCGGAATTTCAGTTGACGACCCAGCTATTGATTTAGCGGTTGTGGCCGCTATCCTTTCCTCAAATGAAGATATTGCTGTTGGAAAAGACGTTTGTTTTGCGGGAGAAATTGGACTTTCCGGGGAAGTTCGCCCAGTAAACCGGGTAGAACAACGCATTCAAGAAGCTGAAAAATTAGGTTTTGCTACCATATTTATTTCTAAGTACAATAAACTTTCCACAAAATATCCTGGAATTAAAGTCGTTTTAGTTTCTAAAATCGAAGAGGTTGTTGAACATTTATTTGGATAACTTTACGACTAAATGAAAACCAAAAAGCAGATATTATTTCTTTTCTTTAAACTTTTTATTCTTGTATTTTTACTTGTAATTGTTGTTGCGTTTATTTTTAGAAATGCCATTTTAGAGAATGTCATTTCAAGAATTAATCTCAAACTCAATACCGAATACCAATGCAGTTTTCATGTTAAAAATGCTGAATTTAAAGGGTTTTCCAATATAGAATTGGAAGAAATTTCTTTAGTTCCTCAAAAAGCAGATACTTTAGTATGTATAAAAAATTTAAAAACTTCTGTTAACTTTGGGCAGTTGTTTTTTGGAAATATTCAATTAGGAAAACTCGAAATCCATAAAGGATTTATTCAATTAGTAAAAAACAATAAAGGCAAAAATTTTAATGCTTTTCTAAAACATAAAAAAGATACTAACTCATCGGATGAAGTCAATTTTGCCAAATTAGGGTATCGCATTTTATCGAAAGCTTTAAATCTCGTCCCAACAGATATGAGTGTAACCGGATTTGCTTTTAAAATAGATGATATGGGCAACAGCGTTACTTTTGATTTCAAAAAATTGGAATTAGAAAACAAAAAACTAACGTCACTTATCAATGTAAAATCGGGGGAGGGCAATCAAAATTGGAGTATTTCAGGGTTTGCAGATCCACGAGATAGAAAAGCCGACTTGAAATTCTTTAATTCAAAAAATGACAGTATTCGAATACCTTATTTAGATAAAAAAATGCAATTAAAAACGAGTTTTAAAACGTTTCATTTCAATTTAGAAAATATTGAAATGAGTAACGGAGAATTGCATATTGATGGTTACACTTCTATCGAAAATTTTAAAATAAATCATTGTAAAATTGCTAGAAATGATGTTGTCATAAAAAACGCTCGTTTGGATTATCGTTTAATTTTTGGTAAAAGATTTATGGCAATTGATAGTGCATCGCAAATTAAAATAAACGACTTGAAATGTTCGCCTTATTTTTCTTACACCAATGATACCAATAAAATTATCGAATTAAAATTGGATATCCCCAGAATGAAAGCACAAGATTTTATTTCTTCATTGCCAGAGGGTTTGTTCCATCATTTTAAAGGTATGGAAGCACAAGGAAACTTCAGTTACAAGTTGAACTTTAAATTCAATAAAAGTAAGCCTCAAAATATCGTTTTTGAAAGTAAATTAAAACCTGAAAACCTGAAAATTACTAAATATGGCAAAGCCAATTTGAATAAAATAAATTCAGAATTTATCTATCGTGCCATTGATAAAAGTATTGAACAACGTCCAATTTTTATAGGCGACTCCAACCCAAATTACACACCATTAACCGAAATTGCTCCCTACCTTCAAAAGTGTGTTTTAACTAGTGAAGACCCTTCTTTTTTTAACCATCGAGGATTTATTAATGAAGCGTTCAAACAATCGATTGCCAAAAATATTAAAACTAAAAAATTCTCCCGTGGGGCGAGTACCATAAGCATGCAATTAATAAAAAACGTATTTCTAACTCGTGAAAAAACAATGTCTCGAAAACTTGAAGAAATTCTATTAGTTTATATTTTAGAAAACAATAGAATTGTTTCAAAAGAGCGTATGTTGGAAGTCTATTTTAACATAATAGAATGGGGACCAAACATCTATGGAATTGGAGAAGCATCACATTTTTACTTTCAAAAAAATCCCGCCGATTTGACCTTGAAAGAATGTTTGTTTTTGGCCACTATCATTCCAAAACCTAAAGGTTTTATGTACCGATTTGACTCTGTAAACCAATTAAAATCGTTTGCCTATCAGCAAGATGTTTTTTTAACTCGATTGATGTTGCGGCGCAATTTGATCAATCCCAGCGATACTATTGGGCAAAATTCTCCTTTAATTATTTCGGGACCAGCACAATTTTTATTAAAAAACAAATCGGAAAGTAAAATCGAAATTGATTCTACTACTATTGAAGATTTCGGTTTATAAAAAATTTTTACTTTTTATAAATCCTTCATTTACCTTTAAATAAATTTCAATAGAATTACATTACCAAAGCATAGCTAAAACAATTGCCTTAAGAGATTCATTTATAAAAAAACAAAATCATATAAACTCGTTTTGAGATAAATGATTGATAACACTACCAAGAGCATAAAGGAAAATTATATCTGTACACTTTGTAATAGGTCTTCGTGAATTAGATCTTCAATCAAGGAGCTGGATTGGGATGCAATTCTTGAATACGATTAATTTCTGATAAAAGTTCTTGAGATAAAACCACTTCAAAAGCGTCAATATTTTGCGTTAACTGCTCCATGGAAGTTGCTCCTATTATGGTTGACATTACAAAACGTTGTTGGTGCACAAATGCTTCTGCTAATTGAATTAAAGTCAATCCATTGGCTTGCGCTAAATCATAATATAATTTAGTGGCTTTGGTAGCATTATCACCATTATATCTTGTAAATTGTGGGAAAAGAGACATTCTGTATTCCGGTTTAATCCCGTTTAAATATTTCCCAGAAAGCACTCCAAATGCTAAAGGCGAATACGCTAATAAACCAACATTTTCTCGCATGCAAATTTCAGACAATCCTACTTCAAACAAACGATTTAATAACGAATATGGGTTTTGAATGGTAACAATTCTAGGCAAATTATGCTTTTCACTTTCGTGTAAAAAACGCATTACTCCATACGGATTTTCATTAGAAACGCCGATGTGTTTTATTTTTCCTTCTTTAATTAATCTGTCGAAAATGGATAGCACTTCAAAAATATTATCTTGCCAATTCGTGTCTATATTTGGTAATCCTCTTTGCCCAAACATATTCATAACACGTTCAGGCCAATGCAATTGATACAAATCAATAAAATCGGTTTGCAAGTTTTTTAAACTTAAATCAACGGCTTCATGGATGCTTTTTTTAGAAAAGTCTAATGGTTTTCTAATGTATTCCAAACCACGATTGGGACCTGCAATTTTAGTTGCAATCACTAGCTTTTCTCTTTCTGAAGCCCCTATTTTGTTCAGCCAACTCCCAATATGGCGTTCGGTACTTCCAACAATTTGAGAATTTCCCCCAATAGGATACATTTCAGCAGTATCTATAAAATTTATACCTCTTTCAACGGCATAATCCAATTGTGAGTGGGCTTCGGCTTCTGAATTTTGATTGCCAAAAGTCATAGTGCCCAAGCAAATTTTACTTATTTTTATAGTAGTATTGGGAAGCGTAGTGTAGTTCATTTATAAAAAGATTAGCGACACAAAAATACATTTTCAAATCGAATTGCATCAATAACAATTGTTAAACATATTAAAAAAGCCGAACATTATGAACGACTTTTCTATTGTGTTTTTTATTGTTATTTCCAACCGCCGCCCAGATTTCTATATACACGGACAACCGCATTCAATTGTTCTTTCTTAATGTCCATCAATTCCAATTTGGTTTGAAGCGCATCGCGTTGCGTCATTAACACTTCAAAATAATCCACTCTGGCAGATTTAAACAAATCGTTAGAAAACTCAATCGATTTGTTAAGCGCATCTACTTGTTTGGTTTTTAAAGTATAACTAGTATTCAAATTACTAATTTTAGATAATTGCGTAGAAACTTCTAAATAAGCATTTAAAATAGTACGCTCATAGTTATACAAAGCTTGAAGTTGACGCGCATTTGCCTTATTAAATTCTGCTTTAATAGCATTACGATTGATCAGCGGACCAGCAAGATCTCCTGCTAAAGAGTAAAGTAATGACTCTGGAAATGTAAACAAATAAGAAGGTTTAAAAGCTTGAACTCCAAAAGATGATGAAATCCCTAATGACGGATAAAATTCGGCTCGAGCTACTTTTACATCTAATTTTGCAGCAGTTAATTCCAATTCTGCTTGTTTAATATCAGGGCGATTGGCTAACAATTGCGATGGAATTCCAGAATTCACTGTTGCAGGAACTAAACTTAAAAAAGAAGTTTTTTCTCTTTTAATTTCTTGCGGGTATCGACCTAACAAAAAGTTGATTCTGTTTTCAGTTTCTTTAATGCTTTGCAAAATATCAAATTCCATACTTTGAGAAGACAGTACTTCTGCTTGAAATTTTTGGACAGCTAATTCGGTTGCTCTAGCAGCATCTTTCTGAATTTTTACAATTTCTAAAGCATTTTGTTGCAATTTGATGTTTTGTATAACAATATCCAATTGGTTATCATAAGCCAATAGTTCATAATAAGAATTAGCAACTTCGGAAACCAAATTAGTAACTACAAAATTCTTACCCTCAATAGTTGATAAATATCTACTAATTGCGGCTTTCTTCGAATTGCGTAATTTTTTCCAAATATCTACTTCCCAGTTGGCATAAAGCGCCATGTTAAAATCTGTTAGCGATTCTGGAACTCTATTTCCTGGAGTGATTTCGGCAGAGGCATCTCCCGCACCTTGACTGGTGTAGGTTCCTACTTTTTCAACACTCGCACCAGCTCTTACACCCACTGTTGGTAATAAAGCCCCTTTTCTAAGGCGAATATCGTTTTTAGCGATTTCAATTTCTTGTAAGGTAATCAACAACTCTTGATTGTTTTTCAGAGCCACATCAATTAAATCGGCCAAATTTTTATCCTTAAAAAAGTTTTTCCAAGTAATCGTTGCTATAGTGTTAGTGTCTTTACTATCTGCATACGATTCAGGAACAGGTGCACTCGCTTTTGTTGGTGCGATAGCCGGAGTTTTACAACCTACCACTGCCAAGCAAAGGCCAATTGGAATAAGGTATTGATATATTTTAAATTTATACATTATCATTAATATCTTCAGTTAATGGATTTTCATCTTCGTTTTTGACAAATTGTGTCTTTTCAGAAATTCTTCCGAAAATATAGTACAGTCCTGGAATAATTAATACTCCACATATTGTACCAATTAGCATTCCGCCAGCAGCAGCAGACCCTAAGGTTCTGTTTCCTATTTTACCTGGATCTGAAGCTATTGTTAAAGGAATTAATCCCGCAATAAAAGCAAATGAAGTCATTAAAATAGGTCGAAAACGTACCGCGGCTCCTTCCATCGCTGCATTAAGAACGGATGCCCCTTGACTGTGTTTTTGAGCGGCAAACTCTACGATTAAAACGGCATTTTTACCTAACAACCCAATGAGCATTACAAAAGCAACTTGAGCATAAATATTATTAGCCAACCCAAATAATTTTAGGAATAAAAAAGCTCCGAAAATACCTGCTGGTAAAGATAAAATAACTACCAAAGGCAAAATAAAACTTTCATATTGGGCAGCAAGAACTAAATAAACAAACCCTAAACAAATAAGGAATATATAAATAGCTTCATTTCCGCGCGCCACCTCATCGGCTGAAATTCCAGCCCAATCAATTCCGAAACCTCTTGGAAGCGTTTTTTCAGCTACTTCTTTTACTACTTCTATTGCTGTTCCGCTACTATAACCAATAGCTGGAGCACCACTAATCTCAGAAGCATTGTACATATTATGCCTTGTAATTTCAGACAAACCATATACTTTTTCCATTTTCATAAATGCAGAAAACGGCACCATTTCATCTCTATTATTTTTAACGTAGAGTTTTAATATATCTTCTGGGAGCGCTCTATACTGAGGTGAAGTTTGAACAATTACTTTATATTGTCGGTCGTATTTTATAAAATTGGTTTCATAATTACTCCCAACTAGCGTTGATAAAGTATTCATAGCATTTTCTATACTTACTCCTTTTTGTTGTGCAATATCATTATCTATATTTAACATATATTGAGGAAAACTTGCGCTATAAAAGGTAAATACAGAAGTTAATTCAGGACGTTTTTTTAATGCCTCTACAAAATCTTTACTTACCGTTTCCATTTTTTTATAATCTCCTGAACCGGCTTTATCAAGTAATCTTAATTCAAATCCACCAGCTGCACCATATCCCGGAACTGCTGGAGGTTGAAAATATTCTATTGTAGCTCCAGTAATATTTTTGGATTCTTCTTCAAGCTCTTTGATTATTTCTTCAACATTATGTTTACGCTCGTGCCAATCCTTTAAATTTATCAGACAGGTTCCCGTGTTTGAGCCCGTACCTTCTGTTAAAATTTCATATCCCGCTAAAGCCGAAACTGATTTTACGCCTTCCACATTTTCGGCTACTTTTTGAAGTTTTTCTGCAATTTGATTTGTTCTTTCAAGAGATGATCCAGGAGGAGTTTGAATAATAGCATAAAACATACCTTGATCCTCACTAGGAATAAATCCAGATGGCAAGCTATTGTTTATAAAAAATATACCTGCGCAAAAAGCTAATAAAATTCCTACCGATATTGATCTTCTATTAATAAATGTTGAAAGTACTTTTTGATATACCGTTGATAATTTATTAAACTTATTGTTGAATCCATCTAAAAATCGGTTGATTAAATTTTTAGGTCTTGCCACTCCGTGGGTGTTTTTTAACATTATAGCACATAATGCTGGAGTCAATGTTAATGCCACGATACCCGAAAGGATAATTGCTGTAGCCATCGTGATAGAAAACTGACGGTAAAAAATACCTACTGGCCCCGACATAAAAGCAACTGGAATAAATACTGCTGCCATTAAGAATGTTATTGCAATAATGGCTCCGCCTATTTCTGACATTGCTTTTTTGGTGGCTTTTCTTGCAGAAAGATGTTCTTCTTCCATTTTGGCATGCACCGCTTCAATAACCACAATGGCATCATCGACAACAACTCCAATTGCTAATACGAGTGCAAACAATGTGATTAAGTTAATTGTAATTCCAAATAGTTGCATGAATGCAAACGTCCCAATAAGCGAAACAGGAACGGCAATGGCCGGAATAATAGTTGAACGCCAATCCCCTAAAAATAAGAAAACTACTAAACCTACCAGAATAAATGCCTCAACAAGAGTATGAATTACTTTCTCAATGGAGGCATCCAAAAATTTTGAGGCATCGTAACTAATTTCATAATCCATTCCTTTAGGGAATGATTTTTTTAATTCTTCTAACTTGGCTTTAACATCTTTAATTACCTGACTGGCATTACTACCATAAGATTGCTTAATAGTAATTGCTGCCGATGGTTTGCCGTCTATACTCGAATATATGTCATACATAGAACTACCAAATTCAACATCGGCTACATCTTTTAATCGAAGAAGTTCTCCGTTGGAATTAGATCGTACTACTATATTTTCATAACCCGCTTGAGTTGTAAATCGTCCTTTATATTTTAATACATATTCAAAAGCTTGTGATCTTTTACCAGAACTTTCGCCTGTTTTACCGGGAGATGCTTCCAAACTTTGATTGCTTAAGGATTCCATAACCTCGTCAGCAGATATCTTATAAGCCAACATTCTATCGGGTTTCAACCAAATTCGCATGGCATAATCTCTATTCCCTAAAATATCTGCAAAACCAACCCCATTGACTCTTTTTAAATCAGAAAGAATGTTGATATCTGCATAGTTGTAAAGAAATTTTTGGTCGGTTTTAGAGTCATCACTAAATAAGTTAACGTACAAAAGCATGTTAGGTTCTTCTCGAGTAATTTTTAATCCTTCTCTTACTACTAATGGTGGGAGTTTATTGATAACAGAAGCGACACGGTTTTGAATATTAATTGCGGCTTGATTAGGATCGGTACCTAAATTAAATACTACTTGAACCGATGCTTCTCCATCATTTCCGGCATCTGAAGTGATATATTTCATGCCGGGAACACCATTGATGGCTCTTTCAAGAGGAATAACAACTGCTTTGATCATCAATTCACCGTTGGCTCCTGGATAATCAGCAGTAATATTTACTTTTGGAGGAGAAATAGAAGGAAATTGAGTTACTGGTAAACCAGTCATTGCCAATATTCCTAAAAAGACAATAACTAACGATATAACAATCGATAATACAGGTCTTTGTATAAATTTATTAAACATTTTTAATTTTTTTATATAGTTATTAAGACTATTCTGATTTTAGTTTCAAACTGGAAATGACCTTTTTTGGATCAAGATAATCATATTTAATTTTATCATTTTCATTGGCTTTTTGAATACCTTCAAATAAAATTTTATCATCAACTGTTATCCCAGAATTAATAACATATAAATCTGACATCTCACCTTTAATAGTAATCTCTTTAGATTTAAGCTTGTTATTTTTATCCACTACAAAAACATATTTTTTATCTTGAATTTCATAAGTTGCTTTTTGAGGAATAACTAAGGCATTTTTAACTGGAACTTTCATCTGAACTTGACCCGTTTCCCCATTTTTTAAAAGTTTATCAGGGTTTGGGAAACTTGCTCTAAAAGCAATATTACCAGTCTCACTATCAAACTCACTTTCAATAACTTCTACCTTTCCTTTATATTTTAAAGGTTGCCCATTTGCTAAAAGTAATGTTACATTTGCATCACCACGATCTTTTACATTGATTTGATACTCTAAATATTCCGGTTCAGAAACATTAAAATACGCATACATTTTGCTGTTATCTGAAAGACTGGTTAGTAATTCGCCTTCCTCAATTAAACTACCGAGTTTTTTTGGTATTCTGTCAATAGTCCCAGAAAAGGGAGCTCTAATTTCTGTAAATGATAAGTGTAAACTAGCGATTGCTACTTCTGCTTTTGCCTGCTGTAATTTAGCTTGAGCCATTGCTTGTTCACTTTTAGAAACGACATTTTTATCGGCAAGGGTTTTAGCATTAAGTAATTCAATTTCTGCAGCTTTTTCTTCAGCTTGCGCTTTTAATAATTCAGCTTCATACATTTTTGGCATAATTCTAAATAAAACCTGTCCCGCATTGACAAATTGTCCTTCATCTACATAAATGTTTTGTAAGAACCCTTTTTCTTGAGTTCTAATTTCTATGTTTCTAACAGAACGTATTTGAGAAACATAAACTTTGACAAATGAAGTATCAATAACTAATGGTTTAGTGACCGAGAATTTAACCGCTTCTTCTTTTTCTTGTTTTTTTGTTGTACAGCTTACTAAACTCAACAAGGCAATTAAGCCTGCAAATACTACTTTTCTTTTCATGGTATAAATGAAATTATGCAATTTTGAATGATTGAAATTAAATATTTCTTTGGATGCAAATATATTTGAGCGCAAAGATAGAATTTAAAAGGAAAGACATTAAAAAGCAATGTTATTAATATGCTTTTAACCTATTTGATGCTCCATTTACTAAAATCAAATCCTTAAAACTCTTTGAGTGATGTAAATAGGACAAGTATTTCCACTTAGATGTGGTACATTTTTAAAGCGATTAACGCAAAAATTGGAAGTAAATTTTTGGCAATTTGAAGAATACAAAGTGTTAAGAAGGATGTATTTTCCAATAAAAAAATTAGTTTTAGGGCTTTCTTTATCACAATTAGCCACATGATATTCTTCTTCTAAATCCAAATCAGTATCTTCGATTAAAAGAATATTATGATCTTCATTAATTGTTTTTATCTGCCCTTTTTGAGAAAAATATTGAAAAGAAGAGGCATATGAATTTTTACTTTCATGTGTAGACGCGAATGAAGTACTTCTAACGCCTAGCAATAGAAAACAGAGAGCCACAAAATAAAAAATTATCTTCATAATCGGCAAAAATAAGTATATTTTAAAAAAAACAATACGTCTGATTGTTAAGAAAATTATAAACTATTACGAAAACGTTACCTTTTTCTATAAAAATAGATCTCATAAACTTTTATTAACAAAAAATGCCCTAAGAAAATCCTAGAACATTTTTATTTTAAATAGGAGAATGATTACAAATCATTCAGCATTTTAGAGATCTCATCTAATTTTGGAGTTAGAATTATTTCAATTCTTCTGTTTTTTGCCTTGCCTTCTGGAGAGTCGTTACTCATCAATGGAGCAAATTCTCCGCGACCTGCCGCAGTAAGATTTTGTTTATTAACTCCTTTATTTTCTGAAAGAATATTGACAATTGCCGTTGCTCTTTTAGTTGATAAATCCCAATTGCTTTCAATTCCGCCTCCAAGATTTCCTGTAATTTTATCATCATCGGTATGACCTTCAATTAATATTGATAATTCTTGGTTTTGCGCCAAAACTTTACCCACTTCTACAACTGCAGTTTTTCCTTCAGCATTTACGGCCCAACTTCCCGTTTGGAATAACAACTTGTTTTCCATAGAAACATATACTTTTCCGTCTTTTTCATGAACTGTCAACCCTTTTCCGTCAAAAGCTTTTAACGATTTCAATAGAGTTTCTTTCAACTTTTTCATGCTTGCATCTTTTGATGCAATGTATGCTTCTAATTCACTTAAACGTTTAGAACTTGCATCCAAATCCGTTTTTAACTTGTTTAGTCTAGCTTGTTCTGCCGCCAATGATTTTTCTTTCGCTTCTAACTGCGCCAACAATTCACGGTTTTTATTAATATTTGCGGTTAGAGCTTCATTGCTGTCTTTTTCTAGTGCATTATAAGACGCTTGTAGTGTTTTTAAACTTTTATCTGTTGCTGAGAAATCAGCTTGTAACTTATCGCGTTCCAATTTTAGCTTATCATAATCTGCTTTTAATTTGGCCGAATCTATTTCTAATTGGTTTTTTGACTTATTCAATGCTTCATTATTATCCGAAAGTTGTCTGTTTTCTTTCTTTAAATCCGCAAATTTGTTTTCTAAATCATTGTATATCTTTTTAGAGACACATGAAGTTGAAAGTGCTACTACGAGCAATCCTAAGGAAATTTTCTTAATCATTATTATTTATATTTTATGGAATCAAAATTAAAACATCAAAATGGTAGTTTATCTAATACTAAATAGTGTTATTGACATTGTTATTAACATTATAACTGTTCAATTTCAACCAGAATAGGGCAATGATCAGAATGTTTGGCTTCGGGTAAGATTAGAGCGCGACTCAATCTTTCTTTTAAATTTTCAGAAACCAAATTATAATCAATACGCCACCCTTTATTATTGCCTCTCGCACCAGCTCTATAACTCCACCAAGAATAATTATGTGGCTCTTTATTAAAATGACGAAAACTATCAATAAATCCAGATTGTATAAAACCATCCAACCATTTTCTTTCAGAAGGTAAAAATCCAGAAACAGTTGCATTTCTAATTGGATCATGAATGTCTATGGCTTCGTGACAAATATTATAATCGCCGCAGATTACAAGATTTGGCACTTCTTTTTTTAAATGATTAATATAGTTCTGAAACTCCTCCATATATTGAAATTTGTAATCCAATCGGTCGGCATTAGTTCCCGAAGGCAAATACAAACTCATTATAGAAATAGCATCAAAATCAACACGAAGATTTCTTCCTTCAAAATCCATGTGTTGAATTCCAGTTCCATACACAATGTTTTTAGGTTCTATTTTACACAAAACGGCTACTCCGCTGTACCCTTTTTTTTCGGCTGGAAAATAATATTGATACGGATAACCGGCTTCTGCAATTTCTAAAATCGGAATTTGATCTTCTTTTGCTTTTATTTCTTGAAGACAAATTACATCTGGATTGGCTTGTTGCAACCATTCTAAAAAACCTTTAGAAATAGCGGCTCTAATTCCATTAACGTTATAAGAAATGATTTTCATTTATAGTTTTTTATAGTTTTTCAAATGTAAATAAAAACACTAAAATGTGGTACATTTATTGTAAATTATAATATTTTTTTAACCTTTTTTAGATTTATGTTTTTTTTAAAAATTCCATTCAAATAGAATTACTATATTTGTTTCTTGTTCAAAAAAAGAAAACAAATCAATGGGTTTAGTCACTGCCAAAGAAGTTGCAAAATCAATAAACGCTGACAAGTATGGATTTTTAGGCACTTTCGCTGGATGGATACTAATGAAAGTGCTGAAAATTTCGACTTTAAATAAAGTTTATGACCGGAATAAACATCTTCAGGATGTTGAATTTCTGAATGCCATACTTAAAGATTTAGAGATAAAATTTGAAATTCCGAAAGAAGATTTTAAAAGGATTCCGAAAGAAGGAGCCTACATTACTATTTCCAATCATCCGCTTGGTGGAATTGACGGTGTATTGTTATTGAAATTAATGCTTGAAAAAGAACCCAATTTTAAAATTATTGCTAATTTTTTATTGCATCGAATTGAACCTGTAAAAAAATACATAATGCCTGTTAATCCTTTTGAAAATCATAAAGACGTTAAATCTAGCGTGATTGGATTAAAAGAAACTTTTCGCCATTTGAGCGATGGAAAACCACTTGGAATGTTTCCTGCAGGAGAAGTATCAACCTATAAAGATGGAAAATTAGTAGTTGATAAACCTTGGGAAGAAGGTGCAATGAAAGTAATTAGAAAAGCACAAGTTCCTGTTGTTCCAATTTATTTTCATGCCAAAAATAGTCGTTTGTTTTATTTTCTTTCAAAAATAGACGACACTATGAGAACTGCTAAACTACCTTCGGAATTGTTTTCTCAAAAAGATAGAATTATCAAAGTTAGAATTGGAAAACCCATTTCTGTAGCAGAACAAAATGAATATCCTGAAATTGAAGATTATTCTGAATTTTTGAGGAAGAAAACCTATATGTTAGCCAATTCTTTTAATGATGAAAGCAAACAACTTATTACGGTACCCAATCTAAAAATACCAAAAAGTCCAAAACAAATTGCTACGCCTGCCAATCAAGAAAAGATGGTTTTCGAAGTTAACAAACTAAGAGAATCCGATTGCAGATTATTGCAAAGCAAAAATTATGAAGTGTTTTTTACCGAAGCACATAAAATTCCAAATATACTTCATGAAATTGGTCGTTTGCGCGAAATAACCTTTAGAGAGGTTGGCGAAGGAACTAACGAGTCTATTGATTTAGATAAATACGATCAATATTACCATCACATGTTTCTTTGGGATGATGAAAACAAGCAAATTGCAGGGGCTTACAGAATGGGATTGGGCTCAGAGATTTTTCCGAAATATGGAATGGAAGGATTTTATTTGAATGATTTGTTTCGATTTGAAAGTGAATTGCACGAAATGATGCATAATTCGATAGAAATGGGCCGGGCTTTTATAATTAAAGAATACCAACAAAAACCGATGCCCTTATTCTTGTTATGGCGCGGAATTATTCATACCACTTTACGATATCCTGAACATAAATTTTTATTAGGTGGGGTTAGCATTAGTAATCAGTTTTCAGATTTTTCTAAATCATTAATGATTGAGTTTATGAAATCCAATTATTACGATCCTTATATTGCGCAATATGTGCATCCTAAAAAGGAATTTAAAGTAAAATTGAAAGATGCTGATAAAGATTTTATCTTCGATGAAGCAGAGGCCGATTTGAATAAATTTGATAAAATTATTGATGAACTAGAACCTGGAAGCCTTCGTTTGCCAGTTCTTATCAAAAAATACATCAAACAAAATGCACGATTAGTAGCCTTTAATGTTGATCCTTTATTCAACAATGCTATTGACGGATTAATGTATATCAGAATAGCTGATATTCCTGAAAGCACCATGAAACCTGTTATGGAAGAATTTCAGGCAGAGTTGGAACGAAAGTTGGGAGAAAAATAGGAATCCGTGTTCATTATTCAAAATTAATATATTGGCATTAATGTGCTGCCGAAAAAATAGTTGCCAATGCACCGCCAATAATAATAACATAAAACAATAGGTAAATAATATAAAGACTTCCTATTGATGTTCCTATAATTGACATAATAAATCCAGCATTTAACATCCCGTATCCTTCAAAGGAAGTAGGTGATTCTTTATGAAGTTTTCTTCCGTTACTAGAAAGTACTAATCCAATAATTCCTAAAACTAATCCAATTCCGAAACAAGAAAAAACTATTGAACAAATTCCTAAAACTAAAACAGCAACAGCATTGGGTAATGTTTGTTTGATTTCCATAATTTTTTGTTTTTATAATTGCTAAAATATAAAAATTAATTATAGAAACTAATAATTTTATTCCCAATTGTCATTGCTAATTTTTTATGGCTTTCAAAAGTCCAACCTGCTATATGAGGCGATAGTAAAACATTATCCGAATCTAATAAATACTGATAGGCCTCTGGTTTATTAGAATCAAGGAATAAATTTTCGAAAGATAGTTTTTCATATTCCAACACATCCAATCCGGCTCCGAGAATTTTTTCTGATTGTAAAGCGGTAACTAAATCGGCGGTTACCACATTTTTTCCTCTCGAAGTATTGAGGAGCCAAAAAGGTTTTGCAAATGAATTGATAAAATTGGTATTTACCATTTTGTCTGTTTCTGTTGTCCACGGAATATGTAAACTCAAGACATCGGCTTGCTCCTTTATTTCTTGAAGTGAAACTTGTTTGGCGTTTTCATCACCAACATTTTCTTGAATATCGTAGCATAAAACGTGAACATCAAATCCTCGCAATTTTTTTGCAAACGATTTTCCCATATTGCCATAACCTATGATTCCTATGATTTTCCCTTTCAATTCAAACCCTCTGTTCCCTTCCCGAATCCATTTTCCTTCTCGAACTAATCTATCGGCACGATTCAATTTATTCATCAATGATAATAACATACCGATGGTGTGCTCGCCAACGGCATTTCTATTCCCTTCTGGAGCAGCAATTAAATGAATTCCTTTTGATATTGCATAATCACAATCAATACTTTCCAATCCGGCTCCAACGCGCGCTATGAATTGAAGATTAGTTGCTTTATCTAAAAAGGTTTTATCAATTTTGAATCTACTTCTAATTACAATTCCGTTATAATTTTGAATTTTAGCTTCGATTTCTTCTTTTGTAGAAGTAAAATCTGACTCATTGGTAAAACCTGCCTCTTGAAGTTGGTTCCATAACAACGTATGATTGCTATCGATGTGGAGAATTTTGATGCTTTCGGGTTTCAATTGAATTGAATTTTGATTGTTAAATATATGTATTTTTAATAATGAACCAAAATAAAAAGATAATCACCTTCTAGCCCTTATGGGAGAAACTACCTTATAGAGGGAAGACGTAAAAAGGATTGAAAATAAATCTTAAAATTTTCGCTCCTAAAATCCGAGAATCAAACGAGCAATTCCAAAATATATCATAATCCCGAAAACATCGTTAGTAGTAGTAATAAAAGGTCCAGTAGCTATAGCTGGGTCAATTTTGTTTTTGTGAAGAATCAACGGAACTACTGTACCTAGAATTGCCGCAAAAAGAATGACAACAATAATAGAAATAGAAATTGCTAGACCTACTAAATATTGTTGATACATAATGGAATGATACAAAAATAAAAAGCAAGAAATAATAGTTCCTGAAATCATAGCGACTGTAATTTCTTTAGTCAAATAATTTTTACTAAATTCTTTTAAAGAACCATTTGCTAAACCTTGAACTACTATTGCAGAAGCTTGAACACCAATGTTTCCGGCAGTAGCCGAAAGTAAAGGAACGAAAATGATTAATGTAGAATATTGTTGAACTGAAGTTTCATTATTTTTAAGAACTAAAGAAGCAATTAACTCAATTACCATTCCTATTAAAAGCCAAGGTAATCGTGCTTTTATCATCTCTAAAACACTGTCACCCGCCTCAACATCCTGTGTGATACCTGCAGCCATTTGGTAATCTTTATCCGCTTCTTCCTTGATAACGTCAACAATATCGTCTATGGTTACACGACCCACCAACCGTCCCATCTCATCTACAACAGGAATGGCTTCTAGGTCGTATTTTTGCATGATTCGCGCCACCTCAACATTGGGAGTATTTACTTTTACGTAATCTACTTTTTTTATGTAAACATCACTAATCATGGTTTTGGTAGAAGTGGTCAATAAATCTTTTAAGGAAAGTCTGCCTTTTAATCTGTTTTCATCATCAACTACATAGATTGAATGCACTCTTGTTACATGTTCTGCTTGGCTTCTCATTTCTTTTACACACGTTAACACATTCCAATTTTCATTGACTTTTACCAACTCTTTCCCCATTAAACCTCCAGCTTCATCTTCATTGTAACGTAATAAATCTACAATGTCTTTGGCATGTTCAAGGTCTTCTAACTCTAATATTACTTCTTCTTTTTTGCTTTGAGAAAGTTCGGCAATAATATCGGCGGCATCATCGGTATCTAATTCATCTAATTCTTCGGCAATTTCTTTAGCAGAAAGTCCGTGTAAGATTTTTTCACGTACATCATCTTCTAATTCGGTTAGAATTTCGGCAGTGATTTCGCTATCCAGAATTTTAAAAATATAAATAGCTTCTTCTATTTCCAACTCGTCAAAAATCTCGGCAATATCAGCATGGTGGAGGTCATTCAATAAAACTTCCAATTCCTTGTCGTTTTTTTGATAAATGAGTTGCTCTATTTGAACTAAAAGTTCTTTGCTGATTTTAAACTGCATTGGCTTCTATTTTTTGAGTAAGTGCTATAAATTGTTCTACCGACAATTGCTCTGGTCGGAGGTCAAAGATAGTATCTTCTCTTAAATTATCCGACAAATTTAATGATTTTAAGCTATTTCGCATTGTTTTTCTGCGTTGCTGAAAAGCCATTTTTACTACGGTGTATAGCATTTTTTCATTACAAGGCAATGTATAATTTTCTTTTCTTCGCATGCGCATTACCCCCGATTTTACTTTTGGTGGCGGAATGAAAACCGTTTCATCAACCGTAAACAGATATTCTACATCATAAAAAGCCTGAGCTAAAACCGATAAAATTCCGTAAACTTTACTTCCTTTTTTGGAACAAATTCGTTCGGCAACTTCTTTTTGAAACATGCCAGCAAATTCTGGGACTTGATGGCGAAATTCTAAAGTTCTAAAAACGATTTGGGTGGAAATATTATAAGGGAAATTTCCGATAATGGCAAATTGTTTTCCCTCAAAAGTGTCATTGATGTTGTATCGTAAAAAATCTTTAGAGATAATTCTATTGTTCAATTTCGGAAAATTCTCCTCCAAATACGCAACCGATTCGTTGTCGATTTCAATAACATAGGTATTGATTGGTTTTTCTAGCAAATATTTCGTCAAAACACCCATTCCGGGTCCGATTTCTAATACATCATCATATCCTTCTAGATTTAGCGTGTCGGCAATAGCTTTGGCAATAGCATCGTCTTTAAGGAAATGTTGTCCGAGGTGTTTTTTGGCTTTTACTTTTTCCATTTATACTCAATTTGTATCAGTATTTTGTTTGTTAATTCTAGCTTAGACGCAAAATCGCAGCGCAGTTTATTTGTTTAATTTGTTTGGAAAAACTCTGAAACAAACTCTAATTCGGTTCTAAAAGCTAACATTTTATCACCAAAAAGTCGCGCTCCTTCTTCTCTCAATCTTGGGGCATCTTCATCATAATACCGTTGCAAAGTTTCTTTGCTATCTGTGGTGTATTGAATGGCATAGGTCAGTCCCCCCATTTCTTCTTCAACCAAAACTTTTACCATTCTAGCCGAAGTAAATTTGCCCGTTGCCAAAACATCATTGATGTGTTTGGTTTGCATCCAATTCATCCATTGATAATGAACACTTTCGTGAATGTTTATGGTTACGTTGTATAAAATCATAAGATTATAGATTGCTGATTTTTGAATTCTGATTTAAGAATTTTATAAATATCCTTTTATTGAGATTGAATATTATATGTCTTTATCTCCCCTCAATTTTCTATATTTTTTCTGCGCCGTGACATAATAAATACTGTCCTCGTGTTTGGTAATTAGCTCTTCATAAAGTGGTTTGGCGTGTTCCACATCATTCAATTGATTGTAAATCTCTGCCGAATAAAATAATGCTTCATCAATATAGATGCATTCTTTAAAGTTGTCTAAAATTTGTTTGTAATTCGACAATGCCGAATCTGTATCGCCACTACTTTCATAAATTTTTCCAATTCTTAAAAGCGTTACTGGTTCAATGGCATCGCCTTTATTTTCTTTCAAAATGGCTTGAAATGCGGCTAAAGCATCTGGCTTTTTATCTTGAAATAGTAAAAAATCCGCATGAGAAAACTTCTTTAAAGCTACTTGTGTCGAGTCTTCAACAGTATTGTCAGAAATTAATAGAAACAAATCTATAGCATCATTGGCAATCAATTGTGTTGAAGCTGATTTCAATACTTCTAGTTGATGATTTGCCCATTTAAAATCGGCTTTATAATAACTGGTTTTTGCTATTTTTAAATTAGCTTCTTGACCTATCGGACTATTATTTCCGTCAGCTTCTATCTGAGAATAATAAATCAAAGCCTGATTGAATTTTTCTTCAAACAATAAAATGTCGGCCAACTCCATTTTGGTGGCGGCAATTTGTTCTTTATTGATTGGCATTTCCAATACATTTTTTAGAATTACTTTGCCTGATTCTGCATCTTTTAAATTAAAGGTTACAAAGTGTGCTTTGAGTTTCAACAACGAAAAGGAATAAGGAGTAACTCCATATTCTTTAATCAAATTATCCAATTCTAAATTGATTGCAGCAAAACCTTCAGGCTGGGATTTCTTGATTTTCATATCCATCAAATAGGTATGCGCCTGAATCTGTAAATCTAAATCTTTGGTGTTTTCCAATACAAAACCTAAAATTTCAATTGCGGCTTCGTCATCATTTTCTTCAATAGCCAATTGTCCTAAATTGACGATGTTAGAAAACGATTCTGGGTTTCTTTTATATATAGCTTTTTGCTGAATAAACGCTTTGCCATATTCTTTTAACTGAACATAAAACCAGCTTAAATAATCATTCCAAAAAATATCTTGAGTCTTTTGAATACGAACCAGAAGTGCTTTTTTTAATGATTCGTTAAATATAGAATCGCCATTTTCAATCATAAAACGGGACAACTGATTCTGAATAACCACTTGATTTTGTGGATTTTTTAATGACTCCGTCAAAAACATTTCAATCATCATATCTGTATCACCTTTTTGCCCATAAAGCAATGCCATTTGAAAATTAAAATTAAATTTTGGTTCCAATTGCAAAGCTAATTGATATGATTGCAGTGCATAATCTATCAATGCTTTTCGTTCAAAAACATAGGCGATATTATAAACTTCGTTGGGATTTTTTTTTATTTTATCTAAAGCTTGATCGTAATATTTCTTTGCTTTATCTTGATTTTTTTGCAACTGATAATTGAACCCTAATTCAACTAATAAATTACCTTGTTTGAATTTATCCAATTGATTTTGAATGGCTTTTTCGGCTTTATCAAATTGTGATAATTGCTGATAACACTCAACCACTTTCTGAAAATAATTAAAATTATTGGGTTGTGATTTCAATAAATCTTCATAGGCAATTTGTGCTTTCTCAAACTCGCCTCTATCAAAATAATTTTGCGCCAATTGTTCAGATTGTGGTCGAACAAAAAGAGAAAAAGAGAGAAAAAATAGAGTTAAAAAAAGTTTTTTCATCGATTGGTATTAAAAAACAATGTACTAAAGTAACCCATTTTGTGTCAATTTAGTACATTATTTTGAATATTAACGTTTAGTTAATAATATCAAATCCGGTGTATTTGCGCAATACTTCCGGAATTACAATTCCTTCTGGAGTTTGATAATTTTCTAAAATTCCGGCCATTACACGAGGTAAAGCTAGTGAACTTCCGTTTAAGGTGTGTGCCAAAAAGTTTTTTCCATCTTTATCTTTAAAACGCAATTTCAAACGATTCGCTTGATAGGTTTCAAAATTAGAAACTGATGAAATTTCTAGCCAACGGTCTTGAGCGGTAGAAAATACTTCAAAGTCATAAGTTAATGCCGATGCAAATCCCATATCGCCACCACAAAGACGTAAAACTCTGAATGGCAATTTTAATTCACGCATGATGTTTTTCACATGTTCTACCATTCCATCTAACGCTTGATATGATTTATCAGGATGTTCCACACGTACAATTTCTACTTTATCAAATTGATGCAAACGATTCAATCCACGAACATGCGCGCCATACGAACCTGCTTCTCTTCGAAAACAAGGCGTATAACCCGTGCACATAATTGGCAATTCGTTTTCATTCAAAATAACATCGCGAAAAATATTAGTTACCGGAACTTCGGCAGTTGGAATCAAATACAAGTCGTCTGTTGCATCGTGATACATTTGGCCTTCTTTGTCTGGTAATTGACCCGTTCCATAAGCCGAGGCTTCGTTTACTAAATGAGGCACTTGATATTCCAAATAACCCGCGTCTGTATTTTTATCTAGGAAATAAGAAATTAAAGCCCGTTGCAATTTGGCGCCTTTCCCTTTATAAACAGGAAATCCAGCTCCCGTAATTTTAACCCCTAATTCAAAATCAATGATGTCATATTTTTTAACCAACTCCCAATGTGGAAGTGCGCCTTGATGCAAAACAGGAATGTCGCCTTCTTCAAACACATTTAAGTTTTCTTCTGGGGTTTTACCTTCCGGAACAATATCAGCAGGCATATTGGGTAATAAATACATTTTTTGAGTCAACTCATTAGCAAACGCTTCCAATTTCTCGGAAAGTTCTTTTCCAAGTTCTCTTAATGAAACTGTTTTTAGCTTCAAAATTTCGGCTTTAGCTTTTTCGCCATTTTTCATTAACTCCCCAATGTCTTTGGATAGTCTATTAGATTCCGAAAGTGTGTTGTCGAGTTCCACTTGAGTATTTCTTCGATTTTCATCCAGTTGAACAATTTCTTTCACAATAACTCTAGCATCCATGTGCCTTTTGGCTAATGCATTAATTACTTTCTCTTGATTTTCTCTAATAACAGCTATCTGTAACATGATATAAATTTTATAAGATTGCAAATTTATGAAAATGGTTTTTAAATAAAGAATATAATAAAAAAGATTGTATTTCTTTGTAAATACATAATCAACAACCTTTTAATTCAAATTTAAGGTTTTATTAAAGCCCAGAAATCTTACTATTTAGTATATTTGCAAAATATAGCTTGATGCAATGAAAAAAACCTACATACTACTTTTTGTCTTTGCTTTTACTTTTTCGTTTGCTCAAATTCAACGAAATAATGCTGAAAAAATAGCAAATTTAGAAATGAAATCCGCCGGCAAGTTGATTAATTTATTGGTAAACCCGAATACTCAAAACTATGATATTACGTATCATAAACTAGAATTCAATGTTGATCCTGCGGTGTATTTTGTTTCAGGGAAAATTACTACAACTTATACTGCTTTGTCTAATATCAATAGCGTTTATTTTGATTTGGCAAATGAATTAACAGTTTCTTCGGTAAAAAAAAATGGGGTAAACTTGACATTTACTCAAAATGGAGCTAACGAATTGGTTATAACACTTCCTGCAACACAAACTACTGGAAGTTCGGCAACAGTAGAAATAACCTATTCTGGAGCGCCGCCAAGTGGAGGATTTGGTTCTTTTGCTGTTACTACCCACAATAACGCTCCCGTGCTTTGGACTTTGTCTGAACCTTTTGGAGCTAGAGATTGGTGGCCATGCAAACAAGATTTGAATGATAAAATCGATTCTATAGATGTCTATATTACTGCACCTTCTCAATATATTGCTGTTTCAAATGGAATTGAACCCGAAAGTCCAGTGGTAATTGGAACTAGTAAAAGAACTCATTTTCATCATGGCTATCCAATTCCGGCCTATTTGATTTGTATGGCGGTAACAGATTATACGGTTTATAATCAAACAGCGGGTACAACATCAAATACCTATCCAATTATAAACTATATTTTTCCTGAAAATTTTGATACAAATCTACAAACACAGTTAGATCAAACGCCATTATTATTAGATTTATACAGTAATTTACTAGAAATTTATCCTTTTCACAACGAAAAATATGGTCATGCGCAATTTGGATGGGGTGGCGGAATGGAACACACAACCGTATCATTTATGGTTGGTTTTGATCGACAATTAATTGCTCATGAAATGGCACATCAATGGTTTGGTGATAAAATAACCTGTGGAACGTGGAAAGATATTTGGTTGAACGAAAGCTTTGCTACCTATGTTGCCTCAATGGTTTACGAAAATTTTGACGGACAAGCTGCTTTCATTTCAGATAAGACTGATATGATAAATTATATTACCTCTCAACCAGGTGGTGCTGTTTATTTAACCGATGCTGAAGCAACCAATGTTAATAGAATTTTTAGTTCTAGACTTACCTACAATAAAGGAGCAATGGTTTTGAATATGTTGCGATTAAAATTAGGTGAAGTTCCCTTTTTTCAAGGATTAAAAAACTATTTATTGGATAGTAATTTGGCTTATGGATATGCACTTACAACTGATTTTAAAAGCCACATGGAAGCCGTTTATGGTAGTAGTTTAACCGAATTTTTTAACGATTGGATTTATAACCAGGGCTACCCCACCTATACTATTACAGCTCAAAACTGGAGTGCCGGTCAAGCTAAAGTAACCGTCAACCAAACACAATCTCATGCTTCGGTTTCCTTTTTTGAATTGCCTTTGCCAATTCGATTTATTGGAGTTGATGGACAAACGTTTGATACCATCATAGACAACACTTTCAATAACCAAGAATTTATAGTTTCGGTACCATTTGCAATTACCGACGTGCAGTTTGACCCAAAGAAAGATATTATTTCTAACAATAACTTAGTGACATTAAGCAATGACACATTCGAATTAAACCAAACTATTGAAGTGTATCCAAATCCTGTTTTGGATAAGTTACATATTCAAATACCTTCAAATTTTATAGTAGAAAAAATCAGCATTTTCAATAATATTGGGCAACTTGTTCAAGAAAGTGCAATTCCAGATTTTTCAATTGCTACAATTTCGGCGGGTATTTTATATGCCAAAATTCAGACTTCACAAGGAACTTATCATAAAAAAATTATAAAAAAGTAAGGCGCGACAATATTATTGGTAAAAAGTAAGGCGAAAACCTTACTTTTGCTTTTTTAAAACAATACTGAATCATAAAAATGGAATTTGCAATTAAACTCGCTCAGTTTCTATTGAGCTTATCAATACTTATTGTTCTTCACGAATTAGGACATTTTATACCTGCCAAATTATTCAAAACTCGCGTAGAAAAATTCTATCTTTTCTTTGATGTAAAATTTTCTTTATTCAAAAAGAAAATTGGAGAAACGGAATACGGAATCGGATGGTTACCACTTGGAGGTTATGTAAAAATTGCCGGAATGATTGATGAAAGCATGGATAGGGAGCAACTAAAAGGAGAAGCGCAACCTTGGGAATTCCGTTCTAAACCAGCATGGCAACGATTGATTATTATGTTGGGAGGAGTTACGGTAAACTTTATTTTAGCTTTCATCATTTATATTGGGATGACTTTTTACTATGGGGAGCAATACATTGCCAACGATAATGTAAAAGATGGTGTCTGGGTAAACAATCCGACACTTGAAAAACTAGGATTTAAAACTGGAGATATAGTTGTGTCAATTGATGGCGCCAAAGTTGAAAAGTTTGAAGACATCAACAAAGAACTTTTTCTTGCCAAAGAAGTAGTTTTAAATCGCAATGGTGAAGATATTAAAATCAAATTTCCTGAGAATTTTATATCACAATTAATGAAAGGGAAGAAGAGTTCATTAATAAATTTACGTGTTCCCTTTGTTGTGTCTGGCTATGTTAATAAAACCTCTAATAAAGATGCTGTAAAAATCAAAGACATCATCAAAAGCATAAATGGAACTACCATAAAATATGCCGATCAAGCAGCAGGTGTTTTAGATAGCTTAAAAGGTAAAACTGTTCCAGCTATTATTTTAAGAAACGAAAAAGAAGTAACTATAAACCTTAAAGTAAACGACAGTGCCAAACTCGGATTAATATTCCCAGCAGGACTTCCTTATGATAACATAGAAAAATTAGGATTATACAAAATAAATAAAGTAAATTATGACTTCTTCCAATCTATCCCAGTTGGAATAAAAAGAGGTTGTGATGAACTAGCTAGCTATGGAAAGCAATTAAGAGCTATTTTCTCACCAAGCACTGGCGCTTATAAGGGCGTGGGTGGATTTGGAGCTATTTTTAGTGTTTTTCCTTCTACATGGAGTTGGTTTGCGTTCTGGAATATTACCGCTTTGTTATCTATTATGCTTGGAGTAATGAATCTTTTACCAATCCCTGCATTAGATGGAGGACATGTGTTGTTTTTATTATACGAAATAATATCCGGCAAGAAACCAAGTGATAAGTTTCTTGAAAGAGCCCAAATGGTTGGATTTGTATTGCTTATAACTTTGGTTTTATTTGCAAACGGAAATGATATTTATAAAGCAATTGTGGGCAAATAAAAAAAAATAAAAAATTATCTCATTTTGTTTGCAAAAAATAAAAATCGCTTTATATTTGCAACCGCTTAACCCGCAACTACAAAGTAAGTACAATAGGGCAAAAGCCATTGAAATGTTCTTAACTAAATAAAATACAGTTTCCTCCTTAGCTCAGTTGGTTAGAGCATCTGACTGTTAATCAGAGGGTCCTTGGTTCGAGCCCAAGAGGGGGAGCTAATTGAAAAAAGAGGTCATTATTGACCTCTTTTTTATTTTTACAATTTTGCAAAACCTTACTGGCATTGAGAAGAAGTTCTATTGGAGTTGTGAATTTAGGGGTTGCAACTTTTTTTTCTTCCAAGTATAACTTTTCTGAAAAGATGCAGCCAAGAATTTTGTTTTTAGTTCTTCCGTCCACCGATTTATAGAACCCAACCAAATCTTCTAACATAGGAACTTGATTGTCCAAATATTCTCTAAATGGTGACAGAACTTCTTGTTGTTCTTGAAGTTTATTTTTCTCATTAAACAAACGAGTATTAATGTTGTTTTTAAGGTCTTGATACTCCTGTGCCGGAATTAAACCATCCATATATTGTTCTTCAATAAATGACTTTCTTTTATTTAATCGTTCAACTTCTTCTAATGACTTTTGGATACTCTTTTTTCTATTCAAATCGTCATTCTCAAACAACCCTTCTAATGTGGTGCGGTAGGTATTCATCAATTGAGCTGATAATTGAATGCTTGATAAGATTCTCTCTACTTGATTATGGACATCTTCAATTGGATATCTATCACACTTAACGTGAGGTTTGGTACATATGTAGTAGTGAAACTTATTTCCGCTTCTGCCTGTTGAGGCATAAGCAGATAAAGCTCTTCCGTGATTAGGACAACACAAATGTCCTTTTAGAGGATATAAATTTATCTTATCACTCTTAAAGTCCATATTTCTTTTTCTTCCACTTAATACATCATTTGCTTTGGCAAACAACTCTTCTGAAATAAGGGCAGGATGAAGACCTTGAACTATTTGTTCAGGTTGGTTACCAAATGCTCTTACCAAAATTTTACCGGAGTATGTCAGATTTCTGATTATGTTAGGAAATTGATTTTTACTTAATTTCATTCCTTGTCCATTTAACCATCTTCTAACTTCGTCAGCAGTATATAACTCTGAAGCCATTTTTTCAAATCCTTCACGAATTAAGTCAGCGTCTTGACTAAATTCTAAAGTCGCATCTTTACCTACTCTGACACATCTATAACCTCGTGGTGATGTTCCTGTAAAACATCCATTGAGCCGGGCTTTATGTGAACCTTCTTTAGAGCGTTTAGATATTTTGCGGTTTTCAACCTCAGGAAGAGCAAACCCAATCGCTTGGAGTAGTAATGCCTCAGGATTAGAATCATCCACCTGTCCTTCTACAAACTCCACCTCACATCCCATTTTTGATAATAAAGTTATTTCAGAAAAGGACAATATTAGATTACGGGAAAATCTGTCGGGACGAAGAAATATTACAGCATCTATTGAGTCTGCTTTTCTTCTTCTCTCTTGGACCAATGATATAATTTGTTTCCATTTGGGACGATTAAAATCCTTTGCGGAATAATCCTCTCTGAAAGATTTTATAATGTTATAACCTTTATTGATACAATATCTTGTAATTATTTCTTCTTGATATTCCAACGAATATCCTTGTTGGGCTTGTTCATCTGTTGAAACACGCGAACAGATTATTACATTTTTCATAATTAAGCGATTTTTAGATAAAATTGATTTGGGTATTTGCTAAGTTCAAAAATTGAATTTGATTGGCAATTTTGAACCTTACTTTTCTGTTCTCTATATTGATTGTATTCAATAGTTGCCAACTGAACCAAAAAGGTTCGGAGTGAATTAAGTTGGTTATCGTCTAAATTCAACCCGTCTTTTTTTAATTGTTTTCTAAGTTCTGTATTTGATATCATAGATATAATTTAATATTGTTATGCTACATTACTTAAATTATACTCTGACAATCTAATCTTAGACGCAACCATATATTCCGGTGATGGTTCGTAACCTACGAAACTTCTCCCTTCACCTAACTCTAATGCCGCTTTTCCAGTCACAGAGGTGCCACTGAAATTATCAAGTATAATATCATTTGGCTTAGATGTCGTTAACAAACATATCATAGGAACATCTAAAGGGAAAGTCGCTTGATGGTCTAAGTATACACCAACTGCTTCGCATTTGACTTTTAACTCAGTTGTTGAAGCGGTTTTAGTTTTTAAAACTCCTCCATAAAAATCTAATGAAGATGTCAGCTTTGGGCATTCTTTGGTGGTTCCTATCGTGAAAGAATTTTTTTCATCTATATATCCTTTCAACCATTTTTCGTTATAGTAAAAATCTTTTGATTTTACAAAGTGAAAAATTGGTTCGTGTCTTCTGATACTTCTTTTTTCACCAGTTGGTCTTGGATTTTGTTTTAACCACTGAAATTCATCGTTTAAGATAAAGCCAATTGATTTCATCATTAAAACAAAGCGTTGAGGAACTAACTGATATTCCCCATTTTTACAGCAATCGTTAATATTCACAAACAAACTCCCGTCATTTTTTAATACTCTAAAAACCTCTGTGTAATGTTTTTTTAGATTATTGATATACTCTTCAACTGAGCGTTCCTGACCCAATTGATTTAAAACTAATTGATACAACTTCATAGCCCAATATGGTGGGGAAGAAATACTAACATTTACTGATTCGTTATCCAATTCTTCCATCGTCTCTGATGATTTATTGTATATGGTAACTGAACCTTCTTTGTAATCACCACCCTCAACCTCTGATTTACATTTACTTTTTGTGTGAAGTTGTTTAACTTTCTTGTATACTTTGTTCAAAGTTGATTTCTCTTTATCTATTTCATTAAAATATCCCTCCAATTTTGTTGGGTCATCCGGAAACAATTCATTACACATTAAACCGATTGAGTTTAGTTTGTTTTGTGTGTCTTTTGTAATTGAAGATAGTATTGTGTCTCTTTCTACTTTCAATTCTTTGAGTCCCGGATTTAAATCGGTTCTCTGTCCTCTTTTGAACGGGAATAAGGATTTATACAATATCATCTCTTTATACTTGTCCATAGATGATTTTAATCTATGGATATTAGATGATAGAGAAATCAATTGCATATCACCATCTACTTTTGTAAAAAATACCGGAATAAGTGGAAGGTCTAACTCAAGAGCAATCATATGTCTTAAATTACCTGATATAATAGTGTTGTCATTGGAACTCACTATTAACGGGGTTATAATACCCATCGTTGAGATATTGTCTTTTATCTCATCATAATTGGTCGGTATTCTGTAAAGATTACCTAATTCAATATTTCTATTTATAGATTTTGGTGTGACATATTCTATTTGTGATAAATTATTTGTTTTCATAAGTTCAAGTTTTAATAATTAAAAAAATGAACCTTTACGACAGGTAATGAAACGTGTTTGGTAACGCAGTTTGTATTGCGGTTGGTTTTATAGATGACCAACTCATCTTAAATTATTTATCCAATATGTCAAAGAACTTTGTATATGATAAAATAATCATATACATTTTGAGCAAAAAAAAATTACAGGGTATAAATCTCTCCTGTTACCTTCATTAACTCTATTGGAGATACCCTATTAAGGTATTCCCATATCTTGTTTTCAGCATCATAAATCAAAGTAGTATTCTTAAGGTCAACACTCTCTTTGTCCTTAAAGTATTTACTCACTGAACAAATGTGCACACTTGTATACTTTGATTTTGTCACCCTACCATTTAATTTGTATGGCCACTTAACTTTGGCTAAAATTGTTGGGGATGATTCTCTATTCTTCACCACTGAAAGTGTATAAGTAAAATTGTCACGGTATTTTAATTCTTCTAATTTAGACTTCCAATATTCATAGAACACAATTAATTCTTTAGTTGATGGAATTGTTACTTCTATATCTGACGAAATAAAATGATTATAATCATTTTGAATTATACTAATTAAAAGATTAAGTTCAGAACGAGTTAATCCTGAAAATGCCTTTGCATAATCAAATGTTATTGCTCTTCCGTTTTTATCTTTTATAGGATTCATTAATGTATATGATTTTATTTTGCAATGTTACGAACAATAATTATTCTATGCAAGTTTTTTTAATAAAAATATCATAATTCAAAATATAGGACACCCCTTCCTTAGCCCCCTATACCCCTAAGGGAGGGGATTCGCCGTATTTTCCCTTAGATACCCCTCCCCTCATATCACCATTTTAAGGGGATAATACCTTAAATAACTCAAAACCCGTTAAAAAATTTTTAGAATTTTTATTACTAAAATCAACTTCTTCAGAAATCTGATATACTTATAGTAAAATAGTATTTATGGAAAAATTAGAACCAATATTAGGATTTGAATGCACAATATTTGATGATGAATTGATATCAATAGATGTTAAATGTGAATTTCCACAGCAGAAGGTTAATTGTAAAAAACTCTATACCTCGCTTGAAAAATTAAAGATTATTGAGAGTGGAATCACATTTCCCTTGCGTTTAAAGCATTGGACGATTACAATATTGCCTACCGATAAATTTACGATTATGAATTATTTTAGAATCAATGGAATTAAAAGAGTAGTGGAGGAACAAATTCAATCTTTAATAGGTCATACAACTTTCATTAAACCGGAGGTTCAATATCCTAAGAAAAAAAAATATCCAAACCTTCATATCCACTTTTATCAAATTACTGAGGATGATGGAATTGAAATTTTAGATGAAAATGAGATGACATATAAATGTATGATTAACTATGAAAACACCAAGCAATTTACAGCAAAAAGAATAGCTGACCTTGAACCATTTGTTAATCCTTTAGAACTACAATGTATGTCTTTTTTCCCTATGGAGTTAGTTGAGTTTGATGAAGAAAATAGAAACAAAATCAAAGATTTTTACCAACATTCAATAATGTTACGGAAAATTGAACTACCATTTTAGGTATATTAAACCCACCTTAATCCTAATTATTTGCTGGAGAAAAGGACTAGCAAAAAAACACTAAACATCAATATTAGGGGTAAAATAGGTAAAAAGAACAATCCCTAATAAACAAAAAGAATCATTTATGCTATCAAAGACACAGGCTAAGATACAGTCAATCTTAAAAGAATTTGAAGAAAGACGGGAAATAAAACAAAATAAGCATTGGTATGTTATTACCATAACCTATTCAACCGAAACTTTTTATAGACGACTTAATTCAGTTTCAGATTTCTACAAGCGAATCTCCAACTCAAAAGCAACACTATTAGGACATCCTTCAAATAGAGAATTTTGGAAGGAGTTAGACCCAAGTGGCTTTTATGATTTCACGCCAAATAAAGATATTGTGGTCTTATCGTTAGTATTGGAGACCAAGAAGAAAATAAATGAGTTAGAATTTAAATCAAGGATAAAAAAAATTGCTCCTTACATTGAGATTTATATAGGGGCCAAAACCCAAGAGGATTTTGAATTTGAACTGGCATTTATTAAAGAATTTTTTCTAAAATACGAGGCTAAAACTGAATTGTTTGGTGATATTAAACGCAATACAAAGTATGATGAACTTTCGGTTTAAAAATAATTATTTTTTAATAAGGTTCCAACATTTTTTACAAAACCACACTTTTTCTTTATCCACTTGTTTAATAGTTCCACAAGCATCATTCATCATACATTCTTTATTATTGAAACAATGATTTAATCCTAAATTATGACCTATTTCGTGAAGCACTACCTTTTCTAATCGTTCTAATGATTTTTGTTTGGAAACTCCTCTTTTTAACCTAAATGTTGAAATAACACAAATTTTACCTCCTTTTAATCCCAATCCGAAAATACCATAATCAGGTCTTAATTTATCTTTGAAATGACAGATATCTTTTTCTGTAATAATTAAGGTATTTTTTGGTGAGTTGTATTTTTTAAGAAGTTTATTAGCCTCAACCCTTTTTGTGATTTTAGATAAAATATCGGGGGTAACTTCAATTTTATTTTTCACAATACAATCATACCCATAGAAAGATTTAACCGATTTTTTTATTTGCTCAATATATACGGGAGTTACTTTTCCAAGAGGTTGGATGTAAATTATTTCAATAGGTTTTTTATTGCTAAAACCTGCAAGGATAAGAAGGGCAATAGGAATAATAAAGAATAGCTTTTTCATAATATCTTGATAAATTAAATTTAAAATTTTGATTGAATTTTTAAGAACCCTTAATGAATTTCTTTATTGAATAAAAAACAGTACAATTATCTTTATATATGTTTGTATATTCAAAAATTATTTCTGTTGCTTTTCTTCTAAAATCTGCATTTAAATTATTGTTTTCCTTGATAGTATTCATTCCCGAATAAATTTCACACCAATTATTTTGACTAAACATTTGGGATATAATTAGTTGATTGACAATAGCAATTGTATAAGAATTAGGATTAAGTTTTATTGCTCTTAATGAAAATAATGACGCATTTTTCACATCAAAATAATTATCCATTCCCTTAAGATAGGCATAGCATATTAGTTCCTCAGCAGTTCCCTTTTTATAAAAATTTGTTGGGCTATATTCGTTATGTTTTAAAAACAATTTATGAAGATATAAAACAGCGTTATTCTTTCCATTTAAGTTCCACTTCAATGCGTTTATTAACGCTATTTTTTTATCAATACAATTATTTGAATTTAAATATTCAAATATTTCATCTGTTAAAACTCCATTTGATTTGGCAGTTTTATTAATCAACGGAACATCCATATAAGCTTTATAGAAATCCGTGGAAGTTAATGGAGAATCTGCAAAAACGGTGTTGATGCTTAAAATTATCACAAAAAGTAAAATATAGTTTTTCATAAATTATTATAACTTGTCAGCAGCACCAAGATGAGGCAATTTCGATTCCATTATTTTTAATTCCGACTTCAAATCTGAAACCACAGAATAGAAATAAACAAATTGCCCGATGTTTAGCAATACTAATAGTGCGATGATGATGTATAGTGTTTTCTTTTTCATAGGTATTATTATGTGTTTTTTAATTCAATTTGATTATTTAAATAATTTAACAATTCCTCTTTACAATTAAGATATTTAGAATCAATTTTAAACTTGATTTCGTTTTCATTCAAACAATAGTTTATTGAAATAAATGGCTCACCTAAAGTTCTAATGATAAGAAAATCTCCGTCAAGTTTGAATGATTCGATTCCTTCAATAAACCAAGATTTATAGGGTATAAATTCATTATTAATTTCAACACCACCTTTTACAACAAAAAGGGAGAATATCCTACCATCTATGATTTTTGTTTTTCTTACATCATAATTTTTATGAATAATTGATAATAAAATTGTTGCATAGAACCAAAATGCTGCTAATAAAAATAATACAATTGCTAATAACCAACTTAACCAAATAGGGTCAAAAGAATGTTTTATAAACTTAATTCCTAAAAAAATCCCTAATATAACTGGACCAAGATTATAAAAAGGTCTAAATCCATAACGAAAAAATTCATATCCTTGATTTTTAAACCAAGATACTTTAAACTCGGCAATTTTTGTCCCTTGTATGGGTTCTATAAAGTTTTTCATAAATTTTTATTTTCTTCAATTAATTGATTAAGTTCTTTAAATTTTCTTGTGGCTACTAAAATGAATAATGAACATAACATAATTGAGGAGAACGACACAAGAATAATTATTAAGTCCATCTTATAATCTTGTGTAAATGTTTTATATTTTGTTTCAATCCCGGCCGATGCTAAAACACAAAAAATTATAGCTCCAAACCCAATTAAATAACCTATTATCCTCCATAAATATTCCATCCATAGCAACCCTCTATCTAAAATAATGTCAATTTTTTTTATAAAACCCATAATACATTTATTTTTAATTATCTTCTATTATATTCACTTTGACACTTTAAACTACAAAAATCATCAGGTCCTCCGTAGTCGCAATTGATTCTCCATTCAGTTCTTATTCTTTTATTATCAATATCAAAATGGGCAGGTTCTGTAAAAACTGACAGATAAAATGAATTTTGAGAACTATAACTTCCTCTACCTCTTAATACATCTACATCCGGAAATTCTTCTATTGAGTAACTTTCGGCATACATTTCTTTTCTACACCAACGGCACTCTTTTGTATCACAATTAACATCTACAGGTTTATTTCTTTTATAGATGGTAAAAACCTTTCCAACATTTCCAAGGGAATCCTTTGTTTCAATCTCTTCCGTGTAATCGTAGGTATAAGTACTTCCATCTGACCATTCAATTTCTTTGGATGGTGGTGGTGTATATTGCTCTTCGGGAGGTGTATCCGGACAATTAGGTGAATCACTACCAATGGTAGTATCTATATCATCCATACTACCACCACTTTCTAAGTTGGAGTTTTTACAACTAAAACATAGAAGAAGTAAAAGAAACGGGAGAATTGATTTATAATTTTTCATTAATGTGTGTTTATCCTAAAAACTATATAATTAAATAATGAAAGAGTTTTTTGTTGTTATGTTTTATTTACTCCATAAAACAGTTATTGAGTTAAACCACCTTCCATTTCTATTTACAGTTCCTTTTTCTCCATTTAATGTTGCATTAACGAAACCTCTATCATCGACAGAATCTAAATATTCATAAATTGGTTGAATTATCCAATTACCTCTTCGGTCAATGATACCGTATTTATCATTTAACTTAACTTTAAAGTAATCCTTACCGGGTTCTATTTCGTTATAAATAGGTTGAATTATCCAATCTCCTTTTTGGTCAATAACTCCATATTTTTCATTTAACATAACTCTAAAGTAATCCACGATGAAAATTATTTCATTATAAATAGGCTGAATTATCCATTCTCCTTTTTGGTCAATAACACCTTTTTTTTCATTTAACTCTGCTAAATAATATTCATCATCATTTTTAATACTCCATGAAAATCCATTAAAAATACTTCCTAATTCATCATAAATTGGTTGAATTACCCAATCTCCTTTTCGGTCAATGAAACCGGATTTGCCATTTATCTGTGCAACAGAATATCCTTTATCATCATTAAAAGTTCTTAAATAATCATAAATCGGCTGAATTATCCAATCTCCTTTTCGGTCAATCAAACCGAATTTGCAATCTTTTATGTCTGCAACAACACAATATCCTTCTTTATCATAACCTTGTAATCCATAATAAATTGGATGAATTATCCATTCTCCTTTTCGGTCAATGAAACCGGATTTGCCATCTATCTCTGCAACACAATATCCTTCTTTATCATAACCTATTAATTCATCATCATCATAACTTCCTAAATTATCATATAGTGGTTGGATTATCCAATCTCCTTTACGGTCAATAAAACCATATTTATCATTTATACCTGCTTTGCAATATCCTTGTTCATCAAAACTTTCTAAATTATCATATATTGGTTGAACAATCCAATTACTATCATTATCAATAATTCCAATTTTGTTCTCATCACTTAATCTAAAAATATTGTCTGAAATATTAGAAAAAGCATAAGCATAACCATATGGATTACTACTATTTGCTTGAAGTATCCAATTGCCATTTTTGTCAATTACACCATATTTTTCATTAATCATAACTCTAAAATAAAATATACCTTCCTCAAAAACTACTAGTTCATCATAGATAGGTTGAATTGTCCAATTTCCATTTTTGTCAATTACTCCATATTTTTTTTCCATTTTAACTTTAAAATAATCCTTATTAATAAATTCTAAAGATTCATAGATTGGTTGTATTATCCAATTTCCTAAACTATCCATAACACCATATTTATGTAGCATTCCATATACATAATCATTAGAATAAAATGTTTTACTAATAATGAAATAATTTCCAGAAAAATCTTTTAAATTAATATGTGGTTCAGATATTGGTTGAATTGCCCAATTGCCTTTTTGGTCTATAAAACCATATTTTTCATTAATATTAGCCCAACAGTATCCTCTATTGTCAAAACTTGACAATTCATTATAAATTGGTTGGATTAGCCAATTCCCTTCTCGGTCAATAAATCCATATTTATCATTAAATTTAACTTTTGAAAAATTATCTTTACTAAATCTCATATCTAAAAACGTAAAATCACGTTCATCCTCCCACTTCCTCCAATATTGTTTTTCATAGATAGGTTTTATTATCCAGTTTTCTTTTCTGTCAATAAAACCATATTTACCGTTTATTGAAGCTAAACAAAAATCTTCAAAATCAAAACTCGATAAATAATCATAAATTGGAAGAATTATCCAATTTTCTTTTCGGTCTAAAAAACCATATTTACCATTAAGACTAGCTTTACAATACCCGTCAGCATCAAAACCATCTAATTCAGCATATTTCGGTTGAATTACCCAATTTCCCAATTGGTCTTTTACTCCATATTTTTTTTTGTCATTCACGATTTTTAAAGCAACAATCAAATTAGAATTAGTAAGATATTTATTTAAATGTCTTACTAATTCTTCTTCATATCCAATATACTTTTGACTTACATTTAATGTCGATTTATTTTTTTTGAAATTAAATACATTCCATAAATCAAACCAAGGAAAAGGACTTGTAAAGCTGAATTTAGATTCATTGAAGCTAATTATCTCAATTTTTCCATTGCCTTTATTGATACACTTTTTTGGATTTAATTTATCCGATACATCATATCCTTTCAAATTATATTTCTCAAAATGTTTTTTGAATTTATACACAATTACTATGGTTATAAACAACGCTAAGAATGTTGCTAAATAACCTGATAAGAACCAAGAACTAAGACCTAAGGAACATAAAAATATTAAGACAGAATTAGTAAAATATCTATTTTTTTTAAAAAGTATGAAATCATCATCTTTATAAACCTTTTTAAATGTTTTAATTTTATTTTCTTCTTTCATAATTAGCTATTGATTTGACCGAGGGGTTGATATATCTTAATTTTGTTATAATTCTGATTTAATACAATTCAATATTTTTTTAAAAATTTCACTCTCACAATTAAAATGGATATCATTAATCATCGCAGTGAAAAATTGTTTTGGAGTAATATCTCTTAAAAAATTGAATGAAATTGTAAATTGGTGATGAATGAAATCTTTGATTTCAAGTTCAGGTATTGACTCAAAATCTACTTCTGTTGGGCGTGTTAATAAATAACAAGGTTTTTCAAAAGCATAACCAAAACTAACTATACCAAATTTTGGATATTTAACTTTATTATAGAAAAATTCATAATTACTTCTAAAATGGGAATACATATTTTGGTCGGCAGACGTCATTGTAAATAAGCAAATACAAAAGTATTTTTTGTGCTCATCATTTATTTTTGATAAATCGGACTCCATATTCTGCCAGCCACTGCCCCCAAAAAAAGGAGTAGTTTCATAAACATAAGGTCGTAATTCTAAATCTATGTCAATAGAATGAGGGTAAATAAAATCTAATGATTGTAAATCTTTTAAAAATAGAGTTTGACTGTATTGCAGTAATGTCATATTTTATTACATTAGCCTACAATGTCCCTTTGTAGTATTAATATAAAAAATCAGCGTGGGACAGTTGCTATACTCGTTAAAGAGGTCCGACCAAGAACCCGTACAACAAAGTAAAGCAACGCCCACGCCTTGACGTGAGCATTTACTTGATACTTTCCCGCTGTACTTTGAAATTTGGTCGGTTTCTTTAACAGGAACTTATAGCAAACGCTAATATTTTTTTTCAATAAAATTTATGAATTTTAAAAATTCACAAAACAAAAATAGCAAAATAATTTAACATATTACATTTTAGACAAAACATCTCATTTTCAAAGAAATATAATTTTTACTAACATTGTTAATGTATCATATCATTTGCAATTTAAGAGCGGTTGATTTAACCTTCAAGACGGTGTTGGTTGATTTATTCGTTAATCCGGATATTTGCCGAATAGACAATTTCTTTTTTAATAATTTTAGAACATCTGAATGTTTTTGGATGGTTTCTTCTTCAGTTTCAATAGAACCTGATTTTCTTCCAACCTTACCGCCATTTTTTATATGATTGCGATATCCGGAAACCATCCTGCTTTTAGTTAGTTGTGCTTCCATATTAGCGACAGAAAATAATATCTGCACCATAAACATTGATAATGAATTGGGAGTTTTATCGTCGTTCAATGTTTCCAAGTTAAAGTTCTTGATGTAGATGGATACTTTTTTATCGGTTAGGAGTTGAATATTTTGAAGTGATTGTATAACCGAACGACCAATTCTACTCAACTCCCACACCAATACTTTATCAATAGTTCCTTTTTCAATTTCTTCCAACATTTTTGAAAATATTGGTCGGTCTTCATTTTTTTTGAAACCACTTACTTTTTCTTCATAGACCTCAACGAGTTCATAACCCATTTTGTTGGCATACTCTTTAAGTTCGTTTGTTTGTCTTTCGGTGTCCTGGCGATTACCTTCTGAACTGACCCGAGAATAGATTACTGCTTTTGTCATAATGTCTCAATTATATCCTTTGAATTTCTTTAAGGCTAACTTACAGCGGGAAACCAATAAGTCGGCGCCCATTTTTGATATTTTTTTGAGACACTAATTAAATTGCCACTAATTAAGTTGTGTGATGAGGTTAAATAAAAAAACCTCCGTTAGAGAGGTTGATTAATATTTGTGTCAAGATTAAAGTGTTTATAATTCTATTTGAATTTTAACTCTACCACCTAAACCCTTTTCTGCAATATCATACAAAGTTTTTAAAGTAAGGTTGCTCCCGTTATTTTCAATTCTTGATATGTATTCTCTCTTTTTACCTACAAGTTCCCCAAGTTCTGTTTGAGTTAGGTGTTTTTCCTCTCTTGCCTTTTTTAATTGAAGACCTATTTTATGACCTTCAAAATCTCTTTCAAGTTCATCTCGTCTATCAGTTCCTTTAACACCGTAAACGTTATCCTTAATATCTTTCCAACTTTTAGTTTCCATAATTATTTTAGTTTTCTAAATTATTTATCCTCATTTGCAAATCTTTAATTCTAATAATCAACTTTTCAAACTTCAAGAATTTACCATAAATCATAAACTTAGTCATTTCACTATAATCCATTTCATACTCTTTTATAACGCTTTCAGGAGGGGTGATATTGATTTTATTTGGAACGTGATTGGCATAATCAAGTCCCCGTAACGCATTAAACTTTTCTCTATGTGCAACAATACCATTATACAATTTAGAATTTTTCAAGGCATCAACCCCGTGTGAGGTATCCATCAATTTTTCTATATCATACAAATGTCTTGATAATCTATCAATTCTTATTTTCTGATTATTTTGAGAAAACTCTTCGTGAAGTAAAAACACTTTTTCTAAAAATGTTCTTTGAGGGAGGACAGACGCAACGCCAAACGGAGCTGTTGCAAAAGTTTGAGTAGAAAAATTATCGCTCAGTATAGAATTGATTTCTCTTATTTCCGTTGGTTCCATTAGGGAACGAGAGCTAACTTCTATCAATACTCTTTGCGGTAAATAGTCGGATTTATCAACTACTGATTTATAATGAATTTCTATTACCTGTGGGTCTTTATCAGAATCGTTCACTGGCTGAGCAATCAATTCACATTCACTTGTCACTCCCCATTCGGCAAAGGTTTTCTTTATATCTTCAAGGAAAGTGGTAGATATAAACTCGCAAGATAATTTTCTTAAATTTTTTATTTGAGTTTTACTTATATCTCCGTTAAAACCAAAAAATTTCCTGTCAATTGCTAAATCAACATCTTCTGAAAACCTATCTATTAGATTCCATCCTTTACTTAAAGATGTTCCTCCTTTAAATACTATGTGTTTGCTATATGGTAGAGAAAAAGAAGCGTTTAATGCTAATGTTACCCACCAATCTTTTTCAATTGCAATAGATGGTAAACCTGTTAAATCTGTAGCTTGATTAAGTATTTCAATTTTTCTTTCTTTAGATAATTTTAGCCAATTCGTATTCATCATATTGTTTGTGTTAAAATTTTAGAAATCCATACGGGAGCAAGTTTGGCATCATTTATAATGTTATCTTTTTTCTCTTTTTTAAGAATATTTTGAATTTTAAGCAGTGTAGAATCGTCCAATTGAGAATTTCCTATCGTTTTTAATGCTTGAATTACCATACTACTTATTTCTCCTTTCATAAATAAATTTTTTGGACTTGTATTTTTAAAGCTTATGGTTCGTTTACCAACTTTAATATTCCGGGTGCCTCCATCCGTTAAGTATACTAACTTCATTGGAACTTGAGTAGATAAACCCAATTTGTTCAACGCTTGCACACCTGTTGGTATAATTCTAACCTTATCTCTTCTTGCAATCGCTAAAGCTATGTCCTCCGTAGAAGGAAATAAAATACCTAACTCTTTATCAACTTTTGGATACAAGTAAATGCCGTGAGCTAAACGAACAATTGTTTCCTTTTCGTTCAATCTTAAAAGTGCTTTTTTAACACTTTCAGCACTTCCATAATCTGAAAAATCACTTACGAAAATCACAACGCCTTTTTGACGTGATTTTAGTGATTCAAAAATCTTATTTTCTACAATTGGTCTTTCCATTATGATATATTATTTTCCATTTTTATTTCTTTGTTAGAAACGGTCACTTTATTTTCGTCCCAAATTTAATGAATATTTGGGACGAAAAAGAAAGTTTAACAAAAATCATATCAATTACTTTACTTTTTCAAATAATACTATACTTATTAAAGTAATAGATAATCGGGTCTGAAATAATGACCGTCATACCCCATCAGGAAAAGCAATGATATGAAGTGGGGCTACTGGGTCTTCTGTCTATATTATTTACTTAAACTCTCCTTGAAAAATCAAAAAATTGACTTGGGGGGCTGGGGGGCAAAACTTAATAACCTTTTACTAATATTAAAAAACAAAAATATCTATACTCTTGATTTGAAGAGAATTGAATAAGCAATCATCGCATTAAAATTGTAACTTTCTCCAATAGGGGGAGCTAATTGAAAAAAGAGGTCATTATTGACCTCTTTTTTATTTCTACAATTTTGCAAAACCTTACTGGCATTGAGAAGAAGTTGTAATGGAGTTGTGAATTTTAGCAGTTAAAACAAGATATCTGGGTATATAAAAAGAAGTGATAACGTTCCGCAGCTACACGAGGTGCAAGGCTTCGTGACTACATATTTTCTATTTAAGTAAAAAGTTCAATGCGAAACGGCAATTCCACTAAATCCTTGCATCTCGTGTAACTGCTGTTGGTGGCAGTTATTTTTTTTCGTTTATATATTCGTCAGTAAAATGTTGTTTATGTTTCGGTTTTGCAAATTTGTCGGCGTTATATTCTTTCGAGTTTCCTTTCGGAATTGAAAGTGAAGTCCAATTTTCGTTACTCAATAATTTTCCAATAAACACAATTTGTCCAACGTGATATGGATAATGAGCCAATTGTCTGTTTATAGCTTCTGTTATCGTGTGTCCTTGATTTCGTATAAATATTTCCTTTGTCAAATCGTTTTCTGTCAACGGATTTATTGCGTTAAATAAGCAAGTCCAACCCTCATTCCATTTTTCTAAAAGTTCAGTTCTGTCCGCAATATCGTTGTCAAATTCTGCGTCTCTTTGTCGCCATTTTTTTTCTCCGTCTGTTGTCAAAAAATCTGTCCAACGAGAAAGCATATTTCCCCATAAATGTTTTACGATTGTCGCAATACTATTACTTTCTTCATTTAATTGTCTAAAAAGTTGTTCGTCTGAAAGTTGTGAAAATGTTTTTTCTCCGAGCATTTTGTAATACTCAAATTGTTTTTTTGCACTGTCTAAAAAATCATTTTTCATATCAATTTTATGTCGTTAGTTGTCTTTGCGTTTCGTTTCGGTATAATTGCCACCAACTAGTGTATAGGCGCTATAAACATTCGCTTATCACCCCAAATTTGGGTAGATTGGCGAAAGTTTGTATCGTATTAATTATTTCAAATATAGCTATTTAAATTAATAATGTTTAAAACAAAAAATGTATTATTATGCTATTTTAAGTTCAATCTCCACAACTTAAATATAAAATTCTGAATCTATACATAATTATACCGTATTGATATTATACAATAAAAACTCTTAAATCAATAGTAGTTTATTCATATGAATAGATTTTAAAGTGATTTTCTCCGAAGAAGTGTGAAGGTGATAATTGCGACAAATAATTATTTATTAACTCATTGTTTTTCTGATAGTTAAGTAAATTACCATCGCATTAAAGTTGTAACTTTCTCCAATAGGGGGAGCAAAAGTCCAGCAGAAATGTTGGACTTTTTTGTTTTTTATGAGAAATAAAAGAGTTTATTGCTTGGTAAATTTTTCTTGAAATTTATTTCCTTCAGAATATCCAATTAAAATATAAATGCCTGTTGCCAGTTTTTCAACGGAAACTTGATTAGTATTTTGAGTTTGTTCCACAACTTTTTTTCCAGTTAAATCAGTAATAATTATTTTGTCTAATAAAATACCATTAGAGGTTTGAATATTTATTTGATTCGCAGTTGGATTTGGATAAATAGAAATAGTATCATTTAAATTTAAATCATTTATTGCAAGAGGAGCAGAACACAAGCCATGAGTTCCTAATTGATTCCTGTATGGACTGTTTAGCATGGCAGTCTGCATTCTTGTAGCTTGGTCTATAGTAAACATATACTTGTATGGGTCCCAAGGATAATCCATAAAATTCATAAACATTTCTCCTTCTGGTGCATTTGTCGGGCTGCTACATGAGCCAACATTTAATGGATAAG
>CANFNV010000008.1 GCA_947448525.1 Flavobacteriaceae bacterium | reverse complement strand
TGATGAAAGCAATGGATATTATAAATGCAAAGATTGGCGACCGAAAAGTAAAATTGGCATCGCAAGATTTAAAAGTAACTTGGAATATGAAACAAAATCATTTATCACCGAATTATACTACAAAATTTAAGGAAATACTAGAAATAAAATGTCTGTAAAAAAAGAACCTATTTTAACGTTTTATCGTCCCGATTTTGAAAGTGACCTCCGAATTCCGTATATAAAAGAAGGAGTTTCTGCTGGATTTCCATCGCCTGCAACTGATTTTTTAGGAAATGATATCGATTTGAATAAAGAATTATGTAAAAATCCGTTAGCGACTTTTTATATAAAAGTGAAAGGAAATTCTATGATAAATGCTGGAATCAGCGATAAGGATATTCTTATTGTGGATAGAAGTTTGGAACCGCAAAATAATAAAATTGCAGTGTGTTTTATTGATGGCGAATTCACTGTAAAAAGAATAAAATTGGAAAACGACTGCTTGTATTTAATGCCCGAAAATCCGAATTACCAACCCATTAAAGTAACCGAAGAAAATGAATTGCTAATTTGGGGATTGGTCACTTATGTCATTAAATCAATGTGATTGTAATTTGCTCTAAACTTTCAATTTTTTACCTTTTCCCGCATCGATAATCGGGCTAAACTCTATGAAAACTGCCGCAATTTTTTTATAAGCTTAGTTTATAGTGTTCTGCTACATCGATCTCAATTATAGCGTGCTATTTTTTGTTACTTTTGTAGTGAAATAAAACAATCATGATTCTCACAGATACCCACACCCATTTGTATTCTTCTCAATATCAAGAAGACCGCAACGAAATGATTCAGCGTGCCATTGAAATTGGGGTGTCCCGATTTTTTATTCCAGCAATCGATTCAACCTACACGCAAAAGATGTATGATTTGGAAGCGCAATTTCCTGAAAATATATTCTTAATGATGGGGTTGCATCCTACCTATGTGAAAGAAAATTATTTAGAAGAGCTGGCTCATGTAGAAGCCCAATTGGCCAAAAGAAAGTTTTATGCTGTTGGTGAAATTGGGATGGACTTATTTTGGGATAAAACATTTTTAAAAGAACAGCAATATGTCTTTCAACATCAAATTCAATTGGCTAAAAAAAACCAATTAGCTATAAACATCCATTGTCGTGATGCTTTTGACGAAACCTTTGAAGTTTTAGAAAGCGAAAAAGCCAATGATTTATTCGGAATATTTCATTGTTTTACTGGAGATTTAGTTCAAGCAGAACGCGCCATTTCCTTAGGGTTAAAACTCGGAATAGGAGGGGTGGCCACATTCAAAAACGGAAAAATTGACCAATTCTTAAAAAATATCGATTTAAAACATATTGTTTTAGAAACCGATTCACCTTATTTGGCTCCGTTTCCACATCGGGGTAAACGAAACGAAAGCAGTTACACCCTATTAGTTGCTCAAAAATTAGCAGAAATTTATAATGTTCCAGTAGTTGAAATTGCTCGAATTACCACAGAAAATTCTAGTGCTGTTTTTGGGATTTAAAGGTCAAATAGTCAAAAAGTCATAAATTTTTTGTTATTTTGTTCTTCTTAAAAGAAAATAAAATGCAGAAATTTGATGCCATTCGTCCTTATTATGACAGTGAAGTGAATGAAGGAATTCGCGCTTGTCTAAATAATCCGATGATGAAAGCGATAATGAATTTCACCTTCCCAGATGTTGCTGATGAGGTTTGGAAAGAACAACTGAAAAGAACCCATTCTATTCGTGATTTTCAGTGCAACTTTATTTACGAATCGGTGCAACAAGTATTGAAAAAATCATCGGAAAGTTTGACCACTTCTGGGTTTGATAAATTAGAAAAAAATACCTCGTATCTTTTTATTTCCAATCATAGGGATATTATTTTAGACACGTCATTGCTGAATGCCTGTTTATTTGATCATGGTTTAGTGATGACCGCTTCAGCTATTGGAGACAATTTAGTTAAGAAAGATTTTCTCCTGAAATTATCCAAATTAAATCGAAATTTTTTAGTTCAAAGAGGGTTGCCACCGCGCGAATTATTACAAAGTTCTAAATTGATGGCAGAATATATTGGGCAATTGTTACTTCGTGAAAATCGTTCGGTTTGGATTGCGCAACGAGAAGGAAGAACCAAAGACGGCAACGACGCTACCCATTCGGGGGTTTTAAAAATGCTTGGAATGGGTTCTGAGGAACTAAATTTAATGGATTATTTCAAAAAAATTAAGATTGTTCCCGTTTCAATTTCGTATGAATATGATCCAACGGATGCTTTGAAGATGCCGCAATTAATGGCTGAAGCTAAAGCCGAAACCTATGTAAAAGAAAAAAATGAAGATTTCATTACATTATTGAGCGGTATTATTGGTCAGAAAAAACGAATTCACATTCATGTTGGAGACGTTTTGGATAAAGAAATTGATGCACTTGTAGTTGAAAACGATAATAATAACAAACAAACTCAAGCGTTAGCTCAAGCTATTGACGATTCAATTTTGCGCTCCTATAAATTGTGGCCCACCAATTATATTGCTTATGATTTATTGCATAAAACAAACAAATACAGCAGTCAGTACTCCGAAGATGAAAAATCATTGTTTGAGAGAAGACTGGAATTGAAAATCGACGCTGCGAATGAAATTATGGTGGAAGGATTCTTAAGCATGTATGCCAATCCCGTAGTAAACAAGACAAAATACGAAAATGCAATCTAAACCCAACATATTATTGATTTATACTGGTGGAACCATCGGAATGATGAAAGATTTTAAAACGGGTGTTTTAAAAGCATTTAATTTTAATAAATTATTAGAAAAGATTCCAGAAATTCAACAATTAGATTGTGTTATTGAAACTTTTTCTTTTCAGAAACCCATAGATTCCTCCAATATGAATCCTGAGAAATGGATTCAAATAGCAACGGTTATTGAAGACAATTATACTAAATATGACGGATTTGTGGTGCTACACGGTTCCGATACCATGTCCTATTCGGCGTCGGCATTGAGTTTTATGCTAGAAAACTTAGCGAAACCTGTTGTGTTCACAGGCTCACAATTGCCAATTGGCGATTTGCGAACCGATGCGAAAGAAAATTTAATTACAGCCATTCAAATTGCCTCATTACAAGAAAAGGGTAAACCAGTAGTTCATGAAGTTTGTCTTTATTTTGAATATAAATTATACCGTGCTAATAGAACTACCAAAATAAACGCAGAACATTTTAATGCTTTTGCATCTCCCAATTATACTGAATTAGCAGAATCTGGTGTTCATTTGAAAATAAATAAATCGACACTTTTATCAAATCCAACCCAAAAATTTAAAGTGCATAAAGAATTGGACGATCATGTAGTAATTGTAAAAATGTTCCCTGGAATCAACGAGTTGGTTTTGTCTTCACTACTTGCGATTCCCAATTTGAAAGGAATTGTATTAGAAACCTACGGTTCTGGTAACGCTCCAACGGAACAATGGTTTATTGCCATTTTAAAGAATGCCATCAATAAAGGATTGCATGTAATTAATGTTACACAATGTTCGGGCGGAAGCGTTAATATGGGGCAATATGAAACCAGCACACAACTTCAAAATATCGGACTTATTTCTGGGAAAGACATTACTACAGAAGCAGCAATCACCAAATTAATGTACATGCTGGGTCAAAAAATTGAAGGCAGTGTATTTAAATCTGTTTTTGAAACTTCCCTACGTGGCGAAATGGTTTAAATTCCGTTTTGTTTATTGCTAAATTTTATTGTTCTTTGCATTATAATACTTAGAGAGGTGTCCGAGTGGTTGAAGGAGCAAGCCTGGAAAGTTTGTATATGGGTAACTGTATCGTGGGTTCGAATCCCATCCTCTCTGCTAAATTATTGTATTAATGAAGTTATATTTTTCTATACTAACCTTCTTTATTTTTTTTGGTGTTTTTGCTCAAGAAGACATAGCAGTAAAGAAACCAGTTTTAGATTCTTTATATCGTGAAGATCAATTTTATATAAACTTTACTTTCAATAAACTCCAAAACCTTAGCGGAATTCGTCAAAACAAATTTTCATCTGGTTTTTCAATTGGTTTTTTAAGGGATATGCCCATAAATAAAAATAGAACTTTTGCAATTGCAGTTGGGTTAGGTTATTCATTAAATTTTTTAAACGACAATTTATACATTTCAAAACCTAATGGGGCTATTTATAATTATGAATTTATTCCCGCCGATGTTTATTACAACAAAAACAAACTATCGCTACATTATATTGATTTGCCATTAGAAATTAGATGGCGAACTTCCAATCCAGAAAGTCATATTTTTTGGCGTATTTACACTGGATTCAAATTGAGTTATTTGGTGAGCGATCAATACAAATTTGTAAATGATGTTCAAACAATCATATATAAAAACAATCCCGATTTTAATAAACTACAATACGGTTGTTATTTGGCTGCAGGTAGGAATACATGGAACGGATATGTTTATTATGGACTCAATCCAATCTTTAAATCTGCCGTTATCAATGGTGAAAACATCAAAATGAGTACCATTAATTTTGGATTACAATTTTATATTCTATAACCAAATTACCCAAAGTACAACCTGTGGTAACATTCCAGCTAGATAGCCAATTAGTAATTCTTCCATAGAGTGTGCTTTCATATAAAGTCTTGAGGTGGCTATAATTCCTGTAGTCAAAAATAATGTTGCAATCGTATTAACGATGTTCAATTCGTTGTGAATACTTAATCCAATCACAAAAAAACTCAAGGCACTTATAGCAATCATATGAATGCTGGCTTTTATTTTGGTATAAATTAATGCAAAAGCCATTAAAGTACTTCCAATTCCACCCAGGAAGAAAAAAAATAATTCAGGAAATTGATCAATAGTAACACTTTTATTAATTAGAATAAAGGTTAAAGCAATTTGCATTAAAAGGGGCATTTTTCGTTGTGAAGCATCAGAAAGCATTAAATTGTCTACTTTTCCAAAAGTTTGTAGTAAGTAAAAAAAAGATAAAGGCAGCAAGAAAGTAATAATTACTACTTGAAAAAATAATAAAAAGTAGGACTCTTTATTATAAAAATCGTTTGAATAATGAATGTAAAATCCAGTGCCTATTATTGGAATAAAAATAGGATGGAAGATATAGGAAAAAAAAGGAAGCGTTTTTTTTAACTTAATATTATTTAGTTTCAATAATTTATTTATTAGGTTTTATTATTATTGAATTTGGATAGTTTTTTTTAAGCATATTCAAATTTCGTTCTGCTTCAATTCGGGTTTTAAAATTTCCAATCCATACTTTATAAAGAGGAGTACTGAAAACTATTGTAGCATCGTAATTTTTATTTTCTCTTTTAAATTGAATTAGTGTTTTTTTCGACTCTTCACTAGAGCCATTAAAAATTTGTATTTTATATCTATTATTGATTGTTATAGAGGAGTTTACTTTTCTTTTTTGGTTTAATAATTCTTCAAATTTTGAATCTTGGTAAACAGTAACTTTCTGAGCATTTATTTGATTAAATTTTAAAAAAAGCAAAATATATAAACACAGTTTAATGAACTCTTTTTTTGTTGAAAATTTCATAATAGTTTGATTTTTATGCAAATGTAATACATATAAGATTACACTAAAATATAAATATTATTTAGAATTAATATAAATTGATAATTTAGATATATTTAGGGTTTTGTGAATAGTTCATAAATTGTATTTTTGCTCCAGTTTTAAAAGAAACGTATTGGTAAAATTGCAATACTAAGCATTTTAACCATACCACAATTAGTCGATAATCATTTATAATATGAAAAAAGTGGGTAACCATAATTCGATTTCCAGAATTTATTCATTCGGATTAGCTTTAATGCTAACTTTCTCCTTGTCAACATACGCTCAAGAAGCTCCTGCAACTACTAATGCTCCATCGCCAACGATGGCTGCTACGCCAGGAAAAGCTGATACAGCTCCAGTAGCAGCAACAGGAGGTGACGCCGTTAAAGGGAAAGAATTGTTCAATGCAAATTGCGCTGCTTGTCACAATCTAGATAGAAAAATGACAGGACCAGCATTAAGAGGTGTTTCAGGACGCCATAAAAAAGATTGGTTTTATGGATGGGTTAAAAATAGCTCAGCTTTGATCAAATCTGGAGACGCTGATGCTGTTAAACTTTGGGAAGAAAATAAGCCCGCAGTAATGACTGCTTTTCCACAATTGTCTAATGGTGATATTGATAACATTATTGCATATACAGACGAGGTTAAGGTTGATGCTCCTGCACCTGCTCTTGTTCCCGGAACAACTGCAGGAAGCGGTGACAATGGCATTTCAAATACATTAATACTGGGTGCTTTGTCATTAGTGTTGCTTATTTTGGTTGTGATGTTATTTTTAGTTAACAATGTTTTGACTAAAATTGCTAAATCGAATGGTATTGTGATTGCAGTTAAAGAGCCAACAATGCCAATTTGGAAAGCGTTTGCTAAAAATCAATTTTTAATGGTGGTAGCTGCCATATTCTTCCTTTTGGGAAGCGCATTTTTTGTGTACGGTTTCTTAATGCAAATTGGTGTTGACCAAGATTATTCTCCAATTCAACCTATTCATTATTCTCACAGAATTCACGCTGGTAGCAATCAAATTAATTGTAAATATTGTCACTCTGCTGCTAGAGTTAGTAAAAATGCAGGGATTCCTTCTCTAAATGTATGTATGAATTGTCATAAAAATATTGCAGAGGTATCGGATACTACCTCTACTGTTGACGGACATACTAAGGCATTTTATGATGGTGAAATCAAAAAATTATACACTGCTGTTGGTTGGGATGGAACGAAATATACCGGAAAAACACAACCAGTAAAATGGGTTAGAATTCATAATCTACCTGATTTTGCTTATTTCAATCACTCACAACACGTTACGGTTGCGGGTATTGAATGTCAAAAATGTCACGGACCAGTTCAAACTTACGAAGTACAAAAACAGTTTGCTCCTTTAACAATGGGTTGGTGTATTAATTGCCACAGAGAAACTAATGTTAAAATGGAAGGCAACGCGTATTACGACAAAATTCACAAAGAACTTTCTAAAAAATATGGTGTAGACAAATTGACTGCTGCACAAATGGGAGGTTTAGAATGTGGAAAGTGTCATTATTAAGTTTATGAGGGTATAAGTTTACATGGTTTTTTATTATTGCAACTAAACTTATTAACTCTTAAACTTCTAAACAATTTAAAATTTTAATTAAGAAGCTAATATTTATATACGATGTCATCTAACAAAAAATACTGGAAAAGTGTTGAGGAGCTAAACGAAAATAGCTCTATTGTTGAGACGCTTAGAAATAATGAGTTTGTGGAAGAAATTCCAACTTCTGATTTTCTTTCAGACAAAGAGTCATTATCATCTTCATCAACTACTCGTCGTGATTTCTTAAAGTACGTTGGTTTTACCACAGCTGCTGCTTCGCTAGCTGCTTGTGAGGGACCAGTTCATAAATCAATTCCTTATGTAGTTCAACCGGATACAATCATTCCGGGTATTGCAGATTTTTATGCTACAACTATGTTCGACGGATTTGATTTCGCTAATCTTTTAGTTAAAACAAGAGAAGGTCGTCCCATTAAAATTGAAAACAATAAAATAGAAGGAGCTAAGTTCGCAGCTAACGCAAGAGTTCACGCTTCTGTATTGTCTTTATATGATAGCATGCGTCTAAAAGCTCCAAAAAAAGATTCTAAATCTGCAACTTGGAGTGAAGTAGATACTGCCATCAAAGCGAGTTTGGTTGAAGCAAAAACATCCGGGAAACAAGTTATTTTGTTAACTAATACGCTAGCAAGTCCATCATCGGAAAAATTAATTGCTGATTTTATTGCTAAAAACCCAACGGCTAAGCATCTTGTATATGATGCAGTTTCAGAATCAGCTGCGTTAGACGCATTTGAAGCTGTTTATGGTGAAAGAGCACTTGCAGATTTTGACTTTTCAAAAGCAAACACTATAGTTTCTCTTGATGCAGATTTCTTAGGAGATTGGCAAGGAGGAAGCTATGATACAGGATATGCAAAAGGTAGAGTACCTCAAGCTGGAAAAATGTCAAAGCATTTCCAATTTGAAGCAAACATGACTCTTTCTGGAGCTGCTGCAGATAAGAGAGTGCCAATGTCGGTTGCAAATCAAAAACATGCCTTAGTAAAAATATATAATGTAGTTACTGGATCATCAGTTGCTACTGTAAAAATTGAAAATGAAGCAGAAGTTTTAAAAGCTGCCAATCAGTTAAAAGCCGCTGGAAGCAAAGGACTTTTGGTTTCAGGAATTCAAGATAAAAACGCACAATTATTAGTTATTGCAATTAACCAAGTGTTAAAAAGTGAAGCATTACTTTCAGCCGGTGCACGATTAATACGAAAAGGTTCCAATGAAAAAATAGCTCAATTAATTACTGATATGAATGCAGGTTCAGTTCATACTTTAATAATGAGTGGTGTTAATCCAGTTTATACTTTAGCCAATAGCAAAGCTTTTGTTGACGGTCTTAAAAAAGTAAAAACATCTGTTGCATTTTCAATTAAAGAAGATGAAACGGCAGAAGTTGTAAAAATTGCCGCTGCTGCTCCTCATTATTTAGAGTCTTGGAATGATCACATGTTGACTAAAGGAACTTATTCATTAGTTCAGCCAACTATCAGACCTTTATTCAATACTAAACAATTTCAAGAAGCTTTAATGTCTTGGAATGGTGTTGCAGGTACTTATTATGATTATGTAAAAACTACTGCTGCATCTTATACTGCAGGAAGTACTTGGAATAAAGTATTACACGATGGATTAATTGTTTCAGGAGCTGCTTCAATTACTGGCGGGACTGCTGATTATAGTGGTGCAGCTGCTGCTTTAGCAAAAGCGACTCCTTCTAAAGATTTCGAATTAGTATTGTATACTAAAACAGGTTTAGGAGACGGTCAACAAGCAAACAATCCATGGTTACAAGAGTTCCCTGATCCAATTACAAGAGTATCTTGGGATAACTACGTTACTGTTTCACAAGCAGATGCATCTAAATTAGCTTTAGAAAACAAAATTGTAGCAAATGGTGGACTTAACGGAAGCTATGTTACTTTAACAGTTAATGGTGTTAAACTTGAAAATGTTCCAGTAATTGTTCAACCAGGTCAAGCAAAAGGAACTTTAGGTTTAGCGCTAGGATATGGTAAAAAAGCATCTTTAAAAGAAGAAATGCAAGTGGGTTTTAATGCGTACTTGTTATATAATAACTTTAATAATGTTCAATCTGCTACATTAACAAAATCAAGTGGAGAGCATGAGTTTGCTTGTGTTCAATCACAAAAAACGTTGATGGGTAGAGGGGATATTGTTAGAGAAACAACTCTTGAAATTTTCAATACAGCTAAAGACAGCAAAGAATGGAATCCAGTTCCGATGGTGTCTTTGGATCATAAAGAAACAGAAGCTACTAAAGTTGATTTATGGGAGCCATTTGATCGTTCTACAGGACATCATTTTAACTTATCAATTGACTTAAATGCTTGTACAGGTTGTGGCGCTTGTGTCATCGCTTGTCATGCAGAAAATAACGTCCCTGTTGTTGGTAAATCTGAAGTAAGAAGAAGTCGTGATATGCACTGGTTGCGTATTGATAGATATTATTCTTCCGAAGATACTTTTGCGGGTGACAACGAGAAAAAAGAAAACTTTGAAGGGTTATTTGGTGACAAAGGTTCATTAGGAGGATTTGGAAGCTTGGAACATCCAGCGGATAATCCTCAAGTAGCTTTTCAACCAGTAATGTGTCAACATTGTAATCACGCACCTTGTGAGACCGTTTGTCCAGTTGCGGCAACTTCTCACGGGCGTCAAGGTCAAAATCAAATGGCTTACAACAGATGTGTTGGTACGCGTTACTGCGCTAACAACTGTCCGTATAAAGTTCGTCGTTTCAACTGGTTTTTGTACAACAAAAACAGCGAATTTGATTATCATATGAATGATGATTTAGGCCGTATGGTTATCAATCCAGATGTAAACGTTCGTTCTCGTGGAGTTATGGAAAAATGTTCTATGTGTATTCAAATGACACAAAAAACAATTCTTGATGCTAAACGAGATGGAAGAGTAATAAAAGATGGGGAATTCCAAACTGCTTGTTCAAATGCTTGTTCTACTGGAGCAATGATTTTTGGAGATGTAAATGATGAAGAATCTAAAGTAACTGAATTACTGGAAGATAACAGAATGTATCATTTATTAGAGCATGTCGGTACTAAACCAAACGTTATTTATCACGTTAAAGTTAGAAATACCTAGTTAAAAGATTAATTAAGAAACAAGATAAAGGATTATGTCGTCTCACTACGAAGCACCCATTAGAAAACCATTAGTTATTGGTGATAAAAGTTATCACGATGTAACTGTCGATGTTGCTGCACCTGTTGAAGGAAGAGCAAACAAACAATGGTGGACCGTTTTTTCAATAGCATTAGCAGCTTTCCTTTGGGGAATAGGTTGTATAACTTATACTATTTCTACTGGTATTGGTTCTTGGGGACTAAATAAGACAGTAGGTTGGGCATGGGATATTACCAATTTCGTATGGTGGGTTGGTATTGGTCACGCAGGAACATTAATTTCTGCCGTATTGTTATTGTTTCGCCAGCGATGGAGAATGGCAATTAACCGTTCGGCAGAGGCTATGACCATTTTCTCTGTCGTTCAAGCGGGTTTATTTCCAATTATTCACATGGGTCGTCCTTGGTTGGCCTACTGGGTAGTTCCAATTCCTAATCAATTCGGTTCGTTATGGGTAAACTTTAACTCGCCCTTACTTTGGGACGTATTCGCAATTTCAACCTATCTTTCAGTATCATTAGTTTTCTGGTGGACTGGTTTACTTCCTGATTTTGCGATGCTAAGAGATAGAGCTGTAACCCCTTTTAATAAAAAAGTTTATTCTATACTAAGTTTCGGTTGGAGCGGAAGAGCAAAAGACTGGCAACGTTTTGAAGAAGTATCTTTAGTGCTTGCAGGTTTAGCTACTCCATTAGTACTTTCGGTTCACACCATTGTATCTATGGACTTTGCTACTTCTATTGTTCCAGGATGGCATACTACAATTTTCCCTCCTTACTTTGTTGCAGGAGCTGTTTTTTCTGGATTCGCAATGGTAAACACCTTGTTAATCATCATGAGAAAAGTGTCAAACCTTGAGGCATACATCACTATTCAGCATATCGAATTGATGAATATTGTAATTATGATTACAGGTTCTATTGTAGGAGTTGCTTATATAACGGAGTTATTCGTGGCTTGGTATTCTGGAGTAGAATACGAACAATACGCATTCTTAAACAGAGCTACTGGTCCTTACTGGTGGGCGTACTGGTCAATGATGACTTGTAATGTTTTTTCTCCCCAATTCATGTGGTCCAAAAAATTAAGAACCAGCATCATGTTCTCTTTCATAATCTCAATTGTAGTAAATATAGGTATGTGGTTTGAGCGATTCGTAATTATCGTTACTTCACTACACAGAGATTACCTACCTTCTTCTTGGACAATGTTCTCTCCTACATTTATTGACGTTGGAATTTTTACAGGAACTATAGGATTCTTCTTTGTATTATTCTTATTATATGCTAGAACATTCCCAGTGATTGCTCAAGCAGAGGTTAAAACAATTTTAAAATCTTCTGGTGAATATTACAAAAAAAACAGAGAAAAAGAAGATAATAATCATTCAGATAAACATTAATAGTTGTTATGAGTAGTAATAAATTTATACACGCTATATACAATGATGATGATATTTTAATGGATGCTGTAAAGCAAACCAGAAAAGCACATCACCATATTGAAGAAGTTTTTACTCCATTTCCTGTTCATGGATTGGATAAAGCAATGGGTTTACCATCAACGAGATTAGCTATTTGCGCTTTCATCTATGGATGTATTGGACTTACGGTTGCCATTACAATGATGGATTTTATTATGATCCAAGATTGGCCTCAAGATATTGGTGGAAAACCAAGTATGAGTTATATTCAAAACATGCCAGCTTTTGTGCCCGTTATGTTTGAAATGACCGTTTTCTTTGCGGCTCACTTAATGGTGATTACTTTTTATATGAGAAGTAGATTATGGCCATTTAAACAAGCCGAAAATCCTGATGTGAGAACCACAGACGATCATTTCTTGATGGAAGTAGCTGTAAACAATAATGAAGAAGAATTGACTTCTTTCTTAAAAGGGACAGGTGCAGTTGAAGTTAATGTAATAGAAAAGCACTAGACAGACATGAAAAGTTTATTTAAAACAGCAGTAGTATTAGGGATATTAATATCTTTATTTTCTTGTAAGGATAATAATTCACCTAACTTTCAGTACATGCCAAACATGTATGAATCGGTTGCTTATGAAACATATTCTGAGTCAACTGCATTTAATTCACCAGCCGGTTTACACGGAAAAGAAGGTCAATTGCCTCCAGTTGGAACTATTAAAAGAGGTTATGTACCTTATGAATTTGCAAACAGTCCAGAAGGATATGAATCAGCTAAATTAAATTCTAAATCTCCTCTCGATCCAGCAAAAATTGATATGGTAAAAGCTCAAGAACTTTTCGAAATCTATTGCGCTATTTGTCACGGAAACGAAGGTAATGGTAAAGGTTGGTTGGTTAAACAAGGAAAATTTTTAGGAGTTCCTAACTACAAAGACAGACAAATTACCGAAGGTAGTGTCAATCACGTAATTAATTACGGAATCAATTCCATGGGTTCCTATGCAAATCAGTTAAATCAACAAGAACGTTGGATGGTTTCAGCTTATGTAATGAAATTGAGAGCTCAATAATAAATTAGAACAAAAAGATTCTTATAGATATGTATACATTTTCAAAAAAATTAAAAACCACAGCAATCGTCCTAATGACTTTAGGATTTATTGGAATTGTGTATGGTTTTTTATCTGCTCCAAAATCTATTGAAGATGCAGAAAAAATTATTGCTGAAAGTCATCATGAAGGACACATTGCTGAAGCTGAAAATCACGATCCAAAAACTATTGTAGTACCATCTGAAAAAGAGGAAGCAATTGAAGCTGTTCTTAATGACTCCTCTGAAATAAAAAAAGATTCTATAGTTTCTGTTATTGCTGATTCTTCCAAAGCAGTTGTTGTCGCTAAAGTAGAAAAAGTAGTTTCTAAAGAAGAAAAAGAAGCTGATGAAGCTAAGGAACACAAAGAACATACCCAACATGTTTTTCACCAATTGCAAAACAAACCGTGGGCCGCTTTATATATAGCTTGTATTTTCTTTATGTTGATTTCTTTAGGAGTACTTGCATTTTATGCGATTCAACAAGTAGCTCAAGCAGGTTGGTCACCAGTATTATTTAGAGTTATGCAAGGGATTACCGCTTATTTACCTGTGGGTTCTATAATTTTCTTTGTTCTATTAGTAGTAACGGGATCTCATTTATTTGAATCGAATCATTTATTTACATGGATGGCTAAAGGAATTACAGAAAAAGGAAATCCAAATTATGATGAAATTGTAGCAGGTAAATCGGGTTATTTGAATTTTGCTTTTTGGATTTCAAGAGCTGCAATTTTCTTATTAGGATGGAACTTGTATAGATACATTTCAAGAAAAAATTGTTTATTACAAGATGAAGCTAGCGACAATGCTTTCTATAAAAAGAACTTCAAATTATCCGCAGGATTCTTAGTATTCTTTATTGTATCAGAGTCTATTATGGCTTGGGATTGGTTAATGTCTTTTGACCCACACTGGTTCAGTACTTTATTTGGATGGTATGTATTTGCCAGTTTCTTTGTAAGCGCAATTACTACAATTTCTATGGTAACATTGTATTTAAAATCTAAAGGTTATTTAGAAAATGTAAATTCTAGTCATATTCATGATTTATCTAAATTCATGTTCGGATTTAGTGTGTTCTGGACTTACTTATGGTTCTCTCAATTTATGTTAATTTGGTATGCAAATATTCCTGAAGAAATAACTTATTTCAAAACGAGAATTGATGTTTACACGTTACCTTTTTGGGGAGCTGTTGTTATGAATTTTGTGTTCCCAATTTTAGTTCTTATCAATACTGATTTCAAACGGATAGCACCAATTATCGTTGGAGCTGGAGTTGTAATTTTGTGTGGTCACTATATTGACTTCTTTAATATGGTTATGCCAGCAACGGTTGGTGATCAATGGTTTATTGGAGTTTCAGAGATTGCATCAGTATTATTCTTTTTAGGATTATTTATTTTCGTTGTATTTACAGCTTTAACTAAAGCGCCACTTACACCTAAACGAAATCCATTTATAGAAGAAAGTAAACATTTTCATTATTAATATTTAAAGTAAACAACAAATGACAAGTTTATTAATACTTCTTGTTTTAGTTTTATTATCAGTTGCATTTTGGCAGCTGACTAAAATTTTCGATTTAACCCAAGTAGGGAAGGTATCTGACAATAGTCAAGTCGCCAACAATAACGACAATAAAGTTAACGGATATTTATCTTTTGCTTTTTTAGCATTCATCTATATTATCACAATCTTTTGCTTTGCCAATTATGGAAAATTTCCTTTAATGAGTAATGCAGCTTCAGTACACGGTAAAGAAGTTGATGAATTGATGTGGATTTCAATGATATTAATTTTCATTGTTCAAACCATTACTCAAGGTTTGTTGTTTTATTTTTCATACAAATACAGTGGAAAAAAAGGACAAGTAGCAACGTATTTTTCTGATAATAATAAATTAGAATTCATTTGGAGTTCAATTCCGGCAATTGTATTGGCTGTTCTTATTTTCTTCGGATTGTATTCTTGGACGGACATTATGTTTGTAAATGAAAAAGTAGAAAAACCAATAGTTATCGAAATTTATGCTCAACAATTCAAATGGACAGCAAGATATTCTGGTGAGGATAATGTTTTAGGAAAAGCAAATGTTAGATTAATTGATGGTATTAATTCTCTAGGAGTAGATTTGTCTGATAAAAATGCTCAAGATGATATTGTAACCGATGAATTGCATTTACCAAAAGGAAAAAGAGTGATTTTTAAAATTCGTTCTCAAGATGTATTGCATTCTATGTATATGCCTCACTTTAGAGCGCAAATGAATTGTGTTCCTGGTATGGTTACCCAATTTTCTTTCATTCCATCTGTTACTACTACAGAGATGAGAGAGAATCCAGACATGATCGAAAAAGTGTCAAATATCAATAAAATTAGAGAGGAAAAAAGTGTTGAATTACTTGCTGAAGGAAAAACAGCTTTAGATCCCTATACTTTTGATTACCTTTTATTATGTAACAAAATTTGTGGTGCTTCTCACTATAACATGCAAATGAAGATTGTTGTTGATACTCCAGCTGACTATAAAAAATGGTTGAGTGGAAAAACAACTTTAGTACAATCTGTCAAAGCTGCTGCTATAGAAGCCAGTGCTGCAAAAGCTGCTGAAGCAAATCCATCTAAAACAGATTCAACATCTACAACTGCTATAAAAGACACTACCCTAGTGGCTGTAGCACCAATGAAATAATAAAAATTATATATTTTATAAAAACATGAGTCACGCACACGATAATCACGCACACGATCACCACGACGATCATCATGAACACCATCATAAAGATACGTTTATTACTAAATATATTTTTAGTATTGACCACAAAATGATAGCTAAGCAATACCTTTTGACAGGTATATTTATGGGAATAATTGGTGTTGGAATGTCTTTGCTTTTTAGACTTCAATTAGCATGGCCTGAGCAATCTTTTAAAGTATTTAGTTTCTTTTTAGGAGAAAAAATGGCGCCAGGAGGTGTTATGACAAATGAAGCTTATTTATCATTAATTACCATACACGGAACCATAATGGTTTTCTTTGTATTAACGGCCGCTTTAAGCGGTACGTTTAGTAACTTACTCATTCCATTACAACTTGGAGCTAGGGATATGGCATCAGGATTTTTGAATATGGTTTCCTATTGGTTATTCTTTTTGTCTAGTGTGATAATGGTTTGTTCTTTGTTTGTTGAATCGGGACCGGCTTCTGCGGGTTGGACAATTTATCCTCCTCTAAGTGCTTTACCTCAAGCTATTTCAGGATCAGGTTTAGGGATGACGCTTTGGTTGGTTTCTATGGCAGTTTTTATTGCTGCCTCTTTGATGGGTTCATTGAACTATATTGTTACAGTAATCAATTTAAGAACTAAAGGAATGTCTATGACAAGAATGCCTTTAACAATATGGGCTTTCTTTATTACTGCCGTAATTGGGGTTATTTCATTTCCAGTTTTATTATCAGCAGCTTTATTGTTGATTATGGATAGAAGCTTTGGTACTTCCTTCTTTTTGTCAGACATTTATTTAGCTGGTGAAGTTTTGAATTATCAAGGAGGTTCTCCGGTATTATTTGAACATCTATTCTGGTTTTTAGGGCATCCTGAGGTTTATATTATTTTATTGCCTGCTTTGGGAATTACCTCTGAAGTTATTGCAACAAACTCTCGTAAACCAATTTTTGGTTATAGAGCGATGATCATGTCTATTCTAGCAATCGCATTTTTATCTACAATTGTTTGGGGGCACCACATGTTTATTTCTGGAATGAATCCGTTTTTAGGTTCGGTATTTACCTTTACAACATTATTGATTGCAATTCCATCTGCGGTAAAAGCGTTTAACTATATTACAACTTTATGGAAAGGTAATTTACAGTTAAATCCTGCAATGTTATTTTCTATTGGTTTAGTTTCGACTTTTATTACAGGAGGATTAACAGGAATTATTTTAGGTGATAGTACTTTAGATATTAATGTTCACGACACTTATTTTGTTGTGGCTCACTTTCACTTAGTAATGGGTATTTCTGCTCTTTACGGAATGTTCGCAGGCATTTACCATTGGTATCCAAAAATGTTTGGTAGAATGCTAAACAAAACACTAGGTTATGTTCACTTCTGGGTAACTGCAATTTGTGCTTATGGAGTTTTCTTCCCAATGCACTTTATTGGTATGGCAGGTCTTCCTAGACGTTATTACGAAAATACTAATTTCCCATTATTCGATGATTTGCAAAATGTAAACGTAGTTATTACAACTTTTGCTCTTATAGGTGGCGCTTTTCAATTGGTATTCATATATAATTTCTTTAGCAGCATTTTCTACGGTAAGAAAACAGTTCAAAATCCATGGAGATCAAATACTTTAGAATGGACGGCTCCTATAAAACATATTCATGGAAATTGGGAAGGTGAAATTCCAGAAGTTTACAGATGGCCATATGATTATAGTAAGCCAGGGCATGATGAAGATTTCGTTCCTCAAAATGTTCCTATGAAACCAGGTGAAGAGGTTTTACACCATTAAGATTTAATAACAGAATAAATAATGCCTTTCTTATGAGAGGCATTTTTATTTACAGCCAACTTTGTTATATATTTGTAGTATGAACGAAAATTTAGATCCAACAAATACTAATTTTAATCCTGAAGAACTTGACCTTGAAAAAAAGTTAAGACCGCTTTCTTTTGAGGATTTTACAGGACAGGATCAAGTATTAGATAATTTGAAAGTTTTTGTTGAAGCAGCCAATCAAAGAAATGAAGCTCTTGATCATACGCTGTTTCATGGGCCTCCTGGTCTAGGCAAAACTACTTTAGCTAATATTTTGGCGAATGAACTTGGTGTTGGAATAAAAATTACTTCAGGACCTGTTCTTGATAAGCCAGGAGACCTAGCAGGATTACTTACCAATCTTGAAGATAGAGATGTATTGTTTATTGATGAAATTCATCGTTTAAGCCCCATCGTTGAAGAATATTTGTATTCGGCAATGGAAGATTTTAAGATTGATATTATGATTGAATCGGGTCCAAATGCTAGAACGGTTCAATTAAACTTGAATCCTTTTACTCTTGTTGGAGCTACCACTCGCTCAGGATTACTTACGGCTCCTATGCGCGCCCGTTTCGGAATCCAAAGCAGATTGCAATATTACAATACGGAACTTCTAACTACTATTGTTCAACGTAGTTCTTCTATTTTGAAAATGCCAATTACAATGGAAGCTGCAATAGAAATTGCCGGACGAAGTCGTGGAACACCGCGTATTGCAAATGCATTATTGCGCCGTGTAAGAGATTTTGCTCAAATAAAAGGCAATGGTAAAATTGATATTGAAATTGCACGATACGCATTAAATGCCCTCCATGTAGATGCCCACGGTTTAGACGAAATGGATAATAAAATTCTATTAACTATTATAGATAAGTTTAAAGGCGGCCCGGTTGGACTTTCAACTTTGGCAACAGCAGTTTCAGAAAGTAGCGAAACGATAGAAGAAGTTTATGAGCCCTTTTTAATCCAAGAAGGTTTTATTATGCGAACTCCTAGAGGAAGAGAAGTTACTGAAAAGGCTTATAAACATTTAGGGAAAGTAAAGGTAAATATTCAGGGAGGATTGTTTTAATTTTGATTAACAATAAAGAAAAATACACGCAACTAATAAAAGCCGAAGCCAAACGCCTCGGTTTTCTTTCATGTGGTATATCCAAAGCGGGTTTTCTAGAAGAGGAAGCACCGCGATTGGAATCTTGGTTGAATAAAAACCAACACGGACAGATGACCTATATGGAAAACCACTTTGATAAACGACTGAACCCAACCTTATTAGTTGATGATTCTAAAAGTATTATTTCCTTATTGTTGAATTACTATCCATCGGAGGAACAGAATAAAGAGAGTTATAAGATTTCTAAATATGCTTACGGACAAGATTATCATTTTGTAATAAAAGAAAAGCTTATAGAATTATTAGATACAATTCAAACTGAAATTGGTGCCGTTTCAGGTCGGGCTTTTGTTGATTCAGCTCCAGTTTTAGACAAAGCTTGGGCAGCAAAATCCGGTTTAGGATGGATTGGAAAAAATAGTAATTTAATCACTCAAAAAGTAGGGTCGTTTTATTTTATAGCTGAATTAATTATTGATTTAGAATTAGAATATGATCATGCAACCACCGATCATTGTGGAACTTGCACGGCATGTATTGACGCTTGTCCCACACAAGCTATTGTTGCGCCCTATGTGGTTGACGGAAGTAAATGTATTTCCTATTTTACCATCGAATTAAAAGACAATTTGCCACAAGAAATGAAAGGCAAATTTGATGATTGGATGTTTGGCTGTGATATTTGTCAAGATGTATGTCCGTGGAATAAATTTTCTAAACCACACAACGAACCTTTATTCAATACAAATTCGAAATTGCTTTCTTTTACTAAAAAAGATTGGGAAGAAATTACCGAAGATGTCTTTAAAAAAGTTTTTAAAAATTCCGCTGTTAAAAGAACTAAATTGGAGGGTTTCAAAAGAAATATTGAATTTTTGAAATAATAGATTCGTTTTTTTTAGCGCTCTGTATCATTCTATTAAAATCCACGTATTCTTTAATAAATCGCAAAGAGCAAATCGAATACTTTGCGAAATAGTTTCAATTATTATAAAAATCAAATCATTATTTTTTAAATGTATCTTATTTAAGCTCGGTTTATAAAGTATGTATTTTCTTTAAAAGAAACCTTTCAAAAAGTTTCCATTTTAGCTTGATACTTTTACCTTTGTAAGTTAGAATGTAAAAAAAACATAATGAATAATTCAAGTAAGCGTAGAGAAGCACTTTTATATCACGCCAAACCAACTCCGGGTAAAATAAAGGTAGTTCCAACCAAGAAATATGCAACACAAAGAGATTTATCTTTAGCATATTCTCCGGGAGTTGCCGAACCGTGCTTAGAAATTGCAAAAGATATTGATAACGTTTATAAATATACTTCTAAAGGAAATTTGGTTGCTGTCATTACTAACGGAACTGCTGTTCTAGGATTAGGCGACATCGGGCCTGAAGCATCAAAACCAGTGATGGAAGGAAAAGCATTGTTGTTTAAAATCTTTGCAGACATTGATGTTTTTGATATTGAAATAGGCACAAAAAATATTGAAGAATTTATTGCCACCGTAAAAAATATTGCTCCGACTTTTGGAGGAATTAATTTAGAAGACATTAAAGCTCCAGAATCATTTGAAATTGAACGAAGGTTGGTGGAGGAACTGAACATTCCTGTAATGCATGATGACCAACATGGAACGGCAATTATATCTTCTGCTGCTTTATTGAACGCTTTAGAATTAGCAAATAAAAAAATTGAAGATGTAAAATTGGTAGTTTCTGGTGCTGGTTCAGCCGCATTAGCATGTGCTAATTTATATGTTTTATTAGGGGTTCAGCACCAAAATATAATTATGTTTGATAAAGACGGCGTTTTGTCCATGGATAGAACAGATTTATCTGAACTCCAGCAAAGATATGCATTAGGTAAAAAAGAAATAAATTTACAAGAAGCATTGGTCAATGCGGATGTATTTTTAGGGCTTTCTGCAGGAAATATTCTTACTTCAGAAATGCTACTCGGCATGGCAAATGACCCAATTGTTTTTGCTATGGCAAATCCAATTCCAGAGATCGATTATAATATAGCTATTGCTACTCGAAAAGATATTATCATGGCTACTGGTCGCTCCGATCATCCTAATCAAGTGAATAATGTTTTAGGTTTCCCTTATATTTTTCGTGGTGCATTAGACGTAAGAGCTACTAAAATTAACGAAGCTATGAAAATGGCTGCCGTTCGGGCATTAGCAGCTTTAGCAAAAGAATCCGTTCCTGAGCAAGTGAATATTGCCTATGGAGAAACTCGATTGAATTTTGGTAGAGATTATATCATTCCAAAACCATTTGATCCCCGATTGATTACTATGGTTGCACCAGCTGTAGCAAAAGCAGCAATAGAAAGTGGTGTAGCTTTAAATCCAATTACGGATTGGGAAAAATATGAAGAAGAATTATTAGAACGAATGGGTTCTGATAATAAAATGGTTCGATTATTGACCAATCGTGCCAAAACTGATCCGAAACGCATTGTTTTTGCGGAAGCTGATCAATTAGATGTGCTAAAAGCGGCTCAAATTGTATATGAAGAAGGAATTGGACATCCAATTTTGTTAGGAAGGAAAGAAGATATTTTAGAACTTAAATCCGAAATTGGCTTTGATGCCGACGTTCCAATTTTTGATCCAAAAACCAAAGAAGAAGACAAGCGCAGATTAGAATACGCTGATATTTATTGGAAAGAAAGAAGCCGAAGAGGTATATCATTATTGGATGCTCAAAAGTGGATGCGCGAACGCAATTATTTTGCTGCAATGATGGTCAATCAAGGCGATGCGGATGCTATGGTCTCAGGTTATTCAAGAAGTTATCCAACCGTAGTAAAACCTTTAATGCAATTAATAGGCAAAGCACCTGGAATTTCTTTAATTGCTACTACCAATATGATGATGACCAATCGTGGACCTATGTTTTTATCGGATACGGCAATCAATCCAAACCCCACAGCGGATGATTTGGCAAAAATTGCATTAATGACTGAAAAAACTGTTCGAATGTTTGGAATTGAGCCAGTAATTGCAATGGTTTCATTTTCTAATTTTGGTTCCTCCTCACACCAAAGCGCCAATAAAGTTCGAGAAGCAGTAACTTATTTACACAGCTATTATCCTGATTTGATTGTTGATGGTGAAATTCAGGCTGATTTTGCTTTAAATCCAGAAATGCTTAAAGCCAAATTCCCATTTTCTAAATTGGCAGGGAAAAAAGTAAATACGTTAATTTTCCCAAATTTAGAATCCGCAAATATTACTTATAAATTATTAAAAGAGTTGTATAAAGTGGATTCTGTTGGCCCAATCATGCTTGGAATGGATAAACCAGCTCATATTTTTCAACTAGGAGCAAGCGTGGAAGAAATGGTAAATATGGCCGCAGTTGCTGTGGTCGATGCACAAGAAAAATCAAAACGAATGAAGAGTTTTGATGTTAAAAAGTAGCATTAACTAGGCAACATTGATGTTAATTAAAGATTTTTGTTATATTTGGATTGTATTGATTAAATTATGATTGCACACATTCAAGGAAAATTAGTTGAAAAAACACCAACCGAAGTAGTAATAGACTGCAATGGTGTGGGTTATAGTATTAATATTTCGTTGCATACTTATTCGTTACTTCCAAAAACTGATTTTGTAAAATTGTTTACCCACTTGATCATCAAAGAAGATGCTCATTCTTTGTATGGATTTGTGGAAAAATCGGAAAAAGAAATTTTTAAAATGCTCTTGACTGTTTCGGGTATTGGTGCAGGAATAGCTCGAACTATGTTGTCATCTATTGAACCTAAGCAAATAATTCAGGCATTGGCTAGTGGTGACGTAGGAACCATTCAATCCATTAAAGGCATTGGAAGTAAAACAGCCCAACGTGCTATACTCGATTTGAAAGATAAAGTGTTAAAAATTTATGATTTAGACGAAATTTCGCTAGCTCAAAACAATACAAATAGAGATGAAGCGTTATCTGCTTTGGAAGTTTTAGGTTTCGTTAGAAAAACATCCGAAAAAATAGTTGATAAAGTGATTGGTCAAAATCCAGATGCTACTGTTGAATTCATTATTAAACAAGCATTAAAAAATTTATAATTGTTGGAAACACATTACAATAAATACAAAAAATTGGTGCAACAACTAGCCTTCGTTTTGCTTATGGTGCTAGTAAGTCAAGCGGCGGTTGCACAAATTACGCCTTTACCAACAACGACACCCACCCAATCATCAGATTCAACAGGATACAACACCGGAAGCATTAAAATTGATAATCCAAAAAGTATCCTTGAGTCCTACACTTATGATCCGGTAACCGATCGCTATATTTTAACTAAAACATTTGAAGGATTTAATATTAATTATCCAATTATTCTAACCCCAAAAGAATATGAACAATTGGTTATAAAAGAATCGATGCATACTTATTTTAAAGATAAATCGGATGCCATTGATGGGAAAAAAGCAGCTAGTTTAGATAAAAAGAATAATTTATTACCCCGATATTATGTCAATTCCAGTTTCTTTGCCGCTATTTTTGGTTCTAATACTATTGATGTAAAACCAACAGGTTCAGCCGAAATAGATTTAGGATTTAGACATACCAAACAAGATAATCCATCCTTTTCCCCTAGAAATAGATCGACAACCACTTTCGATTTCAACCAAAGAATTAGTATGAGTTTGATGGGAAAAGTCGGAACGCGTTTGACTGTTGCAGCAAATTATGATACGCAATCCACTTTTGCCTTTCAAAACAATATCAAACTTTCTTTTGACCCATCAATATCAGGAAATGATGATTCAATAATTAAAAAAATAGAAATTGGAAACGTGAGTATGCCATTGAACAGTTCCTTAATTAGAGGCGCTCAAAGTTTGTTTGGTGTAAAGACACAATTACAATTTGGAAAAACCACGGTAAATGCTGTTTATGCTGAACAAAAATCGCAAACCAAAACAGTAACTGCTCAAGGAGGCGGAACCGTTCAAAATTTTGAATTTTTTGCGCAAGAGTATGATGCTGACAGACACTTTTTCTTATCGCAATATTTCAAAAATCGATACGACCATGCATTAAGAAATTATCCATTAATTGATAGTAGAGTTCAAATCACTCGAGTTGAAGTTTGGATTACTAACAAACAAAATAGAGTAAGCACAACCAGTAATAATTTAAGAAATATTGTTGCTCTTCAAGATTTAGGGGAAGCTCGATTAACCGATTTGTTAACGTCAAACACTATTGCCGATAGTAGGGTAGTAGCTATTGACCCAGCAGATATACACCCGTTTCAGCCAAACGACTTTTTTTTAAAACCTAAAGATTCTCCACCAAACAACAATAATAATAAGTATGATCCCTCTTTAATTCCAGGCGGTACGGGTTTATTAAATTCAAGTATTAGAGAAATTGTAACTTCAAGTCAAGGCTTCAATAATACTATACAAGTGAATGAAGGAACCGATTATGGAAAACTAGAAAACGCTCGAAAATTGCTTCCTAATGAGTTCACTTTTAACTCACAATTGGGTTACATTTCGTTGCAGCAACGTTTAGCAAATGATGAAGTTTTGGCCGTAGCTTACCAATATACCATTGGTTCAGACGTGTATCAAGTTGGTGAATTTGGAACCGATGGTGTAGAAGCAACACAAGTGAGTACATCGGGAATACCTACTACACAATCATTGATTTTAAAAATGCTTAAAAGCAGTTTGACGAATGTTATGAAACCAATTTGGGGATTAATGATGAAAAATATTTATCAAATTCCAAGCGGTTTTCAATTGCAAAAAGAAGATTTTAAATTCAACATCTTATATACCGATCCATCCCCTTTAAATTACATTACGCCTGTTGCAGGTTCCAACTTCCCTGTGGCAACCAATCCCGATGATGAGGTAAAAGATACCCCTTTATTGAAAGTTTTTGGATTGGATCGTTTGAATTATAACAACGATCCGCAAGCTGGAGGTGATGGTTTTTTCGATTTTATTCCAGGTATGACTGTTGACCAACAAAATGGTAGAATTATTTTTACATCGGTGGAGCCATTTGGTATGTATTTATTTGAAAAGTTACGAACCAATGCTACTGAAGATTATTATGAAGATTATTTCACAACACAACCAACACCAATAACCAGCACGTTTAACCCCAATCAATCGAAATACGTTTTTAGAGAATTGTACCGAAGTACACAAGCCAAAGCGTTACAAGACAGTCAAAAGAATAAATTTCAATTAAAAGGAAAATTCAAATCTTCAGGTGGAGAAGGAATTCCAATTGGCGCATTTAACGTACCTAAAGGTTCTGTGGTAGTTACTGCTGGCGGAAGAAAATTAATTGAAGGTGTAGATTATACCGTAAATTACCAAGCAGGTAGAGTTCAAATTTTAGACCCAGCATTAACGGCATCTAATACGCCTATTCAAGTTTCGGTAGAAAACAACTCTACTTTTGGGAGACAAACGAAACGATTTTATGGAATTAATGTCGAACACAAATTCAATGATAAATTTCTTGTTGGCGCTACCTATTTGCGATTGGTAGAACGCCCTTTTACTCAAAAAACAAACTATGGTCAAGAATCTGTAAACAACACTATTTATGGATTGAATACTAGCTTCTCAACCGAAGTTCCTTTCTTAACTCGATTGGTTAATAAACTTCCCAATATCGATACGGATGTTCCTTCTAATCTTTCTTTTAGAGGTGAGGTGGCTTATTTAAAACCGGACACTCCAAAAGCCGACAAATTCAATGGTGAATCAACCGTTTATGTAGAAGACTTTGAAGGTTCTCAGACCAATATTGATATGCGCTCGCCTTATTCTTGGTTTTTGTCTGCAACACCTATAAAACCGACTATTGGAACAACTGATTATTTAGATTTTGGAGGGAATTCAACTGGATTAGATTATGGATTTAAAAGAGCCAAATTGTCTTGGTACAGCATAGATCCTATATTTTATACACAACGACCATCTGGAATTTCTGAAGAAGACTTATCTTTCAACAGTACTAGAAGAATTTATAGTCAAGAATTATATCCAGCAACAACTATTGCATCTGGTCAATCACAAGTAGTTAATACGTTAGATTTGAGTTATTTTCCAAAAGAACGAGGCCCTTATAATTTTAATACTGCCACAGCATCAGACAATACTATTCCAAATCCTCAAGATAATTTTGGAGGTATTGTTAGGGCTTTAAATACTACCAATTTTGAACAGTCTAATATTGAATACATTCAGTTTTGGATGTTAGATCCTTTTTATGATCCAGATAGTCCTGCAGGAGTTGGAGCAGCACCATCTCAGACAAATAAGGGAAAAGTATATTTCAATTTAGGAGAAATATCAGAGGATATTCTTCAAGATGGTAGAAAATTCTATGAAAATGGGGTTGGAAACAATCAAGTGGTGGTCAATCCACAACCAATTTGGGGAGATGTCCCTGCTTCACAATCGTTGATTTATGCTTTTGATTCTAACCAAGACAATAGAACCTCTCAAGACGTTGGATACAACGGATTAAATAATGCGCAAGAAGCTGCTAAATTTCCTGCATTTGCTTCTTTTACTGACCCCGCAGAGGATGATTATAATTATTTCTTAAATACCTCAGGGACTATATTTGACCGATACAAAAAATACAATGGAACTGAAGGAAACTCGCCAATAAATGTATCCGATACCAATAGAGGTTCCACAACCATTCCTGATGTAGAAGACATCAATAGAGACAACACCATGAGTACAATCAATGCCTATTATGAATATGCTATTGATATTGATGAATCAAAATTTAATGTTGGTGAAAATTACATCACAAATATTCAGTCTACCACTGTTACTCTTGGTAACGGAGAAACGAGACATGCTCGATGGATTCAGTTTAAAATTCCAATAAATGAGCCAAAAAATGTTATTGGTAGTATATCCGATTTCCGTTCTATCCGATTTATGAGAATGTTCATGTCGAAGTTTACAGATCAAATTACGCTTCGTTTTGGGTCATTAGATTTGGTTCGTGGCGATTGGAGAAAATACATAAACACTTTAGATCCAGCAGATACAGACACCACAGACGACAATACTGATTACGATTCTTTTGCTGTAAATGTGCAAGAAAATGGAAGTAGAGAACCAATTCATTATGTATTGCCTCCAGGAGTTGAATTAGAACAAGTATATAACAATAATTCTTTAATTCCTCAAAACGAGCAGTCTCTCTCTTTTAAAGTGGGAAGCACCACCGATTATGGATTAGAGCCAGGTGATTCACGTGCCGTTTTTAAAAATGTTAGTGTGGATATGCGTCAGTATAAAAAACTAAAAATGTTTGTCCATGCAGAAGAATTAATCCCACCAGCAGATAGTAGTCCATTACAAGACGATGAAATGTCTGCGTTTATTCGTTTTGGAGGCGATTTTACGGATAACTTTTACCAAGTTGAAAAACCTTTAAAAAAATCACCACTGCTAAATAATTCTAGAGAAAGTGTTTGGCCAGAAGCCAATAATATAGACTTATTGTTAGAATATCTTACACGAATGAAAGTTTTAGCTTTACATAAGGTATATGCCCCTGGAGAAATTTATTATCCTGATGATGACACCAGTTTGCCAGATGGTGATGGAGACCCAAATTTACGTCTAGGTATTCGAGGAAATCCTAATTTTGGATTAGTGAGAACCTTAATGCTCGGGGTTAAAAATAACACCAACAAATTAAATACTCCTCAACATCAATTAAATCCGAGGCGTCTTAAAGGAGAGTTTTGGTTTAACGAACTGCGTATGGCACAAATGGATAATAAAGGAGGTATGGCAGCCACAGCTATTATGGATGCTAATGTTGCCGATTTTGCTACTATTTCTGCTACAGGAAAAATGAGTACTATTGGTTTTGGAGCTTTAGAGCAAGGACCAAATGAAAGAAGCAGAGAAGATGTGTTGCAATATAACATTGTGACCAATCTGAGTTTGGGGAAATTATTGCCTAAAACGTATCATCTTAATTTACCTTTTAATTATGCAATTGGCGAAGAGTTTATTACCCCAAAATATGATCCATTCAATCAAGATATTGAACTAAAACAATTGATTGATGTAACTGCGGATGCCTCTGAAAAGCGAAACATCAAGAATAGAGCAACGGATTATACCAAAAGAAAAAGTATTAATTTTATTGGAGTTAAAAAAGAAAGAGGCGAAAAACAAAAGCCCCATTTTTATGATCCTGAAAACTTAACACTTTCCTACACGTACAACCAAGTTGAAAGACACACTTATGAATTGGAGAGTTATATTGACCAAAAAGTAAGCACCACTGCCGATTATACTTTCGCATTTCAAACAAAACCAGTAGAACCTTTCAAAAAAGTGAAAGCTTTCAAGAAAAGTAGTTATTGGAAACTGTTGAGCGATTTCAATTTTAACTATGTACCTACTAATATTTCTTTTAGTTCCAATATTACAAGACAATTAAACAAACAACAATATAGATTAGTAGATGTAGAAGGAATTGGATTAGATGCTCTGTATCAACGAAATTATCTGTTTAATTACCAATATGGGTTTAATTATAACCTTACTAAAGCATTAAAAGTAAATTTTACCGCGGCTTCTAATAATATTGTTAGAAACTACTTGAAAGAAAATAATACACCCGACAATTCCTATACTCTTTGGACCGATTATTGGAATCCCGGTACACCCAACCAACACAACCAACAAATCACCGTAAATTATGACTTGCCCATTTCAAAGATTCCTTTTTTGAGTTTTGTGAAATCTACATACACTTATGCAGGTAATTACAGTTGGCAACATTCATCCTTAGCATTGTCAACGGTTGTTGATTCGGGTATTGAATATAATTTAGGAAGCACTATTCAAAATTCAGGATCACATAAATTGAATTCTGCTTTTAATATGGATGCATTTTATAAGTATATTGGACTAACAAAACAGAAAAAACCAACGGATAACAATATTCCAAAAGGCCCGCCAAAACCAGGAGAAAAAGTGAGTGCTATAAAAGCAGCCCCAGATAAAAAAACATATATTTTTTTTGACGGATTAAAAGGAGTTTTAACCAGCATTAAAAACATTCAAATAAATTATGCCGAAAACCAAGGTACTGCATTGCCAGGATTTATTCCTGGAGTTGGATTTTTCGGTACCTCCAAACCGACATTAGGATTTGCTTTTGGCGCTCAAGATGATGTTCGTTTTGAAGCAGCTAAGAATGGTTGGTTGACCAATTATCCAAACTTCAATCAAAATTATTTGCATACACTTACTCGAACGCTCGATTTTACAGCTAATATGGATTTGTTTCCAGATTTTAAAATTGATTTAACAGGAAATAGAACTTATGCCAATAATTATTCGGAACAATATGATGTTACTGACGGTATTTATAATTCTAGATCGCCCTATACAACAGGAAATTTTGCCATTTCTACTATAATGTTAAAATCTTCATTCCGACAAAGCGATGAATTTTCGTCTATTCCTTTTGATGAATTTAGAAATAACAGAATCACTATTGCCAATCGTTTGGCTACCAACTATTATGGCACTACTAATTTTCCGGTTAGTGCAGATGGTTTTCCAGTTGGATTTGGAAAAGGAAGCCCAGAAGTTTTATTACCCTCTTTTTTAGCTGCTTATACAGGATTTGATATTCCGGCATTAAAATATGTTGGGGTTAGTTTAGCAAAAAGCCCAGAAGAACGAGCAGGAAAAATTTCTTTATCGCCCTTTAAAAGTATTCCTATTCCAAACTGGAACATTAAATATAGTGGGTTGATGCGTTATAAATTTTTTAAAGACAACTTTAAACGTTTCTCTATTCAACATGCTTACAAAGCATCTTATACGGTAAATGCTTACCGATCTAATTTGGATTATAATCAGCATATTGGCGAAATTAATCCACTTAACGGAAATTTCTACAGCCAAACTATTATAGGTAATGTCAATTTGGTAGAACAATTTAATCCATTAATTCGATTGGATTTTGAAACTAAAAGTTCGTTTAAAATTCTTGCCGAAATGAAAAAAGATCGGGCACTATCTTTAAGTTTTGACAATAATTTATTGACCGAAGTAAAAGGGATAGAATATGTTATTGGAACAGGTTATCGATTTAAAGATGTCATATTTTCCACTAAATTGGCCGACGATCCATCAGGAGTTATTAAAAGTGATATCAATTTGAAAATTGATTTCTCGTATAGAAATAATAAAACTATTGTTCGTTATTTAGATTACAACAACAATCAATTGGGTGGCGGACAAAATATTTGGTCATTCAAATTAACTGCAGATTACTCGTTTAGCAAAAACCTAACAGCCATTTTATATTATGATCATTCCTTTTCTAAAGCAGTTATTTCAACATCATTTCCAATGACAAATATTAGAGGTGGATTTACGTTGCGATATAACTTTGGCAATTAATAAAATTGGAAATAAAATCCGTTTAGCATATTAAGAATTAATTATACATTTGTCCCAAAATTAATAAACAAACAAATATGAACATACCTGCTAATTTAAAATATACCAAAGACCACGAATGGATCTCTATTGATGGCGATGTGGCAACTATCGGAATTACAGATTTCGCTCAAGGCGAACTTGGAGACATCGTATATGTAGAAGTAGAAACATTAGACCAAACACTAGAACGAGATGAGGTTTTTGGAACTGTAGAAGCAGTGAAAACCGTTTCAGATTTGTTCTTACCAATGTCTGGTGAAATCATTGCATTTAATGATAACCTTGAACGCACACCAGAAAACGTAAATTCTGATCCTTATGGTGCAGGGTGGATGGTGAAAGTAAAAGTATCTGATTTATCCCAATGGAATGATTTATTAGATAGTGAAGCTTATGGGAATTTAATTGGTGCTTAAGAAAAACACATATTTTCTACTTGCCATTTTATGGACACTTTTAGTCACGGTGCTAAGTTTGATAACGATTAGTAGTAGTGTAGGAAGTTTTATCCCTTTTCAAAATAAAGATAAGTATGTACATTTTACATTTTACTTTGTATTTGTAGTTTTATGGTTTTTATATATTGAAAGCAAAAACATCAACCCTAAAACTAAATATAAAATTTTGGTTGCTTCCATTGGTTATGGTATTTTGATGGAAATTTGCCAAGGTATTTTTACTATCAGTAGAACTCCCGATATATTTGATGTACTTGCTAATTCAGCAGGAGCAATTCTAGGAATATTATTTATATCATTTATAAAAAGAAACAAAGCCGCTCAATAGAGTGGTTTTTGTTTTTTAATACATTTTTCAACATTAAATTGTTTTGAAAATCTTTTAATTTCAACCAAAATTTAAACATCTATTTACATTAAATTAACGTAAAGATAATTTTAAAGAAGTATTTCAGTTCTTTTTTTCAACATTATTTAACATTATAGTAATTTCAATTTTTAATTTAAAATCTATTTTTGTTATTTAAAATTAATAATAATGAAACAGAAATTACACAGAGCAATTATTTTATGTACACTATTCTTTTGCGCTATAACTTTTGGGCAAAACTCTGGAATTAAAGGTACAGTTGTAGATGAAAAAACAGGGCAAACAGTTCCTGGTGCAACGGTAACTATTAAAGGAACAAAAAAATCTGATATTACAGATTCTGACGGAAATTTTATCATCAGAATAGATGCTGGAAATTATGATTTAAAAATATCATGCCTTTCTTATGAATCAAAAGAAGTTACTGATATTGCGGTAATTAAAGATGATGTTAACTTTGTAAGTGTTGCTTTATCTGGCAAAACCAACCAACTTGATGACGTTGTTATTAAATCAACAAAAGCAAAGCAAGAGTCCGTAAAGGGCTTGTTAACGATGCAAAAAAACAGCGCCAATGTCTCTGATGGAATTTCGGCGGAAACTATAAAACGAACTCCCGATAAAAACACTTCTGATGTATTAAAGCGTATTAGTGGAGCAAGTATTCAAGACAATCGTTTTGTGATTATTCGTGGTTTGAATGACCGATATAATTTTGCATTAATTAATGGTGCGCCGTTACCAAGTTCGGAGCCCGACAGAAAAGCCTTTTCATTTGATATATTTCCTTCCAATATGTTGGACAATATCATGATTACTAAAACTGCTTCTCCTGATCTTCCGGGTGAATTTGCAGGTGGAGTGGTTCAAATTAATACAAAATCGGTTCCAGACAAAGATTTTCAATCGGTAACTGTCGGTTCAGGGTACAACACCATAACTACTTTCAAAGATTCTAGAACGTATAAAGGTAGTAGTACCGATTGGTTGGGGTATGATAACGGCACCAGAGCTTTGCCAAGTATAATACCTAGTACTGCTGTAATGCAATCAAATACCAGTGATGAAAATGTTCAAATTGCAAAAAGTTTTCAAAGTGATTGGGAAATTAAAGATTCTAAGTTTAAACCCAACACTTCTTTTCAATATTCCATTGGTAAACATTATGATTTTGGAAATAAGAAATTAGGTATGTTATTTTCGTTATCTCACAATATTACAAACAACTTTAATGAAGTAACTAGAAACGGTATAGATGTTCCCGGAGAAATAAAAGGTATGTATCATGATAATAATTACAATCAACAAGTATTAACTGGGGCAATTGGAAATTTATCATTAAAATTTAATGAAAATAACTCTATTACATTCAAAAATATATTAAGTTTAAATTCGACCGATTTAGTGGTGGAAAGGTCTGGAAACCCAGATTTTGCTGATTTGAAATTAATAACTAAAAACGTAAGATGGTTTACTAGTAATAGAATTTATTCAGGACAGCTTAATGGGGATCATTATTTTACCAAACCTAAAATTAAAGTATTATGGAATGTTAATTACAGCGACATTTCACGTGCTATTCCTAACAGAAGAATAAATTCATATACAACTAGTCTGGATCCATCGGATCCTATACAAATTTATAACCATCCTAGGGCTAATTTTGGTATAGGTGGCGATGAAAATGCCGGTGTAATGTTTTTTTCTGAAAATAAAGAAACCAATAAAGGCGGTAAAATTGATTTGTCTAAAAAATTTAATATTGGAGAAAATTCTATTAATGAACTTAAAATAGGTGCCTCTATTCAAAATAGAAGTAGAACTTTTTATTCAAGAACCTTATATTATATTCCATACGATAATAACTATAATCCTTCAATTCAATTTTTGCCTGATTCCAGTATTTTTTCAACTGCAAACATGAGTAATACTGGTTTGACAATTAAAGAAACAACCAAAGAAACAGCACATTATGATGCTAATTCCAAATTAAATGCCGCTTATGCTATGATGGATAATCGATACAATAAATTTAGATTAGTATGGGGTGTCCGCTTAGAAGATTATTCCCAAACATTAAATACTTATGATGATATTATTGGTAAATACATTACAATAACTAATAAACAACAAGATATATTGCCTTCTGCCAATTTGATTTTTGCAATCAATAAAGAACAGAACATCCGATTTAGTTATTCTAAAACACTAAATAGACCCGAGTTTAGAGAGTTGGCGCCTTTTGCTTTTTATGATTTTACCACCCAATTTTTAACACAAGGAAATATTGATTTAAAAATTGCACAAATTCAAAATCTGGATTTGCGATATGAAATTTATCCAGGTAAAGGACAATTGTTTTCTTTTTCTTATTTCAGAAAAAACTTTACTAATCCTATAGAATTAAAATATACACCTAATAAAAATCTATCATATTATAATGCAGATCGTGCCGAAAATAGCGGAGTAGAGTTTGAATTCAGATCCCTTTTAAGTTCACTATTTAAATATGAAGGGGCTGCCTTTTTAGATGATTTAACTTTGTTTTCTAATATTGCCATCATTAAATCGAAAGTAGATATTTCCAGTTTTAATGAAAAGGAAAAATCTCGACCTATGCAAGGGCAATCGCCTTATGTTTTTAATGCGGGACTTCAATATATGAATAAAGATAATGGTTGGGCAGTATCTACAAACATCAATAGAGTAGGAAACAGAATTGCTATTAGTGGTAATGACAGTTATCCTACTATATGGGAAAAAGCGAGAACGTTTGTTGATATGCAAATTTCTAAATCATTCCAGAAAAACAAATTTGAAGTTAAATTAAACATTCAGAATGTATTGGCTCAAGATTTGATTTTTTATCAAAACAATACACCAAATGCCTATAATAATGATACTGCAATAACTAGTTTGACCAATTTGGTTTTCACAGGTGATGGCCATAACAACAATGGTTACAAAGCGGGTGTGGATGATGCCATTTGGATAACTAAATTCGGTAGAACATTTTCATTGTCGGCTACTTATAATTTCTAGCAATACCAAATGAAAAGAATACTAATTTTTGGTTTTCTTATTTTTACTTGTTCTTTTCACGCTCAGATAAAATTTTCGGGGTTGATAGTGATTGACTCTAATATGAGTTTTCAAGTCGATTTGGACACTTCTAATTCTAAAGCATATTTAACTTTAAGCGGACCGTCAGACCGATGGTTCGCTTTGGGTTTTAATTCAGCTACAATGGGAACACAAACAATTGATGTTGATTGTGTGGTGATGACCTCGGCTACCAATCTCACCGATTGTTATATTCAGCATCGATCTACTCCACAAGCGGATGCTCTTAACAATTGGACTTTAACAGAAAACACGGTAGCTAATTCTATAAGAACTATTAAGGCCAATAGAGACTTTGTTTCCTCAGACAACACCGACTTTAATTTCACTAATGCTTTAACAACTCTAGATCTTATATGGGCTTATTCCTATTTTCAGGATAATTATGCATTAACGGGTCATGGAGACGGGGGAAATCGTGGAAATGTGAGTATTACTTTTTCCAATTTAGAGAGTGCTCAAAATCATATTACTTCTTATGATTTAATAATATATCCCAATCCAGTTCAAGATCAATTAATTCTTGTTCCCAATGGCATATCTTCTCCAGAAATTGAAATTACATTATACAATGCTGCTTATCAAATGGTTTTTAATAAAACCTATTCCACATCAAAATCGAAGGAAATTAAAATCCCTGTTACCAATCTTTCAGACGGTATTTATTTTATAAAATCAAAAATTGATTCTTTTGATTCTTTTAAGAAAATAATTGTTAAGAAATAAATTTGCTTCTCGCTCACTAAAAGCGACTATTTTTAGTTCCCCTAACCTTCATTTAATATTAAGTTAACATTCTACTTCGTTAAAGTTAAATTTAGGTCATTTTATTTAACATTTTGATAATTTTTATTTTACTCCTTTCTGATCTTTTGAGTATAATTTTGAACCAGTTTAACTCTTAAAATCATTTTAAAAATGAAAAAATTTTATTTATTAGTTTTATTGGCATTTGGTTTCCAATTTGCTAATGCACAACTTGATCCAGTAGCATACCGCGGTGCTTTCGCTCCTGCTCCTGCTGCTATGTGGACCAATTCTTGGACGAATTGGAATCCAAACGCTGAAGCTTATACAGATGCTGCTAATGTAGTAACTGTATCAGCAAACATTACAAGTAACACAACATGGACAACTGGAACAACTTACAAGTTGTCTGGAACTATTTATGTTACCAACAACGCTACTTTAATAGTTCAACCAGGTGTTGTTGTTAAAGGTATTTATTCTAACACGGGTACTGCTTTAGTAATTACTAAAGGTGCAAAAATTAACGCTGTTGGTACTGCAACAAATCCTATTGTGTTTACCTCTAACTACGCTGCTGGTTCTAGATCTGCTGGAGATTGGGGAGGAATTATTCTTTTAGGAAAAGATAAATTCAACCAAACTAGTGGTTTAAACAACATTGAAGGTTTACCTGCTAACTCTTTGACTGAATATGGTGGCGGATCTGCTGTAGATACTAATGATAATTCAGGTATTTTAAAGTATGTACGTATTGAATTTGGTGGATTTGTATTTTCTCCAAACAATGAAATCAATGGATTAACTTTTGGTGCTGTTGGATCTGGAACAACTATTGATTATGTGCAAGTTTCTTTCTCCGGGGATGACTCTTTTGAGTGGTTTGGTGGATCAGTAAACTGTAAACACTTAGTAGCTTATAGAGGTTTAGATGATGATTTAGATACCGATAACGGATATGCTGGAACTGTTCAGTATGCATTGTGTATTAGAGACCCACAAATTGCTGATAACCCTGCTATTTCTACTTCTGAAGGTTTTGAATCGGACAACAACCCTAATGATGTTGAACCTATTTCAGGAACAACTAATACTTCTGCTATCTTCTCTAACTGTACGATGATAGGACCAAACAAAAGAAGCGCTACGATAGCTTCCGGATATGCAAGAGCATTGCGTTTAAGAAGAAGAACCGAATTAAAAGTAATTAATACTGTATTTTTAGATTGGAATAAAAATTATGCTGATTTAACAGATGATTCTACAAGAGGAAAATATATTGCTGGTAAACTAGTATTAAATAATAATATTTTTGCTGGATTAAGAGCTGCTGATATTACATCTAACCCTGCTTGTATCAATCCAAAAACTGTAACTGCTTCTGCAACAACTGCTGCTTTGTTAGGAATTGCTTCTGGTACAACTTTTGATTTAGGCGCTAAAATGATACAAAAAGGAAATTCTTTTATTCCTTCTAGTGATAATATTTTGGCTTTGCCTTACAACACAACTTTATCTGATTATTCTGGTTTAGATTACAGACCGGGGGCAACTGCTTCAACAGGAGCTGATTTTACAGACTCTATGATAACGCCTTATGTTACTATTGCAGTTACTGGAACACAACCAGTTGTTGCTAACGTAAATTTATGTCAAGGAGCGATTGCTTCTCCATTAACGGCTACTATGACTTCAACAGGAGTTTCTTTAAAATGGTATACAGCTGCTTCTGTAGATGGAGTTCAAACGGAACTTTTTGGAGATGTTGTTCCTGCTACAACTGATGCAGGAACTCAATATTTTTGGGTATCTCAATTAGATGCTGATGGTAACGAAAGTTTAAAATCTGCTATAACGGTTACGGTTAATGCTACACCAACTGCAACTTTTGCAGGTATTTATGATACAACTAATGGCGCTAATACAACTAATGTAGATGCTTTTGCTGCTGCTCAATATGTTGGCACCACTACTTCTTTTACATTTACTGTTCCTGCTTTAACAGATTCTAGTTTATCTTACGTTTGGTCTTTTCCAAATGGTGTAAACAAGGTTTCTGGCGGTACTGCTACTGATAATACAATTACAGTTAACTTTAATGGTGTAACTCCTGATTTCGTTGGAACAGTTGGAACAATTTCTGTTAAAGCTAAAAATGCTTCTGGTTGCTTTGGAACTGCTAAAGAAATAGCAATCACTACTGCTTTACCTGCTGCTCCTGCTGCTGTTACAGTTACAGAAGGAAGTGCTACAACAGCTGTTACTAATTTTAATAAATATGCTGGAACAACTACTGCATTAACTCTTACTGCTACTCCTTCAGCTACAGCTGCTTCTTATGTATGGAGTTTGCCTGCTGGTGTAAATGTTGTAACTTCTGGAACACCAGTTACTACAACTAAAGTATATTATGCTTATCCTTTCTCAGGAAATGGTGGTGTTGGAAATACTTCAGCTGGTGCGCACAAATGGACAGTAACTTATAATAAATATGCAGATGTTTTAGTTAATGGTGTTACTACAACTATCACAGTTTCTACTGCTAAACAAGAAATTGTAAGTGGTAATACACTTAACCCATTCTTACCTTATGGAACAGTAATTACATCGGATAAAAATGCAATTTCAGTTAATTTTTCAGGTGTAAGTGTAGCAGCTGCTACAAATGCATTATACATTGGTGTAAGTGCTAAAAATGGTGCTGGTGCTTCTGTAACTAACAATGCTGTTAATGCTGATGTTATTGCTAACAGTACTTCTATACCAGGTTTATTCAATAGAACTTATACAGAAACTTACGTTCCTCCAGTTAATGGATGTGTTTCACCTAATTGTGGATCATCTAACTGGGCTGCTACAGGTTATGCTCCATCAACTGCAACATTAGTAAAATTAACTGCTGTTGCTCCTGCTGCTGTTGCTTCCATAGTATTGACTAATCCAGCGGTATCTACTACTGCAGCAATTACAGACATAACTGTATATGGTGGTACCTCTACTGCATTAACATTAACTGCTGCTGTTTCAGATTTAGCTACTTCTTATGAGTGGGTATTGCCTTCTGGAGTTACTGCTGTAACAGGTTCAAATTTAACTTCAAATAGTATCCAAGTTAACCTTTCTAGTATTTCTGCTGGAACAACTAGTTTAAATATTGGTGTAAAAGCTATAAACGTTTATGGAACTTCTACAACTAAATTATTAAATTTAACTGCTACTGTGCCAGCTGCTGTTGCTTCATTAGTATTGACTAATCCAGCGGCATCTTCAACTGCTGCAATTACAGACATTACTGTTTATGGTGGTACATCTACTGCATTAACATTAACTGCTGCTGCATCTGATTTAGCTACTTCTTATGAGTGGGTATTGCCTGCAGGAGTTACTGCTGTATCTACTAATTTAAATTCAAACAGTATCCAAGTTAACTTTTCTAGCATTCCAGCTGGAACTACTAGTTTAAATATTGGTGTAAAAGCTAAAAATTTCGTTGGATCTTCTTCAACTAAATTATTAAACGTAACTGCTACTGTGCCAGTTGCTCCAGATTCATTAGTATTAACTAATCCAGCTGCTGCTACTCCAACAACTCCAATTACAGATATTGCTTTATACAAAGGAACTGATACAGCATTAACATTGACTGCTGCTGCTTCTGATTTAGCTACTTCTTATGAGTGGGCATTACCTTCAGGTGTTACTGCACTATCAACTGATTTAACTTCTAGAATAATTGAAGTGAAATTTGCTGCTATTACTTCAACAAGTATATACATTGGTGTAAAAGCTAAAAATTTCGTAGGATCATCTTCAACTGATAACTCGTCACTTGATCCAGCTACAACTTCTACGGCTAAATTATTAAAATTATTTACTACTGCTCCTGTTGCTGTTGCTGTTAAACCAGCTACATTAAAATTAACAGATGTTGCTGTAAGTTCTACAACTGCTATTACTAATGTAAGTAGTTATGCTGGTACTAATAAAGTGCTTACGTTAACTGCTGCTGCATCTGCAAATGCTGCTTCTTATATTTGGACTTTACCTTTAGGAGTAACACAACTAAGTGGTACTACCTCAAATGTAATTACTGTGAAATTAGCTGATGTTGCATCAACTGTGACTTCTCTTTTATTTTCTGTAAAAGCAACTAACAGTCTTGGTACTTCACTTGCTACAACTTTGACAGCTACAATTAGTGCTCCTGCAGTACCTGCAGCAATTAAAATGACTAATGCTGCATTAACTGGAACAGCTGCTACAACAGCTATTACAAATGCAAGTATTTATGTAGGTACTCAAACACCTCTTACTTTAACTGCAACTGCTTCTCCATATGCTACTTCTTATACATGGACTTTACCTGATGGAGTAACTCAATTAAGCGGAAATAACACAAATGTTATTACTGTAAAATTAGCTGGTGTTCAAGCTGGTGTAACGTCTCTTTCATTTAATGTGAAAGCGGTTAACAATTTATCATCTTCTACTGATAAAACATTAGCTGTTACAAATGCTGTTCCATCTTTACCTGCTTCTCTAGTTTTAACTAATCCGGCATTATCAGGAACTGCAGCTACAACTGCTATTACTAATCCAAGTATTTATGTAGGTACTGATACAACTCTTAAGTTAACTGCTGCTGTTGCTACAAATGCAACTTCTTATGCATGGACTTTACCTGACGGAGTAACTCAATTAAGCGGTAATAACACAAATGTTATTACTGTAAAATTAGCTAACGTATCTGGTGTAACTTCACTTTCATTTAAAGTGAAAGCTGTAAATGGTGTTGGTTCATCTAATGATAAAGTTTTAGCTACTACAGTTGCTGCACCTGCAACACCTGCTTCTTTGGTTTTATCAACAACAACATCAACAACTGCTATTACTAATGTTACTAATTACTTAGGTACTAGTACTAATCTTAAGTTAACTGCTGCTGCTACAACAAATGCTACTTCTTATTCATGGACTTTACCTGATGGAGTAACTCAATTAAGCGGTGGTAACACAAATGTTATTACTGTACAATTAGCTAACGTTTTATCGGGTGTAACTGCACTTTCATTTAAAGTAAAAGCCGCAAATGGTGTTGGTTCATCTACTGATAAAGTTTTAGCTACTACAGCTGCTGCACCTGCTGCACCTGCTACTTTAGTATTAACTAATCCTGCATTATCTGGTACAGCTGCAACAACTGCAATAACTGATATTAGTGTTTATGGTCGTACAGCTACTTCTTTAAAATTAACTGCTGCAGTTGCTGCAAATGCAACGTCTTATTTATGGGAGTTACCTAATGGAGTATCTAGTGCTGATGTTAATAGTTCTAACGTAAGTACTTCTAACGTAATCTTTGTAAACTTTGCAGAGGTTCCTAATGCAACTACCAGTTTAAATATTGGTGTTAAAGCAGTAAATTATGTTGGAATGTCATCAACTGTTAATACAGGACTTTCTTCTACAGCAAAATTATTAAAATTAACTGCTGCATTACCTACTGTAGTAGCTACAGTTGGAGGTGCAACTGCTGTTTGTCCTAATACATCAGTAACTTACACAATTACTGCTCCTAAAGGTGCGACTTCTTACAGCATTACTGGTCCAATTGGATCTGACGTTTCCTCTCCTAGTAGTCCAGATAATACTACTACAACATTGGTTACATCAGATTTAACCTTTACTGTTAAATATCCTTCAAATTTTGCTACAGTTGCAATTAAAAAAATTGTTATAGCTTCAATTAACTTTGTAGGAAGTAGTACTACTACTAAATCTATAACTTTAACAGCTGCTACTGGATGTACAGCTAAATTAGTTGAAGAAAATGTAACTAATAACTTCAACAATGTTGAAATTTATCCTAATCCTGCAAATGATATTTTTAATGTGAATTTTGATACTGAAGTTCCATCAAATGTTAATATGCAGATTTACTCTATTAATGGTATTTTAGTATCTGAAAGAAACTTCTCTTTAGAAGCTGGAAGAAATAATATCTCTGAAAATGTTAGTTCGTATTCAAATGGTATTTATTTCGTGAAATTTACTAATTCATCTAATGAAGTAATTGTTAAAAAGATTATCAAAAACTAAGTTTTTATAAAATTATGTTTATAGAGGCTGTCTTAAAAAGACAGCCTCTTTTTTTTGCCTTATTTTGAATTTCCCTTCTTTACGTAAGTTTAAACCAGTTTATAAAAAATCTATACTATCAATTATTCATTTGAATTATACTTTTAAAAACAACCTATATATTTATAAAATACTTTCTATTTTTGAAGTTCTACATTCGATATAGTTTTTTTGTACCTTTATCCTTTGTAAAAGAAGTCATGAACATCAAACATTATTTGGATTCAACCTATTTAAAAACTCCAGAACAAGCTGGGCTATCGGTTGCTGAAAATAAAAAAGTAGTTCAAAAATATATCCAGGAAGCCATTGATGAGCGTTTTAAATTAATTATGATTCGCCCAGATATGGTAAAATTGGCTAAACAAATGATAACCAATTCCAATTCGGTAGTGACTGTTGGAACCGTTATAGGTTTCCATGAAGGAACAGAATCACTTCAAGACAAACTAGCAGAAGCAAATCAAGCTATCGAAGATGGAGCCGATGATTTAGACTATGTCTGCAATTATGAAGCTTTTAAAAGGGGTGAAATTGATTTGGTAAAAAATGAAATTTTAGAAGGAACTAAATTAGGTTTATCGCATCATAAAATTGTAAAATGGATCATTGAAGTAGCTGCTTTAAATGCCAATCAAATTATTCAATTATCCACCTTGATAAAAAATGTAGTGATGGCTAACTTTAAAGAAGATTACTATGGTTCTGTTTTTGTAAAATCATCAACAGGTTTTTATACCACACCAAATGGGCTGCCCAATGGTACCCAGGTTTCGGATATTATCATGATGCTCGAAAATGCGTCACCACTTTCAATTAAAGCTGCTGGCGGGGTGAGAACCTATGAAGAAGCTATAGAAATGATTTGTTTTGGTGTTAAAAGAATCGGAACTTCTACTGCCAAATCTATAGCAAATGGTGAAACAACAACAATTGATTATTAATTATATTATACTAGGATGTTAAAAAAAATCACGCTTGTTCTTTTATTGATTTCAATTACAATAGCATCAGCTCAAAAAAGTAGTGAGCAAATGCCTGTTTTTCCAAATTGTCAAAACGTACAAGGCAAACTACTAGAATCTTGCTTTAATAATGAAGTGCAAACTTTTGTATATAATAACTTTCAGGTATCCAATAAATTAAAGCAAAATAATTATAAAGGTTCTATTATTGTTCTTTTTGAAGTGGATGATAAAGGAATATTCAAAGTGCAATATGTTGATTCCAATGACGAAGATTTGGTGAATGAAAGTAAACGTGTATTTGAAAAAATGCCAATTGTTAGTCCGCCAACTTTCAATGGAAAACCAACGTATTCTAAATACACCATTAAAATAGCTATTCCATTACAGAATCCTGCAGAATCTAAACCTGAAGAAGAAAAACCTCAAAGTACTTTATATGCTTTAAAAGACAAAAACAAAGAACTCACAGAATTTGATAGTATTGCGTATCAAAAATTTAAAAATCCGCAGTTTCAAAGCCATTTAAGCATTCCCTTTTCTCATAGTTATTATGCTCAATTTGATCCAGCTATGAATCAAGTGGGAAGTAATAATCACACCGCTTCCAAACCGTATACTTATAGTGAAGTTTCTAAATACTACAATTTAGAATCTGAGAATGAAAAGTTGATGAAAAATAAAACATCTTGGTGGGGAAGAAAAATTTGGAATGAAAATACCGTTGCCCTTCAAGGTGATGGGTATTGGTTTACTTTGAATCCAATTGTTGATTTGCAAATGGGTAAAAGTACCTCAAGTACTAGTACATCTTCATATATCAACACTCGCGGTGTTCAAGTCCGTGGCGAAATAGGAAGTCAATTGAACTTCACTTCAACCATTTACGAAAGCCAAGGTAAATTTGCCGATTATTATAACAATTATGCGGTTTCGATACAGCCATCTGGTGGAAATCCGGCTATTATACCAGGAATGGGAATAGCCAAGACCTTCAAAACAAATGCCTTCGATTTTCCTATGGCAGAAGCTAATTTTACCTACACTCCTAACAAATTTATCGACTTGCAATTGGGTTATGGTAGAAACTTTATTGGGGATGGATACCGTTCGTTATTTTTAACAGACGGAGTAACTCCTTATCCTTATTTTAAAATCAACACTACCTTTTGGAAAATCAAATATACCAATACTTACATGTGGCTAAAAGATGTTCGCGATGCGGTTACAGTAGACGGAACGTATGCTTCAAAATATGTGGCGAATCACTATTTAAGTTGGAACGTTACCAAAAGATTCAATTTGGGAATGTTTGAATCGGTTGTTTGGGCTAACCAAAACAATCGTGGTTTTGATATGAGTTTTGTAAATCCAATTATTTTTTATCGTGCAGTAGAAATTTCTTCATCGTCCAAAAGCGGAAATGCGTTACTTGGATTTACCTCTAAATACAAATGGAATAATCAAGTTAACTTCTACGGACAATTTCTAATTGACGAATTTTCATTAACCGAAGTTAAATCTGGAAACAACAGCTGGAAAAATAAATTTGCATACCAAATAGGAGCTAAGTACTTCAATGCGTTCCATATTGATAATTTATTGTTGCAAGTAGAATACAATCATATTCGCCCCTATGTTTATTCACATAGCGATGTGATTACCAATTATGGAACCTACAATCAAAGTTTAGGGCATCAATGGGGAGGAAATGCAAAAGAGTTAATTGCCATTGCAAGGTACCACAAAGGACGCTATTTTGCTGATGCAAAAGTCACTATGGGAGTTCGCGGTTTGGATTTTGATGCAACAACTAATTATGGTGGAAATATTTATTTGAATTACAATGATAACCGCCCTTTTGATAATGGTGTTGTTGTAGGACAAGGAAATAAAACCACTATTTTTATTACCGATTTACAAGCAGGTTATTTAATAAATCCAGCAACCAATTTAAAGCTTTTTGGAAGTCTTATTTATAGAAATTTCAAGCCAACATTAGAAACCGATACAATAAAAAAAGAAAGCACCACCTGGTTTTCTATCGGATTGCGATGTGATATTTTTAATTGGTATTTTGATTATTAGAATTTTAATTAATTTTATGGTTTGTTTTTTGTCAAATCCTTTTTGATAAACTACTTTTGCAGCAGTTTTAATTTCAAAACACCTTTGGACAACACCCAATCTCCATATTCTCCAATAAAAATCTACCACGATTTTAAACAAATCACTAAAGCTGGCTTGGCAATTAGCGTAGTTTTTTCTTCCATTGCGGGCTATTTACTAGGATTTAATTCTGATAAACATCCATTTAGTTGGATAACGTTATTGATTTTGGCAATTGGTGGTTATTGCATGGTTGGTGCCTCAAACGCATTCAATCAGGTAATCGAAAAAGATTTGGATGCTTTGATGGACAGAACCAAAAACCGTCCGGTTCCAGCAGGTAGAATGTCGCCCAATGTTGCTTTGTTTCTTGCCAGTTTGCTAACCATTATAGGATTAATTCTATTGTATCTAATCAATCCCAAAACGGCAATGTTTGGTGCTATATCTATATTTCTATACACAAGTGTTTATACGCCGTTAAAAACGATGACTCCATTGTCGGTTTTTGTTGGGGCTTTTCCTGGTGCAATTCCGTTTATGTTGGGTTGGGTGGCTGCTACAAATCATTTTGGAATAGAAGCTGGAACTTTGTTTATGATACAATTTTTTTGGCAGTTTCCACACTTTTGGGCAATTGGATGGTTTTTATTTGAAGATTATCAAAAAGCAGGATTCTTTATGTTACCGACTGGACAAAGAGACAATAAAACGGCAATTCAAATTATATTATATACACTTTGGTTAATTGTGGCTTCACTTTTGCCTTATTTCGGATTTACAGGTCAATTACACATAACTTCCATTTCAGCAATTTTAGTTTTTATTTTAGGATTATGGATGCTTTTTTATGGAGCAAAATTATACAAGTTGCGAACACCAAAAGCAGCAAGAACCTTAATGTTGGTGAGCGTTGGTTATCTAACATTATTACAAATAATATATATAACGGATAAATTTTTACGATAAATATGATGACAGCAGAAGAATATAAAGCGCGAACAGCAAGATCTTACAAGCTTTTGTTGATTTTTGCAATGATAAGCATGACCATGATGTTTGCAGGTCTAACCAGTGCCTTAGTAGTCAGTAAATCAAGACCCGACTGGCTTAAGGATTTTCAAATGCCAACCGCATTTTTCTTTAGCACTGCAATTATTTTGTTGTGTAGTATAACCATTCACTTATCCAAAAGAGCAATAAAAAATGATAACAGAAAAGCTACAACTTCTTTTTTATTGGCAACATTGGTCCTTGGATTAGGTTTTGTTTTTTTTCAGTTTCAAGGATTCAATCAGCTTTTCGAAAGTCATTTATATCCTGTTGGAGGAGCCGGTTCAATTACCATTTCGTTTCTCTATGTATTGGTATATGTTCACCTCGCACACCTATCAGGCGGAATACTATCACTATTGATTATAATTTATAATCATTTTAAACAAAAGTACAATTCAACTCAATTTCTTGGTATTGAGCTAGGTGCAATGTATTGGCACTTTCTTGATTTCTTGTGGATTTATTTATTTTTGTTTTTATATTTCTTTAAATAAGAAAAAAATGTAAATTTGGGAACTTTTTAACAACAACTTTTTATGGGATCGACAGTTACTACTGCAAATACTGTAGGGAAAACATGGGATGGCGGAAATGAGCCATTAGGAGCAAGTTACGGAAAATTAATGATGTGGTTTTTCATCGTTTCGGATGCATTAACTTTTTCTGGTTTTTTGGCTGCTTACGGGTTTTCAAGATTTAAATTTATCGAAACTTGGCCTTTAGCCGATGAAGTGTTTACACACTTTCCATTCATGCATGGTGTTGCGGCTCCAATGTATTATGTAGCATTAATGACCTTTATTTTAATTTTCTCTTCTGTAACAATGGTATTGGCTGTTGATGCAGGTCATCACATGAACAAAAGTAAAGTAGCTTTCTACATGTTTTTAACCATTATTGGAGGTTTAATCTTTGTAGGTTCACAAGCATGGGAGTGGAAAAACTTTATTCATGGTGAATACGGAGCTATTGAAACAAAAGGAGGAAGTCTCCTTCAATTTGTTGACGCTACTGGAAAACGAGTTGCTTTAGAAGAATTTGCAGACACTAGTATTCCAAAAGAAAGAGAGCAACTTACCAGAGGAAAAGGGAAATGGTTCATGGAAGAGTCTTCTTTACCAACTTATTCTGTAGAACAAATTCAAGCGGGTTTTAAATCACATCCTGATTTATTGGTTAGAATTGAAACAATTAACACACCTGAAACGATTTTAACTGCAAAAGGACTTAATGAAAACAAAGCATTAAATTCTCCAAAACATAAGTTTATTTTATCAAGAACAGAATCTGAAAGAAGATTGGCTGATGCGACTTTGGTAGTTGAAGGAGCTAACTTACAAAGAAACGAATACGGAAGTAAATTGTTTGCCGATTTCTTCTTCTTCATCACAGGTTTTCACGGATTTCACGTGTTTTCTGGAGTGATGATTAACATAATTATTTTTCTTAATGTTCTGTTAGGAACTTATGAAAAAAGAAGAACCTATGAAATGATTGAAAAAGTAGGCCTTTACTGGCACTTTGTCGATTTAGTTTGGGTTTTTGTATTTACATTCTTTTATTTAGTTTAATATTTTAGAAATTATATATTATGTCACACGAACACGTTTCTAATACAAAAAGAATTTGGTTGGTTTTTGGAATACTATCTGTTGTTACAACAGTTGAGGTATTCTTAGGAATTCAAAAGCCAGCAGCATTACACTTGACCGATATTTTAGGTATGAATTTATTGAATTGGATATTCATTATCCTAACAATTTTTAAAGCGTATTACATTGTTTGGGCTTTCATGCACATGGAAGGCGAAACTCCGGCTTTAAGAAGAGCTGTTGTATGGACGGTTATATTCTTAATTTTATACTTGGTCTTTATCTTGTTAACGGAAGGAAATTATATATTTCAGGTTTTTAGAGATGCTACAATCAAGTGGAATTTTTAACATGATAATAATTCAATAAAAAGGTACGCAATTGCGTGCCTTTTTTTATTTTTGTATAATTAAAAAGTAAAATACAATGAAAAAGAATCTGGTGTTGTTTGTATTGTTTATACTTCCTATCGTTGCCTATCTTTTCTTTGCCTCTGGAATCAATAGCTTTGCTAAACTTCCAACCATTACTAAAAACATTCCAGAACTAAATTCATGGATAACATTAGATAATAAACCTTTGGCCTTAAAGGGAAAAATTACCATTCTAGGATTTGTTGGCGAAGATGTTCTAAAACACAAAGGAAATTTCTTTAATCTTTATGAAAAGATATTTGATAGAAACAAAAATTTTAAAGATTTTCAAATGGTGATGATTCTTCCAGATGGAACGCAAAATCAAGTTCGTGAACTTCAAAACGATTTATTGAAATTAGGTACACAAGCAGGTTGGAATTTTGCTTTTGGATCACCCGAACAAATCCACAATTTCTATGATAAAATGCAATTGGTTGGAAAGCTAGATACCACATTAGGAACGCCAAATGTTTTTATTATAGACAAAAAAAGAAACCTTCGCGGTAGAAAAGGACACGATAAAAAAGGAAAATCAGAATATAAAGAAGGTTATAATACTATTTTTGTGTCTGAACTTTATAACGAAATGACCGACGATGTAAAAATTATTTTAGCAGAGTACCGATTGGCATTAAAGAAAAATCATAACGCAACAAGACAAATCTAAGCAATGAAAAACAAATCTTATATTGGTATTTCATTTATAATTCTACTATTTGGAATCATCTTCATTCCTAAAATTATTGACCGAATTAAAAATGGGTCTGTAGTTCAAAACGACCGTATGAGTCTTTCAAATGAAATGGTAAATAATCAAACGTTAAATAAAATTGGACCCGCTCCAAAATTTGAATTAACTGACCAAAACAATTCCAAAATTTCTAATAAAGAGTATACAGGGAAAGTATATGTTTTAGAATTTTTCTTTTCCACATGTCCTTCCATTTGTCCCATCATGAACAAAAACATGATTACCATTCAAAAGGAGTTTTCAAATGAAAAAGATTTTGGTATTGCCTCGATCAGTATCAATCCCGAAAATGATACGCCAGCCGTACTTAAAGAACACGCCAAAAAGTTAGGTGCAACTTCAGCTAATTGGCATTTTCTTACGGGTAATAAAGACTATATTTTCAATTTAGCCAACAAAGGATTTAATCTTTATGTAGGTGAAAATAATAAAGCCATAGGCAATTTTGAACATTCTGGACTTTTTGCTCTCATTGATAAAAACGGAAATATCAGATGCCGAAAAGACCAACAAGGGAATCCGATTTTATATTATGACGGATTAGAACAAAAAGGAGTTGATGCCATTAAAGAAGACATTAAAATACTATTAAAAGAATAATCATGAAAGAAAATAAAGCAATAGAAAAAAAGTTTAAAACACCAATCATCATCGTTTCAATTATAATTCCACTGGCAGTGGTGTTACTTTTTAGCATTCGTTTAAAAGATTTCGGAATTCAGGTAAAGCCACTTTCTTTTTTACCTCCAATTTATGCAACTATAAACGGCATTACAGCAATTTTATTAATATTGGCAGTTAGGGCTATCAAAAATGGTAATCGTGCTTTACATGAAAAACTAATGACTTCCGCTATTGCTTGTTCGGTGGTTTTCTTATTAATGTATGTGGCCTATCACATGACGGCTGAAGCTACCACATTTGGTGGTGAAGGAGTTATTAAATATATCTATTTTTTCTTATTGATTACACACATTGTCTTATCGGTTACTATCATCCCTTTGGTTTTGTTTACTTATGTAAGAGCATTATCTTCTGAATTCGATAGACATAAAAAATTAGCAAGAATCACCTTTCCATTATGGCTTTATGTTGCTGTAACAGGTGTTATTGTCTATATAATGATTGCGCCTTATTATGGTAATTAAGTCAAAAGTCAAAAGTCAAAAGTCAAAAGCAAGTTGGTTTTTGAAAGTGATAATCGCTATTGCCTATTGCTTAATGCCTATTGCCTCTATTGCCCAATGTGCCATGTGTCGTGCCTCATTAGAAAGTGAAGGAAACACAATGAAAGCCGAAGCAGTTAATGATGGAATCGTGTATCTTATGGTTATTCCCTATATTTTGGTAGGTGTGGTTGGAGTAGTGGTTTACAGGATGTATGCAAAAAAGAAGCAGGAATGAATTGATTACTCCATCCCATCAATCTTAACGTTCATCTTTCCGGTAGTAGTAATAAATGCAATAATGGCATTATTGGTCAACTCTACTTTTTCAAATTCAAAATCATTCATCGTTCCATTGACAAAAACACCTTTCATAGGCGAGTAATTGTTCAAATAAGGCAGCAAACTTTTCTTACCTTCCTCTAGATTTTCTTGAATAGAATAGCGACAACTTTCTTGTATTTTTTTCAGAATCATACCTTGCAAAAGCCAATTCGCAGTTTTGGTTAAAAGACCTTTCGTGTTCAAAACATAATCCATTTGCTCAAAATAAATTTCTTTGGTAATCGCATTATAATTTGAAATTCCACTCAAATATATTGTTCCATTAATGCTACCCGTCATGTCTAAAGCGATAATCATTTTGCCATCTTTGGCCCATAAATCTACTTTTTGAACTACAATTTTTCTACTTCCAGAAGCAAATTCTTTTCCTTGAAAGTTTTTAGTAATAATGCGCGAGGCACTTTCATAAGTAGAAATCGCTGCCACTGTTGCCGTAGTTTTATCGGGTACTTTGGTTACGGGTTTAAACGAAATCCCCTCTTTGTCAAAGGTAGTTTTCGGTTGTTCCCCAACCATAGTTTGCATGGTGCATTTCAAACCCAAATTCATTTGTATTTTATTTTTTTGGATTATTGCATCGGTTACATACACTTCTATCGGATTCATTTTAAACCACGTCTCATATTGAGTACTTGTTTCAAAAGGTGTACTCATAGTTTGTAATACATTCAAAACATAAGGTTTAAAATCGCATGATTTTTCGATAGCGGCATCAATTTTCTTTGCTATTTTTGATTTAAAAAGAGACAATGTCGGATTGATGATATACGTTATAGGTATCTTTTTTCCAGCAACCAAGACCGTGGGACTCTCGCTCCACTCAAAATTTTCAATCTCCGAATTGGTATCCAACTTCCAATTAGACAATTTTACATCACTCCTTAAGGTTATGGTTCCGTTCAATTCAATTTCACGGGTGTCATTCAATCCCATAAAATCAGTTCCATATTTGAATTTTGACCAAATTTTCAAAGGCAATACTGATTCAATTTTTCCATCTTTTTCTGTCAATTTTATAGGAGCTGTTTTCCAAATTTTCATTTCCGTTTTATCATCTTCCAGAATATCATCCTCATAAATCAATCCTGTTAATGATTTATTCAACTGATTCTCTATTTCTTTAAGCGAAATTTCCATTGGCATACTTACAAATGACGTCGTGTTTTTATAAACCACAGAAACATTTTCAGAAGGCTCAGGTTTTAAACTCGCAAATTTATTGGTCGAAGAACAACCAAAAAGGGAAGAAAAAAGCACAAAAAGAGTCGTTGCAACAAAAATATTTTTCATTTTAAAAAAAAAATTAATTTCGACGTGAATGTAACAAAAAAAGCAATTTAACGTCTGATAAGATTGTGTTAATTTAATGAAATTCATTTTAAAACTATTAAATTTGCCTATCATTTTCACTTTTGAATAAAAAACATGAAAAACACCTGTTTTATATTAGCGATGTTACTTTTTTTGTTCTTGGGAATCAACGCTCAAGCACAAAACAAAAAGTGGACCTTACAAGAATGTGTAGATTATGCACTTAAAAACAACATCTCTATAAAACAAACCGAATTGGATGCTGAAACTACTGCAATAGGAAGAACTGCAGCAATAGGAAGTTTTTTGCCTAGCATTAATGCCAATGCTTCCCATTCTTGGAATATTGGTTTGAATCAAAACATCACCACAGGTTTGTTAGAAAATCAAACCACACAGTTTACTTCGGCGGGTTTGAACTCCAACATTACTATTTATAACGGACTTCAAAATCAAAATAGACTTCGAAAAGCCAATCTTTCTATCATTGCGTCGCAATATCAACTGACAAAAATAAAAGATGATATTTCGTTGAATGTTGCCAATGCCTATCTGCAAATTCTATTTAATAAAGAGAATTTAAAAGTCCAGAACGAGCAATTGACTTATGATGAAAAACAGCAAAAACGTAGTGAAGAACTCGTAGCATCTGGAGTTGTAGCTCGTGGTGATTTATTAGATGTAAAAGCTACTGTGGCGGCCGACAAACAAAAAGTAATTGCTGCAGAAAATAATTTATTTATTTCCAAATTGAGTTTGGCTCAACTGCTACAATTAGAAGATTTTCAAACGTTTGATATTGCTGATGTAGATTATGAAGCCAAACCAAGTGCAACTATGCTTCAGAAACCAGATGACATTGTTGAAAAGGCAAAACAAGAAAGAGTAGAACTTAAAATTGCGCGTGCTAATTTAGAACTTGCCGAAAAAGATGTAACCATTGCAAAAGGAGCTTATCAACCAAGTTTAACAGGTTTTTATAGTTTCAGTTCCAGAGTGAGTTATGCCGATAGAATTGTAGGTATTGATGGCTCTGGTAATCCAATTTTATCTCGACCACTGCCATTTTTTGATCAGTTTAGTAATAACAAAGGGCATAATTTTGGGGTGCAATTAAATGTGCCTATTTTGAATGGATTTTCAGCAAAAAACAATGTGGCTCGATACAAAATTGCTTTAGAGCGTTCTAAAACAAATGAAAAACAAGCCATTCTTGATTTGGAGCGAAATGTGTACACGGCTATTACCAATGCAAAAGTAGCATTGAATGCCTACGAAGCGGCAACAGTTGCCTTTGAAGCTAGAAAAGAAGCCTTCAATTATGCCAAAGAAAAATTTGCGGTTGGAATGATGAATAGTTTCGATTTTACGCAGTCACAAACGTTGTATGTAAATTCGCAATCAGAAGTGTTAAGAACGAAATACGATTATATTTTTAAAGTTAAAATTGTAGAGTTTTATTTCGGAATACCAATCATTGAAAATAAATAATGTCATGACAAAAAAGAGAATTTATATCCTGCTTTCAGTAGTAATTGTAGTAGTTGTTTTATTGGTTATTTTAAAATCTAAAGGCATCATAGGGAAAAATGATGATTCTAAAGAAGTTGAAATTGCAAAAGCCAATCCAATTACTATTGTTGAAACGGTTTCAGCAACCGGTAAAATTCAACCCGAAATAGAAGTTAAAATATCGTCTCAAGTATCGGGAGAAATAATCGATTTACCTGTAAAAGAAGGACAAGTAGTAAAAAAAGGGGATTTGTTAGTTCGCATCAATCCCGATTTATATACTTCGGGTTTGAATCGTTCCGTTTCAAATTATTCTGGAACAAAATCAGGATTAAACCAAGCAGATGCTTCTTTCAAAGAAGCGCAAGCGAGTTTTGAAAGAAACAAAACGTTGTACGAAAAAGGAATTATTTCCAAAGCCGATTGGGACAAAGCGACTGCCTCTTTTGAAGTCGCAAAAGCGAATAAACAAACGGCTTATTTTAACGTTCAAAGTGCTTCCGCATCGGTTAAAGAAGCAAAAGACAATTTGGGAAGAACTACTATTTATTCTCCAAACGACGGAACGATTTCAAAACTTAGTGTGGAACTAGGAGAACGTATTTTAGGAACCCAACAAATGGCTGGAACCGAATTGTTGCGTGTGGCTAACTTGAACAATATGGAGGTTGAAGTCGATGTAAATGAAAACGATATTGTTAAAATTAACATTGGTGACGAAACTAAAATTCAAGTGGATGCCTATTTGAAAAAAGAATTTAAAGGAGTTGTAACTAGCATTTCTAATTCGGCAAGCACCACAACTACTGCCGATCAGGTTACTAATTTTAAAGTAAAAGTTAGAATTTTAAAAGAATCTTACCTGGATTTGATTCAAGGAAAACCGGATACTTATTCTCCATTCAGACCGGGAATGACAGCAACGGTTGATATTATTACTACACGAAAAGAAAATGTTGTCGGTGTTCCAATCAGCTCTGTTGTAGTAAAATCGGACACCACCGCCACTATGAAATTTGATATTTCAGAAAACAATAAAGATCAAGTAAAGTCGAAAAGTGATAAAAAATACGAATGTGTTTTTGTAAAAGTGGGCGACAAAGCTAAAATTAGAATTGTAAGAACAGGTATTCAAGACGATACCAATATTGAAATTTTATCAGGGTTGAAAAAAGGAGACGAAGTGATTACTGGCCCTTATGTTACCGTTACAAAAGATCTGAATTCGGGCGACAAGGTCAAAGTAAGTTCTCCAACTGACAAACTTCCCAAAAAATAATTGGTTTCTTAAATGAGTTATATCCTTAATATTGAAACAGCTACCAAAAATTGTTCGGTTTCCCTGGCAAAAGATGGGGCGACGATTATTTGTAAAGAAATAGCGGAACAAGGATATTCCCATGCCGAAAAATTGCATGTTTTTATTGCTGAAATCATCAATCAAGCCAAAATTTCAATGTCCGATTTACATGCTGTAGCCGTTAGTCAAGGTCCTGGTTCCTATACCGGATTGCGAATTGGTGTTTCTGCCGCAAAAGGATTGTGTTATGCCCTGGATATTCCTTTAATTGCTATTGATACATTAACTTCTTTGGCACATCAAGTCAAACAAAATGATGGATGTATTGTGCCAATGATTGATGCCCGAAGAATGGAAGTTTATAGCGCTATTTTCAATTCAAATAAAGAAATGATTCGTGAGGTTCAAGCCGAAATTTTGACAGAGAATAGCTTTGCAAATCATTCAGAAAAAATTTACTTCATTGGAGACAGTAGCGAAAAGGCTAAACTGGTTTTATCGCAATCTAATTTTATTTTTTTAGATGAAATTGTATTTCCTTCAGCCAATGAAATGAGTGCTATTTCCTTCGCTAAATTTCAAAACAAAGACTTTGAAGATGTGGCTTATTTTGAACCTTATTATTTAAAGGATTTCATGTTCGCTAAATAATATCGGTATAGTTATTCAAAGCCTAAACTTACAAATTTATTGTGACCACATATCCTTCAAAAGTGCGAACATTAAAAACAGTACCATCTTGAAAGATTAAATATTGCCCTTTTATTCCCAATAATTTCCCTGAAAAATGGTGCGATTTATCCAAATTCAAGCTTGTAACTTTTTTAGGATATTCCATAACTGGAAAATGCAACTCATACAAATCTTCTTTTTCGGGATGAAAATACTCTTGAACCTCTTTCGGAATTAAATACCGCAAACTCCTCCGTTCTTTTATTAAATCGGCTGCAGGCACTTCATTTTTCAGCATTTTTTGCCAATTGGTTTTATCGGCATAATGATTTTTTAGTGCCACCTCGGTAATTCCTGCCAAATAACGATTGGGAACTTCAACAATTGGAATCGCTTGCACGGCTCCTTGGTCAATCCAACGTGTTGGGACTTGCGTTTTTCGAGTTACACCCACTTTTACCTCACTTGATAAAGCCAAATACACGATATGTGGTTGCAATTGTACTTTCCGTTCGTATTCCAAATCTCGATCTTCAATGTTTAAATGCGCAGTGCTCAATTCGGGTTTCATGATCCAATCGCCTGCCGAAGGACTATTCATAAAACAATCATAACAAAATCCTTGTCGGAAGATTTTCTTCTTTTTTCCACAATTCAAACACTGATACCCCACAAAGTTTATCTCCAAATGTTTATCTAACAATTGATTCAAATTCAGAAAACTATTTTCAAAAACCAAATAATAATGAATTGGATTCGAATATTCCGTTTGCATTTTGGTTAAGACCCCTTCGTATATCATTGTTTTAAAGTTTCAGGGTTAAAGTTTCAAGTTCCACAAAATTTGTTATTTTTGGTAAAGTTATAAATCATAATTCGTAATTCATAATTCGTAATTCTAAAAAATGCCTTTTCCAATAATCAATTCAATCGCCTCTTGGGTTTTGAAGCAACGCATTCATCAGATTGAGTTGTTTTTGAAATACCCTAATGAAGTACAAGAAGAATTGCTTCTTCACTTAATTCGTCAGGCCGAAGAAACGAAATTTGGGAGACACTATGATTTTGAATCCATTAAAAGTTATAAAACATTTTGTGAAAGAGTTCCGGTTGCCACTTACGAAGAATTAGAACCATTAATCGAACGCACCCGCCAAGGGGAACAGAATGTTTTTTGGAATGAACCTATTAAATGGTTTGCCAAATCGAGCGGAACGACCAATGCCAAAAGCAAATTCATTCCGGTGAGCGAAAGTGCGCTCGAAGGTTGTCATTATAAAGGCAGTAAAGATTTGTTGTGCATGTATTTGAACAACAATGAAAACTCGGAACTATTTTTAGGTAAAAGTTTGCGATTGGGGGGCAGTTCTCAAATTTACGAAAACAACAATACTTCATTTGGCGATTTGTCAGCTATCTTAATTGAAAATATGCCGATGTGGGCCGAATTTAGCAGCACCCCAAGCAATAAAGTTTCGCTAATGAGCGAATGGGAAAGCAAACTTACCGCGATTATCAACGAAACCAAAAGCGAAAATGTAACTAGTTTTGCAGGAGTTCCTTCGTGGATGCTGGTTTTACTGAATCGCATTTTATCTGAAACGGGAAATTTGCATTTAATGGAATTGTGGCCCAATCTTGAAGTCTATTTTCATGGCGGAGTCAACTTTGAACCCTATCGAGAACAATACCAAAAGATAATTCCCAATACCGATTTCAAATACTATGAGATTTACAATGCATCTGAAGGTTTTTTTGCTATTCAAGATTTGAATTATTCCAATGATTTATTGTTGATGTTGGATTATGGTATTTTTTACGAATTTATTCCGATGGATACTTTTGGAACCGACAATCAGAGAGTAATTCCGTTATCGGAAGTAGAATTATTAAAAAACTATGCGGTGGTAATTACAACCAATTCCGGTTTGTGGCGGTATTTAATTGGCGATACTGTTCGGTTTACGTCCTTAAATCCTTATAGAATTCGTGTTTCTGGAAGAACCAAACACCACATCAATGTTTTTGGAGAAGAGTTAATGGTAGAAAATACCGATCAAGCCATTGCCAAAACTTGTTCGCAATTGAATTGTGATGTAAAAGATTATACGGTGGCACCAATTTTCATGAAAGGCAAAGAAAAAGGCGCTCACGAATGGATGATTGAATTTAAAAAAGCCCCGGAAGACATTACATTATTTGCAAAAATTCTAGACGAAATGCTGCAAACCGTCAACTCCGATTATGAGGCAAAACGCTACAATAACATGACATTAAATCGACTTAAAATTAATGTAGCGCGCGAGAATTTATTTTACGATTGGTTAGCAGCAAACGACAAATTGGGAGGGCAACACAAGATTCCGAGATTATCTAACCAACGGGATTATTTAGAGCAGTTGAAGAATATGCACTAGAAATACATTTAAAAAAATAATACTACCAGATACATATTCTATTATTTTTTAAATTAAAAACTGGTAATACTACTACATTTGTGTAAAAATGTTCACATGCTACAAAAGTTTTTCTGTTTATGGGCTTTACTCACTGCTTCGCTATTATCGGCACAATCTATACCTTTAACAGATAATATTTGTTTTTTTCAAGATGCCAAAACGGGAAAACCTATTACGATTGTAAATGATTCTTTGGTGTATAAAGGCGAACTGAAAAACCCAACTAAACTAAAACATACCGAATATCCAGATGTTTTAAAAAACTATACTTATCATTTCAATATAAAAAACCATACTTATTTAGTTCATGTGGGATGCGGTCCGGTTTTAGAATATCGAAACGATTCTATAGTGCGAATTGACAATTCTTTTTTACAAAAAAACCAATACGGCGCTTCTCCTTTTGTTTATAAAAATCAAATTTGTTTATTTGGAGGCTATGGATTATTTACTTCAAAAAATATTATTACAAGTTTTGATATAAAAACAAAGGAATGGTTTAGATTATATTATAATGAAGAGGAAAAGCCTATTGAAAGAAGTGGCCCATTAACCTATTATAATGAAAAAGGCGTTTTTATCTTTGGTGGTTGGAAAACAGAATTAACAACATCTTTCGAAAAAGACCATAATATTTGGTACCTAAATTACTCTAATTTGGAATGGCAAAATTTAGGAGTTTACAATAATAAAATTGCTGACTTTATTACTAAATCAAAAGACAATTTTTTTACATTTCAAGCTAACAAAAAATTATATTTAGTAAATGGGGAAAACATAGTATCAATTGACTATAGTAGCAACACCGCTTCTTATTTTTATAATAAAAATATTATTAGTAAGCCTGCAGGACTATATTTTGATTCTATTTCTAATTCTTTAATTTATGTACAATATTTATCGGGTATTAATAAAATAGAATTAGAATCTTTACCATTAACCCAGTTTTTGAAACATCCAATTAAAATCGAAAAATTGTATTATTCTCCTTGGCAGGACTATGTAATTCCAATACTATTACTAGTTTTAACTCTTTTACTAGTTTTTGGAATATACAAATGGTTAAATAATAAAAAAGGGAAGTGTTTTATATTTAACCAAAATCAAAACAAATTGTATTATAAATCCAAAATCATCAACAATTTAGATTCTTTAGAAGAAAAAATAGTGGTTTTCTTATTTCAAAACAATACAACGTTTATCCAACTCAACCAACTCAATAGTTTTTTTGAAAAAGAAAGTCCCGATAATGTTAACAATGTAATTAAAAAAAGAGATTTGGTTCTCTCTTCGTTATTAGTTAAACTAAATGCAATTGTTACACAAAATGAAAGTCCATTGATATTAATACAAAAGAACGAAATCGACAAACGTATAAAAGAAATTAGATTAAATCCGTTGTATTTTACTTTGAAATAATTTATATAACATAGAATATTCTAATTAAATGCCTCTTTTGAGACATTTTTTTATTTTAAATAATCGAATGAAATTCAGAATTATAATTTAAAATAATACTAGAATATATTTCTAGGAATGAATTTTCAGAACAAATTTTTGTTTGACATTAAATTTGAAAAATCTTAAATCATAAAATTATGAAAAAACTCTATCTCTTTTATTTTTTACTTTGTTTGAATTCTTTCTATTCGCAGGTACCGAGCTATTTACCAACTAATGGATTATTGGCATATTATCCTTTTAGTAGTAATGCTAACGATGTTAGTGGTAATGGAAATAATGGAACTGTTAACGGAGCTACTTTGAATACAGACCGTTTTGGAAACACTAGTAATGCATATTATTTTTCAGGAATAAACTGTCAAACTAATATTTCGGCAAATATTAATACAAATACAATTGATCTTACAAATGAATATACCGTTTCTTTTTGGGTAAATAAAACCTCAACAGGATGTCAAACTCAACCACGTTTAATGGAGTTTTATTCTTCTTCAATTGGGTCATTAAATTTTAATTGGGATGTTGTTGGAAATGATTATTTAATGGTTGAGACAATTAATTCAACTGGAATTTATCAATCAACATCATACTATTATAATAATTGGGTTAATAATTGGATTAATGTTAGTTTTTCTGTTAAATCAAATGATGCTAAGCTTTATATAAATGGTGTTTTAGTTAGTAATTTTATTTTTAGTGGATTACCACGATTAGCATCAAATGTAAATTTTGGTAGAATGAATCATCCTTCATACAATACAATGAATGGTTTACTAGACGACATCGGCATTTGGAATCGCGCCTTAACCCAACAAGAAATTACCAATTTGTATTATGCTGATTCTACTTGCCAATCGTTAGTTATCAATACCGGCTTATTAAGTTTTAATCCGCCAACGTATGCTAACACCGTAACAATCTATCCAAATCCTGCTAATGACCATATCACTATAGATTGTGGTACTCTTGCTAATGTTAGCGGTTGGAACATTGTAATCACCAACACATTGGGTCAAGAAGTATTTAATCAACCTATGAACACGCAACAATATGTGGTTCCGCTTAACACTTGGAGTGGTCAAGGGGTATATTTTGTAAAAATTTATAATGCGCAAGGGATACTTGTCAATACCAAGAAAATTATTTTACAATAAAATTGTAGTTTATTAATTACCAAGTCCTACTAAATCAACACTGGTTTAGTAGGACTTTTTTATGCCTTTCCTTTTCAAATAAAGAATTCTAAACGTTTATAATTTAGTTAATCTTACCAAAACTATAAAATTTTATTCCAAAGGAGTTTATTTAACCTAAATTTAATGATAAGGTAATCCAAAAGCAACACAGATAAAATATTTTTGATATGTCAAAAAGATACCGTTGAAAAATAGTTTATCCTTTTCTTCCGATTTACAAAAAATTACCTCTTCGTTTTGTTGTGATTTCACCACCCCCACAATTAGCGTTATTATTTTCAACACATTTTCAAATTTATTTTTATTAATAGCTTTTAATTCATTTGTTTATGGCAAAAATTAAAAAAAGAAATGTCGATTTAGTTGTCATTTCAGACATTCATTTAGGAACGTATGGTTGTCAGAGTAAAGAACTTTTGAACTACATGAGCAGCATCAAACCCAAGATGGTGGTGTTGAATGGAGATATTATTGATATGTGGCAATTCAGTAAAAGATACTGGCCAAAATCGCACATGCAGGTGGTTCACAAAATCATCAATTGGGTTAGTAAAGGTACTAAAGTATATTATATTACGGGAAATCACGACGAAATGCTCCGGAAGTTTGCGGGTTTTAAAATGGGAAAACTAAGCATAGAAAATAAATTGGTGTTGGACTTAGACGGCAAAAAAACATGGATTTTTCATGGAGATGTTTTTGATGTAACGATGCAACATTCCAAATGGTTGACTAAGCTGGGTTCTCATGGTTATGATTTACTTATTCTTATCAATGCTTTTTGCAACTGGATTTCAGTTAAAATGGGAAAAGAGAAAATATCTTTATCCAAAAATATTAAAAACAGTGTAAAAAAAGCCGTTAAATTCATTAATGATTTTGAAAAAACCGCCGCCGATATTGCTATTTCAAACGGATATGACTTTGTGGTGTGCGGCCACATTCATCATCCAGAAATGAAAACCATAAAAACAGAAACCGGACAAGTAGAATATCTAAACTCGGGCGATTGGATTGAGAATTTGACCGCATTAGAATACCATAATAAACAGTGGTCACTTTATAAATACAATGCTGAGGAATTTGTTAAAAAAGAAATGAACGATAATGAAGATGATTTGGTATTAATGGAAAACGAAGAAATTTTCCATCAGATGTTAGGTGGTTTTTTGCAAACAAATGAACTAGTTACTCCTATCAAATTTTAATAATGAAAATATTATATGCCGTTCAAGGTACAGGAAATGGTCACATCACAAGAGCAATAGAAATTATACCTTACTTACAACAAAAAGGGGAAGTAGATATTTTGGTTAGTGGCATCCAATCGGATATCGAGTTGCCGTTTGAAGTAAAATATAGATTTAAAGGATTGTCTTTTATTTTTGGAAAAAAAGGGGGCGTCGATTTTTGGAAAACCTTCGTTAAATTGAATTCGATTAAACTGCTAAAAGAAATAAAAAAACTTGATTTAAAACCGTATGATTTAATCATTAGTGATTTTGAGCCAATTTCTTGTTGGGCAGCCATTAAAGCTAAGAAAGAATGTATTGGGTTGAGTAATCAGGTTGCCACGCTTCATCCGTTGGCACCAAAGCCCCAAAAACAGGACGTAATTGGTAAATTGGTTTTACAGAATTATGCACCAACTACGTACAATTATGGATTCCATTTCAAACGTTTAGATGGAACAGTTTATACCCCAATCATCAGAAAACAGGTGCGAGAAGTAACGCCAACCCATGAAGGTCATTATACGGTCTATCTTCCTTCTTATGATGACGAACAAATCATTAAGCATTTAAGGTTATTATTTACTGAAAATTGGCAAGTTTTTTCCAAACACTATAATAAAGGAAAAAAAATAAAAAACATAACGGTCTATCCAATTGAAAGTGAATTATTTCTAAAAAGTATAGCTTCATCCAAAGGAGTGTTATGTAATGCAGGCTTTGGAACCGTTAGTGAGGCCTTGTATCTCAAGAAAAAATTAATGGTAATTCCAATGAAAAAACAATACGAACAAGCATGCAATGCAGCAATGCTAAAAGAAATGGGTGTTCCAGTCATTAAAAAATTAAGTATAGATAATATTCCTAAAATAAAAAAATGGCTTGCTGATGATGCTATTGTTGAAGTCGATTATCCAGATAATACGGAAGAAATTATAACTACGATTATTGAAAATCATGCTGGAAATAAAAAAATGAATACCAGTTTTGAATCTGACAATTATAATTTATTCCAATAAATATGAGTAATCATAAAATCTCGAGTAAAGATTTTGGCGACCATTTTTTATGGGGAGTAGCATCTTCGGCAACGCAAACAGAAGGCGCTTATGATGTTGATGGAAAAGGATTGTCTATTTGGGATGTATTTGTAACAGAAAAAAATAAGATTCTAAACCACGATACTCATTTTGAAGCTTCCAATTTTTATGAAAATTATAAAACTGATATCGCTTTAATCAAACAAATGGGGATTCCTAATTACAGGTTTTCCATATCATGGTCGCGAATTTTACCCCATGGGATAGGAGAAATTAATCAGGTAGGACTCGATTTTTATCATAAAATAATTGATTGTTGTCTTGAAAATGGAATAGAACCTTTCGTTACCCTTTATCATTGGGATTTACCGCATGAATTGGAGTTAAAGGGCGGTTGGACAAATCGGCAAATACTGGGATGGTTTCAAGAATTTACCCAAGTCTGCGCTACTGCTTTTAAAGGAAAAGTTCGCCATTGGATGGTGCTCAACGAACCAATGGTTTTTACGGGAGCAGGTTATTTTCTGGGCATCCACGCACCTGGAAAAAAAGGATTCAAGAATTTTATTCCAGCGATGCATCACGCAATTTTGTGTCAAGCAATTGGATACAACACTATTAAAGCAATTGACTCAGAAACTCAAGTTGGGACTACTTACTCGTGTTCCTACATCACCCCTCATTCTATTTCTTTAAAAGATACAGAAGCGGCGAATAGGGTAGATGCATTGCTCAATAGACTTTTTATAGAGCCCACACTTGGATTGGGTTATCCTATGGATACACTTCCTTTTTTGAAAAAAGTAGTAAAGTATACACAGCCAGAGGATGATGAATTAATGAAAGTTACATTTGATTTTATTGGCATTCAAAATTATACAAGGGAGGTTATTGCCCATTCTATTTTCACACCCTATTTGAATGCTAAAATCATCCCAGCGGATAAGCGAAAAGTGTATTATACTGCTATGGATTGGGAGGTTTATCCTGAAGCCATTTACGAAATGATAATCAAATTTGACAGTTACGAAGGAGTCAAAAAAATAATGATTACAGAGAATGGCGCTTCATTTCCAGATGAATTTATTGATGGTGTTGTCGATGATTCCCATCGAAGTCATTTTATTAAATCTTATTTGGAACAAGTTTTAAATGCTACGAAAATAAGTTCCAAAGTAGCGGGTTATTTTGTTTGGTCACTCACCGACAATTTTGAATGGGCTGAAGGTTACAAACAACGATTTGGACTTGTTTATATAGATTATTCTACCCAAGAACGAACGATTAAAAATTCTGGTTGGTGGTATAAAGATTTTTTAGAAAGCAAAGAGTAATTTTTTTGGAGAAAATGAAGTTCTAAAAAAAGTTCAAAAATTATTATTTTCCTTTGGTAGATGCTTCTAAATTCCGTTCAATTTTATGCTCTGGTCTGGTCCATTTTGGTTTTTCGCCCAACGATTGAAATTGAGAATCGTCTGCTTCCACGGTTTTAGGTTGCATTACTTTTATGAATGGTTTTTGAGCTTGTAATCCAAGAATTTCAAACATTTTCATGTCGTCATTCACATCCGGGTTAGGAGTGGTCAATAATTTATCTCCAGCAAAAATAGAATTGGCACCAGCAAAGAAACACATGGCCTGACCTTCGCGAGACATTTCAGTTCTTCCAGCAGACAATCTCACTTGAGTTTCGGGCATTACAATTCTAGTGGTCGCCACCATACGAATCATTTCCCAAATTTCAATGGGTTTTTCATTTTCCATTGGCGTTCCTTCAACCGCTACTAAGGCGTTTATTGGCACCGATTCCGGTTGTGGGTTTAATGTAGAAAGTGCCACTAACATGCCCGCACGATCTTCAACAGATTCCCCCATTCCGATAATTCCACCGCTACAAACGGTAACATTGGTTTTACGAACGTTATCAATGGTTTGCAAACGGTCTTCAAAACCGCGAGTAGAAATCACTTCTTTATAATAGTCTTCAGATGTGTCTAAATTATGGTTGTAGGCATACAATCCGGCTTCTGCCAAACGTTGCGCTTGATTTTCGGTAAGCATACCCAACGTACAACAAACTTCCATATCCAACTTATTGATGGTACGAACCATTTCTAGAACATCGTCAAATTCTGGTCCGTCTTTTACATTTCGCCATGCGGCACCCATGCATACACGAGAAGAACCGCTAGATTTGGCTCGTAAAGCTTGTGCTTTTACTTGGCTCACACTCATCAAATCGTTTCCTTCAACTTTGGTATGATAACGAGCAGCTTGCGGACAATAACCACAATCTTCTGGGCAACCTCCCGTTTTTATAGATAATAAGGTAGATACTTGAACTACGTTTGGATCATGCTGTTCTCTATGAATAGTTGCTGCTTCATACAATAAATCCATCATCGGCTTGTTGTATATTGCGATGATTTCTTCTTTAGACCAATTGTGTTTTGTGATGCTCATTGCGGTAAATTTAATGATGTTTCAAAAGTAGTTAATTCCTTATTAACAAACAATGATTAAAAAGAAGTATTGTTCAGGTAGTTTATTGAAAACGCTTTGTCATTTTGAATCTGGTGTTTGAGCGTTTCTAATGTTTCAAATTTATGTTCCTCCCGAATAAATTCTAGTATTTCAATCGTAATTACTTCGTTATAAATATCTTTATCAAAGTCGAAAAAGTGTACCTCAACAGATAGGTTTTCGCCATTAACTGTAGGGCGAGTTCCGATATTCATCATGCCAAAAACGGGTTGGTTATTGTAATTGCTTTTTACAACATAAACCCCTTTTTTGGGAATCAATTTATAGTCTTCTTTGATTTGAATATTAGCTGTTGGAAATCCAATGGTTCTTCCCAATTGATTACCTTTTATAACGGTGCCCGAAATAAAATAGTGGTATCCTAAATAGTCATTAGCCATAGCGATATTTCCATTCAAAATCGCATTTCTTATTTTAGTAGAACTGACTGCAATTTCGTTGATTTCTTGAGCCGAAATTTGCTCTACTTCAAAGTTGAATTTTTCCCCAAATACAATTAAATCGTTGATGTCTGCCGTTCTATTTCTTCCAAAACGATGGTCGTAACCAATGATAATTTTTTGAATGTGGAGTTGATTTACTAAAATAGTTTTTACAAAATCTTCGGCTGTTAATCTAGAAAAGTCTTTATTGAATGGGTGAATGATGAGGTTATCGATTCCGATAGTTTCTAAAAGCGTTATTTTTTCATCGATAGTATTCAGAAGTTTTACTTCCGAAATTTCTTGCAACACCATTCTTGGATGTGGAAAAAAAGTAAGAACTGTACTTTCACAATTACATTCTTGTGCGCTATGAATAATGCGCTCTAAAATCTTACTATGACCAATATGTACACCGTCAAAGGTGCCGATGGTAACCACTGATTTTTTATTGGAATGATATTCTGAAATGGAATTGTAGGTATTCAATTTTGTATTGTTTGGATGCAAATTTAATTTAAAGTTTAAGATTATTCGTTTAAGATTAAAATTAAAATAGTTTTCTTAAGAATTAATTAGCATATGTTAAATTTTTTTTGATTTAAAATTAAAATTATACATTTACAGACTAAATTAAAATCAACTAAAATGAAAAAATCACTACTTATTTTAACACTTATCTTTAGTTTTGGTCAAATGATAGCTCAAGGAAGTTCGGTTTGGCATAAAGTTACAAGCAATATTACTTCTAAAAAAGTTCGAGTTCAACAAAATATTAATAATGAAGGAGAGTACTATTTTTCTATAGACATTAATGCTTTTAAACAACCATTAGCTAATGTAAAAGACAAATTTTCTAAACAAAAAGGTGTTGTTGTAGAATTTCCTAACCTGAAAGGGGAAATTGAAAAATTTCAAGTTTGGGAAAATTCAAATATGACTCCAGATTTTCAAGCTTTGTTTCCACAAATTAGAGCTTATGTAGGAAAAGGAATCACAAATCTTGGAGCAACAATTAATTTTAGTGTTTCTCCGCAAGGACTTCAAACTGTGCTTTTTAGAACAGATGGCGAAACTGAATTTATAGAAGCTTACGATAAAGAAGCTACTGCTTATGTTGTTTATAGTTCTAAAAACAGAATTAAAAAAGCATTTAATTGTACAACTCCAAATGAACAATTAGAAACAGAATTATTGAATACTTCTTCAATTTTTTCAAAATCAAGTGCTGGAAGTTCTAAAACAATGCGTTTGGCATTATCTTGTACTGCAGAATATGCTAATGCATTCAATGCAACTAGTAGTGCAGATGTGGCACTTGTTGTTGCAGCAATGAATGCTACAATGACCAGAGTTAATGGTGTTTATGAAAAAGATATAGCTGTACACTTAAATATGATTAATAATACAAGTATTATTTATTATGATCCAACTACAGACCCATACTCTGATGCCGCTAATATGAATAATTGGAATGCAGAATTACAAGCTAATTTAACTTCTGTAATAACTGCTGCAAATTATGATATTGGGCATCTGTTTGGCGCCTCCGGTGGTGGTGGAAATGCAGGTTGTATTGGCTGCGTTTGTGTAGCTAGTACTAAAGGAAGCGGAATTACCTCTCCAGGAGCTGGATTACCTCAAGGAGATAGTTTTGATATTGATTATGTAGCCCATGAAATGGGTCATCAGTTAGGCGGTAATCATACTTTTACTCAAGCAAGTGAAGGAACTATTGCCCAGACAGAACCGGGAAGCGGATCTACTATTATGGGTTATGCGGGTATCACAAATTATGACGTTCAAGGGCATTCTGATCCAATTTTTTCATATAAATCAATTTATCAAATTCAAACAAATTTAAATAGTAAAACTTGTCCAGTTTCCACTTCTTTAGTTGGAACTAATGCAACGCCTGCAGTAAATGCTGGAGCTGATTATACAATTCCAGTAGGTACAGCTTTTATGTTAACAGGAACTGCTACAGATGCAAATTCATCAGATGTGCTGACCTATTTATGGGAACAAAATGATGTTGGTACCGCTGCAAATGCTAGTAGTCAAGTTTTACAATCAAAAGCAGCTGGACCAAATTTTAGAACTTTTAAACCAAGCACAAATAAATTCAGATACTTCCCTCAAATGGGTAAAATTTTATCAGGTACACTACTTGTTACTACTTCCAGCAATTCTAATTGGGAAAGTGTTTCTTCTGTGGCAAGAACTTTAAACTTTACTTTTACTGCTCGAGATAATCATGCTGGAAGTGGTCAAACTGCCACAGACGCATCTATAGTTACTGTAAATACAACTGGTGGCGCCTTCTCAGTTTCTTCTCAAAGCACAACAGGAATATCTTATCCTGGTTTATCTACTCAAACAGTTACCTGGGTACCTGGAAGTACGGCTTCTGCACCATTTAATTCTCCTACAGTGGATATTTTAATTTCTACAAATGTATCTACTTCTTTAGAAACATTTAATGCAACTACACCAACTTCACCAAATGCCACTACTTGGACTACTATAGCTTCTGGAGTCCCTAATAATGGGTCTTATGCAGTAACCTTGCCAAATGTAACGGCTAATACCACAACATGCAGATTTATGGTTAAAGCGGTTGGTAATATTTTTTTAGCAATAAATGCTAAAAACTTTACTATTACTCCTGCATTAGCTAATGAAACTTTTGGATTGAATAATTTTGCATTATATCCAAATCCAAATAAAGGGAATTTTTCAATTCAATTTGAATCAATATCAATTAATGATATTAATATAGCTGTTCATGATCTTAGAGGAAGAAGTATTTTTGAAAGAAATTATCCAAACACAGGGATGTTTTCTCAAAATTTACAATTAGATAATGTTCAATCTGGTATTTACCTTGTAACTGTAAAAGATGGTGACAAAAAAGTAGTTAAAAAGATTGTTGTTGAATAATTTTAGAATATTTTAAAAATTTAAAAACCGTCTCAATTTTAATATTGAGACGGTTTTTTTATTAATCGATAAAACTCTAAATAACGCAAAAAATCAATAATTTATGAAGCAATTTCCAATCGTTTCAATAAATTTTTATTTAATGTATGTTCTGCATAATATTTATCGATTTCTAAATTTTTTTCATCCGAACTAGGCAGTTCATACATTGCATCTGTTAAGATTGCTTCGCACAAAGAACGTAATCCACGAGCTCCTAATTTGTATTCCAATGCTTTCTCAACTATATAGTCTAGAGCTTCATTAGTAACAGATAACGCAACATCATCCATAGCAAATAACTTTTCGTATTGCTTGATCAACGCATTTTTTGGCTCCGTTAAAATAGAACGAAGGGTTTCTCTATCCAATGGATCCATGTGTGTCAATACGGGCAAACGACCTATAATTTCTGGAATTAATCCGAAATCTTTAATGTCTTTTGGGATAATATACTGCAGTAAATTGTCTTTATCAATATTGTCAACATTTCTAGAAGTAGCATAACCAACAGCGGTTCTGTTTAATCGTTTAGAAATGATTCTTTCAATTCCGTCAAAGGCACCTCCTGCAATGAATAATATATTTTGAGTGTTGACCTCGACAAATTTCTGGTCAGGATGTTTTCTTCCTCCTTTTGGTGGCACATTTACAACCGTCCCTTCCAACAACTTCAATAATGCTTGTTGTACGCCTTCTCCCGAAACATCACGGGTTATGGATGGATTATCACTTTTACGTGCAATTTTATCGATTTCATCAATGAAAACGATTCCGCGTTCGGCTTTAGTCACATCGTAATCAGCGGCTTGAAGTAATCGAGTTAATATACTTTCTACATCTTCTCCTACATACCCTGCCTCTGTTAAAACAGTTGCGTCAACAATTGCAAGCGGCACGTCCAACATTCGAGCAATAGTTTTGGCAACTAATGTTTTTCCCGTTCCAGTTTGTCCCACCATAATAATATTTGATTTTTCAATCTCCACATCTTCATGGTGTTGCTGCTGCATTAACCTTTTGTAGTGATTGTAAACGGCAACTGACATTACTTTTTTGGTTTGATCTTGCCCAATTACATATTCGTCCAAAAAAGCCCTGATTTCTTTTGGCTTGCGCAAAATTAAATCAGTAGCCACTTTTACATTGGAATTGGTTTTCAGTTCTTCAACTATTATTCCGTGCGCTTGTTCAATACAACGATCACATATATGTGCCTCAATTCCAGCAATCAATATGTTTGTTTCTGGTTTTTTTCTTCCGCAGAAGGAACATTCTAATTTTTCTTTTGCCATATATTATAGTCAAAAGTCTTAAAAGTCAAAAGTCTTAAAATCATAGCATTGCATTTGACTTTCGACTTTTAACTTTCGACTTGTATTTATCTTCTTAAAACTTCATCAATCATTCCATATTCTTTTGCTTCGTCTGCAATCATCCAATAATCCCGTTCGGAGTCATTGTGTACTTTCTCAAATGTTTGACCTGAATGATGGGAAATTATTTTATATAATTCGTCCTTCAATTTCAACATTTCACGCAAGTTGATTTCCATATCGGTTGCAACACCTTGAGCTCCTCCTGATGGCTGGTGAATCATAACTCTAGAATGCGGCAATGCTGAACGTTTTCCTGGAGCTCCAGCACATAATAACACAGCACCCATTGAAGCGGCCATTCCGGTGCAAATTGTCGCCACATCTGGTTTGATGTATTGCATAGTATCATAAATTCCTAAACCAGCATAAACGCTTCCTCCTGGTGAATTTAAGTAAATTTGAATGTCTTTTGAAGCATCGGCACTTTCTAAAAACAATAATTGTGCTTGAACAATATTGGCTATTTGATCGTCAATTCCGGTTCCAAGAAAGATAATTCTATCCATCATTAATCTTGAAAAAACATCTAATTGCGAAATATTCAATTGACGTTCTTCGATGATATAAGGAGTCATGTTTGTTGGAGTCATTGCTCCAATAATTTTGTCGTAATACATTGCATTTACACCTTGGTGTTTAGTAGCAAATTTTTTAAATTGCTTTGCCATTTCGAGCGAAGCTCTCGGGTCTTTTCCGTAGTTCATATTTAAAAGTTTATGAGTTTATGAGTGTAAAGGTTAAAGTTGTTAAACTAAAACTTGATTTTATAATTTAAAGCAAATGTCGTACCTTTTATTTTATGGGACAAACTGTCTTATAAAAAAGCGTCAAAATCAGTTTTGATTATGACGCTCAAATATAGTGATTTTTTACAAATTATTCGTTGTACATTGCTGCTACAAATTGCTCATAAGTAACTTCTTTAGTTGTGGGATTTGCTTTTTCTACAAATAATTTCAACATTTTATCGGCTATTACTTGCTCTGATAATCTTTTTACTTCTTCTTGATTCGATAAAACTCTAGCAACAATTCCTTCAACTTCCTCGTCTGTTGGATTGGATTGTCCGTATTGTGACATTTGTTGACGAATTGCGTTGCTTGTAAATGCTTTTAAATCTTCAAAATTAACTTGAATGTTACTTTGAGCCAAAGCTTTTCCTTCAATTAATTGAAAACGCAATCCTTTTTCAGAACGGCCGTATTCCACTTCCGCTTCTTCCGTAGATAATTTTTTCTCTCCTACAGTTTGTAACCATTTTACCAGAAATTCTTTTGGCAAATCAAATTTATTATTTTCGATTAAGAAATCTTGAACGTCTGCCATTAATTTTTGCTCGGCTTGTGTAGCAAAATGATTTTCAGCATCTTCTTTTATTTTCGCAGTTAATTCTTCTACAGAACTTACAGTTCCAACTCCAAAAAGTTTATCAAATAATTCTTGATTTAATTCAGCTAGTTCATGAGCAACGACTTCGTCAATAGTAAAAGTTACTTCAACATCCAAATCGTGAACAACTTCATGAGAAACATTCAAGTAATCCATCAATTTGTGTGCATCGTGAAACAGCCCTTTGGTATTTAATGGGATAACATCCCCCACTTTTTTACCAATGAAAGATTTAGCCTTTTTAACATCGGCAAGTTCTTCTAAATCAATTGTAGTTCTATTGTTGATTCCTGCTTCTTCGTTTACAAATACTCCTGAAATATCATTTCCTTTAGCCACTTCATGTTGAGAAATAATTTTTCCATATTGCTTTTGAATTCTGGCTATTTGCGCATTTAACATTGTATCATCCGCAATGATTTTATATTTCACGACATCGCATTTAGCATCCAAATCAATTTCAAATTCAGGAACAATTCCAATTTCATATTCGAAAGTTAATTCTTCATCGTTCCAATTAAAATTTTCATTTTCTTTCTGAAGTGGCGTTCCAAGAAGATTGATTCTTTCGGATTGTAGGTAGCGCTCAAGAGCTAATTTCACCACTTTATTTACTTCTTCAACTTTAATAGCTGCACCATATTGCTTTTCTACCAATGCTTTAGGAACTTGTCCTTTACGGAAACCTTTTACTGTTGCCAATGGCATTTTTTCATTAATTCTTTTAGCTACTTGACCTTTATAATCCATGTGAGGAATGGTAAGAACAATTACTTCATTTACTGCATCAATTGCAACTCTTTTAATATCCATTTGATAATATATTACTTAATAAAATTGGGTTGCAAAATTATAAAATTTCTGCAACCCAACCAAGTTTTTAGGGCACTCATTTTTATTTGCTTTCGCCTGACATTTTGAACACAATTGATTGCAATACAGAAAGGATAATGCTAAAGAAAAGTGCGCCAAAAAAACCGTTAATTGAAAAACCGTCTACTAGTTTTGAACACAATGCAATAATTGCGGCATTGATGACTAACAAAAATAATCCTAGCGTAAAAACGGTTACTGGTAATGTAAAAATTACTAAAATAGGCTTTACAAATAAATTCAATAATCCTAAAACAATGGCAACTATTACTGCCGATTTAAATCCGTTAACATGAGCTATGCTTGGGAAAAAATTAGTAATTGTCATTACTAGTAACGACGTAATTAGTATTCTTATAAGTAGCTTCATATTAAAATTACTATTATTAATTTCTACGCTTGCCTCAAAAACCTTGCCGTTTCCTCAAAAAATAACTTTGGGTTTTCAGCGTGAAGCCAATGACCAACATCAGGAATTGTGACTAATTCAAAGTTAGGAAAATGTTTTTTTATTTCGGGTAAATCAGTGTCTAAAATATAATTTGAATTTCCACCGCGAACAAACAAAGTGGGTTTGTTAAAAACGGCGCCTTCCGGCAAAGCTGTTCCAATAACTTCTATTGTACTATTAAAAACCTTTAAATTGAAACGGAAGCTCAATTGCCCTGGTTCAATCCAAAACAAATTTTTCAATAAAAACTGTCGGGTTCCAAAATCTTGAATATAAGGTTGTAAGCTTTCTTCAACTTCTATTCGGCTAGGTTTTGTAGAGAAATCAACCGCATTTAAACCTGCTAGAATTTCTTGATGATGGGGTGCGTAATATTTAGGACCAATGTCGGCAACTATTAATTTTTCAACTCTTTCGGGATGAGTTGTTGCAAACAACATAGCCACTTTACCACCCATTGAATGACCAATAATTGAGACTTTTTCTAATTGATTTTCGAGACAATAATCCAAAACATCTTGCGCCATTATTTCGTAACTAAAGTCCTCTGATTGAAAACTTTTTCCATGATTTCTCATATCCAACATATGAGTTTGAAATTCTTCAGTAGCATAAAGAAAACCTAATGATTTCCAATTGTCGGACATACCCAAAAAACCATGAATGATTAATAACGGCTTACCTTCTCCTTCTATTCTTGAGTGCAACATCTTATTTCAATTTTTGTAAATACATATTTACGACATTATCCAAACCGAGATATAAAGCTTCTGAAATCAGAGCATGTCCGATAGAAACTTCCAATAACCCGGGAATATTTTCTTTAAAAAACTTGATGTTATTCAGACTCAAATCATGACCAGCATTGATTCCTAAATTTAATTTGTTAGCTAAAATCGCGGCTTTAATATAGGGTTCAATTCCATTAAGATTTCCTAATCCATATTGATGTGCAAATGCTTCGGTATAGAATTCAATTCTGTCTGTTCCAGCTGTTTTTGCACCTTCTATCATTTCTAAAATCGGATCAACAAATATAGAAGTTCGAATACCGTTGCGGTTAAATTCTTGAATAACTTCAGTTAAATAGGATTGATTTTTAATAGTATTCCAACCTGCAGAAGAAGTTATGGCACCAATAGCATCTGGAACCAAAGTCACTTGTTCGGGTTTAGATTCTAAAACCAAATCAATAAAATTATGTTGCGGATTTCCTTCGATATTGAATTCGGTATAAACTATGGGTTTCAAATCACGAGCATCTTGATAGCGAATGTGTCGTTCGTCGGGACGCGGATGAATCGTAATTCCTTGCGCCCCAAATTTTTGAATGTCTTTGGCAACTTGCAATAAGTCGGGCACATTTCCACCACGAGCATTTCGTAAAGTGGCAATTTTATTAATATTTACGCTTAGTTTTGTCATAGTTTTTTATTATACATCAAAATTCATAAATTATTTTTTATAATTTAAAATCTGTGAATTTTTGGCTATTTATAATTTTCAACAAAAATACAAAGTTAAAATAAGGTTTTATGTTCTAAAATTTGATTATTTTGCAACGAATAATGAATCAGTATAATGACCGAAATTACAGAATATATAACTAACGATTATAAAGCCATCAGCAGTGATGAAACAATAAGTGAAGTTCAAGACTTTTTTATAGACGTTTCATTTTCTCATTTTTCAGTTTTAAACGAAGGAATTTACATTGGAAGTATTGCTGCAGATGATGTTGAAACTTTTGATGCTGATAAAAAAGTAGCGGATTATAAATATGCACTTGAGGGTTTTTATGCTAGAAACACTATGATTTGGTTGGATGTTTTAGAAGTTTTTGCCAAAAATCACACTAATGTAGTTCCGGTTTTAGATGAAAATAATACGTATTTAGGGTATTATGAATTGGAAGATATTGTGAAATTCTTCCATGAAACTCCATTTTTGAAAGAGCAAGGCGGAATCATTGTTGTTAAAAAAAGTATTTTGGATTATTCAATGAGCCAGATTACACAAATAGTGGAAAGTAATAACGGAAAATTATTAGGGCTTTTTGTTTCGGATGCTGACAATCAAAGTGTTCAAATCACTATTAAGATTGCACTAGGCAGTATGAATGATATTATCCAAACATTCAGACGGTATAATTATGAAATTATTTCAGAACATCACGAAGATAATTATCTTAATAATCTAAAAGAACGTTCGGATTATTTGGATAAATATTTGAATATTTAATAACTACTGAATTAGTAAATTTGTTAATTAATAATTACTTTAATTTTCTAATTTTCTAATTTTCTAATTTTCTAATTAATGAAAGTCGCCATCTTCGGACAATATTATCAAAACGACACACGACCAATTATTCGTGATATTTTTATTTTTTTTAATGCCAATAATGTTGAAATGGTCATTGAAGAAAATTTTTTAAAAATATTATACGAACAAGAAATTGTAAAAAAGGAATACAACACATTCAACAGTTACAAATGTTTGGATTCGAGTTTTGACGTATTGGTGAGCATTGGGGGCGATGGAACCATCTTGAGAGCAGCCACTTTTGTGAGAGATTCTGGTGTTCCTATTATAGGAATTAATGCTGGAAGATTAGGATTTTTAGCAAAAGTTCAAAAAGAAAGTATGGAGCAGTTTCTTCAAATTGTAATACAAAAAAAGTATACTATTTCGCCAAGAACATTATTAAATTTAACATGTTCACCAGAAAATGAGGCAATCAAAGAATTGAATTTTGCTATGAATGAAGTTTCCGTAAGTAGAAAAGATACCACTTCAATGATTACCATTGAAACCTATTTGAATGACGAATATTTAAACTCGTATTGGGCTGACGGTTTAATAATTTCAACACCCACCGGATCAACAGGTTATTCCTTAAGTTGTGGCGGACCAATTTTAACTCCAGAAGTAAAAGGATTTGTTATTACCCCTATTGCTCCTCACAATTTAAATGCACGTCCATTAGTAATCCCAGATGATACTACAATAAAATTAAAAATTTCTGGGCGTGAAAATCAATATTTGGTTTCGCTGGATTCAAGAATAGCTACTCTAGATAATAATTCGATTTTGACCATTAAAAAAACCCCATTTCAAATAAATATGGTAGAAATTCCGAATGAAACGTTTTTAAATACCCTACGTAATAAACTTCTTTGGGGAGAAGACAAAAGAAATTAACGTTTTATTTATATACTACATTATTAGGTTTTCCGTTTAATAGCTATTCCTAAGATAAATTAAATGTCTTTAGAAGTTTAATTGTGTTACATATAATTTGTTATAAAAACTATCTTCATGTTTTATTAGTAGCTATAATTGTTATATTTGCACGCTATTTTTCAATTAATGAAAAGAATTTTTTTATTTATTTTTATCATCGGATTAACAAATTCAAATGCTCAAATTCATGAGGTTGGAGTTTTCCTTGGTGGTAGCAACTATATTGGAGATGTTGGTAAAACGAATTATGTCGCCCCAAACGAATTAGCATATGGAGTTTTGTATAAATGGAATAAAAGTCCGAGACATTCTTGGCGATTTTCGTATATGCAATCAAGAATCACGGCAAATGATTTGGATTCAAAAGTGCCTGGAAGATATAAAAGAGGGTATGATTTTGTAAATAATTTAAAAGAGTTTTCAGCCGGATTAGAATTTAATTTTTTTAATTTTAATCTGCATCAATTTGGAACAAAAGTTACTCCTTATGTATTTACAGGATTGTGTTATACCAATTATGAAGAGTTATTTGTTTTAAATGGTGAATCAAGAGCTAAAAAAAATAACAGTGTTTTTTCAATACCTATGATTGTAGGAATTAAAGCAAATGTAACCAAAGAATGGATCTTGGGTTTTGAAGCTGGAGCAAGATATACTGGAACCGATAATTTAGACGGGAGTTATCCTAAAGATCAAACTTTACAGCCGCTCAAATTTGGAAATAATAATAGTAGAGATTGGTATGTGTTTACCGGTTTTACATTAACTTATACCTTTGGAGAAAAACCGTGCTATTGTGCAGATTAATAAAATATGAATTTACTAGAATCAATAAATAAAGATAATTTACCCAAGCACCTTGCCATAATCATGGACGGTAACGGTCGTTGGGCAAAACAAAAAGGTTTATTGAGAGCGCTCGGACATGAAAACGGCACAAAATCAGTTAGAACTACTGTTGAAACTTGTGCTAAACTAGGAATTGATAACTTAACATTGTATGCTTTTTCAACTGAAAATTGGAGCCGCCCAAAACTAGAAGTTGATACTTTAATGAAGCTATTAGTCAGCTCCTTAAAGAAAGAATTTAAAACACTTCAAGAAAATAATATCCGATTGAATTCTATTGGAAACGTATCCAAATTACCAAGTTCAATTTTAACAGAATTGAATGAAGTAATCGAAAAAACAAAAAATAATAATCGCATGACGTTAACATTAGCTTTAAGCTATGGTTCACGTGAAGAATTATTAAATGTTGTTAAAAACATTAGCGATAAAGTTAAAAATAATATAATTTCAATAGACGCTATTGATGAATCAATTATAAATCAGCATCTTTACACACACAATCTACCCGATGTAGATTTATTAATTAGAACAAGTGGCGAACACAGAATTAGCAATTTCTTGCTATGGCAAATAGCTTATGCAGAATTGTTTTTTACTGATGTATTATGGCCCGATTTTACAGACCAACATTTATATGAAGCCATTATTAGCTATCAAAAAAGAGAACGAAGATTTGGAAAAACAAGCGAACAAATTAAACAATCAAAATAAAGTGTCAAAGAATATAATCAAAACATTACTCACACTTTTATTTTTAGGTGTCGTTTTTCAGTCTAATGCACAAGACCAATTGCCTTTTGAGAAAGGAACAAAATACATTTTAGCAAAAGTCGATGTTGTAGGAAAAATAAGTTATAATCAACAAACTGTTGTAACATTTGCTGGTTTAGAAAAAGGGCAAAACATAACTGTTCCAGGTGAAGAAATTAGTAATGCAATAAAAAAATTAGGTAAGCTAGGACTGTTTAGCGATATTGACTTTTATGTAAATGAAGTTAGAGGTGATAGTATTTATCTTGGACTTGAAATTACAGAACTTCCGAAACTAAATGAAGTAAAATTCCCAGGTATTAAAAAGAATAAAGTTGAAGATTTGATTAAAGAAAATTCATTAACAAAAAGTAAGATTGTTAATGAAAACTTGTTGACTACAACAAAAAACTATTTAGAAAATAAATATAAAAAAGAGGGCTTTTTTAATGCTAAAGTCACTATTAGAACTATACCTACAGACACCATAAAGAATAATGTAAATATGGTTGTCAATATTGATAAAGGGGAAAAAATAAAAATACGACAAATTACATTTGAAGGCAATGACAAATTTTCTGAAAAGAAACTACGAATAGCCATGAAAAATACCAAACAAATTAATCCAATAAGAATTTTTAAAGCTTCAAAATTTATTAAAAAGAAATATGATGAAGATTTAGTGAAATTAATGGATAAATATAAAGAAAACGGTTATCGTGATGCTAGAGTAGTTTCTGATTCTGTTTGGTTGGATAAAAAAAGGAATAAAGTTGCTATTAATATTAAAGTGGAAGAAGGAAGAAAATATTATTTTGGAAATATAAAATTCTTAGGAAATTCTGTTTATTCAGATCAGCTGTTAAACACTATTTTAGGCATCAAAAAAGGGGATGTTTATAATGGCGTTCTTTTAGAAAAAAGAGTAGCAGATAAAACAAAACCTGATGGAGAAGACATCACTAATTTATATCAAAATAACGGATATTTATTTTCTACAATCAATCCAGTTGAAGTAAAAACAGCAAATGATTCTATCGATTTTGAAATCAGAGTTACTGAAGGTCCCGTTGCTTATTTCAATAAAATTTCGGTGGTTGGAAATGATAAAACCAATGATAAAGTTATTTATCGTGAATTAAGAACTAAACCTGGAGAAAAATATAGTAAAGAAGATTTGGTTCGAACAATTCGTGAAATAGGACAATTAGGATTCTTTGATCCAGAAGCTATTGATCCAAAATTCAAAAATGTTGATCCAACTGCAGGAACAGTTGATATTGAATACAATCTTAAAGAAAAAGGATCGAGTCAAGTAGAACTTCAAGGAGGTTATGGAGGTGGCGGATTTATTGGTACGCTAGGTTTGTCTTTCAATAATTTCTCAATCCAAAATATTTTCAAAAAAGAGGCATACCATCCACTACCAATGGGTGATGGTCAAAAATTGTCTTTGCGTTTACAAGCAAGTACATTCTTTAGAACTTACAGTTTATCCTTTTCAGAGCCCTGGTTTGGAGGAAAAAAACCAATTAGTTTTTCCACTTCGATTTCTCAAAGTAAACAATTTTTATATTCAGGATCTTACAATAGCATAGATAAAAGTAAAAGTTTTAATATTACATCACTTACAGTAGGAATTGCAAAAAGATTAACAGTTCCAGATGATTATTTTGTGTTGTCAACAGCTTTGAGTTTCCAGCATTACGATTTACATAATTACAATACGGGTTTATTTACATTTGGAAATGGATCGTCTAAAAACTTTGCTTTTAATATTGGTTTAACTAGAAATAGCAAAGGTGTTAACCCAGTTTATCCAACAAAAGGTTCCGAATTTAGCATCAATGCCAAGTTTACATTACCTTATTCAATGTTTAATGGTATCGACTATGCGGGTTTGAAAGATCAATTGGAATACAAAAAAACATATGAAGCTTCATCAATTGTTGACCAAAATTTTGGTGCAGATGGTGTGTATATTCATGATGGAGATTTAATAAAAACTGCTACGGTTGTAAATCCTTATGGACAAACAGTAACAGGTATAGTTAGAGTTGACCCAAGTAATTATCAGGAGGCCGATGTTAATGTTGCCAAAGTCGATCAAAAAAGATTTAACTGGCTAGAATATTATAAACTAAAATTGAAAGTTGATTGGTACACAAAACTTATTGGAACAGACCAACATGCTTTAGTATTAAGATCTTTGGGTGAATTTGGTTATCTTGGTGCTTACAACTCGGCTAGAGGAATTGTACCTTTTGAAAGATATTTTGTTGGAGGTGACGGATTGGCCAATTACGCCTTAGATGGAAGAGAAGTAATTCAGATGAGAGGTTATCCAAACCAGTCATTATCAGCTTCTTCTGGAGGAACCATTTATAATAAATTCTCATTAGAATTGAGATATCCTTTAACATTAAAAGCTGCAGCATCAATTTATGGGCTAACTTTTCTTGAAGCAGGTGCGTCATACAACAATTTTCAGGAATATAATCCGTTTGTATTGCAACGATCAGCTGGATTTGGTATACGAATATTTATGCCAGCATTTGGTTTACTCGGAATTGACTTTGCACATGGATTTGATCCAGTTCCAGGTTCTACGGTAAAAAGTGGTTGGCAAACACATTTTATTATTGGTCAACAATTTTAGTATATTTGCTAAATATTTTGAAAACATAAAGCTATGAAAAAATATATTTTACTGCTATTAATGGTAACATTATTAGTTTCATATAATGCAAAAGCTCAGACGCGAGGCATAAAAATTGGCTATATTGATATGGAGTATATCCTTGAAAAAGTGCCAAATTATGCCGAAGCAAAAAATCAATTGGAGCAAAAAGCTGAAAAATGGAAAAAAGAAATTGAAACTAAAAAAAGTGAAATTGCAAAATTAAAGGAAGCTCTAAAAATTGAGAAAGTTTTGTTAACCAAAGAACTTATCGAAGAAAGAGAGGAAGAAATTGCTTTTCAAGAGAATGAATTGTTGGAATACAACCAGAAAAAATTTGGTCCTACAGGGGAATTAATTGTGCAAAAAACAGTACTAGTTAAACCAATTCAAGATCAAATTTTTAATGCTGTTCAAGATATTGCTGAAGCAAAAAAAATTGATTTTATTTTTGATAAATCATCCGATTTGACAATGCTTTTTGCCGCAAAAAAATACGATATTAGTGATAGAGTTGTTCAAATGCTTACTCGTGCAGAGAAAAGAGAGCAAATGACTAATAAACAGAGAAAACTAGAAGAAGAAAAAGAACGCAAGCAAGATATGATTGATGATAATCCAGAAATTTCGGATCGTCAGAAATTGGCTGAACAAAGAAAAGCAGATCGTTTGAAGATGGTTGAAGATAAAAAAATTGCTGCCGAACAAAAGAAAGCTGAAGCAGAGGCTAAAAGAAAACAATTATTAGAAGATAAATTAAATAAAAAAAATGGCACAGTTTCTGATAAAACTAACAACGATGCTACAAAGGAGGGTTCTTCCAATTCAGATTCAACATTAGTAGATAAAAAAGCCGCCGCAGAAGAAGCTAGAAAGAAATCTATTGAAGACAGACAAAAAGTAATTGAAGACAGACAAAAAGCTTCCGAAGAAAAAAGACTAAAGATTATAGCTGATAGAGAAGCAGCTAAAAAAGCAAAAGAAGACGCTAAAAACAATAAACCTTAATAAATTTAAACAATAATTAATACTAAAAACAATGAAACAATTTAAAACTTTTTTAATAGCTGCAGTAGCTTTACTTGGTTTTCAAACTATTAACGCTCAAGCAAAAATTGCCCATGTAGAAGTACAAGATATTATGGCTAAAATGCCTGCAGTTTTAGATGCTCAAAATCAATTAAAAAAACTAAGCGATACCTATACTGCTGAATACAAAACTATGGTTGATGAGTATCAAGCTAAACTAAAAAAATACGATACTGAAGCAGCTACTGTTACTGATGCTGTAAACCAAACTCGTCAACAAGAAGTTCAAGATATGGCTAAAAGAATTGGTGATTATCAAGAAACTGCTCAAAAGGACTTACAGAAAAAAGAAGGTGATTTGATGAAACCAATTACGGAAAAAGTAAAAGCTTCTATTCAAAAAGTAGGGAAAGCAAAAGGATATCAATATGTTTTAAATGCAACAGATCTTTTATTAGCAGATGGTCCTGATTTAACTGCAGACGTGAAAAAAGATTTAGGATTTTAATCTGAATCAAAAAAAATAACAAAACTGCTCAATTTAATTGGGCAGTTTTTTTTTACATTTGTTTTATGATAAATAACAATCCTATAGGGCTTTTTGATTCGGGAATTGGCGGTACCTCCATTTGGAAAGAAATTCATCAATTGCTCCCCAATGAAGACACTATTTATCTTGCGGATAGTAAAAACGCACCTTATGGAGAAAAATCAAAAGAGGATATCATCCAATTGAGTTATAAAAACACTGAATTCCTCCTGAATCAAAATTGCAAAATAATTGTTGTTGCCTGCAATACCGCCACTACAAATGCCATTAAAGAATTAAGAAATAAATACGATGTTCCATTTATAGGAATTGAACCTGCAATAAAACCTGCGGCATTATATTCTAAAACTCAAAAAATAGGAATTCTTGCTACCAAAGGAACTCTAAATAGTGAACTGTTTTATAAAAATGTTGAACAATTTCAAAACATTCAAATAATCGAACAAATTGGATTTGGATTGGTCGAGTTAATTGAAAAGGGTAAAATAAATTCATCTGAAATGAAAAATCTATTGACTCAATATTTAACACCCATGATTGAATCCAATATTGATTATCTTGTTCTTGGTTGCAGTCATTACCCTTATTTAATTCCGAAGATAAAAAAAATATTTCCTAGTAATATAACAATAATTGATTCTGGAGAAGCTGTTGCAAAACAGACCAAAAAAATACTAACTGAAAATGTGGGCTTAAGAGAAATTCATAAAAAAAACACCCATACTTTTTACAGTAATACAAATCCAAAAGTCCTTTCAGACATGCTAAAAAATTGCTTCACCATAATTCAGAAAGACTTCTAAATACCGAGTTTATTAATAGTATCAATAGTTCAGCTCAAAAGAGTATCTTTGCAAAAATTAATTGAATGAATAATTCCAATAATAAAAAAGGATCGGGACCTGGCAAACCAAGTGGAGATAGAAAAAAAACTTCTTCTACTCCTAAACCTGCAATGGACAAACGTTCTCAAAATAGAAAACCAGTTGTTAAAAAAGATTCTCCAAACATTCCCAAGCCTATAAAATCAGATGAAATTCGTTTGAATAAATATATTTCTAATTCAGGAGCCTGCTCGCGTCGAGATGCAGATATTTATATTCAATCAGGGAATGTTAAAGTAAATGGAATTCCAGTAACAGAAATGGGTTATAAAGTAAAACCTGGAGATGTTGTAAACTTTGACGGCGCCACATTAATGCCTGAAAAAAAGGAATATTTTGTTTTAAACAAGCCGAAAAACTTCACGACTTCTAATGAAGAAGTAGAACATAGAAATGTTTCCGAATTAATTAAAGGCGCTTCAAATTCTGCTATGGCACCTGTTGGTAGAATGGATAAAAATACTACGGGATTATTATTATTTACTAATGATACTGATATCATTCGTAAATTCAGTTTGCCAAATCAAAAATCAGCAAAAATTTATCAAGTTACATTAGATAAAAACTTGAAATTTGAAGATTTAGAAAAAATAGCAAAAGGCGTAACTTTAGAGGGACATAAATTATTTGTAGATGAAATTAGTTACATTGAAAATGAACCAAAAAATGAAATAGGAATTAAATTAAGAACTCCAAATGTAAAAGTAGTACGCGCCATTTTTGAGCATTATAAATACACCGTAATTAAAGTGGATAGAGTTGCATTTGCTGGATTAACTAAAAAGAATCTTCCAAGAGGAAATTGGCGAGCGCTTACAGAACAAGAAGTAATCAACTTAAAAAACCTTTAACTCCTTCCGAGGTTTTAATAAACATGACGAGTCAACAAAATCTTTCCATTGCACATGCTTGGTTTGAAGCATTTAATACACACAATTTAGAAAAACTATTGTCTTTATACGATGAAGATGCAGCGCATTTTAGTCCAAAATTAAAATTAAGACACCCCGAAACTAATGGATTTGTTATAGGTAAAAGCGCTTTACGAGCTTGGTGGCAAGATGCCTTTGACCGATTACCAACACTTAACTATAAGGTAACTTCATTAACCGCTAATTCTGACAGGGTTTTTATGGAATACATTAGAACTGTTGAAAATGATGAAGATATGTTGGTTGCAGAAGTATTGGACATTAAAGAGGGGTTAATTGTCGCTTCTAGGGTGTATCATGGATAATTTTAATAATCCAATTAATTTTCAATTATAAATTAAAGATAATTATATTTCAAAATAGTTTATCTTTGAAAAAGTTTAATCACGCTAATAGCGTGATTTTTTTATATTATTATGGAAGTAAAACAAAATTTTTTCTCATTAGATAATTATACAGATGGATTTTTAAAAACAATAATTGATTATTCACCTAAATTAATTTCTGCCTTTTTAATTTTATTTATTGGTATCTATTTTATAAGATGGATTAAAAGATTGGTCAAGAAAATTATGATAAAACGTGATTTAGATCCAACATTATCCAAATTTATAGCTGATATTTTGATTTGGGTTCTTCGTGTTTTATTATTTGTATCCTTTATTTCAAAACTCGGAATTGAAACTTCTTCTTTTGTTGCCATTCTCGGTGCTGCTGGTTTAGCAGTTGGATTGTCTCTACAAGGTTCTTTGTCTAATTTTGCTGGAGGAATGTTGATTATTGTCTTCAAGCCATTTCGAGTTGGAGACACCATTGAAGCGCAAGGTGTTATTGGAACCGTCTCCGAAATTCAAATTTTTGTAACCAATATTATTACGGCAAATAATCAAACGGTATTTGTCCCTAACGGAATCTTGTCAAATGGCATAATTACAAATTTTTCGGTTGCCGGAATAAGAAGAATGGATTTAGTATTTTCCCTTTCGTATGCAACTGATATTAAAGTAGCCAAAGATGTAGTAATGGAAGTTATGAAAAGTCACTCTAAAGTTCTTAAATCTCCGGAACCCATCGTTCTTGTTAGAGATTTAACCGAAAATGCCGTTCATCTAGCCATTCGACCTTGGTCTAAAAATGAAGATTTTGGACAAGTTTCTTCTGATATTTTAGAACAATGCAAAACTGCTTTCGATGAAAAAGGAATTGTCTTTCAACCATTTGTTAGAGATATAGGAAAATAAATTAATAATAATCAAGAAGAAAATTTCGCTTGGGAATTTAACCTTCAATTTTTTTTATTGAAGCTATTTAGATTAATAGTTACTTACTAGGGCGTTTTCTTTTTGCCAAACAATCCATTTAATAAATCTTTAACTTGGTTTACTACCTTTTTGGTTTTGGTTGTATCTCCTGATTTATTATTCTTATTGATTAAATCTTCTAATAAACTAGCTCCTTTAGTTAGCAATTTTTGCTTTTGTTGTTTGACAAAACTAGTTACAAAATTGGCAATAGCCTCTTTTATATCGGTAGAAACCTTTGGTTTAGAAAAGCTACCTGTTACTATTGCGTTAACTGAAATATTCTCTGATTTAGCTGTATCTGAAGAAGCTAATTTACTAATTAAAGTGTTGGATTCACTTCCAATATATTTTATTGGAACATCCAATTTTAAATTATAATTTATCGATTGGTCGAATCCATGTGTTCCTGCAACTGTTACTTTAATATCTCGGTATTTTAAATCAAATGGTTTTACAGTAACAATACCGTCTTTAAAATATAGTTCCACTTTTATATCATCCAAATTTAGTTTAGTGGCATCTAAAAATTTAATTTTAGAACCTAATGCGCTCAATAAACTAGATTTACTTGTCGAAATTGATGCAGAATGCAGTTGTCCTATTAAATCACCCGAAATGGTTTTTAAATCGGGTGTCATTTCATTTGCTTTTAAATTTCCAGAGATTTTGATAGTTGAATTTAAATTTCCATTGATAACTCCAGCGATGGGAGCAATTTTTTTCAACATATTCAATTGTGTAAAAGTTTGATGGACGTCTACCTTATTTAACCCTATATTCATGTTGAATTTTGAAACCTTTTCTTTGGTAGAAACTATTCCGTTTACTCCTATCTGGCCACCAAAAATATTAGTTTTTATCTTTTCTAAGATAACGGTTTGATCATTTACAATCAATTTTCCAGAGCAATCTTTTAAAATCAAGTTGTCATATAAAACAGTGTTTGCTTTTGCGGTGAGTGAACAATTTAAGAATCTTGGAATTTTCATTGCTTTTGGTATAGCTTTGGAATCTGCTTTATTTGGTTCGCTTGGTGTCATAAAATCGGAAACAGCCAGTTGATTAGAAGTCATGTTAAAATTTCCTTTCAACTCTTGATTTCTAAAGGCAAATCCATAGAAATTATCCAATACACCTGTTATGTAAATATCACTTTTTCCAGTTGTGGCATTAAATTCTTGTAAATTCACACGATTAGGATTAAAAGTAATCAAAGCCGAATTAACATTCATTACCTTGCCTTTTTCGTCGGTATATTTAAAGCCAAATAAGCTCATTTTTCCCGCATTACGTATGTTTTGGTATTCATTTTTTTCAACTGAAGCCATGTCGAATTTGGTTGTTACATCTGCTTTTAAAATCCCAGAAAGTGGTTTTGCTAATTTAATTGGATACGCTTTTGATAGATTTCCAAGGTTGATGGTTCCTTTTATTGTTGCATCTACTAGAGCATTGGTAGTAATATTTTTAATGTTTGCATGGCCATTAAAGACATCTTGGTCTATAGAAAAAGACAATTTGTCTATATTGATATAAGTATCATTAAATATACCTGTTTCATTGATAATTTTGGTGTTGACAGAGATTTTTTTTACTGCTTTTGGTAAGTTGTTAAATTGAAAAGAGGCATTATTAGACACAACACCAATATTAAATTTAGGTATTGAAGTATCGGATTTTAATCCTTTAGCGTAACCAGAAACCGTAAAATTGCCAGTGGTTTTAACATTTTCAATGTTGTTTTTATATGCAGTTGGAATCAATCCCAAGAAATTTTTAAACGATGAAGTTGGTGTTTTAAATTTTAAATCAAATTGTTGCCCTTCTTTAACCTTTTGAAAAAAACCATCAAATTCAAGAGCCAAATCATTAATTTTAGCTTTATTTTCTTTGAAAGTATATTTTTTTTGAATTAAATCAATTCCAAAAAGAGCATCAAGTGAAACAGCGATATTATTCATGTATTTCATTTTTCCTATAGAAAGCGAGACTTTGGCGGAAGTTTTCGTGTCTAAATCTAGGATATTGTTTGTAAAATCACCTTTTCCTGAATGATTAATGCTGTCCAAAATCATTTTCATTTTAGAAGTTTCATCGGTGAATTTGAATTTAAAATTTTCAATATCATATCCTTTTATTTTTAAAGCTATTGGTTTGGATTTTTTACCATCTTTCAGGTCTTTATCTTTCAATGCAATATCAAAATTACCAATTCCATCTTTGTTGAAAATAATATTAATCAATCCGTTTTTTGAAGAAACGCCCTCGATATTTATGGGTTCGTTATCTGCGTTAAAAAGCTCTATTACCGACATTTTTATATTCAATTCGTCAAATGCAACTAATGTATCTCCTTCAAACGGTGCTTTATTAATGATTACTAACTTTTTTATTGAGACATTGGCTTTGGGAAAGTTATTGAATAAACTCAAATCGGCATCATTGAAAGTTACTGTGGCATCAATACTTTCATTAATAGATTTTTCTATCTTAGCTTTAATTTGATCTTTGAAGAAATAGGGAATTGCAAATGCAGAAATTATAAGTAATAATAAGATTCCACCAACGATTTTTATAATTTTATTTGCCATGATTATTGTAGTTTAGAATTAATTGTCAAGAGCCAAATTCTTGCAAATCATTTTTATATATGCAAACTTAATGTTTTATAAAATATAAGTTTTGAATTTTTTTATTGAAGAATTAGATTCAGTAAGAATTCTTAAATAAAAAATCCGTCTCTTTTAGAAACGGATAAAGTAGTAACTTATTGGATTGTTTTATGATTACTTTATTTTTAGCTCATAATCCATTCGTGCTTGAACCCCTTTTTGCGTGGTCATTTTTTTGATGTGTTTAAGAATCGCATAATTTTGCTCTCCAATTTCTTCTTTAATCATGCTTTCTTTGCTTTGTGCCAAGCCGAATTTTGATAATATATCACTAAAATCTTTTTCAAATTCAGGAAAATCTTGTGTTCTGTATTGGGTTGTTTTTCCTAATAAAGCAGCTTCTTTAATAGCGTCGTCCATTCCACCAATTTTATCAACTAAGCCAATTTTTTTAGCATCTTGTCCGCTCCAAACCCTTCCTTGACCAATGGCATCAACTTGTTCAAAAGTTAATTTTCTTCCAGCCGAAACTCGGTTTACAAAAGTGGCGTAAATTTTTTCTACACCTTCTTGTGCAAACCCTTTATAATTATCGTCCAAAGGTCGAAACGGACTATACTCTGATGCATTGGTGTTGGTTTTAACTTGTTCTACATTTAAACCAATTTTTTTAGCGGCTTCGGAAAAGTTGGGTAAAATTCCGAATACCCCAATAGAACCTGTTATTGTATTCGCTTCAGCATAAATTTTATTCGAATTACAAGCAATATAATACCCCCCAGAAGCAGCATAATCTCCCATAGAAACCACAATGGGTTTTGCTTTTTTGGTCATTTCAATTTCCCTCCAAATCAATTCTGATGTAAGTGCATTTCCACCTGGGCTATTAATTCTCAAAACGATGGCTTTTACATTTTTATCTTTCCGCGCTTCTTGTAAAGAACGTCGCATAGAACCTTCGCCAATTGTGTTTACATCTCCTTCGCCGTTTCCAATTTCGCCTTGAGCATAAATAATTGCGATTTTATCTTTTGCATCAAAATCAATACTTGAAGTAGCTACTTTTTCGGCATAATCAGCAATAGCAACGGATTCATAATCTTCGTTAGTTTTATTTCCTAATGCTTTTCTAATATCGTTATGATAGACATCTTCATAAGCTATTTTGTCAACCAATTTTTCAGCTTTGGCCATTTCTGGTGTACGCGCTAAAAGCCCGTCTGCTATTTGATTCAATCGAGAAACAGACACATTTCGGCTTTTAGAAATATCAACCAACACAGAATTCCAAATGGAATTTAATAATTGTGTGGTTTGCTCTCTATTGGCGTCGCTCATTTTGTTTTCAAGAAATGGCTCAACGGCACTTTTGTATTTTCCGTGACGAATCACCTCCATTTTTAATCCCGATTTTTCTTCAAAATCTTTATAAAACATGATTTCGGCAGACAAACCTTTAAAATCCAATTCACCTATCGGATTGATATAAATGTTGTTCGCAACCGAATTCAAATAATACTCTTTTTGAGAATATACATCTGCATACGAATAAATAAACTTCCCAGATTTTTTAAAATCTTCTAATTGGTCTCGAAGTGCCTTAGTTTGTGCAATCCCTAAATCGGAAGTTGAATTTAAGATAGAAATCCCTTTTATTTTAGAATCGGATTTAGCATAAGCAATGGCTTTTAAAACATCGGATAACCCATCATGTTCAGTTTTGAAAAAATCAAAATCTTTGAAATTAACTTTCCCAGCATAATCGTTATGGATTTTTGATAAATCCAATTCAATTACAGAGTTGCTTTTTACAGAAACAGTTTCCTCTCCACTTCCAAAAAGGGCTCCGATTAATAAAATACCAAAGAAGCAAATCATACAAAAAACAAATAATCCCACTATTGTGGCTAATACATTTCCTAAAAATCTCATAACAATTTTAAATTTTTTAATTAGTAGTTTAAAATGGTAATTTGTTACAAACCATTTGGTTATTCTGAAAATAAAAATAGTTATCAACAGAACGCACAAATATACTTTAATTATGAAATTCTTTTAGTTATTTTGTGTCTTATGAAGATACAGCATCAAGTAATCCTTTCGTTAGGTAGCAATCTGGGTAAAAAGCTAGTAAACATTGAAAAATGTATTGATTTATTGCATAATGAAGTAGGAACAATTGTTAAGGTTTCATCACTTTATGAATCAAAATCGTGGGGATTTGATAGTGATGACTTTTATAATTGTGCTGTTTTGATGCATACAAATTTTACGCCTAAAAGACTTTTAAAAAAACTATTAAAAGTAGAAAATCAATTGGGAAGAATTCGTGAAAAAGCATCAGGTTATCAACCTAGAGTTATTGATATTGATATCATTACTTTTGATGACAAAATAATTCAAACCGAAAACCTTACTATTCCGCATCCCTTTTTAAAAGACAGAAAATTTGTGTTATTACCTTTAAAAGAATTGATTTCTAACTGGGAGCATCCAATAGATAAAGTTTCCATTTCTGAATTACTATTAGAATGTATAGACGAAAGTGATTGTAATTCTATTTATAAGTTACTACATCCACTTGAAAAAATTGATTTTAAAAATTGTAATTACATTGCTATTGAAGGAAATATTGGTGCGGGAAAAACTACATTGGCAACCAAAATTGCGGAAGATTTTAATGCTAAAACGGTTTTAGAACGATTTGCAGATAATCCCTTTTTACCCAAATTTTATAAAGACCAAAACCGATACGCTTTTCCGTTGGAAATGTCTTTTTTAGCCGATAGATACCAGCAAATATCAGATGATTTAGCCCAGTTTGATTTATTTAAAGATTTTATTGTTGCCGATTATCATATTTTTAAATCCTTAATTTTTGCAAAAGTAACCCTTTCAGATGACGAGGTAAGATTGTATAAAACGTTGTTTGACATTATTTACAAAGAAATGCCAAAACCCGAATTGTATATTTATTTGTATCAAAATACGGAGCGATTACTTCAAAACATTAAAAAAAGAGGAAGAAATTACGAACAAGAAATTCAAGCTGAATATTTAGAAAAAATCAATAATGGCTATTTAGATTATATCAAAACTCAAAAAGATTTGAATGTTTTAATTATTGATGTTTCTGAAATGGATTTTTTAAAAAACCAAGACGATTATATTTCCATTTTGAATCAAATTCAAAATAAATTAGGGTAAGCTTTTTAGTTTTTGAAACAAATCCCAAACTACAATCCCAGCACTTACAGAGATGTTTAGAGAATGTTTGGTTCCTAATTGCGGAATTTCTATGCAACCATCACTAATTTTTACGGCTTCTTGTGAGACGCCATATACTTCGTTGCCAAAGATTAAAGCGTATTTTTGGTTTTTTAAGGGTAGAAAATCATTCAGAAATTTTGCATTTTCTACTTGTTCTACAGCATAAACCAGGACGTTTTCGTGCTTTAATTTTTCAATAACTTCTATGACATTATTGTTATATTCCCATGAAACAGTTTCTGTTGCACCAAGTGCCGTTTTATGAATTTCTTTGTTTGGTGGAGTTGCTGTAATTCCACACAAATATATTTTTTCAATTAAAAATGCATCCGATGTTCTAAATACCGAACCAATATTATGCAAACTTCTAATATCATCCAAAATGATACTAATCGGAGCTTTTTCAGCTTGTTTAAAATCGGCTATAGATTTTCGTTCTAGCTCTTTATTCTCAAGTTTTCTCATCATTTTTAGTTTAAAAAAAAAGCTTCCTAAAGAGGAAGCTTAAATTATAATTTAAAAAGTACTTATTTTAATTCCGTTGAAGCTGGAGTTGCAACTGGAGCATCTGGTAACACATTACCTTTTATAGTAAGAACTTTAGTTTCTTGACCAACAGCATTAGATTTAACAGTTACTGTTTTTGTAAATTGACCTACTCTATCAGTAGCATAGTGTACTTTAATAATGCCTTTTTCTCCTGGTTGGATTGGTTTCTCTGGTTTTGTTGGTACAGTACAACCACAAGAACCTTGAGTGCTTTCGATTACTAATGGTTTGTTACCATTGTTAGTTAAAACGAATTCTCTTGTGCCTTCCGCATTGTGTGGAATAGTTCCGTAGTCAATGGTTTCGTTTTCATAAATCATCCCTGCGCCATCAAGAGCTGGTGTTTTTAGAGTTTCCACTTTTGTTGCAACAGCTTTAGTCGCTTTTTTCTCTTTTGATTTTGTTTGTGCGTTTGATGATGTAACACCAAAAACAACTAGCATAGCTAATAAAGATATTCTTTTCATGGTTATAAATTTTAATAAATTCAAAGCAAATCTAAATAAAAAAATAAAACAAACAACTTAAAAAAAACTTAAAATTTAAAAATACTTTTTTCATCGTTTTATATTGAGTAGAAATAATTAAATTCGTGCACTTAATTTAAAATTAGTTTCCATTGGAATCAAAAGAAAAAAGCATCAAAGAAACGCCTTTAATGAAGCAATATAATGAGATAAAAAGAAAATATCCTGATGCTTGTTTGTTGTTTAGAGTAGGAGATTTTTATGAGACTTTTGGAGAAGATGCAGTTAGGGCTTCCAAAATATTGGGTATTACATTAACCAAAAGGGGCGCAGGAAGTGAAACAGAAACTGCTCTAGCCGGTTTTCCTCATCATTCCATAAACACCTATTTGCCAAAGTTAGTCAAGGCAGGACTTCGAGTTGCGATTTGTGATCAATTGGAAGATCCAAAAATGACTAAAACTATTGTGAAACGAGGTGTTACGGAATTAGTTACCCCTGGAGTATCTATGAATGATGAGGTGTTGCAGTCCAAATCAAATAATTTTTTAGCTTCTATTTATTTTGGTAAAAAACACCTTGGAATTTCTTTTTTAGATGTTTCCACAGGTGAATTTTTAACCGCGCAAGGAAATGATGAATATATTGATAAGTTGCTTCAAAATTTTAGTCCGAGTGAAATATTAATCCAAAAAAACAATAGGAATTTATTTAAGGAAACTTTCGGAGAAGATTTTAATACTTTTTATCTTGAAGATTGGGTATTTCAAGAAGATTATGCCCTTGAAACCTTGACCAATCATTTTCAAACCAATTCTTTAAAAGGATTTGGAATAGAAGAACTGCATGATGGAATTATTTCTGCTGGAGCAATCTTATATTATTTATCAGAAACACAGCATAACAAAGTTCAACACATCGCTAATATACAACGCATTGCTGAAGATGCGTACGTCTGGATGGATCGTTTTACAATTCGTAATTTAGAATTGTACCATAGTTATAATCCTAATGCGGTTACTTTATTGGATGTAATCGATAAAACTCTTTCGCCAATGGGTGGCAGGTTGCTAAAACGATGGTTGGCATTACCCTTAAAAGAGGCCGATAAAGTCAGAAGCCGCCATGAAGTTGTTGCTTATTTGAAAGAAAATCCAGAAATTCTTCAAAAAATTCAATTTCAAATCAAGCAAATATCCGATTTAGAACGTTTAATTTCAAAAATTGCAACCGGAAAAGTTTCTCCTAGAGAAGTCATTTATTTGAAAGAATCACTCGATGCTATTATCCCAATTAAAACGTTAGCTATAGCCAGTAAACAAGAAGCAGTTCGTGTAATTGGCGATAGTTTTCATAGTTGCGATTTACTTCGCGAAAAAATAAAAACGACTTTAAATCAAGATGCTCCTGTAGCAATTGCTAAAGGAAATGCCATTGCAAAAGGAATTCATCCAGAATTGGATGAGCTAAGATCAATCGCATTTTCAGGAAAAGAATTTTTAGAAGGGATTGAAAAAAGAGAATCAGAAAAAACAGGGATTTCATCCTTAAAAATATCCTTCAATAACGTTTTTGGTTATTATATTGAAGTTAGAAATACCCATAAAGACAAAGTGCCTGTCGAATGGATTCGCAAACAAACATTAGTCAACGCAGAACGATACATTACGGAAGAATTAAAAGAATATGAAACCAAAATTCTTGGCGCCGAAGAAAAAATTCATCAAATAGAAGGACAATTGTTTGAACAATTAGTACATTGGATTGCAACCTATATTAAGCCAGTTCAGTTGAATGCTAATCTCGTGGCGCAATTAGATTGCTTGACTTCCTTCACACAATTGGCAATCGAAAATAATTACGTATGTCCGATAATCGATGATTCTTTTGAGCTTGAAATCACAAATGGGCGCCACCCCGTAATAGAAAAACAATTGCCTGTTGGAGTTCCTTATATTGCCAACGATGTCTATTTGGATAGAGAAATCCAACAACTAATTATGATTACCGGACCCAATATGTCGGGTAAATCAGCCATTTTACGTCAAACAGCTTTAATCGTTCTATTGGCTCAAATGGGAAGTTTTGTTCCAGCAGAAGCTGTTCGAATGGGAGTTATTGATAAAATATTTACTAGAGTCGGTGCTAGTGATAATATATCGATGGGGGAATCTACTTTTATGGTTGAAATGAATGAAACGGCTTCCATCTTAAATAATATTTCCGATAGAAGTTTGGTGTTATTGGATGAAATTGGTAGAGGAACTAGCACCTATGATGGTATTTCTATTGCCTGGGCAATTGCAGAATTTTTACATGAAAATCCGGCACGACCAAAAACACTTTTTGCTACACATTATCATGAATTAAATGAAATGAGCGAAATGTTGTCTCGAATTCATAATTACAATGTCTCTGTAAAAGAGTTAAAAGATACGGTTCTTTTTATCCGAAAATTAGTAAAAGGAGGAAGCGCACATAGTTTCGGAATTCATGTGGCTAAAATGGCTGGAATGCCTCAAATTGTAATTCAGAAAGCACAAAAGCTACTTAAAAAATTAGAAAAAAACCATTCTAGCGATGCTTTAAACGGAATTAAGTCGACAAAAGATGACCTGCAATTGAATATTTTTAACCTAGACGATCCTTTATTGGAAGAAATAAAAGAAGAGATTTTAGGGTTAGACATTAATACTTTAACTCCTGTGGAAGCATTAATGAAATTAAACGAAATAAAAAGAATGCTTACTAAAAAGTAAAGTTTAGGTTTTCAAGTCGTTAGGTTATTTAGGATATTTTTTTATCAAAAAACGTTTGTATAATTCAATTTAAGTATTACATTTGCATCCGCAATACAGGAGATGTGTTGTTGTAGTTCTTGCAAAAATTGATAATGCGAAAATAGCTCAGTTGGTAGAGCGCGACCTTGCCAAGGTCGAGGTCGCGGGTTCGAGCCCCGTTTTTCGCTCTTTACCATAGAAGTTAAATTTTTTTAATTTCAAAAGCTAATTGGTGCTGTATTTAATTAATTTTTTCTAAAAATTAGTTTACAACATCAAGAAAGAAAAAGCTTGGGTGGTGCTGTATTTAATTAATTTTTTCTAAAAATTAGTTTACAACATCAAGAAAGAAAAAGCTTGGGTGGTGCTGTATTTAATTAATTTTTTTAAAAATTAGTTTACAACATTACAAACCAAAACGCTTGGGTGGTGAAATTGGTAGACACGCTGGACTTAAAATCCAGTGACTGTAATGGTCGTACGGGTTCAAGTCCCGTCCCGAGTACAAAAACCGTAATTATATTGTTATTCAATATGTTGCGGTTTTTTCATTTTATGACTTACCAAAAAGCACTAAAAAATTCTATTTTATTAATGCAAAAGAAATATGAATAATTATAAAAAAATAATTCTTTTCTTCTTTTTTTCAATCGCGTTTTCTGCAAAAGCACAAGATAATTATGTCATTGAAGTTCATGGAACAGAAACTAATAATGAACATGATATTGTTTTTCAATTGCATGCTTGTTATGTTTTTAATGGTGTGAATAATTCCAGTTATGGCACGGTGCCTTCCAATCATTTGTGGTGTTCCGCTCTAGAATTTAGTCATTGGTTTTCCAATCATTTCGAGTCAAGCGTTGTTGCTTATTATGCAATAGGAGATAATAATAGAACTAATTATACGGCAACACATTTTCATAATTTATTAATTCTTCCTAAAAAATACAAACTACCTTTTGGTTTAGGAGTGGTAGCAGATTTGGGTTTTCAAAATAAAAATTATTTTGCAGATGGAATTACATTAGAAGTTGCACCAATAATTGACAAGCAATTTAGTAAATTATATGCTTCTGTAAATTTCAGTTTTGTTAAATCTTTTGACGGTTATAATAAAAATCAAAGTCTAAGCTTTTCTCCTTCTTTCAAAATAAACTATCTAATTCAGAACAAATTTGCTCCAGGTATAGAATATTATAGTGGTTTGGGAACACTAAATAATATCGGACCATTAAACCAACAGCAACATCAAGTTTTTTTTACACTTGATGGATTTAATATAGGAGATTGGATATTGAATTTTGGGTACGGTTTTGGTGTTTCGCCCAATACTGATAAATCGTTATTTAAATTAATTATTGGAATGAAAAATAAAGACAAGTTTGGTCGTTTATAAATCTATTTTTGATAATAATGCTGCTATTTTTAATCCTAAAGCACTGCAGATTTTAGAGAAGATAATAATAGAAAAATAGTTGCAGCTTTTTTGTTTTAACACCTTTCAATTTTAATATGCTATGGGAACTTTCGTAATTATTAAACGGATTAATGGATATTACAAATACGAATTTGCTTCTCGAAAGGGGAAGCCAATTTTTATAAGTAATGACTTTGAATTGCGATTTGAATGCGAAGAAGATATTGAGTTTTTGAGGAAATCAGTATCGGCATTATTCTTTATGAAGTTCAAATCTAAAAACGGAAAATTGTATTTTAAAATAATCTTAAACGAAAAAGAAATTGCAGTAAGTAGAAAATATACAACACAATTTTTGATGGAAAAAGGCATTGATGAAATTATGCGAACAATAGTTAAGTCTGAAGTATTGGATTTTTCTTTAGATCATAATGTGTTTCCACCTGCAGAAGATGTTTTTCAATAAAAAAAATATAATCAACAAAAAAGCCTCGCATTGCGAGGCTTTAATTTAAATTAGAAACAAGTTCTAATTATTTTTTTGCAGGTGCAGCAGGTGCAGCAGCAGGAGCAGCAGCAGGAGCAGCAGCAGGAGCAGCAGCTTCAGCAGCTTTAGTTGTGTCAGCAGCAGGAGCAGCAGTTGTATCAGCAGCAGGAGCAGCAGTTGTGTCAACAGCAGTTGTGTCAGCAGCAGGAGCTTCAGCGTTTTCTGATTGTTTACAAGATACTACAGTTAATGCAGCGATAACAGCTAAACTTAAAAATACTTTTTTCATCTTAATTTAATATAAAAGGTTAATTATTAATTCGGAGCAAAGATA
>CANFNV010000007.1 GCA_947448525.1 Flavobacteriaceae bacterium | reverse complement strand
ACAACACTATGCGTTCCAGCTACACTTGTTGTAAAAGAGGCAGTAGTTGGATTTGGAATAAACGATGTTGTCCAAGCATAAGAATAGGTACCAGTTGCTGGCAATGGTGATGCTGTTATTGTAGCACTTGCACCTTGACAAATAGTTTGACTGTTAACCGTAACCGTTGGTAATGGATTTACTGTAACTGTTCCCGATGCACTTGAACTTACGCAACCAGTGGCTGTATCAGTAACCACAACACTATGCGTTCCAGCTACACTTGTTGTAAAAGAGGCAGTAGTTGGATTTGGAATAAACGATGTTGTCCAAGCATAAGAATAGGTACCAGTTGCTGGCAATGGTGTTGCTGTTATTGTAGCACTTGCACCTTGACAAATAGTTTGGCTATTAACTGTTACCGAAGGTAATGAATTTACTGTAACGGTACCAGATGCAGTTGAACTTACGCAACCAGTGGCTGTATCTGTAACTACAACACTATACGTTCCGGCTACACTTGTAGAAAAAGAAGAAGTACTAGTACTTGGATTTACTGCTAATGGAGTCGTCCAAGCATAAGAATAAGTACCGGTTGCTGGCAATGGTGAAGCTGTTATTGTAGTACTTGCTCCTTGACAAATGGTTTGACTGTTAACCGTAACGGTTGGTTGAGCGCAAGGACTCGCTGTACAACATTTTGTTGAACTCGTAAAACAAGTTCCTGCAACACCTATAGGAGTAATAGTAATACAAACACTATCATTTGGATTCAGACCAGAAACGAGGTAAGTATTTACATTTCCTATATTTGTAACTACAGTTGGAGTTCCAGAATTGACAGTATAAGTTGCCGTATATGATGTAGCTCCAGATACAAAAGGCCAATTAAAAGTAACCGAATTAGTAGAAGGTGTTCCACATGAAATTGATGGTGTTAAAATTGAATTTACAACTACTTGAATAAGTTGATATGGTCGGCAAGTAAAATCAGTTGGAGCTGGATTGGCTATAGCATATACATAATAAGTAGCAGCCGTATTGGGAAGTGAACCTGGATTTCCTAAAAGTGGAGCATCATAAGAGGCAACACCTGATGCATTTGGAGTAGCAGTTCCTAGAGACATTCCTCCAGAATACATAGCACTTCCAGTTTGGGCTGTTGTAAAATAAACATAAGAAATCGAATTCGCTCCAGTAAAGGTTGTATTTATCGAAAAAGCAGAAGGGTTGCCTCCAATACATAAAGTTTGATCTCCAATTGGATTTGTAATTGTTGGACAAGGAGAAGCAACACAAGTTAATGATGCCGAAGTAAAACAAGTAGTCGTATTTCCTTTAGGAGTTAAGGTTAATGTTACACTATCACCTGAAATCAGATTATTAACTGTGTAACTAGTTGGTGTACTTCCTATTGAACCTACAATAACAGGGAGATTTGAATTTACTTGATACGAAACCAAATAATCTGTGGCTCCAGATAAAGAACTCCAATTAAATTGAACAGATGTTAAAGATGATGCACCACAAGTGATAACAGGGGGTATTAATAATGGCACATATATACTTCCCGTTAATGTCTTTGGCAAACAATTACTTCCAGTTGAAGTTATAGAATAAGTGTAAGGCGTTGCTGAAGGAACAGTTGGTGCTCCATAAATAAATACTGAATTTCCGATAACAGAATAGGAAACTCCTGGAGGCAAGCCAGTTACAACAGCCCCAGTATATTCACCGCCAAATTGATAAGTAATATTATCAATAGCAGTACTAACACATAATGTTTGGTTTGTGGAAGCAGTACTAGATACCAAGTCTAAATTCCATTTTTTTACGATCAGATTAAATGCTTTTACTCTTACACAAATATTGTTTGTGCTTACTAAAGCCATATAAACAGTTTCACCATTACTAATATATGCTGTTGGATTCCCTATTGATGCAATGTCATTTTCAGCATTAAATTGAGAAGTATAATAGCTGATAACATAATTACCTGCAGGTACTGAACCAAGTACTATTGGCTCGTTTGTAGTTAAATCAAAAATATGATTTGGATCGCAATTAATTATATCTTGAGGCGTTTGCGTATCATCTGGATAAACATAAACATCTACCGATTGAGAAACAGTTCTAAAGGTATTATTAGGACATTCTTTATATTTAACTTCAGCAGTGTAAGTTACATGATCATTAGGCAGAACCACAGTGGGACATACTGTTATTGAAGGCGTGGTACCTATTACCGTACCCGTATTATCTTTCCATGTAAATGTAGATAATGATAATCCATTTGGAGTAAAACGCCAGGCTTCATTGGTTGTAGTCCATGTACCCGTATTCCTTCCAGGTGGAACTACAGCTTGAGTTCCAGTTGCATTTTGAATACCTAAAACACCACTTCCACTATTCCAGCCAGCACAAGTTGATCTTTTCTTAACATATATATCTATTATGTTCGTTCCTTCATACAATACCAATTGACTTTCTTGAAGTCCTTGATTTGTATTGCAAGAAAATAAAGGCATATTTTTGACATCAATAACCGCTTTTCTACAAGGAAAAACACCAAAAACAGTAAACACAATTGAAACTGGTGGTGAAGCCACTACACCAGGATTTGTATCTTGCATAGGAAAATAGATTGCATTTTTCCATTGCGGATTATTTGAATCGAAAGAATTAAAAGAGGGTATTGATTGAGTAAATGCCCAATTACTTCCAACACCAGTAGCACATAATTTAGTTGGGTCAATGTTAAAAGTTAAAAATGTATTGGTACTAACTTGAAATTGTGTATAACAGTTACCAAAAAAACTGAAATTAAAAGGCAACGTGGCGACATCTGAAAATCGATCATCCGTTGTGCATAAAACTTGAGAAAGTGGACTACCAGTAGGAACCAAAGGTGCGTAAGGAATACATTTTACGGTATAACTAGTTGTAGCTCTTTCGTCTTCATAAGAAGCCGTTAAAATGGTACAACTTGAATTAGTACAAAGCGATTCAGGTGGATTAACTTTTATTTGACTATTCAAACAAACGTTAACTCCTGCTTGTGGAGTACACATACTATAACTTACAGTTCCTAAAGCTGAATCACTGATACAATTTGTAATATTATCTGTAATGATTACAGAATAATTTCTTACAAAAGCACCCGTACAAGTCAATAAAATTGGGTCTACGGGGCTAAAACTAGCTACATTGCCTGGATTTGCTATTCCGGTTGGCACCGTCCAAGTGTAGGTATAATTTCCTGGTACTGCTGGCGTAGCGGTTACCACAGGAGCATTAGTATCTCCAATACATTTTATTATATTGTTAACTACAACTTTTGGTTTTGGATCAATTTTAATAGAAAAGGTAACAGGAAGTGAATTTTGACAACCCAACAATGTTGCTGTAACAGTTATAGTAGCAACCAATTGGCTAGAAGTATTATTTATCGCAGATATAGTTGGAAAAGTAGAAGACCCTGCAGAACCTATTCCAAGCAAAGGATTATCACAAGTCCAAGTATAAATAATATTTGGATCAACAATACTACTTGTAAAAACTACAGATGGAATCAAATCACCATTACAAACTCTTATATTTGGTATTGGATTTAATGACAAAACTGGAAAAACTAAATTTATTGAAACAACATCACTAACACAACCAGTAGCAATATTCGTTATTTTAACAGTATAAGTTCCAGAAACTGTTGCCAAAAATGAAAAAACATTTCCCGGATTAGAAGCTAAAGCTGGCACAGTCCAATCATAACTGTAATTACCAAATCCCAAAGTTGCCGGAGTTGCAGTAAGTTGAGACGAACAACCTTTAAAATTATTCAAAATAGTAACTGTTGGTTTTGGGTTTACTGTAATAATTACTGATTTGGAATAATTGCAAGTAGAAGATGTTGTAAATGATATATCATCCAAAGCAAAATCATTTCCTGGTTGTGAAACATTTGAATCATATAAACTTATTACTGCAGCTGTATTAGTTCCCGAATTCCATGTGTAAGTATATTGCACCCAATTTCCACATACAATAGTAGTTGGTGCGGTTCCTATTCCTAAAGAAACCCCGTTTATTTTAGCATTTATAGTTGCTGGATTTGTATTAGTTACTGATTGAATCCAATACGTAAAAGTGTAATTTTGACCTGCAATAACAGGAATCGTTTGAGACCAAATTAAATCATTCCCCGCATTAAACGTAGAACCATCAATAACCATCATATTACCAGTACCAGAAGGAGTATCACCACAATTTGAGAAAGGTGAAAACCATGAATTTGGATTTGTAACTATTCCGTATCCTTTTTGAAGTCCATTAGGAATTGGAGCACTTGCTAAATATTGATAGTCAGTTGTAAAACCAACATTTCCTTGAGAAAAATCTCCGTTATAAACTAAATTTTTAGGAGTTGTAACCGCTGAAGTTACTGTATAAGTAGTAGTTACAATTGGGCTAACCGTTGGTGATGCACTTGTTGGAGTTGTTAATGTCGCGTCTGAAGGAGAAGCTATCCAATTGTATGTCGTACCTCCACTAACTGAAAGTGTAGTTGGAATACCCTGACATAGAGTTGCATTTGCAGAAATTGTTAAAGGATTACTAGGATCTATAATGACAATTCCACTTTGCGAAGTCGAACTTGGGGAAGAGTCTGTTACTGAAATAGTATAAGTTCCGGGTAATAAATTAGTAAAAATACCTGTTGTATTGGATTGTGAAGAAGTTCCAGAAATTGAATAAGAAGTGTAGGGTGGAGTTCCTCCAGAAGCATAAACTGTAATAGTTCCATTATTGGCACCATTACAAGTTGGATTAACCAAAAAATAAGTAACCGACAATGGCAATGGTGGAAGATTTCTAGATAAACCATTACTAGTTCTATCCGTTTCCAAAACACCGCCAGAATATTGGCTATCTGTTGTCCAAATTTGAGAATTAGATTTAGTGATCGTAGATTCAAAATCTCCATTATCAATTAGCTTTTGAGCCGTTAAAAAGTTAACAAACAAAGAAGTAATTACTAATAAAAAAGTAGTTTTTTTCATTACAAAATCAATTTTTATGGAGCGAAATATACAAAAATTTAACCAAAATTTATCATTAAATTTCTGTTTTTTAAAATTAAACAATGTAGTGTCGTTTATAAATCAATAATAATTATCTTTGCAAATAAAGATTAATAAAAAAATTCTTATCAAAAAAATGACCCACAACGAAGATTCTAGTGACGAAATCGGAAACAATCATATTGGTTCTTGCGACCAAACTCCACTTAGAAAAAATGCTTTCGACCTATCAGACGATGAAAAAATTGAACTTATCAAAAAAGATGTTGAAAATATTTTAACAACTATCGGTATGGATTTAACAGACGATAGTCTTAAAGGAACTCCAAACAGAGTTGCAAAAATGTTTGTTAAAGAACTTTTTAGCGGATTAAATCCTAATAAAAAACCAAGCTCTTCAACATTTGAAAACAAATACAAGTACAATGAAATGCTTGTGGAAAAAAATATTACTGTTTATTCAACTTGTGAGCATCATTTACTTCCAATCGTTGGGAGAGCTCATGTAGCTTATATTTCTAATGGAACTGTTGTCGGATTGTCAAAAATGAATAGAATTGTAGACTATTATTCCAAAAGACCTCAGGTTCAAGAACGCTTAACAATTCAAATTGTAAAAGAATTACAAAAAGTTTTAAATACTGACAATGTAGCATGTATAATTGATGCTAAACACTTGTGTGTAAACTCTCGTGGTATTAGAGATATTGAAAGTAGTACTGTAACTGCAGAATTTGGAGGAAAATTTAAGGAAGAAATTACAAGAAGAGAATTTTTAGAATACATAAAACTAGAAACTAAATTTTAATCTACTAGAAAATAATTCTATACATTTAAGAAAAACATGCAACATTATAAAAATTATAATCTAAAAATATACAATACCCTTTCAGGAGAAAAAGAAAATTTCAAACCTTTACATGAAGGTTCCATTGGAATGTATGTTTGTGGACCCACTGTTTATAGTAATGTGCATTTAGGAAATGTTAGAACTTTTATGAGTTTTGATGTTATATACCGCTATCTTTTATTTTTAGGTTACAAGGTGCGCTATGTGAGAAACATTACTGATGCAGGTCATCTCACCGATGATGGAGATGCAGGTAACGATAGGTTTGTAAAACAATCACGTCTCGAAAAGTTAGAACCCATGGAGGTGGTTCAAAAATATACAGTAGATTTTCACAGGGTTTTAGAATTCTTTAATTTTCTTCCTCCAAACATTGAACCAACTGCTACAGGACATATTTTGGAACAAATTGAGTTGACACAAAAATTAATTAACGATGGATTTGCATACGAAAGTAAGGGATCTGTCTATTTTGATGTTCTTGAATATAATAAACGAGGTTTGAATTATGGGGAACTAAACAATAGAAATGTGGACGAATTATTGGCAAACACTCGCGATTTAGACGGTCAAAACGAAAAGAAAAATCCACAAGATTTTGCACTTTGGAAAAATGCATCTCCAGCACACATTATGCGATGGAATTCGCCTTGGGGAGAAGGTTTTCCTGGTTGGCATCTTGAATGTACCGCAATGAGTACTAAATATTTAGGTGAAAAATTTGATATCCATGGTGGTGGAATGGATTTAAAATTCCCGCACCACGAATGTGAAATTGCTCAAGGAAAAGCATGTAATGGTGTTTCTCCAGTAAATTATTGGATGCATACTAATATGCTTACAATGAATGGACTACGAATGAGTAAATCTTCAGGAAATTATATACTTCCTTTAGATTTAATTCATGGAGAAAACGATTTTTTTGAAAAGTATTTTCACCCTAACGTGGTTCGATTTTGTTTTTTACAAGCTCATTATCGAAGCGTTTTGGACATCTCCAATGAAGCTATGGTTGCCAGTGAAAAAGGATTTAACCGTTTAATGGAAGGACTTTCGCTTATTAATGAGATTCAATCTAATGAAACATCTTCAATCGACATTCAATCATGGAAAAAAAGCTGTTTTGATGCTATGAATGATGATTTCAACACTCCAATTTTGATCGCACATTTATTTGAAGGAATCCGTTTTGTAAATCTTTTAAACGATAAAAGAGAAAGTATTACAGCTTCGGATTTAGAAATTTTAGAAACTACTTTAAAGGAATTCACTTTCGATGTTTTAGGTATTAAAAATGGAAAATCTGAAAATAAAAGTTCCGAAAAATTAGAAGGCGTGGTAGAAATGCTTATTGGAATGAGAAATGATGCCAGAGCTAATAAAAACTGGGGGCTATCTGATGAAATTAGAGACAAGCTTTTAGACATAGGAATTCAGTTGAAAGATGGAAAAGACGGCACTTCTTTTAGCGTTTAATTTTTTTTAAATGATAAAAAAAATAGTGATTTTTCCATTAGTGATTATTATTCGCTTTTATCAAGAAGCCATTTCACCTTTTACTCCTGCAGCATGCCGATTTGAACCGACTTGTTCTACTTACTTTCTAGACGCCTTAAAAATTCACGGATTATTTTTTGGGATTCTTCTTGGAGTTAAACGAATCGCAAGTTGTAATCCTTGGGGGAAAAATGGTTATGATCCGGTTCCCGAAAAAAAATGTTCTCACAAATAAGTTCGATTTAAAATATTTTAATTTTTAATTTGCTATTTTTGAGAAATATCACTTACTAAAATTACACAAAATGATTTGGAATCCCTCTGAAGGAATACATATTGGTATTATTAACATTAGATTTTATAGCTTAATGTTTGTAATTGCATTTGGGCTTGGCTATTACATTATGAAAAAAATCTTTATAAATGAAAATGAACCCATTGAAAAATTAGATACTTTATTCATCTGGACTGTTTTAGCAACACTTTTGGGAGCGAGACTTGGACATGTATTTTTCTATGACTGGGAATATTTTAGCAATCATCCACTCGAAATATTGTTGCCTTTCAAATTTGAACCCACATTTCAATTCACAGGTTTTGCAGGATTAGCAAGTCATGGCGCAGCTATTGCAATTATTGTTGTAATGTATTTTTACAGCAAAAATATTATCAATAGGCCCATTCTTTGGGTATTAGACAGGGTTGTGATTCCAGTTGCATGTGGAGCAATTTTTGTAAGAATAGGTAATTTTTTTAATTCTGAAATTGTCGGAAAAGTAACTTCAAATTCTACTTTTGGAATTCGATTTGTGAGAGACTATTTTAGCCCTCAAGACGCTGTGTTCAAAACACAAATACAAAATTCTGATAATGCTTATACCGCTATTGTAAATGATCCAAAATTTGCAGATCTCTTAGCTCAAGTTCCTTTGAGACACCCCGCGCAATTATACGAATCGTTTAGCTATATTTTTGTTTTTTTCTTTTTATTATTTCTGTATTGGAAAACAAAAACTACTCAAAAACAAGGTTTGCTTTTTGGTGTTTTTTTAATTCTATTGTGGTCGGTTCGATTTATAGTAGAGTTTGTTAAAGAAAGTCAAGGAGGCTTTGAAAATACATTGGGTACATTTTCGACCGGACAATGGTTAAGTGTTCCTTTTATTCTTGTTGGATTGTATTTTCTATTTATGGCTAAAAGACAATACCCAGAAACTTAAAATTTGAAATCTATAATACTATTTAATAAAGAACTTAACGGTTCTTTTTTTTGCTTGAAAAACTAATATTCAGACTTTTAACAGAAAAATAATAATTCAATACGTTTTCAAAGTTTATTATAATCCCATTTTTGTTTATTAACACCCTTAAATTTGAATTATAAAAAAGAAACAGAATGTTATTTCATTTTTTTGTGTCCCTTCAATTATTAAGTATAAAGACTACAACATTAAAAACAATAAATACTAAATCATGCTATTTTAATTCAAAAAAAAACTACTTTATTTCTAAAGTAGTTTTGAATATAAAAAAAATATTATTTATTGTTGATCATCAAAATGACGCTTTTCAATATCTTCCAAATCGGCTTTACCCATTGTATCAACCAATACTGGTGTAGCAATAAATAAAGAAGAATAAGTTCCAACAATGATACCTACTAACATAGCAAATATAAATCCTCTGATAGATTCCCCACCAAATAAGAACATTGTTAACAACACTAAAATCATCATTAAAGAAGTATTTAATGTTCTTGATAATGTACTGTTAATAGAAGCATTTACAACATCTTTGAAATGACCTTTTTTGTTTCCGCCAAGATATTCACGAATTCTATCAAATACAATTACGGTATCGTTCATTGAGTACCCAATTACAGTTAATATTGCTGCAATAAAGTGTTGATCCATTTCCATGTGGAAAGGCATGTATTTATATCCAACTGAATAAACCCCTAATACAAAGATAACATCATGGAATACGGCAGCGATAGCTCCCAAAGAATATTGCCATTTACGAAATGATATTACCAAATACAATCCAACAACAAGCATCGCTCCAAGAACTGCCCAGTAGGAATTGGTTTTGATATCTTCTGAAATTGCAGCTCCTACTTTAGATGCTTGTAAAACTCCGACTTGTTTACCATCATATGAATTAATGAATTTATCATAAGAAATGTTATTGTAATATTTCTTTAATCCATTGTATAGCTTTTGATTCACTTCTTTGTCAACATCGGCACTTTCTTCTTTTATTTTGTATTTAGTAGTTAATTTTAATTGGTCATCATCACCAAATACTTTTGCTTCCACTGAGGTTCCAAATTCTTTAGATAATTCTTCCGAAACTTGAGTAGGTTCTACTGTTTTTTCGAATTTAACTTGGAAAGTTCTTCCTCCAACAAAATCGACACCTTGATCTAAACCATTAATGAAGAAAATTGAAATTAAACTCACAACAACAACTGCAGAGGAGAATAAATACGTCCACTTTTTCATACCAACAAAATCAATATGAAATCCTGTAAACCAATTTTTAGTCAAAGGTGTAGAGAATGTTAAGTTTTTATTATTAGCAACATCTCTGTCAATGAAAATTCTTGCGATGAAAATTGAAGTAAATAAAGAAGTAAAAATACCAATTAATAACGTAGTTGCAAAACCTTGAATTGGTCCAGTTCCAAAGATGAATAGTATTGCACCTGTTAATACGTGCGTTACGTTAGCATCAATTATTGAACGCATAGCACCTTTCCAACCGTATGAAGTTTTAACAGCTTCAGCTAGCGTTTTGCCTTCACGTAATTCCTCTTTCGCTCGTTCATAGATAATGATATTAGCATCTACTGCTGTACCTAATGTTAAAACTATACCTGCAATTCCTGGCAATGTCAATACAGCACCTAAACTTGCTAGGATTCCAAATAAGAAAAGTAAGTTAACAAGCAAAGCAATATTAGCATACCAACCCGCTCTACCGTAATAGAATACCATCCATAAGAACACTAATAAGAAACCAACAATTGAAGATATAAATCCAGCATGAATAGCTTTTTCTCCTAACGATGGTCCTACTACTTCCGACTGAATAATTTCAGCCGCAGCAGGTAATTTACCAGCTCTTAAAACGTTTGCTAAATCTTTAGTTTCTGTAATATCAAAGTTACCTGAAATTTCAGACCTTCCTCCTGCAATAGGCCCAGAAGAAACTCCTGGCGCAGAATAAACTACATCATCTAGTGCAATAGCAATATAACCTTTGGTAGTAAATGCATTTCCGGTTAATTCTTCCCATTTTTTAGCTCCCAAACCATTCATTTGCATAGAAACTGCTGGTTTTCCTGTTTGATCAAAAGTATCTCTTGCATCAACAATTACGCCTCCACTTAATGGTGCTAAATTATCTTTGTTTCCTTTCAAAGCATACAGTTCAAAAGTCTCTGTATCTTTTTTGGTTTTTTCGTCTTTTGTACTGCTTGGTTTACCCCAAACAAATTTTACAAAGCGCTTGTCGGCAGGAATTAAAGCTTTAATTTCTGGTCTTTTAAAATAAGCGTTGATTTTTGCCGTATCTTTTGCTGCAACAATTCCCAATACAGGACCACCGCCTTGAGCTACAAATTTATCTAAAATCGGATTTCCTCCTTTTTTATCTGCAACTGAATCTTTCGATTTATCTGTTAACATTGCTGTCAATGAATCTTTAGCAGCAACTTTAACATCCTTAACTGCGTCTGTTTTTTCAGAAGTTTTAAGAGCGTTATTAGCAGCCATTAAAAAACCACCCATTTCGTCAATTTTGTAGGTTTCCCAAAATTCTAATTGAGCTGTAGATTGCAATAATTTTTTAATACGATCCACATCTTTTGCTCCAGGTAATTCCACAAGAATTCTTCCTGTTTGGCCAAGCTTAGCGATGTTTGGTTGCGTTACTCCAAATTTATCAATACGTTTTCTTAATACTTCAAAAGCACTTTCTACAGATTCATCAACTTTTTTGCTGATCACTTTTTTTACTTCTGCATCTGTCATTTTAAAATTGATGACATCTGATAAATTTCTATTAGCAAAAATACTTGGATCAGAAAGTTTAATCGTTCCATTAGAATTTGCATCAAATGCTTCGTAAAATGCATCTAAATAGGATTGATTTCCTTTTTGATTTGCTTTAGCATCTACTAATGCTTTATTAAAAATAGCATTTTTAGAATTATTTGCAAGACCTTTTAAAACGTCTTTAACCGAAATTTGAAGAATTACGTTAATTCCTCCTTCAAGGTCAAGACCTTTGTTGATTTGTTTATTTCTTACCTCCTCAAAAGTATAGTCAGTAATTCCTAAACTAAAAACTTTCTCTTTACTTATAGAGTCTAAATACTTAAGCTCTTTTTTCTCATTACCTTGAGCAAAAGTTATAGCATCATTTTGTACCTTGTTAGAAACAAAGGTGAAAGAAAGTTGGTAAATGCTTACCAATGCAAATAGAATTGCGAAAAATTTAATAAGTCCTTTATTCTGCATTATTACTAAAAATTAATTAATTTTTGTTTATTTGGATTTCAAAAAACAAATAAATATGAAGTAATGTATTGATTTTCAATAGAAATCAAAATAAATACTTGACTACACGTTTTTTGAAACGTGCAAATATATAATTAACCTAAAGATTAACAAATTATTTACACATTAATATGAAAAAAAAGACTGCAAAAATGCAGTCTTTTTGTGTTATTTAATAAAATATTATGCTAAAATCGATTTCAAATCGGCATTCATAGCTCTAACTGCATCTGCACTTTTTGCAAATTTTGCTTTTTCTTCTTCATTTAAGTTAATGTCTACGATTTGTTCAATACCATTTTTCCCAATAATACAAGGAACACCAATACAAATATCACTTTGACCATATTCACCATCTAGCATCACTGAACAAGGAATCATTTTCTTTTGATCATTTAAGATCGCATCAACTAAAAATGCTACAGAAGCTCCTGGTGCATACCACGCAGAAGTTCCTAATAATGCAGTTAATGTTGCGCCTCCCACCATAGTATCAGCAGAAACCTTTGCTAATTCATCTTCTGAAAGAAATTGGGAAACTGGAACTCCATTATAAGAAGCAAATCGTGTTAATGGAATCATTGTAGTATCGCCGTGACCACCAATAACCATTCCTTGAATATCGTTTGCTGGTTTGTCTAAAGCTAATGATAAATAGGTTTTAAAACGAGAACTGTCTAACGTTCCTCCCATTCCGATAATTCTGTTTTTTGGTAATCCTGTCGCTTTCAATGTTAAATAAGTCATTGTATCCATTGGATTTGACACTACAACTACAATTGCGTTTGGAGAATGAGCTAATAAATTTTCGGCTACTGATTTTACAATTCCAGCATTTATTCCTATTAATTCTTCACGTGTCATTCCTGGTTTTCTTGGAATTCCAGAAGTAATTACAACAACATTGCTTCCTGCGGTTTTAGAATAATCATTAGTACTCCCAATCATTTTAGTATTAAATCCTAAAGTGGTTTGGGTTTGCATAATATCTAAAGCTTTTCCTTCAGCAAATCCTTCTCTAATATCTAGCAATACGATTTCACTCGCAATTCTTCTGTAAGCAATAGCATCTGCGCATGTGGCACCAACGTTTCCTGCTCCAACTATGGTAACTTTCATTTTTTTGGTTATTTTGGTTATTTCTATTTAGTTATTTGTGTGATAAGAGTTTTTCGAATATTAGAATAACATAATCCACAAATTATTTTTTTAAGCATCTATGTTAGCATAAACCGCATTTTTCTCAATAAATTCTCTTCTTGGTGGCACTTCGTCTCCCATTAACATTGAGAACACTCGGTCTGCTTCAGCTAAACTATCAATAGTGACCTGACGTAAAGTTCTAAAACTTGGATCCATTGTTGTTTCCCACAATTGTTCTGCATTCATTTCTCCTAGACCTTTATAACGTTGAATTCCGGCACTTCCACCCATTCTTTCGTTAGCTAAATCACGTTGATCATCTGTCCAAGCATATTCTTTTTTATTTCCTTTTTTTACTAAATATAATGGTGGTGCCGCAATGTAAACGTGTCCGCCTTCAATCAATTCTCTCATAAATCTAAAGAAGAATGTTAAAATCAAAGTAGCAATGTGACTTCCATCGACATCGGCATCACACATAATAATTACTTTATGGTATCTTAATTTCTCAATATTTAAAGCTTTTGAATCTTCCTCTGTTCCTATGGTTACACCAAGAGCAGTAAAGATATTTCTAATTTCTTCGTTTTCAAATACTTTATGATGCATTGCTTTTTCAACATTCAAAATCTTACCTCTTAATGGCATAATCGCTTGAAAGTTTCTGTCACGACCTTGTTTTGCAGTTCCGCCTGCCGAATCTCCCTCGACAAGATAAACTTCACATTTTGCTGGATCTTGTTCTGAACAATCTGATAATTTTCCTGGTAAACCTCCACCGCCTAAAACAGTTTTACGCTGAACCATCTCACGAGCTTTTTTTGCTGCGTGTCGAGCTTGAGCTGCAAGAATTACTTTTTGTACAATTATTCTAGCATCGTTTGGATTTTCCTCTAAATAATTTTCAAGCATTTCTGAAACCGCTTGAGAAACTGGAGAAACTACCTCCCTATTACCCAATTTAGTTTTAGTTTGTCCTTCAAATTGTGGCTCTTGAACTTTAACCGAAATAATTGCTGTTAAACCTTCACGGAAGTCATCTCCGGCAATTTCAAATTTCAATTTATCTAATAAACCTGAAGCATCAGCATATTTTTTTAACGTTCGAGTCAATCCCATACGGAACCCTTGTAAATGCGTTCCTCCTTCGTGGGTGTTAATATTATTAACGTAAGAAAAAATATTTTCTGAATAACTTGTATTGTAAACTAAAGCAACTTCAACAGGAATTTCTCCTTTTTCATGCTCCATACTAATTACATGAGAAATAATTGGCTCACGGCCAGCATCAAGAAACTTAACAAATTCTTTCAATCCTTCTTTTGAATGAAAAACTTCACCTTCATAATCTCCGTTTTCTTTGGTAAAACGTTTGTCTGTAAGTGTAATTGTGATTCCTTTATTAAGGAAAGACAACTCACGCATACGAGCAGCAATGGTATCGTAGTTGTATTCTGTAGTTTGAGTAAAAATAGTTTTATCTGGGGAGAACGTAACCATTGTACCTCGTTTAGTTGTTTCACCAACTTGCTTAACAGGATACATAGCTTTTCCTTTTTCGTATTCTTGCTCATAAACTTTTCCGTCTCTAAAAACGGTTGCTTTTAAATGATCAGAAAGTGCATTCACACAAGAAACGCCAACACCATGAAGTCCTCCAGAAACTTTATAAGAATCTTTATCAAATTTTCCTCCTGCACCAATTTTAGTCATTACAACCTCAAGTGCAGAAACACCTTCCTTTTTGTGCATATCCACCGGAATACCACGACCATTATCTTCAACAGAAATAGAATTATCCTCATTTATAAATACTCCAATAGTATCACAATGTCCTGCTAACGCCTCGTCTATCGAATTATCTACTACTTCATAAACTAAATGGTGCAAACCTCTAACGCCAGTATCTCCAATATACATTGATGGTCGCATTCTTACGTGCTCCATTCCTTCTAAGGCCTGAATACTGTCCGCTGAATAGCTATTTTTTTTAATTTCGTCGCTCATAATAAATTATATAGTATGTATGGTTTTTGTCTAACACGCAAATATACAAAAGCAAACGTGATTTTAAAGCCATTTTAAGCATTTTATAGTGTAAGTTATCAACATTTGACTCTTAATAAATTTTAATTGATTTAAAGAGGTTTTTCATGTTTCGAATAATTTAATTAATCACAACTGCCTGATTAATTATGTTTTATATAATGAAAAAAGCGCCTATCAATTAAGATAAAACGCTTTTTAAACAAACAAACTAAACTTCAATCTAAAATCAAGTAACTAGCTTGACTTTATTATCTTCAATATTTTTATTATTTAATATAGGCATCATCATGCACATTTGCTACTGCCCTTCCTGATGGATCATTCATGTTTTTAAAAGCTTCATCCCATTCTAATGCAATTTTTGTGCTACATGCAACACTAGCTTCTTGAGGGACGCATAAGGCGGCTGTATCACTTGGAAAATGCTCTTTAAAAAGGGAACGATAATAATATTCTTCTTTTGATGCTGGGGTTTGAATTGGGAATTTGAATTTTGCATTAGCTAATTGCTCATCAGAAATTTCTTTTCCAACCATTTCTTTCAAAGTGTCTATCCAACTATAACCAACCCCATCACTGAATTGTTCTTTTTGTCTCCAAGCCACACTTTTTGGCAACATGTCTTCAAATGCTTTTCGCAAAATCCATTTTTCCATGCGTTCACCATTTATAATTTTATCTTGTGGGTTGATACGCATAGCTACATCCATAAATTCTTTATCTAAAAACGGTACACGGCCTTCAATTCCCCATGCAGCAAGACTTTTGTTGGCTCGCAAGCAATCATACATGTGTAATTTGCTCAATTTTCGAACGGTTTCTTCGTGAAACTCTTTAGCATTTGGTGCTTTATGGAAATATAAATAACCCCCAAACAATTCGTCTGAACCTTCACCAGATAATACCATTTTAATTCCCATAGATTTAATAACTCGTGCCATTAAATACATTGGAGTTGACGCACGAATAGTGGTAACATCATACGTTTCTAAATTATAAATCACATCACGTACAGCGTCCAATCCTTCTTGAATGGTAAATTTTATTTCATGATGAATTGTTCCTAAATGGTCGGCAACTATTTGTGCAGCAGCTAAATCTGGCGAACCTTCTAAGCCAACAGCAAAGGAATGTAATTGAGGGTACCACGCATCTTTAATATCACCAGATTCAATTCTTTTCTGAGAATATTTTTTGGCAACAGCCGATGTTATGGAAGAATCCAATCCACCTGAAAGCAAAACGCCATAAGGCACATCGCTCATTAATTGCCTGTGAACCGCTGCTTCTAATGCAATTTTAATGGCTTCAATACTAGTTTTATTGTCTTTGACAGCATCATATTCCGTCCATTCTCTGTTGTACCATTTTACAAATTCACCGTCTTTACTCGACATATAATGGCCTGGGGGAAATAACTCTATCTTAGTACATTGTCCTTCTAAAGCTTTCAATTCGGAAGCTACATAAAAAGTACCATGCTGATCCCAACCTATATATAAAGGGATGATTCCCATATGATCTCTAGCAACAAAATACTCCTCTTTTTCAATATCATAAATAGCAAATCCGAAAATTCCATTCATTTCATCAATAAAATGAACACCTTTTTCTTTATATAAAGCTAGAATTACTTCGCAATCGCTTTCGGTTTGAAACGTATATTTTCCTTCAAATTGTTTGCGTAATGCTCTATGATTGTAAATTTCGCCATTGGCGGCAAGAACTAAATTTTTATCTTGGCTAAATAAAGGTTGTTTACCAGAAGCTGGATCAACAATTGCCAATCTTTCATGAGCTAATATCGCTTTGTCATTACTAAAAATTCCGCTCCAATCGGGACCTCGATGGCGGATGATTTTTGACATTTCCAATACTTGTGGCCTTAATACTTCTGTTTTTTGTTTTAAATCAAAAGCGCATACAATTCCGCACATAATCTCTTTCGTTTAATTTTATTAAGCAAAATTGAAGTAATGAATTAAATATTAAAACTAAAAAATAACAATTAGTTTTAAATTATAACTTATTATTAGATTTTAATGTTAATTTTAAATAAAATTGTTTGAAAAAGTAGATTTAAGTTTAAGAAAGTTATAATTTATAAAATGATTTTAGTTTCAAATTAAAATTAATGTAAGAGGCTACAATACAGATTCTATCTTGAATTTAGTGGCATTAATCTCAAACTGAAAACCCACTTCATTTCCCATCAATTTACTTCCTAAAGGTGATTGAGGAGAAACAGCAATAATAGTTTTATGTTCAACAATGATTTTTGGCAAAGCCGCACTAATAAATAATAACATTCCATTAGTTTGAACTAAACTTCCTAGAGCGATTTTAGTATGATTTAGGGTAGCATCCATTTTATCTAGAATTGCTTTTTGATTGAGGATTTCTTTTAGTTTATGATTGAGTTTTTCTTGCTCAATGTGCATCATTGATAATGCCGTTTCGTGCTTGTCGCCTGCCGATCCTTTGGCATCATTTTGAGCATCTTCGGTTAGTCCCGAAATCATATCGCGGAAAACATCGATTTTATCTTGAAGTAACTGTTGGTGTTGTTGAAGGATTCTTTCTTTCATGTATGGATTATTAGATCGTTTGACTTCTTAGATTTCTAAAAATCTAAGAATCTGAAAATCAAATTTTCTAGAAATCAAATTTATAATTAGCACCCAATAATACCTGAATTCCTTGAACAGGATAGTTCATCCATTTTTGGTAGTTTTGATTAGCCAAATTATTTCCTTTTAAGAAAAAAGTCAATCTTTCGTTGTGCTTGTAGTTAAGATGAGTATTTAAATCGAAATAACTATTTAATGATACTGATTCGTTTTTTCCTTGTAAAGGAAGCGTATTCCAGGGTTGAACATTAGTTGCAATAATAATTAATTGATCTTTTCTTTCTCCAACAAAGAAAATATTTGCTCCTGCATACCATTTTGGTGTTAAGTTGAAATCAATAGTAGAACTTAATTTAATCCCAGGTAAATTCCATGCTTGTGGTTCATATTTAGTGACATAACTAGTGAAGGTTCCATTAATTCCGAAAGAAACATTTTTAGAAAAATCAGCTTTCAATTCACCAAATAAACTTGCTGATTTAACGTTGTCATAAACCACTCCAAACGAATTACCATTGGCATATCCCGAGTTATTGGCATTCGTAACATCAAAAATATTACTTTTAAACAGCGCTTTATTATTTTCATCTATTAGCGCCCCACGAATATTATATGCAATTGTATTGGCTAATTTTCCTTTTAAACCAAAGTACAAATCAAACTTTTGATCAGTTGGGGCAATGGCTAAAGTAGGTGAAACAAAGAAATTATCTTGAGAAAAATCTTGATATGAATTTTGTTTCAATGTTCCTTCTGCTCCCGCATAAGCAATCATTAAATCGCCTACGATTTTATATGATGCCGTTATACTTGGATAAACAAAAAATTTATTTTGACCGCCATTTGTTGCCAAACTATAGAAAAAACTAGCTCCTATATTTACCAACATATCGTTTTTGTTGATTTGAAAGCTTGGTTTGATTCCAATATTAGTAAAACCATATTTTAAACCAGAAACATCAAAATAATCTTTTTGAAATTTACCATTAATATAATCTAATACAAAATCTGTTTTGAGCTTTACATCCATTATGTCAAATTGAAAAGTAGGTATTGCAACAAAACGATTTTCTCTAGAAGAAAAAGCATCCGAAAAATGATTGAATTTAATGGTTACTTCTTTAAAAAATTCTTCATTCAGTAATAATCTTCCTCCAAAATAGATGTTTTGATAGGTTTGTTTTGGATTGATGCCATTTAAAAACAAATCTTTGTCTGTTGAGGAAAATCCTTCAAATAAAATCGGGTTGATTCCATACCAATTATAAGACAGGCGGTGGTAACCAAAATCACCATTCCAAGCCAATTTATTAGTTTTACTACCATAAGTCAAATCAAGAGAAGAATTCGAAAATTTATTGTTTAAATCCACATTTTTTATTCCACCTTGTGATGACAAATGACGGAACATGGCACCAAAATAATCTCCGCTTTCCAATGTTTGTGTAACAAATAAATCAGCATTGATAGCCCCATAATTTCCAGCAGCAAACGAAGCATAGTTATTGAATGATTTTTCTTTTGTTTCATTTTCAACACCAGCTGCTTTTCCTTTAGAAGGTGTAAAAGTTGAAGCCACAGGAAAAGAAAAAATAGTGTATTGAATAGTCTCTTTTTTAGAATTATCCTCGTCTTCTAAAGACGGAGTTTCTTTTACTTTAAAAGCATCCGAAATAGTTGGCGTGTATGTTTTTACAACATTAACTACTTCGGTACCTATTTGCCCGTCTTGTTTTTGAGCAAACAACATTTGAGAACTTAATAAAACAAACAGCATTGCGATTTTATATTGGAAATTGATTTTCATTTTATTTTTTTTAATTATTACACGGAGCTACAATGAATTTACATTGAGTATTATTTAACAACCGAGGAATTTGTTTTGCTTTCCTCTGTTTTAATGGTATCCAATTCGGTTTGTGCTTCTTGAACTATATCTGGAAAATCAACAAAATTTTCTATTACGCTATTCAAAATTGAAGTGGCTTGAAAACTGTCTTTTAATCCATAGTAGTTTCTAGCCATTACTATCAAACCTCGAGCTCCAAAATACTTATAACCAGAATAATCTTTGGCTAATTTTTGAACAGATTTGTTCGATTCAGCAAATTTTCCGTCATTGTTTTTGAAATAGGCATCATAATATAAAGCTTCGGCAGCCAATTCACCTTTGGCTATTTTTAATAAATTAGCATACGCTTCTCGTGCTTTAGTTTCATCATTTCCTTTGATAGCGGAACGAGCGACAATGATTTGCGCATCACTTTTTATTTTATCATCCGTTTTCGGATTGACCAATACTTTATCGGCATAAACCACTGCATTAGAATAGTCTTTTTGATTATAGTAGGACCGCATCAAATTGGATTGTGAAAAAGTAATATTTTGCGGAAAATCGGCTTCAATTTCCAATCGTTTTAAAACGGGAATCGCTTTTACAAAATTATCTTTTTTCAAATAAATTTCACACAAACGAGCTAGTGCCTGCTCTGTATATTCACTTTTTGATTGAGCAATTACAAATTCGTAATTCGGAATTGAATTGGCTTCCAAACCATCTGTATAATAAGATTGAGCCAAATAAAAATTTGCTTTTAATGCATGAATTCCTTTTGGAAATTTAGCCACATAACCACTCAAAGTAGTAATGGCTTGTTGATTATTATTTTGCAAATATTGCTTTTCTGCTGCTTCATAAGTATCATTATCCAAATCAACATCCGAAACTTCTACAAAATCTAGCGTTCTAACCCAGGCAGCATATTCTTCAACCTTTCCATTATCAACATAAATCAATCGAGCTGTTGAAACGGCTTCTAAAGCTTCAGGCGTTCTTGGATATTCTGAAGTCACTTTTTTGAATTTTGCTATAGCTAACTCATCTTTATTAGCATTGTAATAAATCAATCCTTGACGCAAAACTGCTTTTGCAGCATAGGAATCATTTTTAAATTCACTCAACAATTGGTCATAGGTTTTAATTGCCAAATCTGTTTTATTATCTGCAACATAAGTATTTCCCAATTCAAACAGAGCATCATTACGATATTGCGATGTTTTGAAAGTCGTTAAGAACTTATTAAAATCTTCAATTTTCTTGTCATTCTTATTCACAAAGCCGTAACTAATTGCTTTTTGAAATGCAGCATAGTCAGCATCCACACTTTTCATTTCTATGGCTTTGTTGTAGGCATCCATAGCTGGCCAATATTTTGAAGTTACAAAACGACTATCTCCTAATCGCAAATAGGAATCATTCAAACGAATTTTATCCTCTTTAACAACATCAATAAAACTTTGGAAATAATTACCGGATTGATCGTATTCTTTCTGTTTAAAATAACAATAAGCGATGTTGTAATTGATGTTTTTGTATTCAGGGGTGTTCTTGGCTTCAGCCATTACTTCAAATTGCTTAAAACTCAATAAGGCATCATTAAAATTATCCAAAGTATATTCTGTTTCGGCTTTCCAAAAGGTAGCACGTGCTGAAAATTTAGCATCTTTTTGGATAGTTAAAGACGAATTAAAGTTCTTTTGTGCTTCTTTATAATTTCCATCGGTATACATTTCCAACCCACGGTAAAACGTTACTTTTTGATAGGCCAATCTGTTTTCTGGATTCTTATTTTTCTCTAATAACGATAATGCTTCTTTATAATTTTTTGAAGTGATGTAGGAGTTGATTAATAAGGTTTCAATTTCATTCTTACTTGCTGAAGTTGGATATTTTGATAGAAAAAAAGATAAAACATCAGGAATTGATTGGTAGGAATTCCCAATTTCATAACTGATTTTTGCATAATTCAAATTCGCATCTTCTTGAATTTTTTTATCAAAATCCATTTCGGAAGCAATTTTAAATGCGTTTAAAGCTTGTTGCTTTTTGTCGGTTTTCATATAGCTTTCACCCAGATGGTAATAGGCATTTTGAGCCACGAAGTCTTTTCCGTCGATAATTTTATTAAATTGAGAAATAGCATTTTCATAATCTTTTTGCTGATAATATGTAAATCCTAACTGGTAAAAATCGGTGTTGTTCCATTTTCCTTTTTTGCCATTGTATTGCTTCAAATACGGAAGTGCATCCTCGTACTTATTCAAATTAAAATAACTTTCACCGATAATTTTATTCAATTCTGATTTTTCAATCGCAGAAGACTTAGTCATAGCTGCGTTTCCCAAATCAATTGCTTTTTGGAAATTTCCAAGTTTGAAATTCATATCTGCCTGAAAATACGATAATTTTTCTTTATATTTTTCTTCTCCAGAAACCTGATCAAAATATTTAGTTGCTTCTTTATAATCATCACCTTCATAAGCCATAAATCCTAAATAATATTTGGCTTGAGAGCCATATTCTTTAGAATTGGCAACTTTATTTAAAAACGCGGTGGCTTCTTTTTTATTTTTAGAGGAAAAAAAAGCATACCCTTTTTGGAAATTGTATTTATCCAATTCATCATAAGTCAAGACACTTTCATCAATCTTGCTAAAATATTCTAATGCTTGTGGATAATTTCCGTTTTCAAAATAATAAATAGCAACACCCAAATAAGCTTGATTTTGTTTCGTATTAGTGGGATAATTAGCTACAAAATCTTGCATTAATTTATCAGCCCCCAATTGGTTTAATCGAATAGCGCAATTAGCAATATAATAGGCGCAATCGGCACTACTATCTTGCTCATTATTATTTTGTATTACTTTATTAAAAAGAATTTGTGCTGCCAAATATTGCTTATCATTATACAAACCAACCGCTCTATTAAATTCTGATTGTTGGCTTGTGTAAATAGCGGATTGTTGAGCAGATAATATCGTTCCAGAAACTAGCGCGTTTATTACCAAAAATACTGTCAAATTTCGCATTAGATGTTGTTTTAATTAACTATCAAATTTATTAATCTACTAGTTATAACGTCAGATTGTTTGGATTTATTATAAACATTTTTCTTAACAATTCTTTTTAAGACAAGAGAAGATGTTTCAAAGACAAAAAGATAATTGATAGAAAACAATTTAAAGTAAAAAGAAATCTATCATCCATCCGTCTATTATCTCTCTATCAATTCTTTTTGTTAAAATTTATTTTGAAAACCTGCGTTATCTTATTACTTTTACACAATAAACAAAATTATCTATGTCACAAGTAGTATTAGCTTTAAAAGACGTTACCATTTATCAAGAAAACAAAGTGATATTATCTCAAGTAAATATTGAGGTGAATCATGGTGAATTCCTCTATATTATTGGGAAAACTGGTTCTGGAAAAAGTAGTTTTATGAAAACTTTATATGGTGATTTGCCTCTTACCGAAGGCGATGGTCATATCGTTGAATACGATTTAGCAACATTAGAAGAAAAAGACATTCCCTTTTTAAGAAGGAAAATTGGTATTGTTTTTCAAGATTTCAAATTACTTCCCGATAGAACTATCAACGCCAATATGCTTTTTGTATTGAAAGCGACTGGCTGGACTGATCCAATCGAAATGCAAAACAAAATTGATGAGGTTCTTGATAAAGTGGGAATGAAAGGGTTTGCCAATCAAATGCCTCATCAACTTTCTGGCGGTGAACAACAACGAGTTGCCATTGCAAGAGCTTTATTGAACGACCCCGAATTAATTCTTGCAGACGAACCTACCGGAAATTTAGATCCGCAGACTAGTGTTGAAGTTTTGGAAGTATTAAAAAACATCAATGCCCTTGGCAAAACTATCATCATGGCAACGCACGATTATGCTTTATTGATGAAATTTCCATCCAAGACATTAAAATGTGAAGATGGTGCTATTTTTGAAGTGGTACAGAAATCAGTATAATGCAAAAAAAAATCTATTTAAAGTTTGATTTTTTCTATGTACTTTTTGTAGTATTTTCTCTATTTTTTGTTTTAAAAACTGGTCCTATTAATTTTCCAGATAGTCTAGGTTATTTAAATATGGATATTTATAGAAGTTTGGGATATCCTTCTTTTATAACATTTCACAAGTGGCTTTTTGGTTCTAAATATTTGAGTCTCCTTCTTTTTAGTCAGTTTTCATTAACGACTTTCTCTATTTTTTATTTAAAAAATAAAATAGCATACCATCTTAAATTATCGCAATGGAGTTCTCTTTTGGTTTTTTTATTGCTATTTGTTCCTGTTTTTTATGAAATTAAAGTAATCAATGCAATCTTATCGGAAGCACTTGCTTATCCTCTATATCTTCTGCTTCTTGCAAACCTATTTGAATTTATTACTAAAAAACATTTTAAAAATATAATCTATTCCTCACTTCTATTACTTATCTTAATTCAGGTTAGAGGTCAATTTATGTTTGTCGTTGTTGTATTAATAGTGGCTATTTTGATATCTAAAACAGGGAATTCTTATACTAAAAAACACTGGATTTCACTTATTACAATTGTTGCGATTCCTTTTCTTTCTATAGGAATTGATGTTGCTTTTCATAAAATAAAACATAATAAAGCTACAACAACACCTTGGACAGGAATTCAAACAGCATCATTACCATTTTATGTTTCTAATAAGGACGATTATAAAGTTTTAGATACAAAAATGCAACAAGATTACTTTAAATACATCTATTCCAATCTCGAAAAAAAGAAACTTCTTTTAAGCCAAGTTTCAGAGGATTCTTTGTCTAAAATCGATTTCTATTTTGCAAACTATGTTTATATTGCCAATGCCACACTCGGAAACGATGGAGAAACCTTTTTTAAAGACAAATATCCCTTTGATGAATTAGTAATTGTTAATGATAAAATGGCTGCTTCGATTACGATTCCATTACTTAAAAATAATTTTTTAAATTGGTCCAAATACTACATTCTAAACATTATAAAAGGAATTGGAAGTGCAAAATATTTAATTATCACATTATTTTTAATGTTCTTTAGTTTCGTGAAATTTAGAAAAAAAGAAACTATTATTGTTAAATTTATTTTCATTGGAACTCTTTTGATATTGGGAAATGTTACTTTAGTTGCAATTGCTGAACCAACAACATCAAGATATTTGTTTTATAACAATTGGATATTACCCGCAATAGTAATGCTGTTATTCCAACTATCATTTTATAAAAAAACAGATGAATAAAGAACTAACCATTGTGATGCCTTGTTTAAACGAAGCAGAAACGCTTGCCATTTGCATAAAAAAAGCCCAAAAATATTTTAAAGAAAATAGTATTGAAGGCGAAATTATCATTGCAGACAACGGCAGCACCGATGGTTCTCAAGATATTGCTAAAGCTAATGGTGCAAGAGTAATTGATATTCCTAAAAAAGGATATGGTAGTGCTTTGAAAGGGGGTTTTGAAAATGCTATCGGACAATACATTATCATGGGAGATGCCGATGATAGTTATGACTTTAGCGACCTTTACTCCTATCTTGAAAAATTGAGGGAAGGAAATGATTTGGTTATTGGCAACCGATTTAAAGGCGGGATTGAAAAAGGTGCTATGCCTTTTTTGCATCGCTATTTAGGAAATCCGGTTTTGTCTTTTATTGGTCGATTGTTTTTTAACTCTAAAATAGGAGATTTTCATTGTGGGTTAAGAGGATTTACAAAGGAAGCTTATAAAAAATTACAACTCACCACAACAGGTATGGAATTCGCATCCGAAATGATTGTAAAAGCACATCTATTGAATTTAAAAATTGCCGAAGTCCCAACAAAATTATACAAAGACGGACGTACAAGAAAACCTCATTTAAAAACGTGGAGCGATGGTTGGCGCCATTTAAGATTCTTACTATTATATAGCCCAAAATGGTTGTTTTTATTTCCGGGAATGATATTAATTATTTTTGGATTTATAAGTTCTGCGATCTTGGTAATTACTCCCATAAAAATTAATTCCGTAACATTTGACGTGCAAACATTACTCTATAGTATGAGTATTTTATTGATAGGTTTTCAATTTGTGCTGTTTTATGGCTTGACAAAAGTATTTGCTGTAACACAAAAATTACTACCAAAAAGCGAAAGATTTGATGCTGTTTTTAAATACATTTCTTTAGAAAAAGGATTGATTCTTGGATTAATAATGGTAATTATCGGGGGTATTTATTCTATTTATGCAGTTTCATTTTGGTCTGACAACCATTTTGGTCCTTTGAACTTTAGGCAGACTTCAAGAATTATTATCCCATCTGTTTTTACTATTATTATTGGGATTCAAATCGTGTTATTTAGTTTCTTTTTTAGTATATTAGGATTGAAAGATGATGAAACCCAATCAAAATTGTAAATTGAAATGAAAAAATTAGATTACTTTATTCAAAAACAAAGAATTTTGCAAGCCGAAAAATATATTTTGGGAGATTCTATATTGGATATAGGTTGTCATCATGGAGAATTATTTGTCCATATTTTAAAAACAAAAACAATTACAGGCGACGGCATTGATGGGGTATTAAATACTAAAATTGAAACTACCAATTACACTCTTTTTCCAGGTTATTTTCCAAATGATTTTCCAATCAAAAAGAAATACAACAACATTACTTTGTTGGCCGTTTTGGAGCATATTCCAATTGAGGAAATTGAGAAATATCCGCAACTATTAAGCGGTTTTCTGGAACATAAGGGAAGAGTTATTGTAACCATTCCATCCAAAAAAGTAGATTATATTCTTACTGTTTTATTGTTTTTTAAGCTCATTAAAGGAATGGATTTGGAACACCATCAAAATTTTGAAAGATCAATAATCAAAACTATATTTACTGAAAATGGATTTAAATTATTGAAAGAAAAAACGTTTGAATTGGGTTTGAATACATTGTATGTTTTTGAAAAAATATAATTGCCCATAAATTATGACTAAGAAAACAATCATTATTTCGGGAATAAACATGAAAGAAGGTGGCATTTTTACCATCTTGGAAAATTGTTTGCAAAAAATATCAGAATACGCATTAAAAAATAATTTAAAAGTTGTTGCTTTAGTTCATGAAAAGTCAAAGTTTAGTTACCCAAATATTGAATATATAGAATTCCCTAAAGCAAAGAAATCTTGGTTAATCCGTTTGTATTATGAGTTTTTCTATTTCAAAAAAATATCCAAAAAAATACATACTGATGTTTGGTTTTCGTTACATGATGTGAGTCCAAATGTAATTTGCGACAAACAATTTGTATATTTTCATCATCCTACTATTTTCTACAAATCGAGTTTTAAAGATTGGAAATTTGATTATAAAATTGGAATTTTCTCTATTTTATATCAATACTTGACACAATTCAATCTTAAAAAAAATCACACCGTTTTTGTGCAGCAAAATTGGATTAAAAACGAATTTGAAAAATTATACAAAATCCAAAATATAAAAGTTTGCTATCCAGAATATACAGAAGAAATAACTTCTAAAAAAACAGATTTAGATCCTAATAAAATCCACTTCTTCTACCCTAGTTTTCCAAGAACTTTTAAGAATTTTGAGTTGATTTTTGAGGCAATTTCATTGCTTGAAAATACTATAAAAAGTAAAGTGAAGTTTCATTTTACGACCATTAAAGACAATCCGCATCGTTTTGCGAAATACCTTTACAACAAGTACAACACAATGCCAGAAGTTCATTTTAAAGGTTGGATTTCAAGAGATGAAGTGTTGAAACTGTATAATTCAGTAGATTGCATTGTTTTCCCTTCAAAATTAGAAACTTGGGGACTGCCATTAACAGAAGCTAAGGCATTCAACAAACCTATACTTGCAGCGAATTTGCCTTATGCCAAAGAAACCCTTGGTAACTATGATAAAGTATCATTTTTTGATACAGAAAACCCAAAGGAACTGGCACAACTTATTACTGATTTTGTAAATAACACGATTCATTATCAAGGAAATAATGATTTATTTGATAAAAATGACCAATTGAATGATTGGAATGCTATTTTTGATTTTATTTTAAAAGATTAATATGCCTTTTTTCTCCGTCATAATTCCGCTTTATAACAAAGATAAGTATGTTGAAAATACCTTAAAAAGTATTCTCAATCAAACTTTTACGGATTATGAAATTCTAATAATAAATGATTGCTCTACTGATAAAAGTGTTGAAAAAGTAAAACCTTTTCTTTCTGAGAATATAAAGTTAATCGAGCATTCTGAAAACAAAGGGCTTTCTGCAGCTAGAAATACAGGAATCAACAATGCTACTTCTGATTATATCACTTTCCTCGATGCAGATGATTTGTGGAAACCTCATTTTCTAGAAACAATTCACAAGCTGATTATAGATTTTCCTGAAGCCGGTATTTTTGCCACTAATTATGAAGAGATTTACAATTCAAAAATTGCTAATCCACATAATCATGCTGAAAATTTAACTAAAGATAGTTCACAAATTATTGATTTTTTTAAATACAATTTAGGACAAGGAATTTACAATCATGGAAGTGTTTGTTTTCATAAAAAGGTATATCAAACAGTTGGTTTTTATGATGAAAACATAGATTTTTCTGAAGATATTGATTTTAATATTCGTGCCAATGCTGCTTTCAAATTAGCTTTTTGCAATACAGTTGGAATGAGTTATTTTATGCAAACCGACAATCAACTGACGCGAAGCTCGATTTTGAATAAAAGACTTCCCGATTATGATAAATACGATTTTCTCGCTAAAGGAAATGACAGTTTTCAAAAGTACCTTGCTTTTGAACGCTATATTTTAGCAAAACACGTTAAAACGGATGGTGATTATGAATTATATAAAAAAATAAGTTCTAAAATAAATTTTAATCAACTCAATTTAAGACAAAAAATACTATTGAAACTTCCAGTCTTCATGCTGAAAAGTATTCAAAAGATAAAAGGTATACTATCTAAAAAAGGAATGAAAGTTACGAGTTACTCAAGAATGAAATAAACTTATCGTAGTTTCTAATATAATCGTCTTCGCTAAAAACATCGGAAGCCAGAACCAAACAAACAGCTCCAGAAGAAAAGTTTTCAAGTTCACGCCAAATATTTGTACGGATTAAAAGCCCTTTATCCGGTTTGTTCAATGTAACTGTTTTGGTTGTACTTCCATCTTTAAGAACTACATCAAAACTTCCTGAAAGTGCTACTAAAAATTCAGATTGCTCTTTGTGTGCATGACCTCCACGATGGGCATTACTTGGAACATCAAACAAATAATAAACACGTTTTACATCAAAAGGAAGTACATTTTTTTCAATAATGGCAAGGTTTCCTCTGTGATCTTCTACCTTTGGAATTGTAATAATTTCTACGTTCATTTTATTTAATTTTCATCAGTTCTAACCATTGTAAACCTATATTTTCTACACTGAATTTTTGTGCACTTGCTTTGGCATTACTTTTACAATGATAATACAATTTTTCGTTTAAAACCATTTCATTCATAGCTTCAATAAGTTTTTCTTGGTTTTGATTTTCTACTAAAAGTCCGTTTTCTTTATCTATAATAATTTCACTTGGACCTGAATTGCAATCGAATGCAACTACAGGAGTTCCGCAGGCTAATGATTCCATTAAAACATTTCCGAAACCTTCATATCTACTAGATAAAACCGTGTAAATTGCTTCTTTAAAATAAATAAAAGGGTTTTCAACTTTTCCTTTAAACAAAATCTTATCATCTAAATGTAAGCCTTTAACTTGTTTTATTAATTTATCTTTTTCAATTCCGTCGCCTAAAATAATTAATTTAATATTTTGAGTAGGCAATACCGACTTGGAATAACAATCAATTAGTTTATCAAATTGTTTAATATCATCTTGCATTCTACCAGCCGCTATAACAAACTGTTCTTCAATAGCTTTGCCCAAATTTGACAGAAATTTTATGGCTTCAATATCAATCGGATTGTGTATAGTTTTTAGATTTATATAATTATAGTTTTGGATTATTTTTTGTTCAATTCCTTTGGATACCGTAATAATTTTATAAGTGTCGGAATAAATTATATTGGCTAAATAGTTGTTTATCGGAAAGTACAAATCGGTCATATAACTATGTACCGTAACCAATAAAGGATATCTAAAAATAAATTTGGCAATAATAAACTCTTGAATTTGAAATCGCTTAACCCGAAAATCAATAATGTAATCAAACTTGTTTTTTCTAAAAAAATTATTTATAACCCAAAAACGCTTCAATCTATTAAACAATCCGTTGGATTCGTTTTTAAGTTTTCCTAAGTTTAAAATTTTCCCCGAAAAAGGGTATTCAATGTTATCAACCACAACCACATGATGAACCTCGCAATTGTTCTTCTCAAAAAATTGAGAAAGCAAAGCAGCACAACGCTCTGCGCCACCATTTGCTAATTGATCGGAAACAATACAAATTTTAAATTTATCTTGTGTAGGATTCATCCATTTTATCTAATTTAGCAACAAATATAGACAAAAATGAGGATTTTATTAGTTGGCGAATACAGCCGAATTCATAATTCATTAAAAGAAGGCTTAATTGAACTAGGGCATGAAGTTACGCTCATTGGAGATAAAGATTTTAAGGGATATCCCGTAGATATTTCCGTTTATGCGAAAGTGTTAAAAGAAAATTACTTTTTAAATAAAATAAGACAAGTAATTTATAGACTTTTTGATTTAGATATTGCTCAAATTGAAAATGCTGTGCGTTTTTACTTTGTTAGAAAAAAAGTAATCAACTATGACATTGTTCAATTAGTAAATGAATATCCCATTCAATCCACTTTATTTTTTGAAAAAAAAATAGTAAACTATATTTTTAAAAACAATAAAAATGTATTTCTATCTTCTTGTGGCGATGATTTTATTTGTGTGAATTATATGTTGAACGGCGGTTTCAGCTATTCGGTTTTGACTCCATGTGAGACTAATCCAAAATTGGGGCATTGTAAATTTACATTAGCTTTTGCCAAAAAAGAATTTTATGAACTTCACAAATTGGTTTTTGAAAATATTAAAGCCGTAATTCCTGCCGATATGGATTATGCCATTCCGTTAAGAAACCATCCAAAGGCTTTACCTCTAATCCCAAATCCTATAAACCTTATTAAAAACAAATTTTCTCCCTTGGTCATTGAAGATAAAATAATTATTTTTCATGGCATTAATGAGGTAAATTATTATAAAAAAGGTAATGGTTTTTTTGAAAAAGCTCTTGAAATAATTAGTTTAAAATATAGAAACAAAGTAGAGGTAATTACCACAAGGAGTATTCCGTATGATACGTACATTAAACTATACGATAGTTGCCATATTTTAATGGATCAGGTTTATGGTTACGACCAAGGTTACAATGCTCTAGAAGCCATGGCAAAAGGAAAAGTAGTATTTACTGGTGCTGAAAAAGAATTCATGGAACACTACAATTTAAAAGAACGAGTATGTGTCAATGCACTTCCTGATGTTGATTCTTTGGTAAAGGAATTGTGTTATCTTATTGAAAATCCTACCGAACTAATTGCTATGGGAAAAAGAGCTAGAGCTTTTATTGAAAAAGAGCATGATTATGTTGCAGTGGCAGGTAAATATTTAGAAAATTGGAAAATAAAAGCAAATACTTAGTAAAAGAAACATACAAAATAATATAGTGAAAATAAGTGAGAAAATTTTATTAAAATTAAATATATAAAATAATTCCAACTAGTTTCGTATTACTCTTCTGAACATAAAAATCATAATAAAAAAGCATAATAAACTAGCTAAAAAGTAAGATTGTACAACTCCTTCACTTGAATAACGGGGTAATAATAAAAAAGATAGGATTAAAAAAGTAGCGTTAAATACAATCTCAATTATAAAATAACGTTTCATCATAGATTTTATTACAATTTGAAATCCAAAAGCAAGTGACATTATTCTAAAAAAATCTCCAAGCATTTGCCATATTAATATATTCTTTATTTTATAAAATTCTTTGGTAAAAGTAAGGTCAATAATAAAATCTTTCAGAATAAAAATCACCAACAACATTACAACAAAAAGTGGCACCAAGATTTTAAAATAATCTTTTAATTCATTTTTAAATTCTTTATCGGTTGTAAGCGATGCTAGTTTTGGAACATAATATAAAGACAGTCCCGCATTAAAAAACATCATATAAAAACCAGAAAGTCGTGTTAAACCGTCCCATATTCCTGCCTCTTGAGTAGAATAAAGGGTTACAATTTTATTTCTTATTAAAATCAAAGTAAAAGGAACCAAAATAGCGCTTAAAAAAGCCATTATAGAAAATCTTTTAATGATTGTAAAATATTTACTAACAGTCATTTTTTGAAAAGAAAATCTAAAATATCCAAAACTGTTTTTTATAAATATATAAGTAATAAGGAAAGAAATAACATCTCCAATTGCAACAGAAAGTAATCCTCCGAGCAAATTTTCTTTCCAAATTAAAAAAGAAGTAATTGCAAAAATTAAAATATTAGAAATTATTTGAATGATTACTATAAATTTGAATTGTTCAAACGCATTGTATATTGCTGTCCAAAAAACATTGATAACTATCATAGGTAATGCCAATCCAAAAAACTGAATAGGAATATAATATGAATTTTTATAGAAAATAAAATCAGATATATAACTGGCAAAAAGCACTATACCAATACCTAATACAGAAGAAATAATTAAAAAGAGCCCAAAAAATGTTGAATAAATAATAGATAACTCCTCTTTATCTTCTTTATTTTCAACAAAAAGTTTTACTACAGAATTACTAATTCCAAGAGTCGCTATTGATTTTAACATTGATGTAAAATTCCTAAAACTTCCTGTCAAAGCCATTCCGGGAGTACCTAAAAAAACAGAAATTATTTTTGAAGAAAATATACCCAATATAAAACTTACTGCAACGGATATAGAATTTAGTGACAGTACTTTAATTAAAGGGTTGTTTTTTAGTTTATTAATCACAGTAAACTTTTTATTACTTTAGCAGGAACTCCTGCCGCAATCACATTGTCAGGAATAGAATGAGTTACAACTGAGCCTGTTCCTATAACGGAATTTTCTCCAATAGTTACGCCTTTTAAGATGGTCACATTATCTGAAATAAAAACATTTTTTTGAATTGTAACATTTTCTGATAGGATTATATCTGAATTTCTCTTATTAGGATTAAGGTCATGTCCATCATTATCCATAATATTACAATTTAGACCTATTAAAACTCTATCTCCGATAATTATTTTAGAAAAAGCAACCGCAGTAAACCCATTATTTATAGCTACATTATTTCCTATTTCAATTTCACTTGATTCCATCCTTGCCTCCAAATAAGAATAATGTGAATAAAAATTAGGAGAAGTAATTATTCCTATTTGTACATTTTTTCCAAAAGAAATTTTTCCTTTCCCATTAATTAATAATGGATTATAACACCTAGGATTTCCTTTTACACTCTTACAATCTGAAAGAATCTTGTATTTCCATACTCGCAAACTAACAAAACAAAACTCTTTTATTTTATTTGAAATTTTCATTTAATACTTGTTTATCATTTCAATAACAAAATCAACCTCATCCATAGTCATTACAGGACTTATAGGCAAACTCAGTACTTCATTATGAATTTTTTCTGTAATTGGAAAAAATAGTGAATTCCAATCAGCAAATGCTTTTTGCTTGTGTGGCGGAATTGGGTAATGAATCATTGTTTCTATTCCGTTTTCAAGTAAATAATTTTGCAATACTTTTCTGTTATCGTTTCTTATAACAAACAAATGAAAAACGTGATTGGAAGATAAATCCCAAATGGGTAATACAATTTTATTATTATTTATTTCAGATAAATAACGCTTTGCAATAGTTCTTCTTAATTCATTTTCGGCATCTAAATTGGGTAACTTTACATTTAAAAATGCGGCTTGCAATTCGTCTAAACGCGAATTTATGCCAATAAACTCATTATGATATTTCTTTTCCGATCCATAATTGCGTAATGAAGAAATTACTTTTGCCAATTCATCATCATTGGTTGTAATAGCTCCTGCATCGCCTAGTGCGCCTAAATTTTTCCCAGGATAAAAACTATACGCTACACTTGATTTTTGACTTTTGATTTTTGATTTTTGATTTTTGAATACTCCATGTGCTTGTGCGGCATCTTCAACAACTACTAAATTATACTGATTTGCAATCGCATTTATGGAATCCATTTCGGCTAATTGTCCATACAAATGAACGGCTAAAATAGCTTTGGTTCTAGAAGTGATTTTATCCGAAATTAAATCAGGATTTATGTTGTAGGTTTCCAAACTTGGTTCTACTAAAACTGGAATTAAATCGGCTTGAAGGATTGCTAATATACTGGCTATATAGGTATTGGCTGGAACGATTACTTCATCTCCTTTTTGGAGTTTTCCTAATAGGATGTATCCTTTAAAAATTAGTGCCAAAGCATCCAAACCATTTCCGACTCCAATACAATGTTTTGAGCCGCAATAGTTAGCAAAATTGGTTTCAAATATTTTTACTTCATCGCCAAGAATAAACCAGCCTTTCTCTAAAACCAACTTCATTTTGTCTTGAAATTGGTCTTGATAAACTGAATTTATTTTTTGTAAATCGAGAAACTTTATCATAACAAAACAGTATCTAATAAATAATGATGAGAGGTTTTAAAAAGAAAGAAACTTTGAACCGATGTTTTGGCACCAAAACTTTCTTTCCAATATGCCAATCCTTCATTTAATATTAATCCATTCGCTTCGGATGAACTTCCAAAACTAATGTATTTTTTGTGAATATATTTTTTGATAATAAAATCAAACAAAATATCTAATGCTGCAGTATCGTTTCGATCATTTCCACCCGAACTGTATTGAAAATGAGTAACATTATCCATTAAAAAAACTACTACTCCAGCTTTTAATTCATTATCTTGATACGCATTGAATAGTTTAATTTCATTAGGAAATAAATCTCTAAGTTTAATAATTTCATCACAAGAATGAACCGGAGAAACACCAAATCGTACATTTAAATTCGGAATTAAAATTTGATTCCAAAAATCTTTATAGTTATTTTCTTCTTTAATCTCAATTCCTAATTCAGATGCCTTTTTTAAGGCACGTTTTCTATTTCTATTGGGTTGATATTCTCTTTGTCCATCAATAACCAAATAAACGTCAGTTCTATTAGTAGTTGCCTTCATTAAAAAAGAAACATAATCTATTTCGTCTGCTATTGTTTGATTATAAATTTTAGGTAAGACTTTAATTTCAAAATTAGAAATCTCCTTAGATTCAAAAAATTGCATTATTACTTTGAAAACAGCAACATAATCTTTAACTCTAATGTCTTCACTTAAAACCAATCCTCCATAACTCAATCCTTGATGAGAAAAAACAGTATCCCCAGCTCTGTTTGCTGGTAAAACGGCAATTAATTTATCATCCTCAAACACCAATAAAGAAAAATCTTCAAATCGATCATTATGATAATTCATAAAATTTCTATGAAACAAAAAAGTAGCATTTTTGGCAACACTTATAAAAGTATTCCAAACATCAAAATCTTGTGGTTGGTATATTCGAATTTGGTATTGTTTCATTATTCTATTTTAAACTTCCGAAAATACGCAATTTTTAATTGAATTTCCAATTTCAAAAGTAGGCATTATTAAAAATAAATCCCTATTTTCGATGTCATAAATTGAACTATTAAATGATTTGTAAACTTCCGTTTCTTTATTTTAGTATATTTCTAATGTCAATTTGTTCCATTTACGGACAAAATATTTCCTTATACCATCAATTTAATGGTCACTATGACTTTACTTTCGTTGGCAATACCATGAACTTAGGAGAAAACAATGAAACGCCAGGTTGTGTTGATTTGTTACTCACTTCATCAACTGCTAATTTGAATTTAGCTTCCACTCAAACCATTCAAAGTGCTTATTTATATTGGGCGGGTTCTGGTTTGGGCGATTTTAATGTAAAACTTAATGGAGTAGAAATTAACGCTCAAAGAACGTTTTTAAACACGAATTCACTTAATGACTTGAACTATTTCAGTGCTTTTACTGACATTACGAGTCAAGTTATAAGCACTGGAAATGGGAATTATACGCTTTCCGATTTAGATATTTCGCAAACTTTAATTAACGAATCGGGCTATTGTAATTTTAGAACCAATTTCACTGGTTGGGCAATAGTAATTGTATATAAAGACCCCAGTTTACCTTTAAATCAAATCAATATTTATGACGGTTTAGAAAGTATTCCTGATGCAGTTACCATTAATTTGACCAGTTTAAATGTTGTAGATAATACTGATGCAAAAATTGGATTTATCGCTTGGGAAGGCGATGCCGATTTAGCCATTGACGAAACTTTACAAATTAATGGAAACATATTAAGTAATCCACCTTTAAATCCTGCAAATAATGCTTTCAACGGAACCAATAGCATTACAGGTAGCAATACGTTATACAACATGGATTTGGATGTTTATAATATTCAAAACAACATCAATATAGGTGACCAATCAGCTCAAATTCAGCTTACATCCGGACGAGATGTCGTATTGATTAATGTAGTGGTAACCAAGTTAAACAGTCAAATACCAGATGCAACAATTGTTTTGAATAATAACAGTCAAACGTGTGATTCTAAAACTTTGGTTCTTAATTATACCGTTTCAAATCTAAATTGCACGAGTTCGCTACCGGCAGGAACTCCAATTGCAATTTATGCTAACGGACAACTCGTTGGGCAAACACAAACTGCTGCCATTATTCCTGTAGATGGAAGTGAAAATGGACAATTGACAGTAACCTTACCAAACACAATTCCAATAAATTTCACTTTAGTATTAGCCGTTGATGATAATGGAATTGGAACAGGAATTATCACTGAAATTGCTGAAAATAACAATACTTTTTCTCAAGCATTTTCACAATGGGAAACGCCTAAATTTAATGTTCTTGAACCTTTATTTTCTTGTAATAAAGGATTAACTATAGGAACGTTCAACTTTTCTAGTTATGAAGATTTAGTCAAAATAAATCAAACCGATACTGTCACGTTTTACGAATTATTATCCGATGCCGAAAATCATACTAATCCAATTTTAAATACCATCAATTACACTGCGACTTCAACTCCAAAAGAGATTTTTACACGAATTCAAAATGAACATTGTTATGCCATTACTTCTTTTTTATTAAATACAAGAAATTGCCCACCAATTGTTTATAATTATGTTTCTGCCAACGAAGATGGAATGAACGACACCTTTTATATTGATGGATTGCGGGATATCTTCTTGAATTATGAAATTGAAATTTATAATCGTTGGGGAAAGTTAATTTGGACTGGAAATAATAATATCCCAGATTGGGACGGACATGCTTCAATTGGTTTTGTTTTGGAAAACGGTATCGTACCATCTGGCACTTATTATTACATTCTAAATTTAAATGATTCCGAATACAAAGAACCCTTAAACGGCTGGTTGTATTTTACAAAGTAATTTGAATATTCTAAAAAACGCCGTAAATTCGCAAATAAATTCACTACTTCTGTTGAAACAAATTACTTCTATACAAAATCCGTTCATCAAATCTTTAGTCCAATTACAAGAAAAAGCTAAAGCACGCAAACAATCAGGAACATTCTTGATTGAAGGTAAACGAGAAATCGAATTAGCTATTAAAGGAAATTATGCCATTGAAAATATACTTTTTCTTCCTGAATTGATTTCAGAAGACCAAATTATCAAATTATCAAATAACCAAATTGACTTCATAGAAATCAACAAAGAAGTATATCAAAAACTAGCATATCGTGATACAACAGAAGGAATTTTAGCCCTAGCAAAAACTAAAAATTTATCACTATCCGATTTGAAATTACCTGAAAACCCATTGATTTTAGTAATGGAATCTATTGAAAAACCAGGAAATATTGGAGCTATGTTGCGCACATGTGATGCTGCAAAAATTGATGCGGTTATTATTGCAAATCCAAAAACTGATTTATACAATCCAAATATTGTACGTTCTAGTGTTGGATGTCTTTTTACCAATCAAATTGCTTCAGGCACAACTAAAGATGTTATTTCTTATTTGAAAGAAAAAAATATTGCCATTTTTAGCGCTACATTACAAAACTCTAATTTCTACCACACACAAGATTATACTTTTCCCTCTGCCTTGATTGTAGGAACTGAAGCAACTGGATTATCTCATGTTTGGCGAGATGAAGCCACAAAAAACATCATTATTCCGATGCAAGGTGAAATCGATTCTATGAATGTTTCAGTAGCAGCTGCAATTTTATTATTTGAAGCTAAAAGACAACGTGGATTTAATTAATTATGAATTATAAATATATGAATTACAAATTTTTATTTGCGCTATTATTAATTATTAATTTAAATGTGAAAGCACAAATTAATGAATCCAAACTTGACGAAGTTGTAGCCAGAACCATGAAGGCATTTAATGTGCCTGGTATTGCGGTTGCCATTGTAAAAGATGGCAAAGTAGTACTCTCTAAAGGGTATGGTGTTACTAATATTATTACCCAACAAAAAGTAGATGGCAACACACTTTTCGGTATTGCTTCCAATAGTAAAGCGTTTACAACTGCTGCATTAGGAATGTTAGTAGACGAAAAGAAAATCAATTGGGACGATAAAGTGATTCAATACATTCCAGAATTCAAAATGTATAACGATTATGTAACCAACGAATTTACTATCAGAGATTTATTAACACATAGAAGTGGATTGGGTTTGGGGGCTGGTGATTTAATGATTTGGCCTGATGGACACAATTTTACTCCAAAAGATATTATTAAAAACATTCAGTATTTAAAACCGGTTTCAGGTTTTAGAGCCCAATATGATTATGATAATTTACTATACGTTATTGCTGGAGAAGTTATTGAACGTATTTCTGGAAAATCGTGGTGTGCATTTGTAGAAACACGAATTATGAATCCGTTGCAAATGAACAATAGTGCTGCATCTTGGAATAGACTAAAAGACACCACCAACACAATTGTACCTCACGTCCCTACTAATGGAAAATTAGAAATCATAAAACGCTATACTAATCCAATTTTTGATGCTGCTGCTGGAATTTACTCTAGCACAAATGATATGAGCAAATGGGCAATTGCGCAATTAAAAAACGGAAAATATGGTGACAATGATCAAAACCAACTTTTTAGCGAAGCCGTTCATAAAGAAATGTGGTCGCCACAAACAATCTTACCAAATAATGGCATGAAACCTTATAATTGCAATTTTAAAAGTTATGGATTAGGTTGGCAATTGAGCGATATCAATGGGCATTTACAAGTTTCACATACTGGCGGATTAGATGGAATTGTTACCCAAACCATTTTATTTCCAGAAATTCAATTGGGAATAATTGTGCTGACAAACCAACAATCGGGGGCAGCTTTTAATGCTATTTCAAATACCATCAAAGACAGTTATTTAGGATTAAAAAATCCTGATCATGTAGATTCTTTATATAATGAAAGAAAACAAAAAGAAGATAATGCAGACAAAATAACAGAGGGAGTAACTGCTAAAGTCGATGAAAATCAAATTCTAAGAAAAAAAATAAATGCTCAAAAATTTGTGGGATTATATAGAGACAAATGGTTTGGTGATGTCTTTATAAACTACAAAAAAGGTGGCTTGAGATTTACATCGATTCGCTCTCCAAGATTAACTGGGGATATTTTTTTGTATGAAAACAATACTTTTGTTGTTCGTTGGGACAACCAAAGTTTTCATGCCAATGCATTCCTTTATTTTGATGTGGAGGATAGTGGAATTGGAGTTCATTTTAAGATGAAAGCCATTTCCCCATTGACCGATTTCAGTTATGATTTTCATGATTTAGATTTTGTTAAAGTAATGGAATAAATAATTTTATTTGATTTTGTATATTTATATTGTAGGTTCAATAATAATTCATAATTTTAGCTAATAGAAGATTGGCTATGACAGAAATTGATTTAGAAGCAGAAAATAAAGCTTTAGCACGAGAATATAAAGGACTTCTTAGAATAAGTTATCAAACGCTTTCACCAGAGGATAAAAAACTGATCCGCAAAGCATTTGATGTTGCTGTTGATGCGCACAAAGACCAACGAAGAAAATCAGGGGAAGCTTATGTGTTCCATCCTATTGGTGTAGCAAAAATCGTAGCTTCTGAAATCGGTCTTGGTGCTACAGGTATTGCAGCGGCATTACTTCATGATGTTGTTGAAGATACCCCAATTACAATAGAAGACTTAGAGAAAATGTTCAATCCTAAAATTGCACAATTGGTTGAAGGTTTGACCAAAATATCTCAAGTTAAAAAAGACATGAACATCTCCATGCAAGCGGAAAATTTTCGTAAGATGTTATTGACTCTCAATGATGATGTTCGCGTAATTTTAATAAAAATAGCTGACCGTTTGCACAACATGCAAACAATGGATTCGATGCCCGAATACAAACAAGTAAAAATTGCGTCAGAAACTTTATATATTTACGCACCCCTCGCCCATCGACTGGGATTGTATAACATCAAAACCAAACTAGAAGATTTAGGTTTAAAATATACCGAACCAATAATTTACAATGATATTGTAAACAAAATAAAAGAAACAAAAGAAGAGCAAGACGAATACATAAAATTGGTTTCTAATATTTTAAAAAATTCATTAAATGATGAAAATGTAGAATATATTATAAAAGGACGTCCAAAATCTATTTATTCAATTCGGCGAAAAATGCTGGCTCAAAACATAAGCTTTGATGAAGTTTATGACAAATTTGCACTTCGGATTATTTACAAATCAACACCTCACGAAGAAAAATTTTTAGCCTGGAAAATATACTCTATCGTTACTGACCATTATCGTCCAAGTCCTAGTCGCTTGCGTGATTGGATTTCATCACCAAAATCAACAGGTTATGAGGCCTTGCATATTACTGTTATGGGACCAAAAGGACGATGGGTAGAAATTCAAGTTCGAAGTGAGCGAATGGATGAAATTGCCGAAAAAGGATATGCAGCTCATTACAAATACAAACAAGGTGCAACAGAAGAAAACGGCTTGGATGTTTGGTTAAATCTACTAAAAGAAGCTCTTGAAAACTCCGAAACCAACGCGGTTGATTTTGTAGAAGACTTCAAAATGAATTTGTATGCCAAAGAAATTTTTGTCTTTACTCCAAAAGGAGAAATTAAATCACTTCCAAAAGGCGCCACATCGTTAGATTTTGCTTTTAGCATTCATTCCGAAATTGGAATTAAAACCCGTGGAACAAGAGTAAATGGTAAGTTAGTACAATTAAATCATGAATTAAAAAGCGGCGATCAAATTGAAATAATAACTTCAGCAAATCAAAAGCCAACGATGCATTGGCTTGACTATGTTACTACATCGAGGGCTAAAAATAAGATTAGAAACGTACTTAACGAAGATACCAAAAAAATTGCTGAAGAGGGAAAAGAACTGCTTACGCGAAAATTGAAACATTTAAAAATAACTTTAAACGAAGGAATAATTAATGAATTGGTAAACTATTTTAAACTAAAAACAAGTTTGGATTTATTTTACAGAGTTGGAATTGGAGCTATTGAAAACCAACAACTTAAAGATTATGCGGCTCAAAAAAGCAATACACTTATCAATTTCTTTAAGAACAAGATTAAACGTTCGCCAAGCTCGATTCAGGATGATATTCACAAACCTGAATTGTCTAACAATTATGATTTACTAGTTTTTGGAAAAGAAATGGATCGTTTGGATTACAAACTTTCTAGCTGCTGCAATCCAATTCCGGGTGACGCTGTATTTGGTTTTGTTACTATAAACGAAGGAATTAAAGTACATAAGAAAGATTGCCCAAATGCTATATCAATGCAATCCAATTACGCATACCGAATTATGCAGGCCAAATGGATAGACTCATCGCAACAAGAATTCAAAGCTATAATAAAAATTACTGGAATGGACACTTTAGGATTAACAAACGAGTTGACTAAAATAATTTCAAACCAAATGCACGTAAACATTCAAAGTATTTCTTTGAATGGAGAGGCAGGAATTTTTAACGGACAAGTAGCCGTAATTGTTCAAAATAATACCATTTTGAAAAAATTAATGGATAACATCAAGAAAATTGATGGCATTGAAAAGGTTTCTAGGGTATATAAGAATTGATAAATAACCATTATTAACAATAGTTTATAACTTTAAATTAGTAAACATTTAAACTTCTAAAGTAATAAATTATCTTTGCCATATATGACACAAATTGCATCAGATAATACTAAAAATCAAGAAATTGTAAAAGGAGTTTTTATAGCTTATCTTGAGAACAAAGGACATCGAAAAACGCCGGAACGCTATGCTATTCTTCAAGAAATATATGATAGTGAAGAACATTTTGATATTGAAAATTTGTATATCAAAATGAAAAACAAAAATTATCGCGTGAGTAGAGCAACGTTATACAATACCATTGAATTACTTCTAGATTGCGGGTTGGTTCGTAAACATCAATTTGGTCAAAACCAAGCACATTATGAAAAGTCCTATTTTGACAAACAGCACGACCATATTATTATGACAGATAGTGGCGAAGTAATTGAATTTTGCGACCCTAGAATACAAACCATAAAACAAACCATAGAAGATATATTTGGAATTGAAATTCACAATCACTCATTGTACTTTTATGCTAATAAAAAAAATAAAACTGATGCGATTATTTAATAATTCGATAATTCGTAATTACAAATAACTAAATCCACAACAAATCAAAATAACTACAAAATCAAATACAATACAATGACCGTAGATTTACTACTCGGATTACAATGGGGCGATGAAGGAAAAGGAAAAATCGTTGACGTTCTCACTTCAAAATACGACATCATCGCGCGCTTTCAAGGTGGTCCAAATGCTGGACACACACTAGAATTTGACGGAATAAAACACGTTTTGAGAACCATTCCCTCTGGAATTTTTCACGACAACAACATCAACGTTATTGGAAATGGCGTTGTGATAGACCCAGTCGTTTTTAAAAGTGAAATTGATGGTTTAGCAAAATTCAATTTAGATTTGAAAGCAAAACTTGTCATTTCTAGAAAAGCACATTTAATACTGCCTACCCACAGACTATTAGATGCAGCTTCAGAAGCATCAAAAGGAAAAGCCAAAATTGGTTCTACTTTAAAAGGAATCGGACCAACATATATGGACAAAACAGGTAGAAACGGAATTCGAATTGGAGATATTGAATTGGCCGATTTTAAAGATCGATATAGAGCATTGGCAGACAAACATGAAGCCATGATTTCATTTTACAATGTTGACATTCAGTATAATTTACACGAATTAGAAAAAGAATTCTTTGAAGCCATTGAAGACTTAAAAAAATTAGATTTTATTGACAGTGAAGAATATTTAGCGCAAGCACAAAAGGCTGGAAAATCAATTCTTTGTGAAGGTGCGCAAGGTTCATTATTGGATGTTGATTTTGGGACTTATCCGTTTGTCACTTCTTCTAACACAACAGCAGCTGGTGCTTGTACCGGTTTGGGGATAGCTCCAAACAAAATCAAAGAAGTGTATGGTATTTTTAAAGCTTATACTACTCGTGTTGGTTCTGGACCTTTTCCAACCGAAGATTTTGATACTGCTGGCGATATGATGGCAAGCGTTGGCAACGAATTTGGAAGTGTTACCGGAAGAAAACGTCGTTGTGGCTGGTTGGATTTAGTTGCTCTTAAATATGCTGTTCAAGTAAATGGTGTTACCCAGTTGATGATGATGAAGGGTGATGTACTTTCGGGATTTGATACTTTAAAAGTGTGCACAGCATACAACTACAAAGGTGAAGTGATTCACCATTTGCCGTATAATATTGAAGAAGAAAACGTAACTCCAATATATACCGATTTTAAAGGTTGGAAGGCAGATTTAACTGGCTTAACTACTTTTGATAGTTTGCCAAAAGAGTTAAAAGATTACATCGAATTTATTGAAAAAAAGATTGAAGTACCTATAAAAATTGTTTCTGTTGGACCTGATAGAAAACAGACAATAACTAGATAAATTCAAGTTTATTTTTGAAATCAAATCCTCAATTGTCAGGCAGTTGGGGATTTTTTTTGAATATAACTATTCCTATTTTTTATAGATTAATAAATAACATAATTATTCCATAATTAACCGAGCCAAAATTGGATAATGGTCTGATTCTTTAAATTTTGGGAAATTTTGAAATCCTTTTACTTTCATACTTTTATCGGCAAAAATATAGTCTATTCGAGCAGGATAGTATTTGAAGCAATACGTTTGACCAAAACCATTTCCAGCTTCTTCAAAACAATCGTTTAAATTTCCTTTAATACTTCTATAGACATAAGAAAAAGCACTATTATTCATATCACCACAGATTATCATTGGATAATGACATTCTTTTTTATGATTTTTTAAAATCTCAGCTTGTTGTTGTTGTTGTTTGAAAGCCAAACTGATTCTTTTTACAACCAATTGTGATTTCTGTTGGCTAATGGAATCCACATTATCTTGCATTTCATTAACATCAGGAGAAATTTTGATGGATTGCAAGTGCATGTTATATACGCGAATGGTGTCTTTTCCCTTGCGAATATCTGCAAAGACAATTAGATTATCAGATTGTGGAAATTCAATGTTTCCTTTTCCAATAATAGGATATTTTGAAAATATCGCTTGCCCAGTTTTGATATTTTTACCTTGCATAAAGATGAATTTGTGTTTGTAAACACGTAAATCTACTTTCGCAGTTTCAGAATATTCCTGAATGCAAAGAATATCTGGGTTTTGTTCATTAATGAATTTTTTAATTTCATCACCTACATTTTCGCTAGGAATCCATTGGAATATATTGAATAACCTTACATTATAACTCATTACAATGAAGTCTTTTTCTTCAATTGGTTGCTCGTTTGAGGAAAATTTGTAAAATTTATTTACGAATGTTATTCCGAGTATTAATACTATTCCCGATAAAATCATTTGCCTTTTTAATTGGAATATCCAGTAGATAAAAAACAACCCATTAAGAATTAAAAACAAAGGCAAAATAAGCGTTAATACAGACAAAATAGGAAAGAAATTTGGCGCAAGAAAAGGTAAAACATAAGCAAGAAATGTCAATACAGTGAGTACTATATTGAAGAAAAACATTACTTTATTGAACCATGATAGTTTTTTCATTTTTATTGCCACAAAAACGGCTAAGGCACTAAGTTATTTTATTTTCTTTATTATTTATTCTCTTCTATAAATCTATTTTCCTGCTTTGAAAAGGAATTCTTTTTCATTAGCCGTTAAACTATCATAACCCGATTGACTTATTTTGTCTAGAATTTCATCTATTTGTTGTTGCGATTTATCTTTTACCACAATCTTGCTTTGGCTCTTATTAAAAGGGTTTTTCGGATTAACGTGAACTCTTTTAAACGGTGTTTTCTTTTTTGATTGAAACAAAGTAACAAAAAAATCTGTTATAGTGGTTACAATATTACTTAAATCCGTTCCGTTTAGTAACAGTTTAATATAAACAAATCCGAATAAGGCACCCGACAAATGAGCAATATGTCCACCTGTATTCTCAATCAATAATTGCATCGAATCTAATAATAGAATTACAGCTGTTATGTTCCATAATTTCAAATTACCAATTAATAGTAATCGAACTTCCAGCAACGGTTGATAAGTAGTTGCAGCAACCAATATAGCCATCACTGCTGCAGAAGCTCCAACCAAATTTGAAATACTATGAAAAACAAAATAGGATAACGTAAAAATAATTCCTGCAAATAGCGCACTTAAAATATAAAGCCCTAAATACTGTTTTTGAGTGAAAAAAGTAAGGAATAATCGGCTAGAGAAGTTGAGTACCATCATATTAAAAAACAAATGCCAAAACCCAGAATGAACAAAGGCGTAAGTCAATAAAGTATAAGGAAAATAGAGAATAGTATCTGGATTTGAGGACAAAGAAATCCAAGTTGGAAACTCAAAATAACCTTCTTTAAAATGATAAAAGAAAAGGATTGACACTAAAAAAGCACCAACATTCCAAAAGATAATTCGATTAGCAACACCGCCAATTTTATATTGTAATTTTAAATCGTCTAATACTGTCATATTAATTCCAACGTCTATTATTAAACTGATTTTTTTTCCAAAACCACATCATTATAAATCCTGTTAATGCACCACCAATATGAGCAAAGTGCGCAACACCAGTACTTCCTGCTCCAAATATAGATTGCCCATTGAAACCTAAAAATAAATCAACAGCGAGCAAACCTGGCACAAAGTATTTAGCTTTAATTGGAATTGGAATAAACATAATTCCTAATTCAGCTGTTGGAAACATAAAGGCAAAAGCCACTAATAATCCATAAATTGCTCCAGAAGCACCAAGCGTTTGAGAATTATAGGCCTGAAACATGTCCTCTAAATTTGATAATGAAATAGTATCTAGTATATTTGAATTGTATTTCCCTTCGGTCAAAAATGTCATTATATCCTGATGTGAAAGTCCGGCATCTTGTAATAAAGAAAGCGCATGATGGTATTGATAGTAATGAATTCCTTCATTCAAAAAAATGGCTCCTAACCCACATGATATATAAAAAAACAAAAATTTAGTTCCTCCCCAAAAATGTTCTAATGCACTTCCAAAAGAATACAACGCAAACATATTGAATAAAATATGCGTAAAATTTGGCATTGGTGCGTGCATAAACATACTCGTTAAAGGTTGCCATATTTTAAAATTTGGGTTTTCTAAATAAAACTCCGAAAATAATGGATAGGCATGAGTTGTTGGAATTTGTGATCCAATATAAAAAATAATATTTAAAATCAATAGTTGTTTAACAACTGGAGTTATTCTCATCATAATGCAAATCTTTTGTCTATATCATCCACCCTCATGGTGATGAAAGTGGGTTTTTGAAAAGGGGAAACATTAGGTTCTTTACAAGCAAAAAGATTGTTTACCAAATTTTCTTGTTCTTTCTCTGTTAAATAAATTCCGGTTTTGACAGCCAAACTTTTGGCCATCGATTTGGCAATGGTATCATTCTGACTGAAACTACTTTCTGGAATTCCGTCTTCTAATTCTTTTATTAAATGTTCTAAAACTATTGAAACGTCACTTTCAGTCGTATTTATTGGAATTCCTGAAATATGGATTGCGTCAGTTTCAAAGAATTCAAAAATAAATCCCGTATTTTCTAATGAAAGTTGTAATTCGGCAATTAATTTCATCTCATTATTTGAAAAACGCAATTGCAACGGAAACAATAACTGCTGACTAGAGGCTTGATGCAAGGTCATGTTAGTCAAAAATTGTTCGTACAAAACTCGTTGGTGCGCTCTACTTTGATCTACAATAATCATTCCCGATTTAATCGGACTAACAATGTATTTTTTATGAATTTGATAGGTTCGTATTATGGTTTGCTCTTCCTCTTTTTCATCAAATAAAGAAGCCGTTACTTCTTCCTCTTCAAAAGAAAAAGCGTCTAATGTATCTTGTTTTAAACCTACATACAAACTTTCCCAATTTTGCGTGGATTCGGATTTTTTATAAGATGAATTATTCGAAAATTGTTTTGATGGTTTTTCATCAGCAAATGGGTTGAAGGTTCTATCAACTTGCACCGTTGGATAATCTGCTGATTTATTTTGGTATTCATAAGGCGTATCTAAATTTGGATCTCTATCAAAATCTAAAGCTGGAACTACATTAAACTGTCCTAAACTGTGCTTAATGGCCGAACGTAAAATAGCATACAAAGCATGTTCATCGTCGAATTTGATCTCGGTTTTTGTTGGATGAATATTTATATCAATAGTGTTTGGAGGCACCTGCAAATAGATAAAATAGGTGGGTTGAGCGCCATTAGGTAACAATCCATCATAAGCATTCATAACGGCATGATGGAGATAACCACTTTTAATGTATCTATCATTAACAAAAAAGAATTGTTCTCCACGATTTTTCTTTGCAAATTCAGGTTTTCCAACAAATCCTTGAAGAGATAAAATATCAGTTTCTTCTTGGACTGGAACCAACTTTTCATTGGTTTTTCCAGAAAAAATATTGACAATTCGTTGTCTAAAATTAGAATTAGGCAAGTTAAATTGTTCACTTCCGTTGTGGTACATCGTAAAATAAATATTGGGATGTGCCAAAGCCACACGTTGAAATTCATCAATTACGTGCCGTAATTCTACGGTGTCTGATTTTAGAAAATTTCTTCGTGCTGGAATATTATAAAATAAATTTTTAACCGCAAACGAAGTCCCTTTCGGCAAAACAGCGGGATCTTGGGAAATAAACTTACTGCCTTCAATTACAATATGATTTCCCAACTCTTCTTGATCTTGTTTGGTTTTCATTTCTACATGAGCAATTGCGGCAATAGATGCCAATGCTTCACCTCTAAAACCTTTGGTGTGCAAAGAAAATAAATCTTCTGCATGACGAATTTTAGACGTTGCATGGCGCTCAAAACACAAACGGGCATCGGTAACACTCATACCTACTCCATTATCAATTACTTGAACCAATGCTTTCCCTGCATCTTTAATAATTAATTTAATGTCAGTAGCTTTAGCATCAACAGCATTTTCTAGAAGTTCTTTCACAACCGATGCGGGTCTTTGTACCACTTCTCCAGCTGCAATTTGATTGGCTACGTGATCAGGAAGTAATTGAATTATACTTGACATTTATTTAGGTTCTGAGTTCTAGATTTTGGGTTTTTGTAAAAACAAAGTTAGCAAATTTAAGTAAAATCTATTGGTAAATATAGTTTACAAGATACTAATAAAGAAAAAACCTATTCGGTAAAGAATAGGTTTGGTATTTTAAAAATTTTTAAGATTTACATATCTACAGAAATTCTTCTTAATTCTGCCATTTTAATAGCAGCAATAGCGGCTTCAGTCCCTTTATTTCCGTGAATTCCTCCACTTCTATCTATAGATTGTTGTTCGTTATTATCGGTCAATAAACAAAAAATAACAGGAACATCGGTTTGAACATTTAAATCTTTTATTCCTTGGGTAACGCCTTCGCAAACAAACTCAAAATGCATGGTTTCTCCTTTTATCACGCAGCCAATTGTAATTACCACATCAACTTGTTGGGTGACAATCATACGTTGCGCGCCAAAAACCAACTCAAAACTACCAGGTACATTCCAGCGAATTATATTTTCTTGAAGGGCTCCACAATCCAAAAGTGCAGCGATAACTCCGTTATAAAGACCTTCTGTTATATGATCATTCCATTCTGAAACAACAATTCCAAATCGAAAATCTTTTGAGTTTGGTAATTTAGTTTTATCGTATTGAGAAAGGTTCTTATTAGCTGTTGCCATCTTATTAGTGTCCAGTGTTCAGTTTACAGTGTTCAGCAACAAACTGCTAACTGAACACTGAATACTGAAAACTAATTATTGAGCCATTCCGATTAAAGCGTCAATATTTTGAGCTTCTGGAGTAGATTCATATTTTTCTTTAATTTCTGTGAAGTATTTTAATGCATCCGTTTTATTTCCAATAACCATAGCAGTTTGACCCGCTTTGAATAAAAATCTCGGAGTTGTAAACTCATTTGTATTTTGACGGGCCGCTTTTTCATACATTTCCAATGCTTTTTTTGCATCATTTTTTTGAGAATAAGCATCTCCAATTGCTCCAGTTGCAATAGCTCCTAGGAAGGCATCTTTAGAAGAAAATTTTTCTAAATAAGTAATCGCTTCATCATATTTTTTCAAATTCAAATTTGCAATACCCGCGTAATAATTAGCAACATTACCCGAATCTGTTCCTGAGTATTGATTTGCAATTCCAATTGCACCTTGTTTTCCTTCAGAACCTTTTAAAACTAAATTGTATAACGAATCTTGTTTTTTTACATCGGTAGCGTCGGTAGCTAATTGAAAATTTTGTTGTGCTACAAACAAATCTGCAGTTGCCTCTTCTTGTTTTGGTTCAGCAACAAATTTTTGATAAGATAAATATCCAATTGTAACAATGGCAACAGCTCCTAATAATCCCAATATATATTTTTGGTTTGCAGCGACCCAATCTTCAATTTTAGAAGCTCCGCCATCTAATGTATCAAACGCTTTTGCTGTTACACTATCTTTTGCATCAACATTTGGAGTATCATCGATAAAATTAGCATCTACTTTTTCCTCTTTTTCTTTTGGTGTTTTGTAACCTCTTTTATTATAAGTTGCCATAGTGAATTTAATTTAGTGTGCGCAAAAATAAAATTTTATTCCTATTTAAAAGCGATTTTTGTCGATATTTTTCAATAATTTGCACGCACTTTAAAAAAAAAGAGTGATTTTCGCTCTTTAAGGAGTATTAGTAAGCCATTGCAAATGTTTTTAAAAAAGATTTCTTTATTCAATTATAAAAATTTTTCGGAAGCAACCTTCGAATTTGACGCCAAAATAAATTGTTTTGTTGGAAAAAACGGCATTGGAAAGACTAATGTGCTCGATGCCATCTATCATTTGGCTAATGGAAAAAGCTATTTTAATCCCTTGGCAATACAAAATATTAAACACCAGGAAGAGTTTTTTGTGATTGATGGTGAATTTGAAAAAGCAGAACGAAACGAACAAATTGTGAGCAGTTTCAAAAAAGGGCAAAAGAAAATCTTAAAACGAAATGGAAAACCTTATGAGAAATTTTCCGACCACATTGGATTTATTCCGTTAGTAATTATTTCGCCAGCAGATAATGATTTGATTATTGAAGGTAGTGAAACCAGACGAAAATTTATTGATAGTGTCATTTCGCAGTTGAATGCAGCTTATTTACAAGAATTAATACAGTACCAAAAAATACTGATTCAGCGCAATGCATTATTAAAATATTTTGCACTAAATCATATTTTTGAAACCGATACTTTATCCATTTACAATGAACAGCTAAATGTTTTAGGGCAATCGATTTTTGAAAAAAGAAAACAATTTATTGAAGAATTTTTACCTTTTTTTAATAAACATCATCAAGCAATTACTGGTTCGGAAGAAACAGTACAATTGGTTTATGAAAGTCATTTGTTTGAAGGTTCAACTTTGACATTATTGGAACAAAATTTGGCAAAAGACCGAGCAATACAATATACATCTATTGGAATACATAAAGATGATTTGGCATTTCAGATAGACCAACATCCAATAAAGAAATTTGGTTCTCAAGGCCAACAAAAATCATTTTTAATAGCGTTAAAATTGGCGCAATTTGAATTTGTAAAAAAACAATCGGGCGAAAAACCCATTTTATTATTCGATGATATTTTTGATAAATTAGACGAAACTCGTGTGAGTAAAATTGTAGAAATGGTAAATCAGGAAGAATTCGGACAATTATTTATATCTGACACCCATCCCGAACGAACCGAAAACATTGTAAAAACAACCCATCAGAGTTATAAAATATTTAACTTGTAGTTTCTGTCAGATTATATTATTTTTACTTACTTAATTTTTGCTCAAAACTACAAGATGATAACAGAAGAAGCTTTGCAATTTCTAGCCGATTTGATTGCAAATAACAATACCGAATGGATGCACGCTAATAAAAAGCGTTATGAAAATTACAAAAAAGACTATCATAATTTTATTGCCTCACTTTTGGACGAGTTGAAACCCCTAGATAAATCATTAGAACCTTTAGAAATAAAAAATTGTACATTTCGCATCAATCGTGACATTCGATTTAGCAAAGACAAATCGCCCTACAAAACCAATATGGGTGTATGGTTTTCACAAAATAAAAATCGCAAAAACAGTCCGGGATATTACATTCATTTTGAAACTGGAAATTCGTTTATCGCTGGCGGTGTTTGGTGTCCCGAACCCAATGAATTAAAATTAATTCGTAAAGAAATTGAATTTTTTCACGACGATTTGGAAGCTATTGTAAATAATAAAACATTCAAAAGCGAATTCAAATGCTTAGACCAATCAGAAACAAATAAGTTGAAAAAAGCACCCAAAGATTTTGATTCAAATCACCCAGCAATAGAATTTTTAAAATTGAAAAGCTTCACTACTTCTCACAAGATTAATGAAAAAGAGTTTACAAATACAGACTTTAGTAAAAAAGTTGCTAAACAATTAATTGCTTTAAAACCCTTGAATGATTTTTTGAAACGAGCTTTAGAATCGGAGGAATAATTGAGATTTAGAAATTTGGATTTAGAAATTAAAAATTAATTATGAAAATTTACGATAACTTTTCTTTAAAAAAACACAACACTTTTGGAATTGAATCTAAAGCAAAAAAATTTGCTGCGGTAACTACTGTAGAGGAATTGAAAACGGTTTTGATTCAAAACCCTCACGATAAAAAATTTATTTTAGGAGGCGGGAGTAATATGCTATTAACTCAAGATATTGATGCCTTAGTAATTCACATCGATTTAAAAGGAACAAAAATAATTAAAGAAGACGACAATTTTGTTTGGGTTGAATGTCAAGCTGGCGAAGTTTGGCACGAATTTGTTCTATGGACCATTAACCAAAATTTTGGTGGTTTAGAAAACATGTCGCTTATTCCGGGAAATGTTGGCACAACACCAGTTCAAAATATTGGCGCTTATGGAACCGAAATTAAAGACACCTTTGTTTCGTGCGAAGCAATGAATATTCTATCTCAAGAAATGAAAACCTTTACAAAGCAAGAATGTAATTTTGGCTACCGAGAAAGTATTTTTAAGCACGAAGTGAAAGATAAATTTGTAATAACTTCTGTGGTTTTCAAACTCACAAAACGCAATCATAAAATCAATATTTCGTATGGAGACATTACCAATGAATTAGAAAAAGAAAATGTAATAAACCCAACATTAAAAGACGTTTCTAATGCAGTAATTGCTATTCGTCAAAGCAAATTGCCAGACCCAAAAGAGTTGGGAAACAGCGGTAGTTTCTTTAAAAATCCGGTGATTTCTAAAGAACAATTTTTAAAGGTTCAAGAACAATATCCTGAAATAAAATTCTTTGAAGTTTCTTCAAGCGAAATTAAAGTGCCTGCCGGTTGGTTAATTGAACATTCTGGATTGAAAGGCTTTCGAAAAGAAGATGCAGGCGTGCACAAAAACCAAGCACTAGTTTTAGTGAATTATGGTAATGCAACTGGACAAGATATTTTAGCGCTTTCTAGATACGTTCAAAAAACCGTTTTTGATAAATATGGAATTGCTATTGAAGCAGAAGTTAATGTGATATAATATGAGATATTAAATTTTAGATATTAAATTTGAATTTAGTACTTTTGCAACCGATTAAAAACCTATTATGTTACTAATTTTATTTTGTTTATTTATTGCTGTTGTACTCGTTCAATTCCTATACTATGTAGTGTTTTTTGGAAAATTTTCATTTGCTAAACCGCAAAATACAACACCAAAAAGAGTACCAATTTCGGTAATTGTTTGTGCTAAAAATGAAGGAGAAAATGTCAAAAACTTTATACCCTTATTAGCCCAACAAAATTATTCTGATTATGAAATTGTCTTAATTGACGATGCTTCTAGTGATGAAACCTTAGAAATTTTTGAAGGGTTTGAAAAAAAATACCCTAATGTTAGATTAGTAAAAGTTGAAAATAACGAAGCTTTTTGGGGCAACAAAAAATTTGCATTAACACTTGGAATTAAAGCAGCAAAAAATGAATATTTACTATTTACAGATGCCGATTGTTATCCAAAAACAACAGAATGGATAAAAGAAATATCGACACAATTTACCAAAGAAAAAACGATTGTTTTAGGATATGGAGCTTACGAAAAAATTAAAAATTCTTTTCTAAATAAAATTATTCGATTTGAAACTCTAATGACCGCAACACAATATTTTTCATGGGCTAAATTAGGGAAACCGTATATGGGCGTGGGTCGAAATATGGCCTACAAGCGAGAAGAATTCTTTAAAACCAATGGATTTATCGAACACATGAAAATTCGCTCTGGTGATGATGATTTATTTATTAATGAAGCTTCCAATTCAAAAAATACAACTATTTGCTTCACACATGATAGTTTCACTTATTCTAAACCAAAAACAACCTTCAAAGAGTGGTTTACTCAAAAAAGAAGACATGTGGCCACGGCAACCTATTACAAATCTTTTGACAGAATCCAATTAGCCATTTTCTATTGTTCCCAATTGTTATTTATTGTATTACCAATAGTTTTACTAGCATTTCAATTTCAATGGATTATTGTAACTTGTTTAATTTGTTTTAGATATATTTTCGCATGGATATCTTTAGGTTTTGCAGCAGGAAAATTAAAAGAAAAGGACGTGATTTATTGGTTTCCAATAATAGAGATCACCTTAATTGCTTGCCAATTAAATATTTTTATTTCTAATGCCTTCTCTAAAACCGTTGAGTGGAAATAAATTTTTACATAGAAAAAGCTAAAAATGGTGATCAAGTAGCATTCACTTATTTGCTCGACCATTTCTGGAATGAAGTGTATGGCTTTATGCTTAAACGTACGGAAAACGAAACTGATTCCGAGGACATTACCATAGAAACTTTCTCAAAAGCTTTTGATAAACTAGCAACATATAATCCCGAATTTCAATTCAATACTTGGTTGATTGCCATTGCAAAAAACGTGCATATTGATTTACTGCGTAAAAAAAAATCAACTCTTTTTGTAGAAATTACTGACCAAGAAGATCAACAAGCCTATAACATAGCAGATACTTCGCCATCAGCTGAAGACGAATTGATTACCGAACAAAACTTATCCCAATTACTCCAATTCATTAAAGAATTAAAACCCCATTATCAAGAAGTTATTCAACTACGTTACTTTCAAGAAATGAGTTATCAAGAAATTGCCGAGCAACTTGACGAACCACTGAGTAATGTCAAAATCAAATTACTTCGTGCGAAAAAACTTCTAGCAGAAATTATTCAAAGTAGGAGTTAGTTTATTTAGAATCGAATATATAACGAAAATTAATTCAAGAATTTCTAAAAGATTTTAAAATTAAGTTTTAAAAAGGAAAACTTAATTTGAAGTTAAGTAATTGTATATTTTTATTCCTTCTGGATCGGTCAAATGAGCTTTTTTCTGCATTTGATGAACAATTGGTTTCCACTGTTCTTTTGAAAAATCTGATGGCGCATATAGTTGATGACATTTAGTACAATTACTTTCATATAAACTTTTGCCTTCGGCAATATCAGAACTTGAACTTACAGGTTTTACTTCAACCATTGGCAAGGTAGTTTTTGAAATCCCACAAGAATGAAGGACAATTGCAATAAAGGCAATACTGTAATTTTTAGTTTTCATGGTTTAAATTTTGTATAAAGTAAAAATACAAAAAAAAGCCATCCTAAGACAGCTTTTTGAGGAATTAACATATTTTAGTTTATTTTACATCCATAAGTTCAACATCAAATACTAATGTAGCATTAGGAGGAATTACACCACCTGCTCCTGATGTTCCGTAAGCCAAATAAGACGGAATTACAAAACGTGCTTTATCACCAACTTTTAACAATGCAATCCCTTCATCCCAACCTTCTATAACTTGACCTTGACCCAGTCTGAATTCAATAGGTTTTTTTCTAGGATACGAGGAATCAAAAACTTTTCCGTTTTCTAAAGAACCTTCATAATGAACCGAGACAGTTTTTCCGTTTTCAGCTTGTTTTCCACTACCTTTTTGTATCATTTTAAAACGCAAACCGCTTTCAGTTTTATCAAAACCAGCTGCTAATTTTTCCATTGTTTCTTCCGCCATTTTTTTAGCTTCTTCAATTTTTCTTAATCGTGCCCCTTCAAATGTTCTAAAAGCTTCAATAGCATTCCATTTTTCAGCTTCTGATCCAACTCTAAGAATTTCAATTGAATCAATTAAATCATCTTGAGCAATTACATCAACAACATCTTGACCTTCAACAACATTTCCAAAAACAGTATGTTTATTATCCAACCAATTTGTGGGAACGTGGGTAATGAAAAACTGAGATCCATTACTTGCAGGACCTGAATTTGCCATTGACAAAACGCCTGGTTTATCGTGTTTTAATGTGGGATGAAACTCATCTTCAAAGCTATACCCTGGTCCACCTGAACCAATACCTTGAGGACAACCCCCTTGAATCATAAAATCAGGAATTACTCTATGAAATTTTAATCCATCATAATATGGTTTTCCCATTGGATTTACTTTATTTTCTAATTGCCCTTCGGCCAATCCAACAAAGTTTCCAACAGTTCCGGGAGTTAGGTCGTGAGTTAATTTTACTAAAATTACACCTTTAGTAGTATTGAATTTTGCGTATATTCCGTTTTCCATTTTATTTTTTATTTTATTTGTGGTGCAAATTTAATATTTTATTGCAGATAAACCTTAAAATTGTACATTTGAATGCAACTAAACCTAATATATTATGAATTCTATATATGATTAAAGAGTCTATCGAAACATTAATTTCTAAAATAAATAAATTAACTTCAGAAAATAAACCATTAGGGTTAAAATGACTTTTGAAGTTTCGGACACTTCAATGTGTAAGTATTTAAAATAATTTAGAGTTAAAAAAACTAGTTCACAAAATTAATCATATTAATTTTTTCATTTCAAAATGCTTAAAACAATTATATATATAGCAATAGGAGGAGCAATTGGTAGTGTATTACGCTATTTAACTTCGGTTTTTGTAAATAAATATTGGTCAAATCAATTTCCTTTAGCAACCTTCATTACCAATGTTTTGGGATGCTTTATTATTGGGTTTTTAATCGGTATATTAGAAAAAAACAATTTAGCTTCGAGTCATTTTAAATGGTTTTTGATTACAGGTTTCTGTGGTGGATATACCACCTTTTCAACTTTTGGGTATGAAAATTACTCTCTATTTCAATCTAATAATTCCATTTTAGCTTTTGGCTATATTACCCTGAGTATTGTTCTAGGTGTTTTTGCTGTATGGTTAGGACTTTTTGTTTCCAAATAACATTTTTTTAACACAAAAAAATGTAATTTCGCACCCATGAACGAAAAAGATATTCAAGCAATAACCGAATTATTAGCAACTCCAAAAAAAATTGCAATCATTCCGCATCGAAGTCCCGATGGAGATGCTATGGGTTCTACTCTTGGTTTATATCATTTTTTATTAAAATTGAATCACCACCCAATTGTGATTGCACCAAATAATTTCGCGGAATTTTTAGCTTGGTTGCCTGGTTCAGAAAAGGTTTTGGTGTATGAAAACGATCAAGAAAACTGCAAAAAAGTACTTGAAGATTCCGAAATAATATTTACGTTAGATTTTAATGCTTTGCATAGAACCGGAGAAATGGAATCAGTTTTGAACAAGATTAATGCTCCAATGATTATGATTGACCATCATCAATTGCCTGATGCATATGCTATTTATACTTATTCCGATACAAGTTTTGGTTCAACCTGTGAAATGATTTATAATTTCATTGGATTTTTAAATCATAAATCGCTTATCGATAAAACTATTGCTACGTGTTTATATACAGGAATCCTTACTGATTCTGGAGGTTTTCGTTTTCCAAAAACGACCGGTATTACTCACCGAATAGCTGCTGAATTCATAGAATTAGGGGTAGAAAATACTGAAATACCTAATTTGCTTTTTGATAATAATTCATTCGGAAGATTGCAACTTCTAGGAAGAGCGTTACAAAACATGAAAGTCGATTTTAACAAAAAAACTTCATATATTTCGCTTACACAAAAAGAATTAGATGAATTTCATTATGTAAAAGGCGATACAGAAGGAATTGTGAACTATGGTTTAACTATAAAAGGAATTGTTTTTGCGGCTATTTTTATTGAACATAGCGATGAAAATAGTATTAAAATATCATTTCGTTCACAAGGTAATTTTGATGTAAATCAATTTGCGAGAGACCATTTCAATGGTGGAGGTCACATTAATGCCGCAGGAGGAAAATCGAATGATTCATTGGCAAATACCATTAAAAAATTTGAACAAATTATTTCAAAATTTAATTTCTAACTTATGAAAAAGATAAAATTTGGAGCGGTTCTACTTGTTGCTTTTCTACTTTTTATAGGTTGCAAGCAGCAACAAGCTCGAATGCCTGTTTCTCGAACATCTGGTGAATTTTTAAAAGCATCCGCAGAACGAAATAAAAAAATAATTAAAGGAGAAGAAGGACGAATTGATTCAATTATTAAAAGTAATCCAAGCATAAAATATATAGCTTCACAGAACGGATATTGGTATTATTATGAAACTAAAAATGATAGAGATACACTTCGTCCAAAAAAAGGGGATGTTGCCAATTTTGACTATGAAATAAAAGATATACAAGGAAATGTAATTTATTCAGAATTAGAATTGCAATCACAAACTTATATTGTTGATAAACAAAACATCTTAATGGGATTGCGTCACGGCATTAAATTAATGCGCAAAAATGAAAAAGTCACATTTCTTTTTCCATCGCACATGGCTTATGGGTATCATGGTGACAACAGAAGAATTGGAACAAACGAACCAATTATTTGTACAGTTTCTTTAACCGATTTTAAACCTGTAACTAAAACAACTCAAGAATAATTTATTGCAATGAAAAAAATAATTAATTTAGTTTTACTACTCATTCCGATTATGTTTATTGGATGTAAAAAAGACGAACACGCAAATTTAGCCGATGGACTTTATGCAGAAATTGAAACTGTAAAAGGAACCATTTTAGTGCAATTAGATTATACCAAAGCTCCAATTACAGTAGCTAATTTTGTTACACTTTCTGAAGGAAAAAATGAATTTGTGACCGAAGATTATAAAGGCAAAGCATTATTTGATGGCCTAAAATTCCATAGGGTAATTTCAAAAACAAATGGAGATGCCGAAGATTTTATGATTCAAGGAGGCGATCCACTTGGAAATGGGACTGGGGATGCAGGATACAAATTTAAAGATGAAATTACCGATTTAAAATTCGATAAAGGCGGCTGTTTGGCTATGGCAAATTCAGGACCTGGAACTAACGGAAGTCAGTTCTTTATTACAATTAAAGAAACACCTTGGTTAGATGGAATGCATACGATATTCGGGCATGTAATTGAAAATGGGATGGATATTGTCAATAAAATTGTAGTGGATGATGCTATTAATTCAGTAAAAATTATTCGAAAAGGAGAAGCTGCGAAAAAGTTTGATGCCCTAAAAATATTTGATAATTATTATAAAATAGAAGCCGAAACATTAAAAAAACAAGCTCTAATTAATGATGCATTATTAAAAAAATCGAGTGCCGACAAATTGGCTTTTTTTGCACAAATTAAAGCATCTGCTATCAAATTACCATCGGGTTTGTCCTATACTATTACTCAAAAAGGAAAAGGATTGAAATCTACAAATAGAACAAATGTTTTAGTAAATTATGCTGGCTTTTTAGAAAACGGTATTCTATTTGACACTTCTGATGCAGCAATAGCAAAATCCTTTGGAAAATTTGATGTACAAAGAGAAGCACAAGGTGGTTATAGTCCAATTCCGTTCACCATTTTAACAAAAGGTGGCATGATTCCGGGTTTTAAAGAAGGTCTTTCGAAAATGAATATTGGTGATAAAGCTGTGTTATTCATTCCATCAAATTTAGCTTATGGCGAAAATGGTGCTGGTAATGTAATACCGCCTAATGCCAATATTATTTTTGAAGTAGAAATAGTAAACACAAAAATGTAATTAAAATAAACCGATTAAAATTAATAAACCATGAAAATGAAATTTAAAATTGTACTGTTAATCGTTTTTGGATTAACAATTGCTAACGCTCAAACTAAGAAAAGTGTTACAAAAAAATCAGCTGCAACGACTATCACTTCAGCTAAACCTACATTCACAGTATCAAAATCTACAACGCCTGCTATTGATACAAAAGAAGGTATTTTTGCAGAAATAGAAACTGCTAAAGGAAAAATTTTTATTAAATTAGATTACCTAAAAACTCCAATTACCGTAGCCAATTTTATAGCTCTAGCAGAAGGAACTAACTCACAAGTTGGGGAAAAATTTAAAGGAAAACATTTCTTCGACGGATTAAAATTTCACAGAGTAATAAAAGACTTTATGATTCAAGGCGGTGACCCCGATGGAACTGGACAAGGAGGCCCTGGTTATTCTTTTAAAGATGAATTCACCGATGCAAAATTTGATAGCGCAGGAATATTAGCTATGGCTAATTCAGGACCTAGAACCAATGGTTCCCAATTCTTTATTACGCACAAAGACACCCCATGGTTGAATGGAAAACATACTATTTTTGGACATGTGGTAACTGGTCAAGATGTTGTAAATAGCATAGCACAAGATGATGTAATGACTAAAGTAACTATAACTAGAAAAGGGAATGATGCAATGAAATTTGATGCTTCTAAAGTTTTTACTACTTATTTTGCCGGAAAAGCTGATGAAGATAAAAAACAAGCGGAACTTGATGCAGAAGCAAGAAAGAAACAAACAGAACTTGATGCACAAAGGAAAGCGGAATATGCCTCTAAATTTGGTTCCGTAATGGCTGCCAAAGTTGAGGCATTAAATAGTCAAAAATTAACAGCCATCAAAACAACTTCTGGTTTACAGTATGTAATTACTAAAAAAGGAGATGGAAAAAAACCTGTTGATGGTGCTACTGTTTTCATTAACTATGCAGGTTATTTAGAAGATGGGAGTTTATTTGATAGTTGTATTGAAGAGGTTACAAAACAATATGGTAAATTTGACTCCAATAGAGCCGCTCAAAACGGTTACCAACCTATGCAGGCAAAGGCAGGGCAATACCAATTCATTCCAGGATTTGTTGAGGGTTTGAACGCTTTGTCTTTTGGCGATAAAGCAACTATTTTCATTCCTTCTAACTTGGGTTATGGTGAAAGAGGTGCAGGTGGAGTTATTCCTCCAAATGCAACTATTGTTTTTGAGGTTGAATTGTTGGAAAACGCACCAGCAGCAAATCCTACTTCAACGAAATAATATAAATAATAAAACTACAAAAGGCACAAATGAATCTATCAATTGTGCCTTTTTTCTATACAGTAATTTAACTTAATAATAAATTTATTATTTAAACTTCCATTCAAACTCATCGTTATCATTGATAATTGCCCCAATTTCTATTCGAATAACCACATCAAATTCCGATTGTAAAATTATCCAGTTGCTATCATTAAAATGATTTTCTGTTGAATCAAAGTCTTCTTGCTCCCAAATTTTGAATGGCAATTCTTGTTTTAATTTTGTTGCATTCTTTCCTATTACTTTTTTGTCCAACAAAGTTGCTTCTGGATTTGAAGTAATGATATATCCCAAACGAAAATCTTCATCTTCGTAGAATGTTAAACGAATTTTTGTTTGATTGTATAAAAAAATGATATTATTATCCTCATCTTCAATTTTTTTATTAGGCGGACCGTATAAAGCTATAACGTCTTTTTGCTTCATACCGAAAAGCAATTGATCTAGTCCGTTTTTTGGATATATTTTCATTGGAGTGAATTTTATTTCGCTTTTTTTTGAGATTTAAATCTATATTTGTTTATTAAGCTCTTAACTAAAAATCATCTGCTAATATAAAAATTATTGCGGAAATAGCTTTGAAACATATCTCATAATTTACAATTAAGAAAAAAGGATTTTAAATTAACCTAAATTAAACCTTTGTTATTTTTTATCGTCTTACTGAATATTGTACAATTTTAACCATCAAAATAGTTTATTATGACTTTAAAAAATACTATCTCCCTCGTAGTTCTATTATTTTTTACTTTAAATAATTTTGCTCAACAAAAATCTATAATTTTAGGAAGACCAACTAATAATTCCATTACAGCTAGTATTTTATTTGATCAAAATATACAATACTATTTAGAATATGGTTTGCAATCTGGAACATATACCAATACTACTATTGTTTATAACAATACTTTAAATGTTCCCGACGAAATAGATTTAATAGGATTAGCGCCAAATACGCAATATTTCTATAGAATGCAGTATAAATTAGTTGGTTCATCAACTTATATAACTACACCTGAGTATCATTTTCAAACTCAGCGTGCCGCGGGAAGTAATTTTACTTTTACAGTAGAAGCTGATGAACATTTATATAGTAATTATTCAAATACAGCAATGTATCAAACTACTATAGCAAATGAAGCAACCGAAAATCCTGATTTTATGCTTTCATTAGGAGATATTTTTGGCGATGACCACACTCCAACTACAACTACAAGTGCTGACATGGATGTTTTACATAAAAACTATAGACAATATTTAGGACAAATTTGTCACTCGGTTCCATTCTATGTTTGCTTAGGAAATCATGAAGGTGAAAACGATTATTTTTTAAATGTAAATGGTATTTACACTACAGCAACAAACTCATTACCAGCTGCTCCAAATGGAATCGGAGTTTGGGGAACACAATGGAGAAAATATTATTATCCTAATCCGTTTCCCAACAACTTTTATTCAGGAAACAGTCTTGTAGAAAATTTTGGTATCGGGATGCCTGAGAATTATTACTCTTGGACATGGGGAGATGCTCTTTTTGTTGTATTAGACGTATACAGAACTGAAATATTTCCGGGTGCAACCCCAGCTGATGGATCTAAACCACAAAATTGGGATTGGACATTAGGACAAACTCAATATTTATGGATGCGCGAGGTATTAGAAAATAGCACCGCAACCCACAAATTTGTTTTTGCTCATCATTCTAGAGGTCAAGGGCGCGGTGGAAGTGCATGGGCAACTGGATACGAATGGGGTGGAATGCAAAGTAATCAATACAAATTTGATCAATATCGTCCTGGATGGGGGAAACCTATTCAAAAAGTTTTTGAAGATACTGGTGTTGATATTTTCTTCCAAGGACACGATCATTTATATGCTAAAGAACAACTCAATGGAGTAGTATATCAAGAAGTGCCAATGCCAAGCGATGCGACTTATACCTTTGGTTATTCAGCAAATAGCACTGCATATACTGATGTAACTTTAGACGGTACTGGTCATATAAAAGTAAATGTTACTCCAGATTGTGTTACTGTAGATTATGTAAAATCCTATATTCCCGGTACAACTGGGGCAGCAGGACATACTAATGGAGAAATTGGTTATTCTTATACTGTTGGAACTTGCGCATTAAATTCAAATGTGGTTTCTTCAATAAAATCAGAAGTGATTGCATTTCCAAACCCAGCTAATGACAACTTAAACATTTATTTTACTGATAATTCGTATAATCATCACTATGAAATAATCAATATTCTTGGACAATCTATTGTTTTGTTTGAATCAAATGAAATAGATATTTCTAAAATTCCGGATGGCGTTTATTTTTTAAAAATAGATAGCAATTCAAGTTTAACAAAAAAAATCATCATCAAACACTAAATTAAATATAAGATGAGAAATTACTACATATTAATTTTAACATTATTATCTGTTTTTAACATTAATGCTCAAACAGTTTCTAGACAAGAAGTTTTAGGAAAACCAAAAGATACAGGAATTACTTTAAAAATGTTTTTTTCAACACCTGCAGAAATGGCGGTTCAATATGGAATAACAAGCGGAAATTATACAGACCTAACTACTTGGCAAACCTTTGCCTCAAATGCCCCAGCGGAAATAACGATTAATGGTTTACAACCTGACACTAAATATTATTATAGAGTTATTCATAGAAATCCAGGAGAAACAAATTTTACAACTCGTGGAGAACATTATTTTCACACGCAAAGGCAAGTTGGAAGTAGTTTTAAATTTGTAGTTCAAGCTGATCCTCACATGGATGCTTCATCAAATATAGATTTATATCAAAGATGTTTGCAAAACCAATTGGAAGATAATCCCGATTTCATGATAGATTTGGGAGATTTTTTAATGACTGATAAATTAAAAAATCTAACCACAAATACTATTCCTCGTGATACTATTGGATATCGATGTAATTTGTTAAGATCTAATTATGAAACCATATGTCACTCTGTTCCTTTATTTATTGCTTTAGGAAATCATGAAGGTGAAGCTGGATGGAATTTAAATCAAACTGCAGATAATATTGCTATTTGGAATACCCAAGAACGACAAAAATATTTTCTAAACCCAGGTCCTGATGGATTTTATTCAGGTGACACAACAATGCAAAATTTTGTTGGTCCTAACAATAGTTCTGGTCAAAGAAATGCCTATTATTCATGGACTTGGGGTGATGCTCTTTTTGTAGTTATCGATCCTTATTGGAGTACAAATCCAAAACCAAATGCAAATGCAAATACAGGATGGTATTGGTCATTAGGAGCAACTCAATACAATTGGCTTAGAACTACTTTAGAAAGCAGTAATGCTAAATTTAAATTTATTTTTGCTCACCAAATTGTTGGTGGAGACCCAGAAGGTCGTGGTGGTACAGAATATGCAGATAAATACGAATGGGGCGGAATGAATTCAGACGGTATTACTCCCGGTTTTGCTACTTACAGACCAGGATGGTATAAACCAATTAAGGATTTATTAACCGAAAATCATGTAAATATTTTCTTTCACGGGCACGATCATTTGTTTGTAAAACAAGATAAAGATTGTTTAGTGTATCAAGAAACGCCTCAACCAAGTTTGCCAAACTTTAATTATCCATCACAAGCAGCCACTTATGGCTACTTAGCTGGACAAATCGTTGGTAATTCAGGGCATTTAAGAGTAACTGTAACGGGAACTGGACTTCAAGTTGATTATGTTCGTGCATATTTGCCAGCAAATGAAAGTGCAACTCGTCATAACAAAGATATATCTGCCACCTATTCTATAGGTATAAATAATTGTTATAATCTAAGCAATAATTCTGCTGTGATTTGGAATAGCAATTATGCAGATGAAATTACTTATCCGAATCCTTTTTCAAAAGAAACAACCATTGCTTTCACTTTAAATGAAGCACAAAACATTACTATTACCATATATAACGAACTTGGTCAAGAAATAAAAAATTTAATTCCTGGCAACTTTGTAAATGAAGGTAAATTTCAAGTAGTATGGGATGGAAATTCTAATTCTGGTGGAGAAGCGAGTAATGGTACTTATTTTTTCAAAATTACAGGTGAAAAGGGAGAAGTAAAAACAGGAAAGATAATATTAAATAGATAATTTATTATAAAATTGCACCTCTTAAACAAGTATTTACTACTAATAGCATCTAAACTATAAAAAATCAATATCATGAAAAAAATAATTTACTTCAGTTTTTTGCTTTTTAGTTTGTCGATACTAGCACATACTGTAAATTATAAAGATCAAGTATTACACCATTGGTATATTCAAAAAGAAAACAAATACATCGATGGTTCTTTCCATAAATTCAAAAACGGAATGGTTTCCATTGAGGACGAACATAATTTAATTATTGATGTGCCCTTGAATTATCTTTCAAAGGCAGACCAATCCTATGTAAATGAAAAAGAAGATGCAATTATTAATCTAAACAGCATCAATTCTGAACCTAAAATTAAAAAAAATACTTTTTTGTCAAATAAAGGTGTTTTATTCATACTCCTAATAGTATTTATCGGAATGATTATTTATATATCATTTGATAAAAAATATCTTAAATATATGTTTGCACTATTTTTTGGCAGTTGTATATTAACCTTATTTAGCTTTGGAAAAAAATTATTAACCTTAACAGATCCTACAACTGTTAACGAAGCATTTGCTCCATTTGTTCCTAATGTTCATACTTCTTGGGATAATAATTATTTTTATGTAGAAAGTAAAGGGATTCCAAACCACACCATGATGGTTGGAATTTCTAATCATGGATGGCAACAACAAGTTCCTATCCCTCAATGTTATATTGGTACAAATCATTGGAGTATTCCGTTAAATCCCGTTGTGGCTTCAACGCCAATTCCAATTGATAATGTTCATTTTACCCGAGGGGCTATAGCATTGGCAGTTAATGGCGTGCCTATTTTTAATTACCACACTAATACAGGTGTTGATTCGTATTTGGATGGACAATTAGATATATATGGAGGTCATTGTGGTCGTGGAGACGATTATCATTACCATATCGCTCCGTTACATCTTTACTCCTTAGGACAAACTACCTCAAATTTGCCTTGTGCTTATTCTTTTGACGGTTTTCCTGTATATGGAAACGTTGAGCCTGACGGTAGCCCAATGGTTGCTTTAGATAACAATCACGGACATTACGGAACAAATGGAATTTACCACTATCATGGTACTGCAACAGCACCTTATATGATTGCAAATTTTGTTGGGCAAGTAACTGAAGATGCTACTTATCAGTTAATTCCGCAACCCGCAGCACATCCTGTTAGAAATGAAAACTGGACTCCACTAGCTGGAGCTCTTATTACTTCTTGCGTTGCTAATGCAAATAATAATGGGTTTAATCTATCGTACACTCTAAACGGAACCCCAGGTTATGCAACTAATTTTAGTTGGAGTGGAACAACCTATACTTTTAATTATGTTACCCCTACTGGAACTACTACCACACCTTACAATGGTTTTACGCAATGTTCCGTTCCTCTTGCTGCTACTATTTTTACATTAGATTCAGAAGTAATGGTCTACCCAAATCCTGCTTCAGAAATTTTAAATATTAAAATATCTGACTCCAACTTAGAAAACGAAATTCAAACTATTTCAATTTATGATGTTAAAGGAAGTTTAATTTCAAAAACTTCAAAATTTGTTTCTACTTTGGATATTAAGAAATTATCAACTGGAACTTATTTTGTTAAAATTCAACTTTTGGAATCTAGCGTTACCAAAAAAATAGTTGTAAAATAATATGAAAATAATACTATTTTTATTATGCTCCACTACTATTGCTTTTGCACAATATAATGGAACAGCTTCAGTCACTCAAGGATTAGCATCACAAACACTATCTAATCTATATACTTGTACTGGAGGAAGAATTGCTGCTGTAGGAACTATTACTTCAACCAATAATACCGTTTGGACTGTTCCAGCAGTTACCAATTATACTAATACTAGCTTTCCGTTTGCCTCCGATTTAAATAATTCTTGTAATGGCCATAATTATACAAATGATACCTCAGCATTGGCAGCATTAAATGGTTCTGATGTCGTAACTGTTGATACTAATGGCGAAATAATAACAGCATATATTTTTGCAGATAATTATTTTGAAATGTATGTAAATGGAGTACAAGTTGGCAAGGACAATGTTCCTTACACTCAATTCAATTCAAATATTGTTCGATTTAAGGTTAATCGACCTTTTACAATTGCTATGTTATTGGTAGATTGGGAAGAACGCTTGGGGGTTGGAGCAGAAACCAGTGGAGCATATAACTACCATTGTGGCGATGGCGGAATGGTTGCTATTTTTAAAGACTCAAATAATTCAATTATTGCAAAAACAGGTTCGGATTGGAAAGCACAGACATTTTATACTGCTCCAATTATGGATTTAACTTGTCCAACAGAAAACGGTTCTTTACGCTTATCTGGAAATTGTAGTACTGCAGATAGCAATTCTGGTAATAATTATTATGGATTACATTGGGCACGACCTGCAAATTGGACTCAAGCAACTTTTGATGATAGTTCATGGCCTGCCGCAACTCTATATACCAATGCTACAATAGGAGTTGATAATAAACCCGCTTATACTAATTTTACAAATATTTTTGACAATCCAACAAATGATGCTGAGTTTATTTGGAGTACGAATGTTGTTTTAGATAATGAAGTTATCGTTAGAAAAACGGTTGCCGCAAATTTATCTAATAGTGCTAATTTAGGAAGTGAAAATGAAATTCAAATTTATCCTAATCCAGCAAAAAATCAATTTGAACTAGAAATCAGTCCTATTATTCAAGATAATTTAAAAAGTATTCAAATATTTAATTTATTAGGAGAATTAATTTTTAGTTCAAATACCTTTTCAAAAACAATTGAAACCTCTAAATTTTCATTCGGTATGTATGTTGTGAAATTCAATTGCGTCGATTTTGAAATTTCAAAAAAATTAATCATTGAATAACTATGAATAAAATTGCATTTCTTCTTCTATCAACGATATCATTTGCCCAAAGCGTGACTAAATCAATAGCTTTGTTACCAGATACAGGGCAAACTTTAAGCTACACGACAACTTATGGAGAAGACAATGATTATAGCATCAATACTCCATCTTTTACTAATAATGGAAATGGAACAATTAGCGATAATGTTACTGGATTGATGTGGCAACAAGCAGATGATGGAGAAATGATTTATGAAAGTGCCGCGCCATATTGTGATGCATTAAACTTTGCTGGTTATACCGATTGGAGACTACCTTCTCCTATAGAGGGGTTTAGTATTTTAAATCTACAAAATAACAATCCAGCTCTTAATACTACTTTTTTTACTACTAGCGTTGCTGAATATTGGTGGACTAATAAAACTCAAATTGGTGATAACACTAAAGTATGGTGTACAAATGCAGGTGGTGGAGTTGGAAATAAACCAAAATCGGAAACGATAAGCGCAGGTGGAACATTTAAATACCATACACGATGTGTAAGAGATATTGTTACACCATCAGTAATAACAAATCATTTTAACGATAACGGCAACGGCACAATTACTGATAATTTAACACAATTGGTTTGGCAAAAAATCCCAAACACTACAGCTTTAACTTGGGAAAATGCTTTGGGCTATGCCGAAGGTCTTACCCTAGCAAATGCTTCAGATTGGCGTTTACCAAACATTAAAGAATTGCAGTCACTAAATGATGAAAGTCTTTCCAATCCTTGCGTAAATACTACATTCTTTGGAGGGTTAGGAGTTCATAATTTTTGGTCTTCTACTACCCTAAAACCTAATACTGCTAATCCTGCTAGTGCTTGGTATTGGAATACGCAATTCGGAATTACTACTTACGATCTTAAAACAAATTCGAATTATGTAATTTGTGTTAGAGGAATTCCGACACTTTCTAACCTTGAAATAGACAATGAAACAGCTAAAATAAAAATATTTCCCAATCCGTTTACGTCTAAATTAAATACTTCTTATTCAACAGGAATAGAAATTTATGAACTATATGATGCAACAGGTAAGCAAATCTATATTGGGAAAAATCTTGACAAACAAGAATTTTCATTACTAACTAAAGGGATTTATATATTAAAAATTGTTGGATCTTCAACAGTTTTTAAATTGGTTAAAGAATAGTTTTACGATAGTATATAACTTTATTAATACTCAAACTTTCCATACTCACTTTCAATAGTGAGTTTTTTGTTTTCACTTGCTTCTACCCTACCCACAATTTGGGCTTCCACTCCAAAAGATTGAGAAATGGCAATAATATCGTTAGCTATTTCTGTTGGAACGTATAATTCCATTCGGTGACCACAGTTGAATACTTGGTACATTTCTTTCCAATCGGTTTTAGATTGCTCTTGAATCAACTGAAACAAGGGTGGCACAGAAAATAAATTGTCTTTAATGATATGAACATAATCGACAAAATGCAACACTTTAGTTTGCGCTCCACCCGAGCAATGAACCATTCCGTGAATTTCTTTAGAGGAATATTTATCTAAAATAGATTTTATTATCGGAGCATAAGTACGTGTTGGGGATAGCACCAATTTTCCGGCATCTAGTGGCGAATTGGCAACTGTATCTGTTAATTTTATATTCCCTGAATAGACCAACTCTTTAGGAACCGAACTATCAAAACTTTCTGGGAATTTTTGAGCCAACACATTTGAAAAAACATCATGACGAGCCGAAGTCAATCCGTTACTCCCCATGCCGCCGTTGTATTCATTTTCATAGTGTGCTTGACCAAAAGATGCTAGTCCAACAATAACATCACCTGCTTTAATATTGGCATTATCAATAACATTGGAACGTTTCATCCGAGCTGTAACGGTCGAATCTACAATAATAGTTCGCACCAAATCACCAACATCTGCGGTTTCACCTCCTGTGGAATGAATGGTTACGCCAAATGATTTTAATTCGGTAATTAATTCTTCTGTACTGTTAATGATTGCTGAAATTACTTCAGCCGGAATCAAATTTTTATTTCTACCAATAGTAGAGGAAAGTAAAATATTATCCGTTACACCCACACACAATAAATCGTCAATATTCATAATTAAAGCATCTTGAGCAATGCCCTTCCAAACAGAAATATCACCTGTTTCTTTCCAATACATATACGCCAAAGACGATTTGGTACCTGCACCATCGGCATGCATAATTAGACAATATTCTTCATCATTGGTTAAATAATCGGGAACAATTTTGCAAAATGCTTTTGGAAATAATCCTTTATCAATATTCTTGATGGCATTGTGCACCTCTTCTTTAGAGGCAGAAACTCCCCGCATAGCGTAGCGTTGGCTGTAGTCAGAACTCATGGATTGTTGTTAGTTGTCCTAAAATAAACTCAGGAAAATGTTGTTCCGCAAAGATAAGCAGAATTTTGGATTGTGGGATTAATAGATTGTAAGAAAGTGAGGAAATTAGAATGTAAGAGCATTCAATCAATTATCAATTATCATAATCTCAACTCTTCTATTTCGAGCGGCTTCAAATTCGCTTTTCTCAGGAATAGGAAACTTTGGTTTTGACACGCCAAATCCCTTTACTTTAATTCTTTTTTCTCCAATTCCTTCTGCAACCAAGATTCTTTTTACCTGACGAGCTCTCTCTAACGATAAGTTTCTTGCATCTAGCGGCACACAACAAATATGTCCTTGTATTTCAATTTTTAACTTTGGAAATTCGTTCATAACAAAAATCAACTCATCGATGGCACGTTTTGAAGTTTGCATGATTGCAAAGGTATTTACATAAAAATTAATATCTTTTAAAAGAATAAGTGTTCCTTTTTTAGACAATTTAATTTTATCTTCTAAAGTCGCATTTACAGGAAAATTCATGGCTTCTTCTTCTGTAGGAACAATTTCATCAGAAACTATTGTTTTGGGTTTTATACCTAAAATATCCTCTTCATGGGCTAAATCTTTTGGTAAAATGTAGTAAATAATTACTTTTCGATTCTCGGCTTTAATCTTCGATTGTTTAAAATTTTCACCAAAACTTCGACTTTTATAATCATCCCTAATTTTGACTTTACTCTTTATTTGACTACAAATAAAATCGACACGTTTTTTTGCCAATGTATCATTAAATTCGTTGCTTCCAACCTCATCAGTATAGCCGTTTATGGCAACTATTTTGCTGTCTTTGTTAGCAACAAACCAATCTTGAAGTTTTTTACTCTCTGTTTTAGTAATATCAAATTTATTACTGTCAAAGAATACAGAAAATTGTTCTTGTGCTTTTGCTGATTGAATTATTAGGAAAAGTAAGGAGTAATTTAGTAATTTCTTCAAATTCATATCATGAAGTTTATGAAAATATATTTTAATAAAATCCAATAATACTGTTTTAATCATAAAGAATTATTTTGAAATCAATCCATCAACCATAACTAATTTTCGATCTGCTTTATTTGCCAATTCTTCGTTGTGAGTTACAATTACAAAAGTTTGTCCAAATTCATCTCGAAGTTGAAAGAATAATTGGTGTAAATTTTCTGCAGAATGTGTATCTAAATTCCCAGAAGGTTCATCGGCAAAAATAACAGCTGGTTTATTAATTAATGCTCTTGCTACGGCAACGCGTTGTTGCTCTCCGCCAGAAAGCTCATTGGGTTTATGGTTAATTCTGTGGGATAATCCTAGATATTCTAATAATTGTTTAGCCTCTATTTCGGTGGCTGATTTTTCTTTACCGGCTATGAATGCGGGAATGCAAATATTTTCTAGAGCGGTAAATTCAGGAAGCAATTGATGAAATTGAAAGATAAATCCCAAATGTTCGTTTCTAAATTTGGATATCGTTTTATCGTTCATTTTGAGAATGTCTTCTCCATTAATATGTAATGAAGATGTTAATGTTGCTGAAGGTTTATCTAATGTACCTAAAATCTGCAAAAGAGTTGTTTTTCCGGCTCCAGATGCTCCAACAACAGAAACAATTTCTCCTTTTTCAATATGTAAATCAACGCCTTTCAGCACCTGAAGTTGGTCGTAATATTTATGAATATCCATAGCTTGAATCATAACGAACTTTTTTACAAAGAAACGAAGAAATCATTGATTATAAAATGAACTATAACTTTTATTTATTCGTTAGTAAATTATAAATATGAATTAAAAGAGCATTTTTGTTTAATATTTCATTACTTTTGTTAAACAAAAAAATTAAAAAAAAGCCATGAACACATTAAATGAAAAAGAAATTTACGAATTGATTGGCGATAATCATCAAATGACATCGGCCGAAACCCCATTAAGACCTGATGCGTTTGATAAATCAGATGCCGAAAAGATGGCAGCTATTGAGAACCATTTTCACAGTATTATGCTAGAAATGGGAATGGACATGTCCGATGATAGTTTGCAAGGGACACCACATCGTGTAGCCAAAATGTTTATACAGGAAATATTTTCAGGATTAAATCCTGCTAATAAACCCAAAATATCAGTATTTGATAACAGCTATAATTATGATAAAATGTTGGTAGAAGCTAATATTAGTTTCAATTCTACTTGCGAGCATCATTTTTTACCAATTGTTGGGAAGGCACATATTGGATATATTTCTAGCGGAAAGGTAATTGGATTGTCAAAATTAAATCGAATTGTTGATTATTATTCGCGCCGTCCGCAAGTGCAAGAACGATTGATTATGCAAATTTTCAACGAATTGAAATCTGTTTTAGATACTGAAAATGTGATTGTTGTTATGGAAGCAACACATTTGTGCGTGTCAAGTCGCGGTATTAAAGATGAATCAAGTTATACTTCAACCATTCAATATGGTGGAGTTTTTAATGAAAAGGAAAATCGAAATGATTTTTTCAATTTGATCAATCAACCAAAATAAATTTAGTTTGATATTACACAAATACTAAAAGGAGCAATTTGTTCCTTTTTTTTATTTTTCAAAAAAATCAATAATAAAACCTAACTTCAAAGCACGTAACATTTTCTTTTCAAACGTCCAAAAGAATTTAAATTGTCCGAAAAGAAATCCGATACTAATCAAAAGAATTTGATAAATTGGAAAAATAATGATACCATAAAAAAGAAAATAAATCAGGAAGTGGTGCGTTTCTTTTGAAATTCCAAATTCCTGTAAAATGGGTTTAGATATCATCGCTGCCGAAGAACCCGTTATGGCAAATACCAAAATAATGACAAAAATTTGCCAATTATTAGAAAGGTTCCAAGGTTTATTATTTTTCACCATCAAATAGAGTCTCCTGCAAAACTAATCAATAGAAATAAAATTATTACAAAACTATTTATTTTATTTATGTTTATTTTATTTCAAATCGATTGAAATAATCCTTTACAAAATGATGTTGTTCAAAATCAGTCATTTTTTTATAAAATGTTGTGTGCTTGTGTTGTTCTTTGTTATGCATTTCAATTTCGCTCCGATGCAAGGTTTCGTTTCGGTCTTGAAAAGTAAAATCTGAAGAACTTGTTTTGGTTTTTTTTACTTCTGACGAAAATTCGATCAAATGCGCATTAGAATGATCCATCCAAATGCCTATTTTTTTTTATTCTTTCATGGTGTTATTATTGATTTTTTTTAATATTACTATAAATATTAGCTGTATCAAAATTGAGAAGAAGAACAATAAATTAGTTGTAAATCAGATAATTAATATTACATAATTCTCACATTTAATCTTAAAAAAACCACCACTAAAAAAGTGATGGTTGCCATAATTATTAATTGGAATAAACTATTTCTTTAAAATCCCGATGATTTGTTCCGCAAGTTCTGTTCCAATTCGGTCTTGAGCTTCTAAAGTCGCAGCACCTATGTGAGGTGTCAAAGAAATTTTTGGATGCATTAAAATTTGAATTTCTGGTGTAGGTTCGTTTTCAAAAACATCCAAACCAGCAAAAAGCACTTTGTTGCTGTCTAATGCTTCCATCAATGCTACTTCATCAATTACGCCACCTCGAGCACAGTTAACAATTCCGACACCATCTTTTAATTGGGCGAATTCAGCTTTACCTATTACATAACCCTCTTGTGCAGGTACATGTAATGTAATAAAATCAGAGTGCTTGAATAAATCTTCTAATGATTCGGTAACAATATCGACATTTATGAATTGTCCAGTATAAAAATCAACTCTAATTTCGGCATTACGTACAAATTTATCAGCAGCAATGACTTTCATTCCGAGTCCCAATGCCATTTTAGCAACGGCTTGACCAATTCTTCCAAAACCAATAATCCCTATAGTTTTTCCTCGAAGTTCGATACCATTGGCATATGCTTTTTTCAATCCTTCAAAATTACTATCGCCTTCAAGAGGCATGTTTCTATTAGAATCTTGCAAGAAACGAACACCCGAAAATAAATGAGCGAAAACCAATTCAGCCACACTTTCTGATGAAGATGCAGGTGTATTGATTACGTGTAAACTTTTGCTACGAGCATACTCAACATCAATATTATCCATTCCAACTCCTCCCCGACCAATTACTTTTAATCCTGGACAAGAATCAATAATGTCATTGCGAACTTTTGTAGCGCTTCTTACTAAAAGTACCGAAACATCATTATTATTGATGAAATTGGCGACTTGTTCTTGAGCTACTTTTGTGGTGATTACTTCAAAACCTCCTTTTTCTAAAGCTTTAATTCCGCTATTAGATATACCGTCGTTGGCTAATACTTTCATGTTTTAGATATTTAATATTAAATTTTAAAGAGTGACAACTTTTTCTAATTTTTTCATAACGTCAACTAAAACTTGTACACTCTCTAGCGGCAAAGCGTTGTACATAGATGCACGATAACCGCCTACAGAACGATGACCTGGTATACCAGAAATCCCTGCTTCTTTCCACATTTTATCAAAAATAGGAGCATGGCATTCATCATTTAGCAAAAATGTTGCGTTCATTGTACTTCTGTCTTCAACAGTAGCGGTTCCTTTAAATAATGGATTTCTGTCAATTTCACTGTAAATTAATTCAGCTTTGGCATTATTTATTTTTTCGATTGCAGCAATTCCTCCTAAATTTTTCAACCATTGTAACGTTAATAGAGAGGCATATATTGGAAATACAGGCGGCGTATTGTACATGCTTTCTGCTTTAATATGTTTTTCATAATCCAACATACTTGGAATAGTTCTGCCCGATTTTCCTAGTATATCTTCTTTTACAACTACTAAAGTTGTTCCGGCTGGTCCCATATTTTTTTGAGCACCCGCATAAATCAAATCAAATTTAGAAAAATCTAAAGTTCTCGAAAAAATATCCGAACTCATATCGCAAACAATAGGAACATTTGTTTCTGGAAATGATTTCATTTGGGTTCCAAAAATAGTATTGTTGCTAGTACAATGAAAATAAGAAGCGTTTTCAGGTAATGAAAATCCTTTTGGAATGTGATTGTAATTTTGTTCTTTAGAAGTACCAACTACTAGAGTTTCTCCAAATGATTTTGCTTCTTTAATAGCATTATTTGCCCATGTTCCAGTATCTAAATAAGCTGCTTTTCCATCCACTTTCATTAAATTATAGGGAACCATAAGAAATTCTAAACTGGCACCTCCAGCCAAAAATAAAGCTTGATAACCCTTACCTTCTAAACCTAAAAGTTCCAAAGCTAAAGCACGCGCTTCTTCCATTACGACAACAAAATCCTTACTTCTGTGGGATATTTCTAAAATGGATAAATCTGAATTATTAAAGTTTAAAATCGCTTGAGCTGATTTTTCGAATACTTCTTGCGGTAAGATGCATGGTCCTGCGCTGTAATTGTGTTTTTTCATGATGTACTTCCAATTTTAAAATGCAAATTTCGGAAATAGCTATTGAAAAAAGCATTAGAATATAGCAATAATAAGACCATGTTGTTAACGAAAACGTAATAGTTTATAACAAGTATTGCCAATAATTTAATCAAATCTGTTGTAAAAATTGTAAACTATCAACATTGTCTGCATAATCCCAAAGTTGGGGATGTTGTGTTTTTCCAAAAGCAATACTATTTATAAATAAATTTTTTGAAACAACGCATTGAATTTGTTCGGCATCTTTAACTAATTGATTTTTTAAGTCTTCAAAACGATCATAATATTCGTAGAAAATTGAAGAAATAGGTGAAGCGTAGCTAGAATCTTCTTTTAAAGTAAGAAATTCATTATCCAATAATTTAAAATTACTCATCAAGAAAACCGCTTTATTATAATCATAATTATTAGCATATTTTTCATAATGAATTACGGAACCATATTTAAAAATAGCATTAAAAAAAAGTTGAAAATCATATCCTTTAGGAACAAATAATTTGGAAACATTTCGACATCCCAAACCAAAATACCTAAAAATATCTTCCCCAAGCAGCTCCAAATCATCGAAAGTTTCAGTTCCGTTTAATACCGCAACTGAATTTCTGTTTTTGCGAATAATACTGGGTTTATTTTTGAAATAATATTCAAAATAACGAGCGGTATTATTACTTCCAGTAGCAATTATAGCATCAAAATTTTCTAATTTTCCATCAGTAAAAGTGATATGGTTTTTAAATTCCGAATTTATTGAAATTAAATAATTAGATAAGAATTTAATTAAATATTGATCATTAGAAGAAGTTTTAACTAAAACGTTGTGACCAGAAATTAAAACCGAAATAAAATCATGAAAACCAACCAGCGGAATGTTTCCAGCTAAAATTAATCCCACAGTTTTCCGATTTACATTTGAAAAATCATATTTTGATAGCCATTCCTCCAAATTTTCTTCTGTTAGCGCTTCTGCCCATGAATGTAAAGCAAAATACACTTGCTCTGGAGTAAACCAACCATTGTGAGATTGAGATAATTCAATTAATGAAATGAAATCTTCATAAAACAAATTGTTGTTTAAAACAGCACTATTTTTGATGTTGCTGATCAAAGAAAATTGGCTTAAAAACTTTCCTAACTCAATAAAACACTTTTTTTTCTCAATTTGTAACATAAGTAACTTGTTTATGAAAGCTTTTGATTGTAATTTTGCAAAATTAAACAAAAGTATTTAGGATTTACGAATAAGCAATTATGAATATTTAACAATTCTCAATCAGAGAATCTCAATTAATAAATTAAAAAAAATGGCAATCATAATAACAGACGAATGTATCAATTGTGGCGCATGCGAACCAGAATGCCCAAATACTGCAATTTATGAAGGTGCTGATGATTGGAGATTTAAGGACGGCACTAGATTGAAAGGAAAAGTAATTCTTCCTGATGGAACAGAAGTCGATGCAGATGCAGCGCAAACTCCAATTTCAGATGATGTATATTATATTGTTCCTGGAAAATGTACAGAGTGTAAAGGTTTTCATGAAGAGCCACAATGTGCGGCAGTTTGTCCAGTTGATTGTTGTATTCCAGATGATAATCATGTCGAAAGTGAGGAAACATTGCTAAATAGACAGTCATTTTTACATAACGAGTAAAATTAGAGCTTCAATTTTTATCCTAAAATCATATTTTAAATTTAGTTAATAATTTCTTTTTTTTTCAAAAAATCTGTTAAATTTGTGAAAAAAAAGATATTAATGAAACAAATTTTTATCTTATTTTTCTTGATATTAATATCAAATTGTTATTCTCAAACTTCCGAGATAACGATTGTATTAAAAGATGTCGAAACTAATCTTCCTATTGAAGACGCTACGGTCTTGGTATTAAAAACAAAACAAAATTTATTAAGCAATTCAGAAGGAGTTGTCTCTTTTATTTTAAACGGAATCTCCACTATTAAAATATCGCACACTTCTTACCAAAGTGTTTCAATAAGGTCTAATACTTTAAAAGATAAAACGAATACTATTCTTTTAACAAGTAATGTAAATAATCTTGATGAAATTATAATCACAAAACAACATCCACAAAAAATTCTGAAAAGTATTGTTGAAAATTCAATTAAAAAACTTACAATTCCAGCGCGATTAAAAATCTATTCCAGAGAATTTTTCAAGCTAAATGGAAATTATTCTTATTATAATGATGGATTGATGAATTTTCAAATATCAGGTAAAGAAAAAGACATCAAAACAGAGATTTTAGTGGAACAAAACCGCTCTATCGGATTGTTAGAAACCGATATTAGTAATTTTCTTTTAGGTTATAATTTGAATGATATTATGCAAAACTATTACAATTTTAAATACCTAAATGCTATTTTAGATACTCGAGCCAAAAAATTATATGATTTTATTATTAAATCTTCATCTGCCAATGAAGATTATTATATTATGGTTATAACGCCTCTTGACGACGCTAACGGATTGTTGGACGATTTTAAAATAGTATATGATAAAAAAAAGAAGCTGATTATTGAAGCTAGTTCCTCCGTATCGCCTGCAATAGTTGCAAAAGTCAAGTATAAAACTTCGGTTGGCTCCAAAAATATTTATAAGTCATTCTATAAAACTATGTATAAATATGATGGAACGAACTATTTTTTAATTGCTTCAAAAGAAGAAGTTGGATTTGAAAAAGTAGATAAAAAAGGAACCAATACAATTGAAGTTCGAAACTATTTTGTAACCACCAATTTTAGTCAACAAAAATTCAGTTTTAAAGAAAGTGATGTTTTTAAAGATAAAACACTTTTCAATAAAAAGGATGTTATTTTAACTGATTATTGGAATGTTTCCGGATTGACTGCTACAGAAGAAGAACAAGAAATTATCAATTCGATTCGAAATACTGTAGAGGAATAATTCTATCCATTTAATGCTTTTGTAACTTAATTTTTATTAGACTATATTTGCACACTTTTAAAAATAAAACGTAAAATGAAAGCAGGAATTGTAGGATTGCCAAACGTTGGAAAATCAACTTTATTTAATTGTTTATCAAATGCTAAAGCACAAAGTGCTAACTTTCCTTTTTGTACTATCGAGCCAAATATTGGAGTAGTAAACGTGCCCGATCCGAGAATTGTTCGTCTAGAAGAATTAGTGAATCCAGAGCGAGTTCAAATGGCAACTGTTGATATTGTTGATATTGCGGGATTGGTTAAAGGAGCAAGTAAAGGAGAAGGATTAGGAAATCAATTCCTTGCAAATATTAGAGAATGTAACGCTATAATTCATGTTTTACGTTGCTTTGATAACGACAATATCGTTCATGTTGACGGAAATGTAAATCCGATTCGTGATAAAGAAACTATAGATATTGAGTTGCAATTGAAAGATTTGGAGACTGTTGAAAAAAGGTTAGAAAAAGTAAATCGTGCAGCCAAAACAGGAAACAAAGAAGCACAAGTTGAAAAAGCACTTTTAGATAGAATTCGTGAAAATTTATTGCAAGCAAAATCGGCTAGAACCGTTGAACCTCAAAATCAAGATGAAATTGAATTAATGGATGATTTTCAATTGATTACCAATAAACCCGTTTTGTATGTTTGTAATGTAGATGAAAATTCGGCAGTAAACGGAAACAAATATGTAGAACAAGTTCGTGAATTAGTAAAAGACGAAGATGCCGAAGTAATTATACTTTCAGTTGGTGCAGAAGCAGATATAACAGAATTAGAAAGCTACGAAGAGCGTCAGGTTTTCCTTGAAGATATGGGATTGACTGAGCCGGGTTCTGCTGTTTTAATTCGTGCTGCATATAAATTATTGAAATTACAAACCTATTTCACGGCCGGAGTTAAAGAAGTTCGCGCTTGGACTATTGCAATTGGAGATACCGCGCCCAAAGCAGCTGGAGTAATCCATACCGATTTCGAAAAAGGATTCATTCGTGCAGAAGTAATTGCGTTTGAAGATTTCTCCAATTTTGGTTCGGAGTCGAAAGTAAAAGAAGCCGGAAAATTAAGAGTCGAAGGAAAAGAATACATCGTTAAAGATGGTGATGTGATGCATTTCCGTTTTAATGTTTAGTTTTTAGGAAATAGAAAATAGAAAATAGACTAGCCGCAAGAGAAATTTTGCGGTTTTATTTTTGATGTATTTTCTATTTTAAATTTAAAATACTGATAAATTTTCAAAAACTATTCTAGTTGCACTTTTCTATTCTCAATTGTTTAAATAAAAAAAATTGTCAAAAACATTCTTAATAACTTTGATAAATATCATTTTAAAACACCTTAAAATACACTAAATTAGCAGACGGAGCTTTGTTCTAATAAATGTAAAGCAAACAGAACGCAGTTAAACTCGATTTTTTAAAAATGGTAGACGAAACTAAATACGACGAAGACAATATCCGCTCCCTCGACTGGAAAGAACACATCCGAATGCGTCCCGGAATGTATATTGGTAAACTCGGAGATGGTTCTTCTCCAGATGATGGAATTTACATTCTTTTAAAAGAGGTAATTGACAACTGCATCGATGAATTTGTGATGGGTGCCGGAAAAGTTATCGAAGTAACCATCAAAGACAAGCTCGTTACTGTTCGTGATTATGGTCGTGGAATTCCGCTTGGTAAAGTCGTTGACGTTGTTTCCAAAATGAATACCGGAGGAAAATACGATTCCAAAGCGTTTAAAAAATCGGTAGGTTTGAACGGTGTTGGTACTAAAGCAGTAAACGCATTATCCAATTATTTTAGAGTAGAATCAGTTCGTGATAACCAACAAAAAGCAGCCGAGTTCTCGGAAGGAAATTTAGTTTTAGAGGAAGAAATTGTCGAATCAACCAAACGAAAAGGAACTAAAGTTGCTTTCATTGCTGACGAGGTAATTTTCAAAAACTATAAATATCGGAATGAGTATATCATAAAAATGCTCAAAAATTACTGTTATTTAAATCGCGGTTTATCGATTTATTTCAACGGTGAAAAATACATTTCTGAATTTGGATTAAAAGATTTATTAGAAGAAACAATCACAGAAGAAGATATGCAATATCCAATTGTTCATCTAGAAGGTGACGATATTGAAATTGCACTAACACACAGCAAATCACAATATTCAGAAGAATACCATTCGTTTGTCAATGGGCAAAATACAACCCAAGGAGGAACGCACTTAAATGCCTTTCGGGAAGCTATTGTAAAAACCATTCGGGAATATTACAACAAAGGATTTGAAGCTTCGGACATCAGAAAATCAATTGTTTCGGCGGTTTCCATTAAAGTGGAAGAACCCGTTTTTGAATCGCAAACCAAAACCAAATTAGGATCGAATGATATTGGTCCGAATGGCCCCACAGTTCGCACGTTTATTCACGATTTTATAACAACTAAATTGGATAATTTTCTGCATAAAAACCCAGAAATTTCCGATTTGTTATTGCGTAAAATTTTACAAGCCGAACGAGAACGGAAAGAACTTTCAGGAATTCGAAAATTGGCTAAAGACCGAGCTAAGAAATCAAGTTTACACAATAAAAAACTGCGCGATTGTCGGGTGCATTTAACTGATGCTAAAAATCCAAGAAGTTTAGAAAGTACGCTTTTTATCACTGAGGGAGATTCTGCTTCGGGTTCCATTACCAAAAGCCGTGATGTAAATACACAAGCGGTATTCAGTTTGCGAGGTAAACCTTTGAATTCTTATGGAATGTCGAAGAAAATTGTCTATGAAAATGAAGAATTCAATTTGCTTCAAGCAGCTTTAGATATTGAAGAAAGCATCGAAGATTTGCGTTACAACAACATTGTAATTGCAACCGATGCCGATGTCGATGGAATGCATATTAGATTGTTACTAATCACTTTCTTTTTACAGTTTTTCCCTGAAATGATCAAAGAAGGTCATTTATATATTTTACAAACGCCATTATTTCGTGTTCGAAATAAAAAAGAAACTATTTATTGCTATTCTGACGAAGAACGTCGTGATGCCATCGAAAAGCTAAAACCAAAACCAGAAATCACACGATTTAAAGGATTGGGAGAAATTTCTCCCGATGAATTCAAGAATTTTATCGGAGAAAGCATTCGTTTAGATCCTGTAATGTTGGATAAAGCGACATCTATTGAAACCTTGTTAGAATTTTATATGGGTAAAAATACTCCAGATAGACAAACGTTCATTATCAATAATTTGAAAGTGGAATTGGATAAAGAATTAGTGGAAAAATAGCTTAAATTAATAGTAATTATTAAGTAAAATCAATAATAATAAATAGATAGTCAATATTCAAGTCTTTTGACTTTTGACTTTTGACTTTTGACTTTTAATATGAAAGACGAAGAAGAAGATAACTTTGAAGAAACTAACGACGAGTTAGACGACTCAAACTATGGCGAACAGGCGGAGCAATCAAGCAACAACGGAAGTATGGACGAAGGTTTTGAAGACATCGTTTCTACTGGCGGGAATCACTTTTATGAAAACGACGAGAATCCAGAAGATACCATCACCAAAGTTACAGGAATGTACAAAGATTGGTTTTTGGATTATGCTTCCTACGTTATCCTCGAGCGAGCGGTACCTGCAATTGAAGATGGTTTTAAACCCGTACAACGTCGTATAATGCACTCGTTGAAAGAGTTGGATGACGGTCGTTACAACAAAGTTGCCAATGTCGTTGGACACACCATGCAGTACCACCCGCACGGTGATGCGAGTATTGGTGATGCGATGGTACAAATTGGTCAAAAAGAATTGTTAATTGACTGTCAGGGAAACTGGGGAAATATTCTAACCGGTGATAGTGCTGCTGCTTCAAGATATATTGAAGCACGTTTGTCAAAATTTGCTTTAGAAGTATTGTATTCGCCAAAAATAACGGATTGGGGAATGTCATACGACGGACGTCGTGCCGAACCGAATAATCTTCCAGTGAAGTTCCCATTGTTATTAGCTCAAGGTGCTGAAGGAATTGCAGTTGGTCTTTCTACTAAAGTATTGCCTCACAATTTTAATGAATTGATTGATGCTTCCGTAAAAATATTAAAAGGAAAACCGTTTACCTTATTCCCCGATTTTCAAACAGCTGGAATTGCTGATATATCGAATTATAACGATGGTGTGAGAGGCGGACGTGTTCGTGTTCGTGCCAAAATATCACAATTAGACAAACAAACCTTGGTAATTACCCAAATTCCGTTTTCTACTAACACCTCAACTTTGATTGATAGTATTCTGAAAGCCAATGAAAAAGGGAAAATCAAAATCAAAAAAATTGAAGACAATACCGCTGCCGAAGTTGAGATTTTAATTCACTTATTTCCAGGAGTTTCTCCCGACAAAACGATTGATGCTTTATACGCATTTACGGCATGTGAAACGTCAGTTGCTCCCTTAGGTTGTGTGATTGAAGACAACAAACCGTTGTTTATTGGCGTATCTGCCATGTTGAAAATTTCGACAGAACGAACCGTGCAATTGTTGAAAGCGGAATTGGAAATTCAATTGGAAGAGCTTAAAAATAAATGGCACTTCTCTACTTTAGAAAAAATCTTCATTCGAGAAGAAATGTATATCGATTTCAAATTGTACTCGGATAGAGAATCGCTTTATGAATATATGTACAAACGATTTGAGCCCTTTGCAAAATCATTTGTAAGAGAAATTGTAGACGATGATTTGCAAAAATTAACGCAAATTCCAATGATTCGTATCACTCGTTTCGATTCGGATAAAGCAGATGATTTTATTGCCAAATTGGAAGACGAAATGAAAGAAGTACAGCATCATTTAGACAACCTAATTGATTTTGCCATTGACTATTTTGCTAGACTAAAAGAGAAATACGGAAAAGGTCGCGAGCGCCAAACAGAATTGCGAAGTTTTGAAAACATTGAAGCCACTAAAGTAGTTTTAAGAAACACCAAACTCTATGTAAACAAGGAAGAAGGTTTTTTTGGAACTGGTTTGAAAAAAGACGAATATGTTGCCGATTGTTCCGATATTGATGATGTCATCGTGTTCTTACGCGATGGAAAAATGATGATTTCTAAAGTAGATGATAAAAAATTTGTAGGTAAAGACATCATACATATTGCCATATTCGATAAAAATGATAAGAGAACCATTTACAACATGATTTATCGTGATGGTAAAAATGGTGCTACTTTTATAAAACGTTTTAATGTTTCAGGGGTTACGCGTGATAAATTTTACGATTTAACACAAGAAAAAGCGGGTTCGCAAGTTTCCTATTTTTCTGCAAATCCTAATGGTGAGGCCGAAGTGGTAACTATTTTATTGCGTCAAGTAGGAAGTGTTAAGAAATTGAAATGGGATATTGATTTTACAGATATTGCAATCAAAGGACGTGCATCTCGAGGCAATACCGTGACCAAATATCCAATCAAAAAAATCGAATTGAAAGAGAAAGGTATTTCTACTTTACGACCAAGAAAAGTTTGGTTTGATGACACAGTGCAACGTTTAAATGTGGATGGACGCGGGGAATTGTTGGGTGAATTTAGACCGAACGATCGCTTGTTAATCATCAATCAAACAGGAAAATTAAAAACAATAATTCCCGAATTAACAACACATTTCGAGGAAGACATGATTGTATTAGAGAAATGGAATCCTAAAAAACCAATTTCTTGTATTTATTTTGATGGCGAAAAAGAACGCTACTTTATCAAACGTTTCTTGGTAGAAAATGAAAATAAAGAAGAAATTTTCATCACCGAGCATGATAAATCACAGTTGGAAATTGTTTCTACTGATTGGCGTCCCGTTGCTGAAATTATTTTCACAAAAGTAAAAGGTGTTCAAAAAGACAATCAAACAATTGACATGGAGCAATTTATTACCATAAAAGGAATTAAAGCTTTAGGAAACCAATTGACTGCTGACAAATTAAAACAAGTGAATTTATTAGACGCATTGCCTTATGAGGAACCAGAAGAAATTATTGAAGAAATTGAAGCAATAGAATCATTAGGGGATGATGAAAATATTCAAACCGAATTGAATGATGACGGACAAATTACATTATCATTAGAATAAATCAAACCTGCAAGGTTTCTCAATCTTGTAGTTTTTTTTTGATTTAAATATTATTTTAATTTCCAAACCAATCAATTAATTTTACTTCAAATTAAATTCAAATTATAATGTCACAATTCCCATCAGATATTGAGATTGCTCAAACTGCTACAACACAACACATAAGATTAATTGCTGAAAAAATTAACATTCCAGAAGACGATTTGGAATATTATGGCAAATTTAAAGCAAAATTACCCCTATTCCTTCAATCTGAAAACCCTAAAGGAAAACTGATTTTGGTTTCTGCCCTATCTCCTACTAAATATGGTGAAGGTAAAACTACAATGTCTATAGGATTGACCGACGGATTGAATTATATTGGTAAAAAAGCCATTGCCGCTTTACGCGAACCATCTCTAGGCCCTGTTTTCGGTATGAAAGGTGGCGCTGCTGGTGGTGGGTATGCACAAATGTTGCCTATGGAGGACATCAATTTGCATTTCACTGGTGATTTTTCTGCCATTGAAAAAGCAAATAATTTGCTCTCGGCAGTTATTGATAATAATCTTCAAAATCTGAAATACTCTCTTAATCTGGATCCAAAATCTATTGCATGGAAGCGGGTAATGGATATGAACGACCGTTCACTTCGTCAGATAATTATTGGTATGGGAGCAAAAACCAACGGCACAATGCGTGAAGAGGGTTTTAATATTACGCCTGCCTCGGAAGTAATGGCAATATTATGTTTGTCCAAAGATTTAGAAGATTTAAAACTACGCTTGGGAAATATATACGTGGGAAAAACTTTGGATGGAAAAGCCATTTTTGCGCGCGACTTAAAAGTAGTTGGTGCAATGGCTGTTTTGTTGAAAGATGCCTTGAAACCAAATTTAGTTCAAACTTTAGAAGGAAATCCTGCAATACTACATGGAGGCCCTTTTGCCAGTATTGCTCAAGGAACCAATACAATTATCGCCACTAAAATGGCACTATCTTTGGGGGACTATGTGGTAACTGAAGCTGGATTTGGAGCTGACTTGGGAGCTGAGAAATTTCTTCATATCAAATGCGAACAATCTGGATTGAAACCCGATGCGGTTGTTCTAGTAGCAACAATTCGAGCTATTAAACATCATGCTGGATTGAGCTCTGAAGATTTTAAAATAGAAAATATAGAAGCTATCGCCAAAGGATTTTGCAATCTTGAAAAACATATTGAAAATATGCAACAATTTGGATTGAATCCTGTAGTTTGTATCAATGCATTTCCAGATGATACTCAAGCCGAATATAAAAAATTAAAAGAATTATGTTTGACCAAAGGAGTTGTTGCAATAGTAAGTACCGCATTTGTGAACGGAGGAAAAGGTGCTGCTTCCCTAGCAGAGAAAGTAATCGAAGAAATTGAAAACGGAAAATCCAACTACAAACCGTTATACCAAAAAACAGATTCTATTGAACACAAAATAAAAACGATTGCCACCCAAATTTATGGTGCAAATTCTGTAGCATTTTCTTCAAAATCAAAAACGCAAATGAAGATGATAAATGACTTAGGATTTAATGAATTTCAAATTTGTATGGCAAAAACTCCTGCAAGTTTTTCGGATAATGAAAATCTAATTGGCCGTCCAACTAATTTTTCTGTCACCGTTCGCGAATTTGAAATAGCTAGTGGCGCGGGGTTTATTGTACCATTACTTGGCGATGTTATGCGCATGCCTGGTTTACCTGCAATTCCCAATTCTGAAAGAATTGATATTGACAATGAAGGCAAAATTTTTGGATTATCTTAAAACTATTGAATAAATCATTTACACAATTATAAATTACAATAGTATCAAAATAACAAGACAATTAAGTTTCAATAAAAGTTAAAATGCTTTGATATAAATATTCATCGTGCATTCGGTGACCAAGACCTTTTGTTGTAATAAATTCGGCTGTTTTCCATGATTTTGCTATTTTTTTTCCTTCCTTATGAAGCACAATATTGTCATCAATATCGTGAACTATTATACCTGGTATTATAGTTGTTTTTAAAAAATTTGAAGCTGAAAAATCTTCAATAGTAATATCAAACCGTTTCTTAATATAATGGATAAATGAATTATATATACGGGTATTTAAACCTAAAAGTGAAAAGTAATTATTCAAAATCACTTTAAAATCCGATGGAGTACCAATAAGTATCATTTTTTCAAAATTGTGATTGAAATGCGATTGAAAATAGGCCAGCGTATTTCCGCCAATTGAATGACCAATTGCAATTTTTGGATTAAATTTCAACACTGCTTGATTAATAAATTCTCCGTAAGTTGGCACATTAAATTCTTCCCCACTACTCAATCCATGTGCTGGCGCGTCAATTGCAATAATTGTTTTTCCAGTTTTCAATAATATCTCTAAAAGTTTACCCCAACGATTTGAATTACTTTCCCAGCCGTGTACTAATAAAACAACATCATCATTTCCTTTCCAGATATATGTTTGTATATCAAATTGTCCATTATATGATAATTTTATTTTTTCAGCATTTAGAAGTAAATTAGGAAGATTATTTGGGTATAATTTTCCTTTTCTTGGTACACTAAAAAAATGGTACGCTACTTCGAATGCTCTTTTCGGAAATACATAACTCAATAAATTTATGTATAAACCGATACCTTTTGCTGCTATAAATTGATTGATTTTTTGCATAAAAAAATCCCGATTACATCGGGATTCCAGATATTACATTTTTGCAAATATTTTTTCCATCTTTTCTCTTTCTTCTTCCGCAAGAGTTGAGTCAACTAAAATCCTTCCTGAATGTTCATCAGTGATGATTTTTTTTCTTGCTGCAATTTCAACTTGAATTTGTGGAGGGATTGTAAAGAATGAACCCGCAGAAGCACCACGCTCAATAGAAACAACAGCTAAACCATTTCTAACACTAGAACGAATTCGTTTATATGCTGCTAGTAATCGTTCTTCAATTTGTCCTTCGAACTCTGATGATTTTTGAAGTAAAAAAGTTTCTTCCTTTTGAGTTTCTGACATAATATCATTTAACTCTGCTTTTTTGTGCTTTAAATGAGTTGATTTTTGATCTAATTTATCTTTAGAATTTGAAATAACTTCTTTTTTATGCTCAATAGTAACTTTCATTTCTTTAATTTGCTTTTCAGATAATTGAATTTCTAATTCTTGAAATTCAACTTCTTTAGTTAAAGCATTAAATTCTCTATTGTTACGAACGTCTTTTTGTTGTTCTGTATATCTTTTTATAGCGGCTGAGTGATCTTCAATAGCAACTTTTTTAGTTTTTATATTGTCTTCAATTTGTACTAAATCACTTTGCAATTTGTCTAAGCGAATAGTCAATCCTGCTACTTCATCTTCAAGATCATCTACTTCTAGAGGAAGTTCTCCTCTTACATTTCTGATTTCGTCAATTCGGGTATCAATAATTTGTAAATCGTAAAGCGCTCTTAATTTTTCTTCAACGCTCAATTCTTTTGTAGTAGCCATATTCTATAAGTACTTAACTGGATTTGTATTTTCTTCTGATAAAACAACTCTGTCTTCCGACAAATTTGGTGCAAAATTAGTGATTTTTTCTTTAAGAAAATCAACAATATAATTTTTTGTATATCTTTCACTCTCAAAGTGTCCAATATCAGCTAAAACAATATGATTTTCAGCTTCATAAAAATTATGGTATTTTAAATCGGACGTTAAAAAAATATCTGCTCCAGCTTGAATGGCATTTTTTATAGCAAAACTTCCAGAACCTCCAAGAACAGCAACCTTAGATATCGATTTTCCTAACAAATCCGAATGACGAATACCGCCACATTGCATTTTTTCTTTTACAAAAGACAAAAATTCCGATTCAGACATTGGCTTTTCGAGTTCGCCAATCATTCCTATACCTATATTTTGATTCGTATTTTGCAATTCATAAATTTCATAGGCCACTTCCTCATAAACATGATTTGAAAATAAAGCTTTTAAGATTTTACCCTGTAAATGTTTTTCGAAAATTACTTCAATTTTGACTTCTGGAGTTTCAACAAATTCAAATCGCTGGCCAATTTCTGGATTGCTATCTTCATTTCCCATGTAGGTACCGATACCTTGTGAATTAAAACTACATTCTTCGTAATTTCCTATTTTTCCTGCACCAGCATTGAATAGTGCATTCCGAACTTGTTCTACATTTTCGGGAACTGTATAGGTTATTAATTTTTGAATAAAGTTTGATTTCGGAACTAAAACTTTAGTTTTTTTCAATCCTAAAGCAATGCAAAAAATTTTGTTTACTCCATTTTTGTGATTGTCTAACGCCGTATGCACAGCATAAATTGCGATATCATTTTTTATTGCTTTTAGTAAAGATCGCTCTACATAATTTTTACCCGTAATTTTCTTCAATCCAGAAAATAAAATAGGATGAAAACAAACCACTAAATTGCATTTTTTAGCAATAGCTTCTTCAATAACAGCTTCTAAAGCATCGTGGCAAACCAATATTCCGGTGGTTTCATTTTCTTGATTCCCTACCAATAATCCAACATTATCAAAGTCTTCGGCATAAGCCAAAGGAGCCATTTCTTCTAGGATATTTAAAATTTGTTTTATCTTCATAAATCTAATACTGCTATTTAAAATTTAAGTTTCCCATTCGTTTAAAGTTTCTTTGATTATCCAAGAATCATTTATGTATTCTATCAAAAAATAACAGCCATAATTATGCTCTATATTTCGATAAAAAGCCACTTTAACCAAACAATATTTTTTGGCGAAATACATGGGCTTGCTCACAATCATTAACCGTTGGTTGTTGTCATTAAAGCGTTTGGATACTTTGTGAAATTCATCTATTGACAAGCAAGAATTGACTTTGCTTTTCAAATACTGATTTTGGTTATTAAAAACAGTATTGTATTCTTTTGACCAATCTTCTTCTAATTTATTATTAATTTGTTTTTTTATTTCTACTGAATTCTGTTTCAATAATTCACTTTTAGTGATGACTTCAAACGTCTCTTCATTATTTGGAGCTTTTGAACAATAAAAACTCAAGAGTTGCAAGCGATTTTTTACTATCACTTTTTCATTTTTATAATATTTGCTTAATAAAATTTTCAGTATTGCTGCATCTTGATTTTCTTGAGAAAACCCTATTTGAAAGCAAAACAAAAAAGCTATCAAAAATGTATAATTAAATTTCATTTTCAAAATTAATTTCCTTCCAAAGATAAAAAAATGTTACTTTCGTGCTATGATTATTTTAAGGTATTTACTTTTTCCTTTTGCGGTTATCTATGGAGCTATCAATTCCATTAGAAATTTCTTATTCGACAAAGAAGTATTAAAGTCGTACTCCTTCGGTATTCCAATAATTGCTGTTGGAAACCTCAGCGTTGGCGGCACCGGAAAAACCCCTCAAATAGAATATTTAATTCGATTACTTTCGCCAAATTATAAAATTGCGACTTTAAGTAGAGGATACAAACGAAAATCGGAAGGATTTTGTTTGGCAGATGCAAATTCAACTATCGAAATTTTGGGAGACGAACCGTTCCAAATGTATCAAAAATTTCCTCAAATTAGGGTTGCAGTAGATGCCGATAGAAAAAATGGAATTGAAAAATTATTATCTTTAATAGACAAGCCCGAAATAATTTTACTAGATGACGCGTTCCAACACCGCAAAGTGAAAGCAGGATTTTATATTTTATTGACTGCATACAATGATTTATTTTGTAATGATTTTATGCTTCCAACGGGTACTCTTCGAGAATACAGAAATGGAGTTAAGCGCTCCGATGTAATAATTGTCACGAAATGTCCGAAAGATTTATCAGAAATTGCGCAGCAGCAAATCAAAAATAAAATAGGTTTTGATGTTCCTATTTATTTTAGTTGTATTGATTATGACGACAAAATCTACAATGAATTGGAAACCAAAAGTGTTGAAGAAATCATGAATATTGATAAATTACTTTTGGCAGGTATTGCAAAACCCGAACCCTTTTTCTCTTATTTGGAAGCCAGAGAAGAAAACAAAATGGTATATGCTGACCATCATTATTTTACAGATAACGATATTAAAGAAATAGAAAAAAAAGCCCATAATAGATTAATCATTACAACTGAAAAAGATTATGTTCGCCTGAAAGCAAAATCGCTACTATCTCTTTATTATTTGCCTATAAAAAGCAGGTTTCTTTCCAATGGAAGTGATTTTAATAAAACAATATTTAATTATTTGGAAGGATGTTTTAGAAATCGTTAATTTCATTATTAAAAAAGGTTTTTCAACAGAATTATGAATGCAGTTATAAAAACTTTTCCGGCGACTCAATTCATTGGTCAAAATCTTTCATTTACATTTGCCAATTACCGTGCATTTGAATTATGGAGTGGTTTTATGCCGCGTCGAAAAGAAATTCAGAACGCTGTTGGAAGTGATTTGTATAACATTCAAATCAATCCAACTGGGTTTTCTTTCGGAATAAACGAAACTTTTGTAAAATGGGCTGCCGTTTCGGTTTCTAATTTCGATTTTATTCCCGTCGGAATGGAAACCCTATTAATTCCGGAAGGGTTGTATGCTATTTTTAATTATATAGGAGATCAAAGTAATGTTGCTGCATTTTTTAAAGCAATTTATACCGAATGGTTGCCCGGTTCCGGATACGAACTAGGAACTCATCCGCAATTTGAAATCTTAGGTGAAAAATACAAGAATAATGATCCCAACTCAGAAGAAGAAATTTGGATTCCGATACAAAATAAATAATATAACTTGATTCGTTTATTATCATTTTCAACTACTTACCTTGTATAATTCAACTAGATTGCTTTACTTTGAAATCATTTTTTAAGAATTCTATCATGAAAAAAATTACCTTTTTGTTATTGAGTTTTACATCTGCTTTAAGTTTTGCACAAACCACTTATCTTTCATCCGATTATGCTGCACAAAACGAATCGTTTATTGTTAGCCATTCCAATACTGGTTTAGTGGGAAATGATTTTGTACAGACTGGAACAAATTTCAATTGGGATTACAGCACGCTTACCCCTAGTACTCAAGAAACACTTTTATACCAAAATCCAAACAGTGCAGGATATAAAAATATTTGGTGCTTATTTAACGGATATATTTTTAATTGTAATTCTCAGTTCACTAGTAATTTTAATTTAGCAACTAAGTTAACTGATGGAATTCAAATTCAAGGTTTTGGTTTAACAAACGTAATTGATCATCTTAAATTATCCACAACATACTTGGAAAATAGAATGATAGGTTCTTCTATAACTTTTAATGGCACCACAGTTCCGTTTGTGGCCTCATATCAAACAGCGGACGTATTGTATCAATTTCCCATTCATTTTAATGACAATTACACCAATAATAATGCTTTAAGTTTAGATTTGACTAATTTAGGGGTGCCTATTCAATATGCCTCTACGGGACAACGTACTAATTTGGTTGAAGGTTGGGGTTCGCTTATTACTCCTTTTGGAACTTTTTCTAATGTACTGAAAATGAAAACTACTGTAGTAAATGACATCACGGTTACCGTTAGCGGAACACCAACACAAAATACCGTTACAACAGTTTCCTACAAATGGTTTGATCCTGCTTATGGAATTCCCGTTTTGCAAGTAGATGGAAATGAAGTAGCAACACAATTTATTCCCACCAATATTACTTATTTTGATATTAAACGTTGTTTAACTCCAACCGCTATTTTTGGATTTTTTCCTGCCGCAAGTGATTTTAATTCTACCACTAATAACGCTTCAGTTTCATTTATTAACGGAAGCTCCAATTTTGATAATTTAAGTTGGGATTTTGGTGATGGTTCAGCAGCAAGCACAGCAATAAATCCAACACATAATTTTAGTTGCCCTGGAGTAAAACAAGTAACTCTAACTATTACAAATGTATTTTGTAATCCCGATCAAGTGGATACCATTACAATTCCAGTAACAATTACCGATACACAAAATGCTTTCACAACTGGTGTTACAGTTAACGGGACAACTTTAACTGCTGATAGAACTTTAGCAGGAACAACATATACTTGGGTTGATTGCGACAACAATAATGCACCAATAAACGGTCAAATTGCACAAACCTTTTCACCAACAGTTAGCGGCAATTATGCCGTTCAATTAACCACAAATGGTTGTCAAAGTATATCAAATTGCTATACCGTTGATTTGTTGAGCATAGCTTCTTTTAATGCGGATAACGAAATAGTATTATACCCAAACCCAACAACGGGACTAATTTCTATTGGCAGTAATCAATTAGGTGAGGTAAAAAGCGTTGCTATTTATACTATTTTAGGTGAATTTGTAACTGACAAACTGGATTTATCAACTCAATCTAACGGATTGTATTTTGTAAAAATCATTACCGAAAATGGCCCTATAATTAAGAAAATAATTAAAAATAATACTCTTAAATAAAAGCTATTTATTTTTACTTTCGTTGAATTTTCGAACTATTTCTTTTCGTTTTTCTTCTCGAGCTACTTTTTTGGCTTTGACTTTATCTTGCTCTTTGTGAAGTTTGTCATTGTGCTTTTTGATATTTCCTTCGTTATTTCTGCTCATAATTAAAAGATTTTATCCAATTTCAAATACCCGATGTGCAATTGATCTTTTATTGGATTTGGATTTGAATAAATGTATATTTCAAATTGGTCTGTAAATACTGGATGAAGAATTTCTTTAACATTAAAAGCATCGTCAACATCAATTCCGAATTTATCATCAATATGAGAAGTAGCGCCTTTAAATCCGCAATGTTTATAGAAAATAGTTTCTTTGGCATTTTTGGTAGCATCTGTTAAAGATTCGCCCACGGCTAAAACTTTATAATGGTATTCTTCAAATTCATCTTCTTTATACCCACCAAGGTTGATGAAAAATAAATGTGAGTTAGACTCTGTTGAGGTTCCTTTTGCTAACACCTCAATATTAAAATTATCTACAACGGTAACTTCGCGCCAAGCATCAATATGAATTTGACCTTTAGCTTCTGGCCAAAACGCTTTCATGCTTGGTATTAATTCTTTTAATGATTTTCCGATTCCAAAAAAAATATCATGTTGCTCAGTGAAGCGACCTTTTGGGCGACAGCCAAGCATGATCATATAGAGTTTATTCTCGTTGTTCATATATGTGAAATTTTATTTGTTATAGGTCATATATGGTATCGCCTTTTTATTTATTGGTTTAGCTCTTGAAAATTTGAGTTTAATGGCGATTTCATGTTTCAAAGTTACAATATTTTGTTAAAATGAAACTTTGGCACAGCAATTGAATAAGCTATTATATCATTAATCATAAAAAAAATAAAACCATGAGAAAGATTACTTTATTGTTTGCGCTTATCGGGATGATTTCGCTACAAAGTTGCACCGTACATGACACTCCAGCTCAGCAAGTTACTAATAACTATGAATTTCTTGCAACTACATACGAATATGTAAGATCTTTTACAACAGCAAATAATTTTAGCACCTTAATTACGTTTCCTCAAACTATTTATCCAACAGATATGGCCTTGGTTTATCGATTATCGGGTGGCGTAAATGGAACTGATGTTTGGAAATTACTTCCAGAAACTTATTACACCAATACAGGTGTTTTAGATTTTAGATATGATTTCGATTTTACACAATATGATGCAAATATATACATGGATGGCTATGATTTAGCTGGTGTCAATACTAGTTATAGAACCAATCAAGTACTTAGAATTGTTATAATTCCTTCAAACAAAGGAAATAAAAAAGCTACTAATATTGATTATGCGGATTACAATGCAGTAGCAAAAGCGTTTAATATTGAAGAATCTAAAGTTATTAAAGAGCAATAGGTTTTTGGTTAATCTTTAGTTTGTTTGGAAAGAGGTTGTACAATAGTATATCCTCTTTTTTTATTTTTCTTTTGGACCTGCTAATTTTAAAGAAACTACAATTCCGATTACTAATGCTATTCCTATAAAACCCAATGAAACCCATTCGGGGAATTTATAGAAATGAACAATGAGCATCTTAATTCCAATAAAAATTAGAATAGCAATCAAACTGTATTCTAAATATCGGAATTTCTCCAACATTTTGGCCAAGAAAAAATACATCGAACGCAAACCCAGTATGGCAAAAATATTGGAACTAAATACTAAAAATGGATCGGATGTAATTGCCAAAATTGCCGGAACGCTATCTAGAGCAAATACCATATCCATCACTTCAATTACTATTAGTGTAACCAACAAAGGCGTGGCGTAATTGCGATTGTTTTCCTTTACAAAAAAGTGTTCTTTGTCTTTGTGATGTGTAATCGGAATTATTTTTCCAATTATCTTATACACCAAAGATTCTTCCGGATTGAATTCGTCTTCTTCTTTTTTGAAAAACATTTTGATTGCAGTAAAAACCAAAAATCCACCAAAAATGTAGGTGGTCCAATCAATTTTTCTGATTAAGATTACGCCAAAAAATATCATAGAACCTCTAAAAATGATGGCGCCAATAATGCCCCAAAACAAAATTCGATGTTGGTATTTCTGAGCAATTTTAAAAGAAGCAAATATAATTGCAATCACAAAAATATTATCAGCACTTAATGATAATTCTATCAAATACCCTGTAATGAATTTCACAGAAGCCACCGCAGGTTTTAGATGATCAGGATTAGCAATATAATTTTGCTCATACAACCAATAAATGACTCCAGAAAAAGATAAAGATAAAGTTACCCATATTCCACTCCAAATTCCAGCTTCTTTAGAACAGATAATATGAGGCGTTTTATTGAAGATTCCTAAATCTAAAGCTAATAAAAGTAAAACGGCTGCTATGAATACAATCCAAACCATTATAGTTAATTACAAATTATTAATGACAAAGATAACCATTAATCAACAGTTGTAAAAATTCATAATAATAATTAACAATTATCAAAATTACCCCTAAAAAAATAGGGTGTATATATTTTTTAATTAAAATAGTATTATATTTGCATTAAATTATTAGGGTATAACTTTAAAAAATTAATTTTTATGTCAACTTTACGTTTCCAAGCACTAAAAGATGCTTCCGGTAGAAAACCTGTAAAATTTGAAGAAGCTGGTAAAAAATCAGATCTTTTTGGTTTCAATGTGTTTAATGATAAAGCGATGAAGCAGTATTTAACTTCCGATGCTTATAAAGGGGTAAAAGATGCGGTGCAACACGGAACTAAAATTGATCGAAAATTAGCCGATTATATCGCAATGGGAATGAAAGAATGGGCTTTGTCTAAAGGAGTTACTCATTATACGCACTGGTTTCAACCATTAACTGGAACAACTGCTGAAAAGCACGATGCTTTTTTTGAAACATCTTATGACGGTTCCGATCCAGTTGAAAAATTTGGTGGAGGTCAATTAGTACAACAAGAGCCCGATGCTTCATCCTTCCCAAATGGTGGTATTAGAAATACGTTTGAAGCTCGTGGATATACCGCTTGGGATCCAACTTCACCAGCATTTATATTTGGAACTACTTTATGTATTCCAACCGTTTTCATTTCTTATACCGGTGAAGCTTTAGATTATAAAACTCCGCTTTTACGTGCCTTGAATGCTGTGGATGAAGCCGCAACCGATGTATGTAAATATTTTGACAAAAACGTTAAAAAAGTTACTGCCACTTTAGGATGGGAACAAGAGTATTTCTTGGTAGATTCCGCTTTGGCGAATTCTCGTCCCGATATTGTCATGACAGGCAGAACGTTGTTGGGACATACTTCCGCAAAAGGACAACAATTAGATGACCATTATTTCGGTTCGATTCCTTCACGCGCATTAAATTATATGAGAGAATTGGAAGAAGAATGCATGTTATTAGGAATTCCAGTGAAAACACGTCACAATGAAGTGGCTCCCAATCAATTTGAGTTAGCTCCAATATTTGAAGAAACTAATTTAGCTGTTGACCACAACTCTTTATTAATGGATGTAATGTCAAAAGTAGGTGAGCGTCATGATTTTAAAGTGTTGTTCCATGAAAAACCTTTTAAGGGCGTAAATGGTTCTGGAAAACATAACAACTGGTCAATGGCCACAGATACTGGTGTGAATTTGCTTTCCCCAGGAAAAACACCGATGAGTAATTTGCAATTTTTATCGTTCTTTATCAATACGATAAAAGCAGTTCAAGAATATGAAGAATTACTTCGTGCGGCAATAGCTACCGCAAGCAACGATCATAGATTAGGAGCAAATGAAGCACCGCCAGCCATTATATCGGTATTTATTGGCGCACAATTGACCAAAGTTTTGGCAGAATTAGAAGGAGTTTCTAAAGGTAAATTATCTCCCGAAGAAAAAACCGATTTGAAACTGAACGTAGTAGGTAAAATTCCAGACGTTATGTTGGATAATACCGATAGAAATAGAACATCTCCATTTGCATTCACAGGAAATAAATTTGAATTTAGAGCGGTTGGATCTTCAGCAAACTGCGCGAATGCAATGACTACGTTAAATTCGATTGTGGCGAAACAATTGAAGGACTTCAAAAAAGAAGTAGATGCTTTAATTGAAAAGAATGATTTAAAGAAAGACGAAGCAATATTCAATGTATTGAGAGAATACATTAAAGAAACTAAAAACATACTTTTTGAAGGAGACGGTTACAGCGAGGCTTGGGAAAAAGAAGCTAAAAAACGTGGTTTAAGTAATCATAAAACTACCCCTGCTGCACTAAAAGCTAAAGTTTCTAAAAAAGCATTGGATTTGTTCAAAGATTTGAACGTGATGAACCATATTGAAGTAGAAGCCCGATATGAAATTGAATTGGAAGAATACACTAAAAAAATTCAAATTGAAGGAAGAGTTTTAGGCGATATTGCTCGAAATCATGTAATTCCAACTGCAATCCGTTACCAAAACACATTGATTGAAAACGTTCGTGGTTTGAAAGAAATTTTTGGAAAAGACTTTGAAAAAATTGCCAAAGAACAAATTGTTTTGATCAAAGAAATATCAGAACACATTGAAGGTATTAACACACATGTAGAAGCCATGACAGAAGCTCGTAAAAAAGCAAATATTTTAACGGATGCTCAAAAAATGGCGGAATCATACTGTGATAAAGTGAAACCTTATTTTGAAGTAATTAGAGAACATTGCGATAAATTAGAGCTTTTAGTAGATAACGAAACATGGACTTTGGTTAAATATAGAGAGTTATTGTTTACCAGATAAAACGAAGTTAATCAGGATTTTATCAACTATTTATACTCACAAATAATTTAGGTGAAAAAAGTCAAAAATAAATACAATTTTATTCAATAGTAACGATGATGATATTGTAATTAGAATCTGTTTGTTTAATTTATTTTGAGGGGTTTTGATGTAGCAATTAATACATTAAAACCCCTCAAATATTCCTAATCCAAATAATGCAAAATCATATTTTACAGGATCATTTGGGTCTAATAATCGAAGGTTTGCATCCAGTTCTAAAAGGGCTTTACCATCATTTTGGTTTCTAGTTAGCAACCCTAGTTTGCGAGCTACATTACCCGAGTGAACGTCTAATGGACAACTGAGTTTGGATGGAGAAATGTTTTTCCATATTCCAAAATCAACTCCTTTAGTGTCGTTTCTTACAAACCACCTCAGACACATATTAATTCTCTTAGAGACAGAACCTTTATAGGGGTCTGCCACATGTTTTCGAGTTCTGGTTAAATGCGGAATTTCAAAGAAAATTTTATGTAGGGCATGAATTGAGGGCTGAAGCGAAGTTTCAGACTGATTTTGGATAAAAATATGTTCTAAACCACCCTTGTTTGTGTATATATGATTAAGTGCTTTGATAAAATGCTTAAAGTCATCAGAATTAAAGGTTCTATGGACAAATCCATTTAATTTTTCAAGTTGATAATCCGAATGACTCATAACAAAGTCATAGGGAGAATTACCCAATAAATCCATCATTCGATGACCGTTTTTAGTAATCATCTTACGATTTCCCCATGCAATTGAAGCAGCCAAAAAACCTGCAATTTCAATATCTTGCTTTAGTGAATAACGGTGAGGCACACTAATTGGGTCTGGCTCAATAAAATCAGGTGTATTAAACTCCAGTACCTTAGCATCTAAAAATTGTTTTAACTCCTCTTTATTCAATTCCATTAACTTGAAATGACTAATTTTTAAACAACAAAAGTAGTATAATAGTTCGTTTTATTTAACATCTTATCTATCTGTTTCAACCTAATCTTAATTTAAAGGGCAAATTGATTTTGTTGAGTTGAAAATTAATTATTGTAATTTTATATTTATTTTGACATTGTAATACTAAATCCGAAAAAATCTCTTGATAAAAACACTAATCAGCCGAGTATTTTGTTGAAATTTAATTTTGACATTGATATTTCAATTGATATTGATTTTTTATTCTATTTTTGTATAAAACCAAAACACAACAAACAAACATGCTTATTCTTGGAATTGCTGGCGGAACTGGTTCAGGAAAAACTACTGTGGTTCACCAAATTATGAACGAATTACCGGAAACTGAAGTTGGAATTATCTCTCAAGATTCGTATTACAAACAAAACGTTGGAATGAGCTATGAAGAACGCAGTAACATCAATTTTGATCATCCGCGCGCTATTGATTTTGAACTTTTAGTACAACATCTAAAAGATTTAAAAGCAGGTAAAACTATAGACCAACCTGTATATTCTTTTGTTACGCACAACAGAACAGACGATACCGTGAGTACACATCCCAGAAAAGTTATGATTGTAGAAGGAATTCTGATTTTGACCAATCCAGAACTACGAGATTTGTTTGACGTAAAAGTTTATGTTCATGCCGATTCTGATGAACGTTTAATTCGCCGTTTAAAACGTGACATTGCTGAACGTGGTCGCGATATGGAAGAAGTATTAAATCGCTACCAAACGACATTAAAACCCATGCACCAACAATTCATCGAACCAACAAAAGCATTTGCCGACATTATCATTCCAAATGACAAACACAATACTGTAGCCATTGATGTTGTTCGTGCTGTAATAACACAACGATTAATTTAATTTATCCTATGAAAAACTGGTATCAAAACCTCACTAACAACTATCCATTTCTTAAATTTTTAGGAAATCGATATACTTTGGTTTTGATATTTTTTGCAATTTGGATGCTCTTTTTAGACAACCAATCCTTGTGGGATCAACGCTCATTAAATAAGCAAATAGACGAGTTGGAAGACAACAAAACGTACTATAAAGAAGAAATCGCTAAGGACGAACAAAGTATCAAAAGTCTTAAAAATCCTGGAGAAACCGAACGATACGCCCGCGAAAAATATTATATGAAAAAAGATAGCGAAGACATTTACATCATTGATATTGAGGACGATAAAATTAAAGACAGTATAGCCAAGGCGAAACAATAGGCATCTCTTCCAATGCAATTCTTGCTGTACGAACTACATAGTAGTTTGCTCCTATCAAGACTGAATTATATACATTAAACAAGAAATTCTGATACAAAAAATATTAAGGCAAAACTTGTAATTTGAATTTTTGCAAAAAAACAATCAATTTATCTTTTTAAAATTATTTTAAACTAAATTTGGAGTACTAAAAAAGCAATACAATTGTGAGTAAAACCAATAATCTTTTTTCAGAATTTGATACCCTAACTTCCAAACGATGGAAACAACAAATTCAATTCGAACTCAATGGTGCCGACTATAACGAAACCATCGTTTGGGAAAGCCCCGAAGGCATCAAAGTAAAACCTTTTTACCATCTTGACGAAGTTTCAAAAATAGAGTTTACCAACAACACTCCAGAAAATGGATTTGAAATTCTGCAAAACATATTCGTTCACGATGTAAAAAAATCAAATCAACGTGCTTTAGATTCTCTAAACCGAGGAGCTGAAAGTATTCGTTTTACAATTGAAAATGAAACCATTTCCATTGAAGAATTAATGCAAAACCTTCCTTTAAAGGAAAACACGTATTATTTTTATCTGCCTTTTCTTTCCATCGATTTCGCTACTAAAGTGTGTGAATTTAGCGCTAAACATCAAGCCAAGTTCATTATGCTTATTGACCCTATTAGTCAATTAACCAAAGACGGAAATTGGTTTGTAAACTTAGAGAAAGACTTCGAAAAACTAAATAGTATTGCATCGACATCGTCTATAAATTTTTTGAACATTAGTGCTGGGATTTACCAAAATTCGGGCGCCAATATAATGCAACAATTGGCCTATTCATTAGCGCATGTAAACGAATATTTCAACAGAATCCCTGCTATAAAACATCCAATTACTATAGAAATTGCCGTTGGAACGAATTACTTCTTTGAAATTGCCAAACTGCGTGCGTTACGTATTTTGTTCCATACTTTAGCAAAAGAATACCACCACAACTTCGATTGCAATATCATTGCTACTCCTACCAAACGCAACAAAACCATTTACGACTATAACGTAAACATGTTGCGCACCACCACCGAGTGCATGAGTGCAATTTTGGGTGGAGCCAATGCAGTTGCTAATTTGCCGTATGATACTTTATATCACAAAGACAACGAATTTGGAGACCGAATTTCCAGAAACCAATTGTTGATATTGAAACACGAAAGTTATTTTGATAAAGTCAACAACCCTGCTGATGGTGCCTATTATATTGAATCATTGACCGAACAATTGGCCGAAAAAGCACTTGTTTTATTTAAAGAAATTGAAGAAAAGGGTGGGTTTTTAGCGCTATTAAAAGAAGGAATTATCCAAAGAAAAATTTTCGAAAGCGCGCAAAAAGAACAGGATTTATTTGATAGCGGCAAAGAAGTTTTATTAGGAACCAACAAATTCCCAAACAAAAACGACCGCATGAAAAACGATTTGGAATTGTATCCGTTCGTAAAACATAATCCAAGAAAAACGTTGATCACCCCAATTATTGAAAAAAGATTGGCTGAAAAATTAGAACAAGAACGTTTATCTCAAGAAGAATAGCTATGAGAAAAAACATACAACATATACAACTAGTTGAAAGTCAAAAAACCGAAAACCAACAACGGAGAAACGACACCTTTCACACCGCTGAAAATATTGAGTTAAAATCAATTTATTCAAAAGAAGACATTGAGCACATAGAACATCTTGGATTTGGAGCTGGTTTTGCACCTTACCTTCGCGGTCCTTATACTACTATGTATGTTCGCAGACCATGGACCATTCGTCAATATGCCGGTTTCTCGACAGCTGAAGAAAGTAATGCCTTTTACAGAAGAAATCTCGCTGCAGGACAAAAGGGTCTTTCTGTTGCCTTTGATTTAGCTACGCACAGAGGTTACGATTCGGATCACGAACGTGTGGTGGGTGACGTAGGTAAAGCAGGTGTTGCCATCGATTCGGTTGAGGATATGAAAATATTATTCGACCAAATTCCATTAGGTGAAATGTCGGTGTCCATGACTATGAACGGCGCGGTTTTGCCTATTATGGCATTCTATATCGTGGCAGCGGAGGAACAAGGTGTAACTCCTGAATTACTTTCGGGAACCATCCAAAACGACATTCTAAAAGAGTTTATGGTTAGAAATACGTATATCTATCCACCAACGCCTTCTATGAAAATCATTGCGGATATATTTGAATATACCAGCAAAAAAATGCCCAAATTCAATTCCATTTCTATCTCGGGATACCACATGCAAGAAGCGGGTGCTACTGCCGATATTGAATTAGCATATACCCTAGCCGATGGTTTGGAATACATTCGAACTGGTTTAGCAACCGGAATGAAAATAGATGAATTTGCTCCTCGCCTGTCCTTTTTCTGGGCAATTGGTATGAATCATTTTATGGAGATTGCCAAAATGCGTGCCGGTAGAATGTTGTGGGCAAAATTACTCAAACAATTCAACCCAAAAGACGAAAAATCTTTAGCGTTACGTACGCATTGCCAAACATCAGGATGGAGTTTAACCGAGCAAGACCCATTTAACAATGTCGCAAGAACTACTATTGAAGCAGCAGCAGCAGCTTTTGGCGGCACCCAATCCTTACACACCAATGCCTTGGACGAAGCCATTGCACTACCAACCGATTTCTCGGCGCGTATCGCTAGAAATACCCAAATCTATTTGCAAGAAGAAACCAAAATCTGTAAAACAGTTGACCCATGGGCAGGTAGCTACTATGTAGAAACCTTGACCAGAGAAATTGCCGATAAAGCGTGGGCATTAATTGAAGAAGTTGAAGAATTAGGAGGTATGACCAAAGCCATAGAATCAGGCATTCCTAAATTGCGTATTGAAGAAGCATCGGCCAGAAAACAAGCACGTATTGATAGCAATCAAGATATTATTGTTGGAATAAATAAATTCCGTTTGGAAAAAGAAGATCCTTTACACATTTTGGATGTCGACAACCAAATGGTACGAAAACAACAAATTGAGCAATTACAGCAAATTAAAGCTACCCGTAATTCAGATAAAGTAAAAGAATGTTTGGCAAAATTAACGGAGGCTGCAAAAAACTCTAATAATAATTTATTATCTTTAGCCGTAGAAGCTGCAAGAAATAGAGCGACCTTAGGAGAAATAAGTGATGCTCTTGAGGAAGTTTTTGGCAGATATAAAGCACAAATTAGATCTTTTAGTGGCGTGTATAGTAAAGAAATAAAAAACGACGAGAGCTTTGAAAAAGCCAAACAATTAGCTGATGCCTTCGCTAAGAAAGAAGGGCGTCGACCACGTATTATGATTGCAAAAATGGGGCAAGACGGTCACGACCGTGGTGCCAAGGTAGTAGCAACTGGTTATGCCGATGTAGGATTTGATGTAGATATTGGTCCGTTGTTCCAAACGCCTGCTGAAGCTGCTAAACAAGCCGTTGAAAACGACGTACATATTTTAGGTGTTTCTTCATTAGCTGCGGGACATAAAACTCTTGTTCCTCAAGTGATAGAAGAACTAAAAAAATACGGACGCGAAGATATTATGGTTATTGTGGGCGGTGTAATACCAGCACAAGATTATGAATTTCTTTTTGATGCAGGTGCCATAGCTGTTTTTGGTCCCGGTACTAAAATTAGTGATGCTGCTATTAGTATTTTGGAAGTATTGCTGGAGGATTAAAGCTATTTCGAAAGGAAAAATTCAATTTATTTTGAATATATTATCCTAAAAAAACTTCAGTAAAAATTGCATAATCTTTAACGCTTTCAAAAAATAAAGTGCCATTTTCATATTGAGCTTCAACGAGATAGTGACTTCCTCTAAAATAAGATTTTATCACTGAAACTCTCAAATTTGATTTCGAAACAACATGGAATTGATGCGGATAATTAAACTGCATCTTTCCATCAATTATAATTTTATTGACATCCCCAAAAAGCGAAGCAACATATCCGTTATTTGGATTTTCATAAATTAACCTTGGAATTCCTTTTTCTATAACCTCTCCTTTTTGCATTACCACAACTTCATCGGCGAACGATAAAACGTCAGTGCTATCATGTGTGGCTACAATACAGGTAATTTCTTTTTCTTTCAAGTACGAAAAAAGTCGTCTTCTCAAACTATTTTTTCTAAAATTATCAATATGGCTAAAAGGTTCATCCAATAAAAGAACTTCAGGCTCTAATGCTAAAACTCTGGCAATGGCAACTCGTTGCATCTGGCCTCCACTTAAATTTTTAGCTTTAATATTAGCAAACTCATTCATTTCAACAATTTCTAACAACTCCGAAACTCGTTCCCATTTTTTATCTGGATAAAGGTTGGAAAGATATTTTCCGATATTTTCAGCAACGGTGATAAAAGGCATTAAATCAAAATCTTGTGCTAGGTATTTCATGAAATCCATCCCCGGAATGAGATTGAATTTTGGTCCTAAAATTTCAGTTTCATTCCAGAAAATTCGACCTTCATTCAAATCATGTAACCCATAAATAAGTTTTAACAAAGTGCTTTTTCCGCAACCACTTTCTCCAATAATTGCTAAATTTTCTCCTTTTTTTAACGAAAGTGAAAGATTAGAAATAGTTAGTTCTTTTAAATAAGAAAATGAAATGGAGTTAACTTGAAGCATGAAACAGAATTATAATCCACAAAAATACAAATTTATAAATAGAAAAGAGCGAACCTCAAAGTGAAGAACCGCTCTTTTCGTCTAACCAAAAAACAAACTTTGACTATTTTATATATTTTTCAAAAGTTTTAGTGTCAACCCTGGCTTTTAAATCGTGAAGTAAATTATACAATCCAAAGAATGTTCTGTTTATGTATAAAAAATGTTTAGAACCTCTATTTCCATTCATTTTTCGCAATTGACTATCTTTTGCAAAATCTTCTCCCATGGCAGCAATATTTCCGAAAAAATCATCGTCCGAAAAATCAAAGAAATCACCATGAAACGGTTTGGTGAACAAACTCAATAAATCATGAAACAACTTAGTGAAATAAACAATTTCTTCTTTAGAATCATCCCATCGCAAAATCTCAAGTTCATACAATTTTTCATTAAATAGCTTCGGATCATCTATTACATTTGGATTCGCCAACTCAAAATAAGGAACATAAAACTCCAAAGGAACTTGTTTAATGCATCCAAAATCTATGGCAACTAAATTATCTTTTTTATCAATCAAAAAATTGCCTGGATGGGGATCGGCATGAACTTGTTTCAAATGGTGCATTTGATACATATAAAAATCCCAAAGTGCCTGACCAATTTTGTCTCCCTTGACACTATCTTTATTATGTGCGGTAAACTCCGACAAATGTTCGCCATCAATCCATTCCATTGTCAAAATCTTTTCAGATGATAATTCAGGGTAGTATTTAGGAAAACGCAAATTTTCAATATGCTTACACCAATTTGAAACTTCAATACTTTGTTTTAACTCCAAATTATAATCGGTTTCCTCCAATAATTTATCTTCCACTTCTTTAAAATATTTATCGGAATCTTTGCCTTTAATGTTGAACATTCTGATAGCAAAAGGTTTTACCAAAGCCAAATCCGAACTTATACTATCTGCCACACCTGGATATTGGATTTTGACAGCAAGGTTTTTTCCCTCTTTGGAAGCTTTGTGAACCTGGCCGATACTCGCAGCATTCATGGCGTCTGGTGAAAATGTGTCGTATAAGCTTTCTGGGTAATGACCTAAATATTTTTTAAATGTTTTTCTAACCAAAGGCGCCGATAATGGCGGAACAGAAAACTGTGACAACGAAAATTTATCTACAAATTGTTGGGGCATGATGCTTTTATCCATACTCAACATTTGAGCAACTTTCAAGGCACTACCTTTGAGGTTCTTCAATCCATCATAAATATCCTCGGCATTATTTTCGTTAAGTTTATCTCGATTCAACTTGGGATTGACCATTTTTTCTCCATAATAAGCAACATAGTTCCCTCCTACTTTGAAACCCGTTTTTACTAATTGGCTTGCTCTTTCAATTTTTCCTGTTGGAATTTTGTCTATTGTTTTCATAAATATTCTGAACTAATTTGAATTAATTCATTTTTTCTTTCCATAAGAATTTTCCCAAATCAAAAAGACTTTCTAAAGGTTTTGTATCTAATATATCGACTACTGTATTTACTGATTTCTCAATTAAAACATCTGTTTTTTCGAAAGATTTTGACGTATCGTCCATCCAAAAATTCAATAAAAACAAAAACTGAATCCAAGCGCCTTCTGAAAAAATTGGCGTTGTAACTTTGGCCAACTTTCCACTAATCTCCGAATTTTCCGAATCAATAATTTCTGTGATAAATTCCTTGAAATGGTTTCTAAAATGTTTTAAATTTTTGAGGTTTTTTAAACCCTCTTTATTTTCTTTCAATGTAAACAAAACATAACTTCTGTTTACTGTTAAGATTTCAAATAAAGTAAAATATAAGGTTAATAATTTATTCTTATCGGAATAGGATTCGTATGACGCATCATGTCGAATCGTCGAAACCGCATTTTCAAAAAACTTAACCCAAACCTGTTGTTTCAAAGCGTCTATTGAACCAAAAAAAGTGTAAAAATCAGATTCTACAATTTTGTGCTCCTTACAAAATGAAAATACATTTTTAGGCTCTTCATATTTTACAAGAATACAATCCATATATAAAGAAATAATTTCATTGTCATCCATCGCCTTCTTTTTACTAGTAGTTTTTTTAGCTGTTTCCATTTGATAAATATTAGAGTGTAAAGTTAGTTATTGTTTAAGTATTTATAAAATTATTTAAACAAAAATTATGTTAAATGTTATCCAAAACATTTTGCAAAAAAAAATGAACCCATATTAGAAATTTATTACTGTGATAATCTTCAATTACTCCTATTTATCGAACCAACAAAAAAAGCAAAGGCGGCACCCTAAACATCTTTTATAAAAAAAGGAATTAATCGAATTAAATTCACCATGATTTTTCTACGTCAATTTGTCAGATTTATAGTTTTGGTATTAAATTTGAAATTAAGGATATCAAATTGTTTAACTTAAAAGTTCAAAATATGTCAACAGGAAAAATTAATGTTTCAGTAGAAAACATTTTCCCATTAATTAAGAAATTTCTTTACAATGATCACGAGATTTTTCTTCGTGAATTAGTTTCTAATGCCACAGATGCTACTTTAAAATTAAAACATTTAACTAGTATTGGAGAAGCCAAAGTAGAATATGGCAACCCCATTATTGAAGTCAAAATTGACAAAGAAGGTAAAAAACTGCACATCATTGACCAAGGTTTGGGAATGACATCTGAAGAAGTGGAAAAATACATCAACCAAGTGGCTTTCTCTGGTGCTGAAGAATTTCTTGAAAAATATAAAGATTCTGCCAAAGATTCCGGAATTATTGGCCACTTTGGATTAGGATTCTATTCTGCATTTATGGTTGCAGAAAAAGTAGAAATCATCACCAAATCATACAAAGACGAACCAGCAGCACATTGGACTTGTGATGGAAGTCCTGAATTTACGTTAGAACCAGCTGATAAAACCACTCGTGGAAGTGAAATAATCCTTCATATTGCAGAAGATTCGCTTGAGTTTTTGGAAGAATATAAAATCAAAGAATTACTTACAAAGTACAATAAATTCATGCCTGTTTCGATTAAATTCGGAACTAAAACAGAAACACTTCCTAAACCAGAAGATGCTCCTGAAGATTACAAAGCGGAAACTATTGAAGTTGACAACATTATCAACAACCCAAATCCTGCTTGGACAAAACAACCTGTTGATTTGACAGAGGAAGATTATAAAAAATTCTACCACGAGCTCTATCCAATGCAATTTGAAGAACCATTGTTTAACATTCATTTGAATGTAGATTATCCGTTCAATTTGACAGGAATTTTATATTTTCCAAAAATGTCAAACGACATGCAAATGCAAAAAGATAAGATTCAAATGTATCAAAATCAGGTTTTTGTAACAGATAATGTAGAAGGAATTGTTCCTGAATTTTTAGGAATGTTAAAAGGAGTTATCGATTCACCAGATATTCCATTGAATGTTTCGCGTTCGGGCTTGCAAGCAGATAGTAATGTGAAGAAAATTTCGAATTACATCACTCGTAAAGTAGCCGATAAATTGAAAGCTCTATTCAATGAAAACCGGGAAGATTTCGAGAAAAAATGGAACGATATTAAAATCGTATTGGAATACGGAATGTTATCCGAGCCAAAATTTTATGAAAAAGCAGGGGATTTTGTTTTGTATCCAACGGTAGATGACAAATACTTCACTTTAGCTGAATTGAAAGAAACTATTACTACAAATCAAACCGATAAAAATGGAAAATTAGTTGTTCTATATGCTTCCAATAAAGATACGCAACACGGATATGTTGAAATTGCAAAAGAGAAAGGATATGAAGTTTTATTTTTAGATTCTCCAATTGTTTCACATTTGATTCAAAAACTGGAAGGCGATAATGAAAACCTGACTTTTGTTCGGGTTGACTCTGACCATATCGATAAATTAATCCAAAAAGAAGAAACGCAAATCTCAAAATTATCAGAAGAAGAACAAGGAAATTTGAAAACGGTTGTAGAAGAAATTGTTCCAAAAGCTAACTATTCGGTACAATTGGAACCGATGGACAGCAATGCGGCTCCGTTTATGATTACACAACCTGAATTCATGCGTCGTATGAAAGAAATGAGTCAATCTGGCGGTGGTGGCGGAATGTTTGGTATGGGTAATTTTCCAGAAATGTACAATTTAGTGGTTAACTCTAACTCCGAATTGGCAACTACTATCCTACAAACCGAAGACAAAACGGCTCAAGAAAGTCTAATTAAACAAGCATTAGACTTGGCAAAAATCTCGCAAGGATTATTAAAAGGGGAAGAACTAACTGCTTTTGTGAAGCGTAGTTTTGAATTGATTAAATAAGACTTTTTAGATAATAGTCGGAAGATATTAGACCTGCGAGTACAAACTTGCAGGTTTTTTATTTGCAAATTTTATCCGTTTAAAAGGTTTTCTACTTCTTTTTGTAAAACAGGTATATTTTTTATTACTATTCCCCAAATCACATCATCTGAAACAGAATCATAACCGTGAATTATTCTATTTCTTACATCAACAATTTTTCTTGAGTTTGAAATTTGAATTTCACTATTTTCTTTAAGAATTCGACTCATTGCTTCTCCAATGATTTCAATGTTTCTTTCAACTGCTCTTTTAGTTCTTAAATCATTTTGAAAATTTTGAAACAGTTTTGGAGTTTCAACATAGTAACTTTAAATTTCGTTATTAGAACTCAAAATATCATAAAGCCATGTTTTAATAGAATCATCCATAAATCAATACTTTATTTTGATTTAATGTTTTTCTAAAATAAGGATTTTTTATGGCTTTTTCTTCCAATAAATCTACGCTTCTTTTTAAAATATTTTCAAGTGAAAACTTCAAATTGTAATAGTTATCTCCATAATCTAAAACATCCAAATTTTTAAAATCTACAATGAAATCCACATCACTTTCGCTATTGAATTTATCTGTTAAAACAGAACCAAAAGCATATAAAGATTTTACTTTATGCGCTTTGCATAAATTCAAGATGTCTTTATTATGATTTTCTATTAATCTCATGTAATTAGTAATTTTAATCAAAAGTACATAAAATAAATTAGCTGTCAATTTTAATTGATTTTTTTAGCATTTACAACAATTCATTTATTAAAACACTTATTGACATAATGATATCAGGTATTTTCCTCCTTGCCTCAATAAAAAAAATCCACAAAAATTAAGTTCTGTGGATTGTATTAAAAGTAAAAGTTTGTAGTGTTTTATTTGATGTCTCGGTTTGCTATTCCGAGAAATTTGATTATTAATCTTTAATACATCTAATCGACATTCCGACGTGCTTACCATAATTTTCTCTATAAACACTTGTATTACCAAAATATATACTTCGAATCCAAGCATTACTAAAATTTAACTGAGTACTTCCTGAAGAGTAACTTAACAATAAAGTTTCATTAGTGCTCCACCAATAACCACTTTGCCCAATATCATTTGAAATAGTTGATTGGTAACCTCCAGGAAGTGCTGTAAAACCAGATGTATTTGTACCTAAATTAGGCCCTTGCCAATGAGCAATGCCAACTTCTTTTAACTTATCTCCTGCTTGCGCATCTCCACCCAAGCAAGTAATTAATCTACCCCATTCCATATCGGATGGAACATGATAACCTGCAGGAGCTAAACCTCGTGAATCGTTAACTGCGTACCAATTGTATAATTTACCATAAATTGCTCCATTGGCTGGGTCGTTGTTGTAATAACACCAAGCGCCCGTTGTTAAGGAATTCCAAGTAGAAAAATCCGTAACTTGGGGAATAATATCACCGTTACGATATTTAGATACATTTAAATTTGTAGTAGTCCAAGCTTGGTTACAAATAGATGTAGTTGCATATGTATTACCATCTATATCTGTAATTCCAGTGTTAGCGGAGCTAGAACCACCCCAGGCAGGCAGGCCGTTAATAACTGACAAACTTTGTCCATTAGCCCCTAACGGCAAAATGGCCCAACTAGTACCATTCCAATATAAAATATCTCCTATATTATTACCATTTTGGAATGTTCCTGTTAATCCTATTGGCCCTTGGGACCCCTGTGGTCCTTGTGCTCCAGTTGCACCAATTAAACCTTGGGGACCTTGTAGTCCTGTTAAACCTTGTGGTCCTGTTGCACCAACAGCCCCTGTTGCTCCAGTTGGTCCAGCTATTCCTTGTGCACCCTGCGGGCCTGCTGGGCCAGTTGCTCCTGGCAATCCAGAAGTTCCCGCTGGTCCTTGTGGTCCTTGAGGCCCAGGAACTCCTTGAGGTCCTTGTTGTCCTTGAGGTCCTTGCGGACCTGGTGTTCCTGAATTTTCAGCGTAAAATGCATAAGGCACATAGGCAAAAGGTTGGTTGCTAATTTCAATGAAATTGGTACAAATTCCTTTTGAATCTACTTCAACCACTAAGTTTTTAGCATTTCCATCCCAATTTACACCTGCCAAAGTGGTAGAAGTACCTCCAACATAAACTCCGGATCCAATTATTACATTCACCATTCCAAACTCATCGGTTATGGTGTTTTTCGTTTCTTGGTATTCTAAAACACCTGCTTTATAAATGCTGAAACGCAAGCAAATTGCTGTATTAGCAAGTGGAGTTCTCTCATTGTTAAAGCCTGGTATATGTTGCCCTTCAGGGTTTAATATTACTGCTTGATAAGTAATTCCTTTAGTTTGAGAATAGATTGCTGAACTAAATAGAATAAGGGCTAATAGGTATATTTTTTTCATAATTAATAATTTTTATCGGAATAAGAAATGAACACCAAATTGTATTTGGTTGTTATTAAAGGATAGTTTCTCTGGGGTGCTATTTGATAAATTAAGGTTTCTTGAATATCCATAACCTAAACTTAAAAAAATATCGTTTTTAACATTATAACTTGCTTGCAAACCTAATTTAGGTGCAACCCAAAGACCTGAAAATTCTTTTTGCGAACTTAAATCGAGATAATGTCCATTTATATTTTGTTTGCCATAAATAAGGCTAGATATTCCTAATCCCGCATTTGCGGCTACTTCAAATCCATTTTTATTTATAAACGCAATTGAAAAAGTGTTTTGCAATCCTAAATATTGGGTATCCCAGGAGTAAGAATTTACATTGTCCCCTCCTATTGCATTGTATTCATTTACATTCATTCCAATAGCATACTTCAACTTCTTATTATTTAAAGTCTTAATGTATCCTATTTCATAAAAGTTTCCAGAACCCGCTTGTAAAGAAGGAGGATTATTAGTGTCACTTTTATAATCATACTGGGTGTAGTTTTTTCCAGTTTGCAAATAAATCTCTTGGGATTGCATACAATTATAGAAAAAAAAGATTATGGTAAAAAAAAGTAGTTTTCTCATTGTTTTAAAATTTGGGTGTAATAAGTGTAGTTTATTGAACTTAATTTTACCAAGTAATTACTTGTAGCAAAATTTGGTAACTCAATGGTTAATATATTTCCATTTGGCTTTTTTTCTTCAGTGTATACAAGTCTTCCCCTAATATCAAAAATAGACACTGTGATATTATCATTAATTGCTTGTGAAAACTGAAAATTAACAGTGCTTACAAAAGGATTTGGATAGGTAATAGTTTTTATTGAAGTGTTGGATGAAGTAGTAATGTACTTGCTCCAAGTACTCTGTTGAAAACCTTGACCGTAGGTATATCCCCCAACAGTATTATTACCAATTACACTTTGTTGTCCAATACTCTGGCTCACATACATTCCGTTAGAAAGATTCTTGCTAGTACCTTGAGAAGATAGCATTTGATGATGCAACTGCTGGGCTGTAGAACTTGAAAAAACCAATATAATTTGTAAGTAAATTAACTTCATGACTTTAAATATTAAAAGCTTAGAGTATTTAATTTCTCTATTTTGAACTACAAATATATAAAAAATCAGTTACATACAACTTATTGTTTACAATCACTTAAAGTTAATTAGACGTAAGTAAATTTCCATATGGAAAAGAGAATTAGAAAATCTAAAATAAACCCAGAGATAATAAGTCTTGGTAAACGTATTGAAGAAATAATAAAATCTAAAGGGTTAAAAACCAGAGAGGTTGCTCATGATGCAGATTTGGATGTTGAAAACCTAAGAAAATACATTAAAGGCAAGCAAGAAATGAAAGTTTCTACCATGCTTAAAATCTCAAAATCATTAGGAGTATCCTTAAACGAATTGTTTAATTTTTTTAACTAATTCCTGTTTTATAGGACATAAGTTAAAAGCATAGGTAGGATATTTTATTCTATAGATAAAATTAAATTCCCGACCTTTGTCATTCCTAAATTAAAACAAACATGACCCTCCACATAGAAACTCCTGCTTTATTATTCTCGGCTACATCCTTAATATTATTAGCTTACACCAATCGGTTTTTGACCATTGCGCAAATTGTGCGTGGATTGAAAAAAAATTACGACGAAGTAAAAACCAAAAGCATCTTAATTGAAATTAAAAACCTCAACAAGCGATTAACATTAATTCGATACATGCAATTGTTTGGCGTTTTGTGTTTATTTCTATCCGTTTTTGCAATGTTAGTTTTGTTTCTTGAATGGCAAGTGGCTGGTTTGTATCTTTTTGGCGCGAGTATGTTCTGTCTTTTAATTTCGCTTGGTGTCTCTTTTTGGGAAATTAGCATTTCTGTAAATGCTTTACGAATCCATTTAAGTGATATTGTAGATCAAGAAACTAAAAAGCAGTAGTAAATTAAAAAAATAATAACTTTTGAATATAATACCTCCGAAAGTTTAAATATTAAATAAATCTTAACTTTCATAATTAATTTTATAATTATATTTGAAAGCTAAACTAAATCCTTCCTAAATGAAAGTTACTGTATTATATATTTGTTTGTCATTTTTGTTTGTCAATACCGTTATTGGACAAACCAACAAAAAACTAAATGATCAAGAGCCAATTCAAACTACAGTTCGTTTTGACATTCCGGTAGAAAAAGTCACTGCTATAAATCAATTTAAAGCCAAAAATAAATTAGATAAAGCCAACAGCTATGTACCAACCTATTCCAATACCGATGAGTCTGGAAAAACACATGCTCATTTACAACAGTTTTACAAAGGATTAAAAGTTGAATTTGGTGTAATCATCACCCATAGTCAAAACAATGAGGTTTATATGATTAATGGGGAAGTATATAATGCCTCTGGGCTAAATCTATCGCCTACACTTTCTAATATAGATGCTCTAAATGTAATTCAAAATGCTAAACAAGGTGCCACATATCTTTGGGATTCAAAAGAAGATGCTGCGGCTCTTAATTATGAAAAACCGACTGGTGAATTACTTCTTCTGCCAAATATTAAAACAGGAGCAGTTAATTTAGCCTATAAATTTGACATCTATACCACTGCACCTTTAGCCAGAGATGAGATTTATGTCGATGCCCATTCTGGTGCAATTTTATACAGTAATGCTATTATTAAACATGCACACGATATCTACTTGCCAGCTGAAAATAGCTCAATCAATGCCGCCGCATCAGTTTCAGTAACCGGTTCCGCAAATACTACAAGGTACAGCGGTGTTCGATCTATTAAAACAACATTATATACTCCTACTAATAAATATATTTTAAAAGACGATACACGCGGTGGTGGCATTCAAACCTTCAATAGTGCTAGAACTGTAAGTTATCCAACAACTAATTTTTCGGATACAGACAATAATTGGACTACAGCAGAATATCACAATACCAATAAAGATGATGGTGCTTTAGATGCCCATTGGGGCGCCGAAATGACCTATGACTTTTGGAAAAATAATTTCAATAGAGACAGTTACGACGATAAAGGAACGATGCTAAAAAGTTATGTACATTACCGTTCTACAGCAACTACTAGTTTAGTAAATGCTTTTTGGAACGGAACTGTAATGTCATATGGTGACGGAAATACTGCAGTCTCTATACTAACTTCACTAGATGTTTGTGGCCACGAAATTGGTCATGGAATCTGCTCCACAACTGCAAATCTAGCGTATCAAAATCAATCGGGAGCTATTAACGAAGGGCTTTCCGATATATGGGGAGCTTGCATTGAACATTACGGAAGAAATGCTACTTTAAACGCACCATACGCCACGGCAGTTTGGACAATTGCTGAAGATTTAGGTAATTCTCCTTTTAGAAGCATGAGCAATCCTACTACCAAAGGAAATCCTGATACTTACCTTGGCACCAATTGGACCACTACCGGTGATGAAGGAACTTGTACGCCATCATCTGGTAATGATCAATGTGGGGTACACAACAATAGTGGGGTTATGAATCACTGGTTTTATATTGTTACGGTTGGAAAATCAGGAACTAATAATGCACCAACACCACGTACTTACTCAGTTAGTGGAATTGGAATGACTAAGTCTGCCCAAATTACCTATTATGCTGAACGGGATTATTTAACACCAAACGCTACGTATTTAGACATGCGTAATGCAACTATTGAGGTAGTCAATAATTTATATTGCGGATCAAGTGCTGAAGTTATTGCCGTAACTAATGCATGGTATGCCGTTAATGTTGGGAATCAATACGTTGGATATCCAACCGATGTCTCCCTTAAAAAGATTGAACAACCACTATCTGTTGCTTGTGGAACCACTATCAATCCTATTGTTACTTTTGAAAATACGGGTACAAACACAATATCTTCAGTCACTATTTCTTATGCAATTGATGGGGGTAGTACTACAACGTCAATATGGAATGGAAATCTTACAACGTGTCAAACCATAAATTACCCAATTACAATTGGCACATTATTGACAATTGGCACACATACTTTAGTCTTTACTACAACAACCAATAATGATGGTAATAGTAGTAATAATACTAAATCAGCGTTGATTTTGGTAAACAATGCAGGAGTTGTAAACGTTGTAAACACTTTTGAAACGAATGCGGATAACTTAATTTCTTTCGATAAAGGAAATACTAATCTGTCATGGGAAAGAGGACAAGCTGCAGGATCAATCTTGACAAGTGCTGTTGCTGGAGGTTCTAATGTATACGGAACAAATTTGAGTGGAACCTATTTAAGTAATATGAATTCCTATTTGGTTTCTCCATGTTATGATTTGACACTATTTCAAAATCCAACATTTAAATTTGATATGGCATTTGATTTTGAGCCCGATTATGATTTTATTAATGTAGAATATACAACAGATGGAGGAACTACATGGTCTATTCTTGGCGATGCGTCTTCAACTTCTACTTGGTACAACAGTTCAAATACACCTAATGCTACCAATTGTGACAATTGTGTTGGTGCCCAATGGACAGGATTAAATGATCTAAAAACCAATTACACTTGGAGCATGCCCGAATTCGGTTATGGAGGAGCCACACCACAATCAAATATCATTTTCCGATTCAATTTTGTCTCTGATCCAGGTGTTGAAAACGAAGGAGTTATTATAGATAATTTTGTGATTACTGGAACACCTGTATTGAAAAATCAAGAAAACAATTTTCAAGTTTTTGAGGTGACTCCAAATCCAACAAACGGAATAATATCAGTCACTTTAAATACTTCTGATGAAGTAAAAATTGATTTATATGACATGAGAGGCAGAACCTGTTTTACTGAAGATTATAAAAATTCAAATTCAACGTTCCATCAAGAAATAAATTTAGGACAGCTAGAAAAAGGAATTTATTTATTAACGGTTGCTTCTGAAGGTAAAACGGCAACAAAAAAAGTAATTGTTAAATAACATCAATTTGTAAATTGAAATTATTAAAAAGAAAGTTCTATTTTTATAACACAACCAAATAAAGACAAATAAAAAAGTGCCCAATTTTACTTGGGCACTTTTCAGTTGAATTAAAATTCAATTTCATTTATTTAGCTTCTTTCTTTTCAGATTTAGCTTCTTTCTTTTCTGCTTTAGCTGTTTCTTTTTTCTCAGATTTTGCTTCTTTTTTCTCAGTTTTAGATGCTTCTTTTTTAGCTGGTTTTTCTTGAGCAGTTACAGTACCACCAATTAATAAAGCTGCTAATGCCATTGTTGAAATTAATTTTTTCATTTTTTTAAATTTTTTGAATTAATAATTATTTAAATTTCTATAACAAATCTACAGCTCTACTTTTTGGATATAGTTAATTTATACATAAACTTATCATAAATCATGTTAATCTTTTTTAATTAAATTATGCTCGGTAATACGTATTTTATTGAAACTTTATCAGCCCTATAAACACTGATTTTAAAAATAATCTGTGAATCAGTGGCAATAAATTATTAGAATCAGATCCAACTCTTAAAAAAGTTCTTATTTTAAGCTATACATAGATCCGAACATGCTACGAATGGATTTTTTTAATTTATACGCTTAGCCTACTTTAGTTCAACTATATTTGTAAGTTATTTAAAATTTAAAATGGTAAAGAACAGCATTATAAAGGGAGTTTTTTTAGTTGGATTGGGAGCTACCAGTTATGGAATGTTAGCCACATTTGTAAAATTGGCCTATAAAGAACACTATACAACAGCAGAAGTCATTTGCGCACAATTCATTTATGGAATTCTTGGACTTTTGATTATTAACACGTTTCAAAAAACAAGAAATAAATCGGAAACAAAGAAAGCTACTTCAAAAAATATAATACAACTAATGATTGCAGGCACATCTCTTGGGCTGACCAGTATTTTTTATTATTTATGCGTCAAATATATAGCAGTTTCCATTGCAATAGTGTTACTGATGCAAACCGTTTGGATGGGCGTATTATTAGAATGGTTTTTAGGAAAAAAAGTGCCGTCTATAAAAAAAATACTATCGGTCATTATTGTTTTAATTGGAACTGTTTTGGCAACAAACTTAATAAACAATACAACCCAAATTGATTGGCACGGCATTTTTTGGGGAATACTTGCGGCGGCATCCTTTACTACAACGATGTTTACAGCCAATAAAGTCGCTATTGAAATATCATCCGCACAACGCAGTCTGTTTATGCTTTTTGGAGGTGCTGTTATCGTATTTATATTTACCCTATTTACTCAAATTACACCATTTAATTTTCATATTTTCTTTAAATGGGGAATCTTTATGGCCTTATTTGGAACCATTATTCCACCAATATTGATGAATGCTGGTTTCCCAATAACAGGAATTGGTTTGGGTAGTATTGTTTCGGCACTTGAATTGCCGGTTTCAGTAATAATGGCATTTCTAATTCTTAATGAAAAAGTTGTTGCAATTCAATGGATGGGCATTTGTTTAATAATTATAGCAATTGTCATCATGAATATAAAGTCAACATCTATCTCTAAAAAGTAGATTATTAAACAAAAATCCGCTATTATTTGACTATGAATTCGCTATTTCCATCAGAAAAAATTTCGTTTGATTTACCCAATGCAGATATTGTATATTTTCCTAATTTATTTGATGCTGAAAAATCAAACCTGCTTTTTGAAAAATTGTTACATGAAATTCCGTGGCAAAATGATACTATTACTGTTTTTGGAAAATCGCATGCACAACCCCGAATGACAGCACTTTTTGGTAATGAAGGAAAACCCTACTCCTATTCCAACATTGTAATGCAACCTCATCGTTGGAATCCGCTTTTGATGTATATTAAAAATGAAATTGAAGAAATCTGCCAGAAAAATTTTACCACCGTTTTATTAAATTTATACCGTGACGGTAAAGACAGTAATGGTTGGCATGCGGATAATGAAAAAGAATTGGGAAGAAATCCAATGATTGCCTCAGTTAGTTTTGGTGCCGAACGAAGTTTTCATTTGAAGCATAATACCATTTTGGATGCCAAACAAAAAATAACATTAGAACATGGAAGTTTACTATTAATGAAAGGCGAAACACAACATTTTTGGAAACATCAAATTCCGAAAACGGAAAAAACAATCGGACCTAGAATTAATCTTACGTTTCGCATTTTAAAATAAATTATTAAAAAATAACATTCATTTTAAAAAGTAATTATTTTTTTTCTTAATATTGGTTTTTGAATTGATTGTGTATTTAGAATTAATGTTAATTGTACTTTTCCACTTATGAAAAAAAGTAAAAGAGTAGAACTCGACAACGAACAATTAGAACGAGTTATTAGTATGGCTCAAGAGGAAAAAAAACCTTTTGAAGTATTGAAAGCAGAATTTGGAATCACTGAAAATGAAGTAACCGAATTAATGCGCAAACGATTATCCAAAGACAACTTTGAGCTCTGGAAGAAGAAAGTTACAGCAAGTAAACCGAAACCAAAACCAATGGTTGATGATGACTTTGACGATTTAGACGGAAAATATTATATGAAAAATAAATTTGATTAATTTCAAATAAACAGTAAGATAAGCGACAAGAAATTGTCGCTTTTTTTATATTCTAAATTCTGTAACAAATAGTTAACTTATACGTATAAGTATAAAACAAAACAAAGATGAAGCATATCTTTTTATTTATTTTCACAATCATTACGACAAGCGTCTTTTCTCAAGAAAAAAAAGTTACTAATCAAGAAATTGAAGTTAATTCTCTAATAAAAGGAACTTTGTTTTTACCCGAAAATTCAACATCGCAAACCAAATTGGTAATTCTCATTGCAGGTTCTGGTCCGACCAACAGAAACGGAAATCAAGTGGGCACACAAAACAACTCTTTGAAATTTTTAGCCGAGGGATTAACCCAAAATGGATTTGCCGTTTTTAGTTATGATAAAAGAATTTTTGCCCAAATGATTGCTAAAACACTAGATGAAAAAACACTATCGTTTGAAGATTTTATCAAGGATGCCAAGGATGTTGTAACCTATTTTAAATCACAAAAAAAATATACTAAAATTATTATTGCTGGGCATAGCGAAGGTTCTTTAATTGGTATGGTAGCAGCCAAAGATAATGTGGATGCCTATGTTTCACTAGCCGGAGCAGGTCGCACAGCAGATGAAGTGATTATGGAACAAGTAGTGCAAAATTCTCCTGCTTTGAAAGAAGCCGTAGAAAAAGATTTTGCTTTACTTAAAGAAGGTAAAACATTTGAAAATAAAAATCAGGTATTGTACTCACTATTTAGAGAAAGCGTGCAACCCTATATGATTTCTTGGATAAAATACAATCCTCAAAATGAAATCAAAAAACTTCCTATTCCAATTTTGATAATCAACGGCACTAAAGATATTCAAGTCCCACCTAGTGATGCCGAATTATTACATACAGCCAATCCAAAATCGGAATTGAAAATTATTGAAAATATGAATCATATTTTTAAAGAAATTAAAATGGATGATGACAATATCAAATCGTATTCCGATCCTAAATTGCCTGTTATTCCGGAATTAATTCATGTAATGACTCTATTTATTAACTCTATTTAAACTTGTTGATAAAACAATTTTAAATGTTGTAATCCCTTTTATTCCTCGATTTATGCCATAGATTTGAGATTTTTTATTATTTTGCCAAAAATAAAAATCATGCAAAAACTAATTATAGCCCTTTTATCATTAACTATTTTATCATCATGTTCCGAAAAAAAATCAAATAAAAATCTTCATATAAACGGATTTATTAAAGGACTTAAAAAAGGCACTTTATACATTCAACGAATCAAAGACACTTCGTTAATTGCTTTGGATACTATAAAAATTGATGGTGATTCTCATTTTACAAGTGATTTGAATATTGATTGTCCCGAGATGTTTTATCTATTTTTAGATAGAGGTGTAACTAATTCTGTGGATAATAATCTTCCTGTTTTTGTAGAACCAGGAACAATTACTATAGAATCTTCATTAGATTTTTTTACAGCTGATGCTAAAATAACGGGTTCTAAAAATCAAGAATTGTATGAAGAATATAAAAAAGTAGTTTCTCGTTACGTAGATCAAAACTTAGATTTAATTAAAAAAAGATTCGATGCGTTCAAAGCAAATAACAGTATTGCATTGAGCAAAATTCAACAAGAACAAGACGACGTACTTAAAAGAAAGTACTTATACACAACCAATTTTGCGGTAAATCATGCCAATTATGATGTAGCACCCTATGTGGCGGTAGCCGAAATTTATGACATCAATTTGAGATATCTAGACACTATTCAAAAATCGATGACACCAAAAATTGCTAATTCAATTTATGGCAAAAAACTCCATGAATTAATTGCAGAAAGAAAGAAATTGGAATACAAATAGTAAAAAAAATACCGTTCAATGTCTTGAACGGTATTTTTTTTTAATGACACGCAGAATCTAAATGTTTTCTAACCCGTGTAGCGCTTGTAGTATTTCCACTACAATCCGGTATCAAATTATATAAATATAAACCTCCTAATGGATTTTTAATTTCAACTCTCGTCAAAACGTGATCTCCGTCATCATCAACATCATACATGTTGGCTACTCCATCACCGTCAGTATCCATGAAAGGAACATCAAATTCTACTCCTTGAGAATCTATATTATGGTAACTTGAGGCAGGGTTTTCTTTCCATCTAAATAATGGGCTTATACTTGGATCGAGAACGCGTTCGTCTTTAGATAATATTCCATCATAATCATGATCTCTATAACGCAATTCAATCAATTTAAAAGTAAAAATAATTGGTGAATAAGAAGGAATCGATACCGTACTGTTACTATAATACGCTAAAGCAGATGGCAGAAACATTACTCCGGCACCAAAGTTATTGTATGTTGTGGGATTTCCTCCGGTTCCTGCTGTATAAGTACCTGTCTTAAACATCGGAATAACATGAGCCCACCCCGAAATTACTTCTTGAAGTTTTAACCAAACTGGAGTTGGAGCAGCATCAAAATCAATTTCATTAGGATTATTTTCAGAAATTGTATGATCTTTTAGTGTAACTCCTTTATAAATAATATTAATAGAATCTACTTGTGTAGGTCGTCTTTCAGTTCCTTCTCTGAATCTAATATAATGAAATTTATAGTTAATCCCATTCTGAACCACAGTGGTATCTTTGAGTGGATATAAGGTTTGATCTTTAATAGATTGTTGACCGCCCGTCCCTATTTTAGTAAATGTAACATCAAAAGTTACTGGATCAACAGTCATATAATGAGTACTTACATATTTCTCTATTGAATCTACATCGTCCGCATATTGTAATGCGTAATCTCGAATAGGAGTAACATAATTACTACTACTTTTGGAACATGCTGCCATAACAACACAAAAAACAAAAACAGAAAGTATTTTAAAAATATTATTCATTATTTATCAAATTTAAGTGCGCAAGATACAATATTGATTTATTTTTGTAAACTATTTAACGTTGATTTTAGATATTTTTATGAGAGTTGATAAATACTTATGGTGTGTGCGCTATTACAAAACCAGAAACATGGTGACAGAAGCGTGCAAAAAAAATCATATTACCGTTAATGGTCAAGTTGCAAAAGCATCTAAAGAGGTTTTTCCGAGCGATAAAATCACGTTCAGAAAAGACCAAATTACGCACATCGTATTGGTTTTGGACATTCCTGCAAATCGTGTTGGCGCCAAATTGGTTGATGTTTATAGAAAAGACGAAACGCCCGCCGAATCATTTGCGCATTTAGAACTGTTGAAATTATCGAAAGAACATTACCGCAAAAATGGCACGGGTCGTCCAACCAAAAAAGACAGAAGAGATATTGACGGAATAGAATTTACATCGGATAGTGATGAAATTGAATAGAAATTTTAAAAATAAAATTATGAATGAGAATATTATTTTAACGCACGAAGAGATTGAACATAAAATTAAACGAATTGCTTATCAGATTTATGAAACTTTTGTAGATGAAGAGAGTATTGTAATAGCCGGTATTGCTTTAAATGGTTTTATTCTAGCCGAAAAATTGGCCATTGTTTTGAACTCCATTTCCGGATTACGTATTATTTTATGCGAAGTTACAGTCCATAAGAAAGACACAAATTCTGTTATAAAAACTTCCATTTCAAAAGAGGAATATCAAAACAAAGGGATTGTTTTAGTAGATGATGTTTTAAATTCTGGTTCTACATTAATGTATGGCGTAAAACATTTTTTAGAGGTTCCCTTAAAGAAATTTAAAACCGCAGTTTTAGTGGATAGAAATCATAAAAAATATCCTATAAAAGTAGATTTCAAAGGCATTTCGCTTTCAACTTCTTCACACGAATATGTTGAAGTAGTATTTGAAAAAAATACTAGTTATGCACGTTTAGGCTAATAGATTAGTGATTTCTGAAAGAGTTTGTTCTACACTTTTTCCATCAACATCAATTTTGAAAGTGGCTTGATTGTAATAGTAATTCCTTTCGAATAAATGTTTGGCAATATATTCTTTAATTTCACTATCATTCAAAGAAGCAATTAACGGTCGCTTTTGCTTATTTTTGAGTAATCTATTGAATAAAGTGTCTATAGACGCTTTTAAATAAATTGAAACCACATTTTGGGAATTCAACAATTCGTGATTATTATAATAACAAGGAGTTCCGCCACCGGTGCTAATGATCAAATTATTTTCTGTTTGTAACAATTCCAAAAAAAGTTCCTGTTCCAGTTTTCTGAAGTAAAGTTCGCCTTTGGAAGAAAAGATTTTTTCGACAGGCATTTCCATTTTTTTTTCAATTAGAGCATCCAAATCACGAAAATCAACCCCAATTAAAGCAGCTAGTTTTTTAGCAATAACCGACTTGCCACTTCCCATATAACCTATTAAAACAACTTTCTTCATGAAATAATGCCTTATAAACTAAGGCGTTAAGATATATTATTATAAAAAGACAAATTTAAAACAAAATTGCTTTGAAAAATAAATAATAAGGTCTTATATTTGCACCCGCATTCAAGAAACGAAAATGACTCGATAGCTCAGTTGGTAGAGCACATCACTTTTAATGATGGGGCCCTGGGTTCGAGTCCCAGCGGGATCACAAAAAAAGGCAGGCTTTATGGCTGCCTTTTTTATTTGCGTTAGTTTTTTTGTTCCGGCTCCATCCCATCTGCTGTTTT
>CANFNV010000006.1 GCA_947448525.1 Flavobacteriaceae bacterium | reverse complement strand
GTTGGAGCAACCCAAACTTGCCATCCACTTCCAGAGGTAATTGGCGATTTAACGTCAAAAGTTAAAGTCATTGCTTGTTCTGCACTAGAAACAGTTACATCTCTATAAAAATAAAGCGTTCTGTTTCCGTTGTATCCAAAATAAGCATTCGAAGCACCTCCGTCATTAGAAACGTAAGCTGCATTTCCAGAAATGTTGGATGAAGTTGCGCCAAATGCGTACGTCACTGCACTTGCAGAAGCCGCAATTGTTGGTTGAGAAATAGTAACAGTGGTTCCACTTACATTAGTAACATAAGTATTGGAAGCTAAAACCGCAGTTCCAGAAGTAACCGAGATGGATTGTCCCACCACAATAGCAGGGTTAGCCACAGTTAAAGTAATTGTAGCTGAAGCTGCAGTCACTGAAGTAGATGTTCCTGTAGCTCCACCATTTGATCCAAAACCAAAGGTAAGAGTTACTGGCGTTGAAGATAATGCAGTAGTAGCATTAGTCAACGTTAAGGCAGTTCCAGTAATAGCAGACACATAAGTATTTGCTGCTAGAACACCACTAGATGCCGTAACTTTCATACCTGGATAGATAAGTGGGTTACCAGCTGTTAAGGTTAACGTAGTCGTTCCAGAAGCTACTGATGCAGTGGATGCCGTAGTTGTTGCAGAAACACCAGTTCCTACAACCCATTTCGAAGGGTTTACCCCTTGGTTGGCAACAGTCCATCCGTTAGCAGCAAAAGTACTACCGTTGTTAAAACCACCATCCCCAGCAGGGTTGATGATCGTTGTTTGAGCTTGGATGCTTATAGCAGCAAACAATACCATCAAAACAACAACTAGTGAAAAACCAAACTTGGTTGGCTTTACTTCTTTGTGCTTAACCTCTTGAAATGAAAGAGAAAACAAAAGACTTTTTAAAGTGTAATTGTTAAACATAATTAAAAATGTTGGTTAATATTAATTGAAATGCTAAAATATATTTTTTTTATTTACATTATTAATACTAGTATTTTGAATTTACTGAATTTCGAAAGTTTGTTCTACTCAAAATTTAGTATTTTAAAGAAAAAATAAAAATTAATAATCGCTATTTTATTGGTTTTAAATACTTTATTATTACTACAAACAATCTCTTATCTAGTTCGTATTAATTGATGTTTTTTTTGTATTTCAAAGAAATCAAAAAAAAATTCCTGAATTAAATATCAAAATTGGTTTATTTATTGATGTTTTACGCTTAGTCTTCCAACTTATTACTAGTAATTTTTACTATTTGTTGTTTATTGAATATTGTTAAAATTATAGTTCAGTTTCCTTTACTTGTTTAAGAAATAAGTCATATGATAATTATGTTGAAATCTTAATAACAATATAATAATTACTTAATGACTATAAAAAAATGTTTTTATTTGGAATCATTATATTTACTATATATACATTCTTAAATTATTAGCAATATAATAGGAATAATGTAGCGAAAATCTATTCTTTTTTTCTTTACTTGATTTTTTTGAGTATTGTATTTTTTGAGGTGACCAAAAAGAAGGAATTAGAGGTAAAATTGAACAATTTACATTATTTCGATATTTTTTGAGCAAAAAAACCTAAAAATTTATCAAAATCTTTAAGCAAATTGTTAGACATTTCGTCTGAACAGTCTACTAAGTTGTACCAATAAACTCTAAAGAAATTTAGAGGTTATTTATTTCCAAAAAAATCTGAAAATTTATAGAAATTCTTTAGCAAATAATTAGAGATGTCGTCTAAACAGTCTACCAAGTTGTACCGATACCCTCTAAATAAATTTAGATGGTATTTTTTTTAAATACCAAATAGATTTCGAAATCTTTTATTAATTAGAATAATAGGTTAATCTTTTTAATTACATTTGCACGCGAAGAAAAAGGTTTTATTATTTTCAAAAACCATCACAAAAATTATTAAAATCCCTCTGCAAATTGTTCGTGCTATAGTTCGGATGATCTATCAGAAAAGTCATTCTAAAAATAGTGACTTTAATTTTTATTTGAAATTTAATTTATGAAAAGAGTTGTTGAGTATAGAAAATTATTAGAAGTTGACAAAAATGTTACTTTAAAAGAACTTAAAACCATTTATAGAAATGCGATGAAAGATAGTCATCCTGATAAATTTGTAAATGATGAAACTGGAAAACTAGCAGCAGAAGAAACGAGCAAGAATATTATTAGTGCCTATCATTTCTTGGTAAGCATTTCAAATGAAACACTTGAAAAGAATTTACCAGAATATCAAGATACAATTAACAACTTTAATATTCTTGATTTCCGTCTAGAAAAACAAACTTTGTTAATTACCCATTTGAACGGTGTTTCTTATGAATATATTGGGGTTCCGAGAAATCTTTATGTTAAAATGGTTAATGCTGAATCTCCTAATCGTTTTGCAAAACGCCATATTTACGGAAATTTCATCTACAGAAAATCTGGAGAAGGAACTGAGGAATAGTATTGTAATAGTATATTATTCAACAAAGTCATGATTTTAAAGTTAATTGATACTAATATTTAGGATGTTTCATTTTTTTTAAAACGTCCTTTTTATATTTTACTATTCCGGTGCAAACAAATCAATTTCCTTGATATATTATTTAGAGAAAAAGTTTTAAATAAATAATTTTATATATTTGTTAAACAAACTTATAAAACATCAATTTATGCACACTTTTTTAATTTTATTACTTTCGGCATTTTCATCTTTATTAGTAGGATTTATTTGGTATAATCCAAAAGTTTTTGGAAAAATTTGGATAAGAGAATCTGGAGTTTCAGAAGAAAAAATTGAAGGAGGCAACATCGCATTAACAATGCTAGCATCATTTCTTTATGCTTTTTTTATTTCCTTTATTTTGCAATATTTAGTTATCCATCAGACAGGTGCTTTGGGAATGATTGGTGGTAATGAATCGAAAGCACTTCCGTCCTTTGCAAATTTCATGAGTGATTACGGAACAGCATTTAGAACATTTAAACACGGGGCTTTACATGGATTTATAACTGGATTGTTTTTCTGCTTTCCAGTAATCGGTGTTGGAGCATTACACGAAAGACGAAGTTGGAAATACACGATTGTTGCTGGAGGTTACTGGGTGATAACTTGTATGATTATGGGCGGAATTATCTGCCAATGGATGTAATTTTAACATTTAATTATAATGCAATCGCTCTACTTTTGTGGAGCGATTTTTTTATGAACGAATTATCATTGAAAATATACCTGCATACTCAAGATCTTCCCAAAAAATGGGATACGGTTGCTATAAGTAATATTTTTCTTCAAAGCCATTATCTTGAAGTTTTAGAAAAATCGGCACCTTCAAACATGAAATGTTTTTATATAGGAGTTTTTGAAAATCAAGAACTAATTGGAGTTTCATTGGCACAATATCTTGATTTAAATACATTAGAATCCTTTGGTGAACGGGATAAATGCCTAAAAACATTTTTTAGAAATATTATTTTTAGGAAATTTGGTTCTCATACTTTATTTTTAGGAAATAACATGATTACAGGTCAAAATGGGTATGCTTTTTCTAAAGAAATCAACTTTGAAAAAGTAAGTGCCATTTTATTTGAAAGTGCGAATGAAATAAAACACTATTTCAATAATCAAAACATCAAAATTCATTTGGTTTCTTTTAAAGATTTTTATGAAAATTGTTCAATTGAATTGAAAAAATATCAATTTTCAAACATGTACGAATTCAATTCGCAACCCAATATGATTTTGTATGTCAATGAAAATTGGAAAAACAAAAACGATTATATTGAAGCATTTTCAAAGAAATATCGAGATCAATACAAACGGGCTCACAAGAAATTTGAAGGAATAATTGTTAAAGAATTTACTCTGCCAGAAATAATTCAGTATGAGGAAAAGATAAACGATTTGTACCATTATGTCGCAAAAAATGCACCTTTCAATACCTTCTTTTTATCTAAAAATCATTTCTCATCGATGAAAAGTAAATGCGAAAATAATTTCTTGCTTTTTGGTTATTTTTTGAATAAAAAATTAGTTGGATTCCACACCATTCTTCTCAATGGAACAGTTTTAGAAACCTACTTTTTAGGTTATGATTCAAAAATTCAAAAAGAAAACATGCTCTATTTAAACATGCTTTATAACATGACTGAATTTGGAATTGAAAATGGTTTTAAGAAAATAATTTTTGGGAGGACAGCACTCGAAATCAAAAGTTCTATTGGAGCAATTCCTATAAAAATATCTGGGTTTATCTATCATAATAATGCTATAGTAAATAAATACCTAGCGCAGTTTTTCAGAAAACTAGAACCAAAAATTGAATGGCAAATTCGACACCCTTTTAAATGATTTAATTCATAGCATCTATTTCTCCTTGAACCACTTCCCAATCTTCAAGAAGTTTATCTAATTCCACTTTTTTCTTGTTGTAAGCCATAAAAAAAGAGGCATCTTCTAAATGTTTATCATAATTAGAAGCCAATGCTTTATCATCATTTTGAATATCAATTTCCAATTGTTTAATCTGACTTTCTATTTTGCTCAACCTATTTTGAAGTGATTTTCCTTTCTTTTGGTCTTCATAAGAAACCTTATTAGTTTCCTTTGGTGCCTCCTTTTTCTCAACATCTTTCTTTTCTACCTCACGCATGTTTTCCAAATTACGTTGCTCTAAAAAGAAATTAATATCTCCTAAATATTCTTTGATTATTTGATCTTTAAATTCATACACAATATTCGACATCCCTTGAAGAAAATCCCTGTCGTGTGAGACCAAAAGTAAGGTGCCTTCATATTTTTGAAGTGCCGCTTTTAATACGTTTTTCGATTTGATATCCAAGTGATTCGTTGGCTCATCCATTACCAAAACATTGATGGGCTGTAACAATAATTTACATAATGCCAAGCGGTTTCGTTCGCCTCCCGAAAGCACTTTTACTTTCTTGTCAACGTCATCACCCCTAAACAAAAACGAACCCAACATATCGCGAACTTTGGAACGATTAGTATCGGTTGCTGCATTTTCCATAGTTTCTAGCAAAGTAATTTCGCCATCTAAATATTCCGCTTGATTTTGAGCAAAATAACCAACCTGCACATTATGACCTAATTTAATTTGGCCATTATATTCAAATTCATTTACAATGGCTTTGATAAACGTTGATTTTCCTTGCCCATTTTGACCCACGAATGCAATTTTACTACCACGTTCCACTAATAAAGAAATGTCTTTTAAAATAACTTTATCACCATACGATTTGGTAACATCTTCGGCTTCAATAACGACTTTACCCGGAACTTTAGAAACTGGAAATGAAATATTCATAACGGAGTTATCGTCTTCATCAACTTCAATTCGTTCCACTTTATCCAATTTCTTTATAAGTGATTGAGCCATGGATGCTTTAGAAGCTTTGGCTCTAAATTTCTCGATTAACTTCTCAGTTTCTTCAATTTTTTTTGCTTGATTTTTTTGAGTAGCTAACTGCTTTTCACGAATTTCATGTCGCAATTCTAAATATTCGGAATAGGGTTTATTAAAATCGTATGCTTTTCCAAGAGAGATCTCAATAGTTCGATTGGTTACATTGTCCAAAAACATCTTATCGTGTGAAACAATCACAACAACACCTGAAAAATTTCTCAAAAAACCTTCCAACCAAATGATACTTTCAATATCTAAGTGGTTTGTTGGTTCATCAAGAAGCAAAATATCATTGGATTGTAATAGCAATTTGGCCAATTCAATTCGCATGCGCCATCCTCCAGAAAAAGTATCGGTTTGATCATTAAAAACTTCGCGTTTAAAACCCAATCCTAATAGAATTTTCTCGGTATCACCAACATAATTATAACCTCCAAGCAATTCGAATCTATGAGTATAATCGGATAAATCCTCGATGATTTGTGCGTATTCTTCACTTTCATAATCGGTACGAGTAACTAAAAGATGGTTGACTTCTTCAAGTTTTTTTTCTACTTTTTTGATTTCTGTAAAAGCTTCATACGCTTCTTCAAGAACCGTTCGTCCTTGTTCAAAATCAATATCTTGACGAAGAAAACCCATTCTTACTTCTTTTTCTGTAGCAATTTGACCTGAATCAGGTTTGAAATCGCCCGCAAGAATTTTTAACATCGTAGATTTTCCAGCTCCATTTTTACCTACAAGACCAACTCTATCCCCTGAACCTAATCGAAAAGTTACTTCTTCAAAAAGATACGAACCACCAAAAGAAACCGATAAATTATGAATATTTAGCATATTTTTGTGACAAATGTTACTTTATAAAATTTCTTAAAGAGTACCTTTATAGAAAATTTTTGCAAATGTTAAAAAAAGGAAGCACATTAAATAGTATTTTAACAGGAAGTTGTCCTAAATGTCATGAAGAAAGTATGTATGTGGTTAAAAATCCATATAAATTAAACACTTTATACAAAATGAACGAAAGTTGTAGTCATTGTAACACTCAATACAAGATAGAACCTTCCTTTTTTTATGGAGCTATGTATGTAAGTTATGGATTGACAGTTGGATTTGGAGTTGCTTTATTTGTAATTCTAAATGTTATTCTCGGTTTCGGAGTTCTAACAACTTTTATAGGAATTGTTTCAGGAATAGTAGCATTAATGCCCGTTACCGCAAGATTAGCAAGAAATATTTACATTAGTATGTTCATCCATTTTGATGAAAACTGGAAACAAAATTCTTAATTCTAGCAATATCGATATTTTTATCCAAAGGAATTTTATTTTCAATAAGATTGAATAAATCATTGGCCATGGCTGGCGCAAGCATTACCCCTCGTGTACCTAGACCGTTTAACACATGAATATTATTGTAAATTGGATGTGTTCCAACTAATGGTCTTCGATCTTTAACTGTTGGGCGAACACCAGCATAATGATTAATTATTTCAAAATCACATTGAATTAATTCTTTCAGATTATCGATTAATTCTTTTTTTGCTGCTTCTGTTGGAGTATTTGTTTTGTCTTCCCAATTGTAAGTAGCTCCAACTTTATATAAATCGATTCCAATTGGAAGAACAAAAATAGAAGATTTTATAATAACGTCTAAATTCAAATTAGGCGCTTTTATAAGCAATAATTCGCCTTTGGTTCCATCTAAAGGCAATTTGCTAAAAAATGGATTAGACAGCATCCCAAAGCCCTCTGCAAACACTATGTGTTTCGCTTTAATATTTTTATATTGAATATAATCTGAATATATTTTTAATTCCGAATAATCAAACGTTTCTTCTTCATATGCATTATGTTGTATTAAATATGTTTTATAAGATGTTACCAAAAGAGACGTATCTACATATCCCGAAAATAAAACTTCACCAAAATAAAAAGGTGCCGGAATAAAATCCCATTTAGTCGCTATTAAATCAGTAGAAAGAAACTTAGTTAAATTAGATTTATCAGATGCTGTAAACCAATTATTTTGTTCCTCTATCGAATAAAATTTTCTTAAAAGTGGTAGTTTATAATCTAATTTAATGCCTAATTTTTGTTCAATATTTTTGTAAAAGGGATACAACAATTCTAATTGATCATTGGCTTTCCATACCTCACTAAAACGTTTTAAGATTACAGGATTATATAATCCTCCTGCAATTTTGGAAGAATTTTGAGATTGATTATTAAATACAAAAATGGATTTGTTATTTTGGAGTGCTTTTTCAGAAAAAGCAATTCCGGCAAGTCCTGAACCAACAATAATATAATCTATCATTTTGAAAATAAATTGGACGTTATAAAACAAAAAACTCCTACCAAAGGTAAGAGTTTTTAATATTGTTTAACTGCTAAAATTAGTAGTTCCACATATCTTGTTCGAAGTTACGAATCTTTTCTTTAACACGTTCCGATTCTAATAACTGCATTTGCGCATTATCTTTCATGTAATCTTTTATTTCTCTATCACCATATACATTTTCCTCTTTATAAATAACACCATTAAAACGACGTGAATTTAAAAGATGGTCAAAAGTAATTGACATAGCAGAATTCTTGTCATTAAAAGATTTGGCTTCATGCATAACATCTCGAATTGAAGGGAAATAAACCCAAAATAAATCAATTACATCAGCATTATCATTACCAATATCTCGTGCCTCTGGCGTAACAGGACAAATAGCTAATAATCTGTATTTTAACTCACTTTGACGTTTGTCAAAATACCAATAACCTTTAATTCTATATCCAGAGATATCGCGAGATGATAATTCTCTTTCATCAATAAACTCTTTAGCTAATTCTTTTGCAACTGGTGCAGCACCTCCAGATTGAGAAATAACATTTCCTTTTTTGTCTTTTTTTACTACTAAAGGAGTAGCTTTTGGATAATAGTCATCATAATGATTATTAATTTCTTCTTTTCCAGCATCAGTAGTATCTCTAAATTTAAAAGAAGAAGCCATGTCTTTTAGAGTCTTTTTAGTGTTAAAATAATCATCCGTATACACTTCAGTTATTTTTCCGTCTTTAATACCTTTTAACAAAACATCAAATAAAGACCTTCTATCAGGACCTATATTGGCCGTGTCAACAGGAAAATACAAAGGGAAATTAATTCTCTCATCAATGTCAATTAATTCCCAAACTGTTTTACCCATCAACACATCTCTGTCATGAACGTAGCCATAAGGAAGAGGTTTGTCATTATCAGAATCCAGTTGAGCAGCGGTCTTTTTACCTATATCAGCAGGTGTTTTAGCATTCAATAAGTTAGACTGAGCAGATGAAATATAGCTTCCTGCAACACTCAAAACAACTAATAAAAAGTTTTTCAATTTCATATTTTAAATTCTAAATTATTAAGGTAGTAAACAAATATACTACAAAACGAGAAAACATAATTATTATTATAAAATCTCAAAAATAACAGGCGATGTTTGAGGCAACATAATTGTTGAACCTTCCACTTTAGTTTTAATTTCAGTAATGGTAACTTGATCACCTCTAGACGCTTTTGCCATAGCTGCGACACATTGAGCATTGACTTTATCACCGCTTACAATTACTGCAGCTTGACCTGTAACTTTAAAAGTAAACTGAGTTACTCTTAATTTAACCTCAAAATCAAAATCTGGCAATACAGCAGATACTGTAGAAACAGCTAATCTAGATTTAGCGCCTTTTGTGTAGCCAATAGTACCACCAATAGCACCTACAGGTGCAGGAATGTTTTTAATTCTAAAAGTACGTTTGTCATTTGCAGATGTACCATCAGACATTTTAGCGTTAACATTAATTACAACTTCAGTTCCAGATCCTGGAGACATGTTATATTTTCCGTTAGCGGAACCTTTAGATAAACCTGGAGCATTAGCGTTAACATTGTTATCACCAACCCCAGCAAAAGAAATTGTCATTGGGTTAATTACACCTCTATAAACAACATTCATTTTATCCGCAGATATAGTTGCTGTTTTTGGACGAGGAATAACAACGTATTTTCCTTCAAATTTTAATGGAACAGGTTTTCCGTCTTCCATAAATGTAAATTGTCCATTAATGTTTTGTTCACCAATAGAACCAGCAGTCATAGAGATAACAGCTTGGCCATTTTCAATTTTACCAGGACCTTGGAAAGATGTTGGCTTGGTATTTTCGTCATATCTTCCTAAGACAACTTTTCCTTTTACAGCTTCTCCCTGAAAATAAGCGCTTTTTTCTAAAACAACAAGAGCGGTATAGTTTTTCATAGAAGCTGCTGTAATAGCAGATGCTCCTAATAAATTGTTATAACTATCAAACTCTGCTTTTTTTACATCATTTTGCCAAGCAGTTAATTTAGCTAAAGAGGCAATTGCAGGAAAATGTTCAAAATGATAGGAAAGATATTTTTTGGTAACTCCTTCACCATCTTTAACATCAGCAGTATTGAATTTTGACTCCAAATCTTTAACAACTGGACCTAATTTAGCAGCTAAAGTTGGCTCACTAGCAACAGCGTCTTTCATAGAAGCAACGTAATTATTCATAGCGGCTACAATAGCATTGCCTTTTGCTGAATATTTATCACCTTTAAACCAAGTTTCATCAATATGGGGTCCTTTATCCATTGATTCGTATGGCAGTTTTCCTGATTTTTCATCGACTTTAACTCCATTTGTAGCGTCAGCTTTTAAGGTTTCAATATAATCATAAAATCCTTTAGAAATAACAGCTATTTTATCAGCTGCATTTTTTGCAGGACCATACATACCCGCATTCTCAGAACCTTTTTGATCAATTAATGTTAATAATTTTTCATTATTAGATTTAGAAGCAATATTAGCGCTTTCGAATTTCTCATTCATTAATCCAAATGCCGATAATACTTCTTTTGACATATTTAATGCCAACATAGCGATGAAAACCAGATACATCAGGTTAATCATCTTCTGTCTAGGGGTTAATTTTCCTCCTGCCATTTTTTAATTTAGTTTTTAATGTTAATTTAATAAAATTTAGTTTAAAAACTAATTATCCTTTATTATTCATTGCGGAAAGCATTCCACCATATACATTGTTCAAAGTAGATAAATTAGAAGTCAAAGATTGCATTTGGTCTTTTAATTTAATATTGTTTTCAGCTACTTCATTATTTATTTGTGCGTTTCTTTCAGCGCTTTGTAATTGAGCTTGATATAAACCGTTCAAAGCTTCCATTTGAGCTGCAGCTTTACCCATTTCTTCAGCGTATTTCTTTTGTCCAGCCATTGCATCTAAAGTCGGAGAAATAGATTTTGCAGCGCCTTCAAAGTTTTTGATGCTGTTTCCTAAACTAGCCATTAACTCACCGTCAATTTTAGCTTCTTTCAACATTGTATCTAGTTTTTGAGACAATAAACCTTGAGCATCTTTTGGATCTTCTTTTTTACCTTTTTGTTTTGCATCACCATCTGCTAATTCTGGATACACTAAAGACCAATCTAATTCTTTATCTGCTGGTTCAAAAGCAGAAAGTGCGAAGATGAAAGCTTCCGTTAATAAACCGACAATTAATAATAGACTAGCGAAAGGCCAGTGTTGAATTTTGAATAATGCTCCAACAATTACAACTGCTGCACCCATACCATAGGTGAAATTCATAACTTTTTTAGGAATCAATGCCATAATAAAAAAAATTTAGTTAGTTAAGTTTAATATAATTAAGTTAGTTAAAAATACAATTTTACAATTTGCCAGGTTTTTTTCCTGTTGTTTGAGTTCCCATATAATCTTGAACTGTTCTAAAGCCGATATAGCTTCTAGCAGTATCTTGATATTCGAAATCTCTTGTTCCAACTTGTAAGAAGTAAGAAACATCTTTCCATGAACCTCCTCTTACAACTTTACGTTTATTAGAAGCATCTGAAACATTTGGATTCATTGTTGAAACATATTCATAAGAAGATGGATCGTAGGATGAATCGGTCCATTCTGATACATTTCCTGACATATTATATAGATTATAACCATTAGGCTGGAATGATTTTGCTTCTACAGTATATAATGCTTGATCTGCAGCATAATCTCCTCTACTTGGTTTAAAGTTTGCCATAAAACAACCTCTATCATTTTTAGTGTAAGGACCTCCCCAAGGATAAGTAGCTGATTGTAATCCGCCACGCGCAGCATACTCCCATTCAGCTTCTGTAGGCAAACGGAAAGAGTTAATTAAATCTCTTCCTTTTTTCTTTTTCACATAAATATTTTTATTTAACGTTCTCCATGCACAAAATGCTTTAGCTTGTTTCCAATTAACTCCAACTACGGGATAATCTCCATATGCTTGGTGCCAAAAATAATCATTGTGCATTGGTTCATTATAAGAATAGGCATAATCTTTTATCCAAACTGTTGTATCAGGATAGATTGGGGTTTGTTCATTTTTGATGAATTTACTTCTTTTACCTACTTTAGCTTTAGCGGCTGCTTGAATATCCATCCAAGAATATCTGAATTTTAACTTATTTACATCAATAGTTCTTAAACCATTAAAAGATTCGGAAACCGGTATATACATTGTATCCATAACTTCCGTGTAAAATTCATCTGGATATTTTGAAGCATCCGTAATTAATTTTACTTTACGATTTAATCTTCTACCAGCATAAGGATCATCTTTGGTTCCTACACTATAATAATTCTCATACATATACTTATTATATGGAGTCATTTTAGCAGGATCTTGATCTTCAAACGCATAATCACCAATGCTTCCTCCACCTTTACCGGTTTTTCCTGTGCCCGGCTTTGCCCCTTGTTCATCAGCAAGTGTAGCTAAACGAACTCTAATAATAGAATCTTTAACCCATTCTACAAATTGACGGTATTCACTATTAGTAATTTCAGTTTCATCCATGTAGAATGATCTTACAGTTACTGTTTTTGTTGGAGCATCTTGAACATTAGCTAAATCATCATCCGATTTACCCATAATAAATGCACCACCAGGAACTAAAGCCATTCCGAATGGTTTCTCTGGGTGCCATTTCTTTCCTTTGACTCCAACTAATTCACCTTTGTCGCTAGACTTACCACAGCTAACTAATAGAGTTAAAACAGATGCAAATGCAATGAACTTCTTCATATAAATTTGGGTTAATTATGTATTCTTTTTTCGAGGCCGTAAACCTATCTATTATTTTTGAAAAAAACAATAAATTATATCTTAAATTTTAATTTCTTTATTAAAAAAAACAAATATATACATTCTGTGAAAATAATTTTATCAATAATGTAAAATATTATATATTTTTTCTTTTTTAACATTATTTGTATTTAATTGCTCCAATATAGAATTATATAGATTTTATATGTTTTTACAGAATAAATGATGCTATAAAATACTTTTTCGTTGTGCTTTCCACCAGCGTTCTGGAAATTCTTGATTGCAAGCAGCCAAATAATCATCATGCGTACATGGTAACAACGTATTCTTTTTTAATTTATTGTGTGTATTAGTAAAAAAGGGGATTTCTATCCACCACCTTTCCGTTTTGTTGCTTTTAAAGAATACAATGTCTTCTTCTTCAAACGGAACTGTATATTTAATATAATTCTCTTTGCTGCCAAATGGATACTCATTAGAGCGATAATGAACTCCTTCAATAAAATACCAAATAATTTGTGATATTAGTGCCGCTTCTTGTTTGGAATTATTTTGATTAAAAATTCCTAAACATGAAACTTTGTCACTAATTCCTGCATATCTTGACAGAGCACAAATTTCTTTTCCATTGAAACCATTTGGCTGAAAATTAATGAAATTTCCGGAATCGGAAGATTTTACAGAATTCAAGTCCAAACTCACTAAATCTGCATCTCTAAAAACGGGTTCTGCAATAGAAATAGTATTGCAAACTTCCCCTAATCTGTAGGCATCAAAAAATAGTTTTTCTACCAAATCAATTTCTTCTGGAGAATTATAATAGGTTTGGTAACCTATATTACTGTAATTAAACAAATTATTTGGTTCATCAACGATTATCTTAGATAAATAAGAATCTGCAACAATTGTTCCGTCTTCTTTCCCAAAATCAAACTTAGTATCAATTGAAACTAAATTTACCATTTGTTCTAAATCATCATATCCACGATAAAGGGCATATGTTAGATCTTGAGACCCTCCAATAATTATAGGTATTATTTTATCCTTAATTAATCTTGATACCACTTTTTGAACAGCAAAATAAGTGTCTTCTAGAGAATTTCCAGGTAATATATCTCCTAAATCTGCTATAGTCCGACTCCAATTTCCAGGAAAAAGACTATACAATTGCTTTCTTACTAACGACAAATCTAAATCTATAGTTTCATCAAGCCCACCTCTATTATCCAATACCCCAACTATAGCAATATTTACTTTTGTAATATCTGGGAAATCATGCTGTGTATGAAAGACAACTTTACTAGACAAATGTTGGGACGACTGACGATTAATGTCAATAATTAAATCGGTGTCTAAGGGTGCCAGAAAATCAAATTCCATTTATTATTTCTTTTTTGCTGTTACTTTTTTCACTGATGTTTTTTTTGCCACAGTTTTCTTTGCAGGCGTCTTTTTTTCAATCATTGCCTGAACTTCTGCTAATGTTAATTTACTGGCATCAATATCTTTGCTTAATTCGATTTTGATTTTACCTTTTGTAATTTCACTTCTTCCCCAACGTGCTTTTAGAACTAAAATTCCTTCTGCTTCCCAATTGTGGATTACTTTATCTATATTCTTTTGTAGTTTATCTTCTATTAACTCTTCAATATCATTTTGTGAAAGAGTATCAAAATTATATTTTTTAGAAACATTGATAAAAATAGAATTCCATTTTATAAAAGGCCCAAAACGACCGGTGCCTTTTTGAACACCTTCGCCTTTATAAACAGCTATTGGCGCATCGGCTTCGGTTTTTTCATCAATTAAAACTTTAGCTCTTTCTAGATCAACATCTAATGGCTCTTCTCCTTTTGGAAGTGATACAAATACTTTTCCGAATCTAATAAATGGTCCGAAACGACCTAAACTTACTTCAACATCTTCTCCTTTATATGTTCCTAAAACTTTTGGAAGTAAAAACAAATTCAACGCTTCATCTAATGTAATAGTGCCTATATTTTGCTCTGGGCGTAAGCTTGCAAATTTCTTCTCTTCGTCGTCACTGTCCCCAATTTGAGCCATTGCACCAAATTTACCTAAACGAACCAAAATCGTTTTGCCTGATTCTGGGTGTTTACCTAAAATTCGTTCCCCACTTTCTCTATCAGCATTGGCCTCAACATCTTTTACATTAGGATGGAATTTATCATAAAACTCCTGCATCATAATTGTCCAATTAATGTTTCCTTCTGCAATTTCATCAAAATCCTGCTCTACTTTGGCAGTGAAATTATAATCTAAAATTGCATCAAAATTCTTAACCAAAAAATCAGTTACAATATTTCCGATATCCGTTGGAACTAATTTTCCTTTATCAGAACCTGTATTTTCTTTCAAAACTTTGTCAGAAACTTTGCCAGATTGCAAGGTTAATTGAGTATAATTTCTTTCTTGTCCTTCAAGCGTTCCTTTTTCCACATAACTTCGGTTGATGATAGTAGAAATAGTTGGTGCATATGTAGAGGGACGACCAATTCCTAATTCTTCTAGTTTTTTTACCAATGCCGCTTCTGTATAACGACTTGGCGGACGCGAATATCTTTCAGTAGCCGTGATATAATTGTTAATTAATTTTTCATTAACTTTCATTGCGGGCAACATTCCTTCTTGTTCATCATCGTCATCGTCGTTTCCTTCTAAATATACTTTAAGGAAACCTTCAAATTTGATAACTTCACCAGATGCTGTAAACGTTTCTTTGTGGTTATTAGCTTCAATTTTTACGATCGTACGCTCCAATTCGGCGTCAGCCATTTGAGATGCTAATGTTCTTTTCCAAATTAAATCATATAATCGTGCCTGATCTCTGTCTATATTAACTGTATGACGCGACATATCTGTAGGGCGAATTGCTTCGTGAGCTTCTTGTGCACCTTTACTTTTGTTAGTGAAAGTTCTTGGTTTAGAAAATTCCTTTCCATACGATTTAATGATTTCGGCTTGAGCAGCTTCCATTGCTTCTTTAGAAAGGTTTACACTATCGGTTCTCATGTAAGTAATAAGACCGGCTTCATATAAACGCTGTGCCAATTGCATCGTAATTCCTACCGGAAGATACAATTTACGTGCTGCTTCTTGTTGCAGCGTTGATGTTGTAAAAGGACCAGCTGGAAATTTTTTGCTAGGTTTTGTTTCCAATTCGGCTACCTTAAAATTAGACCCTATATTTTTAGCTAAAAAATCTTCGGCTTCTTTTTTTGTATTAAAATTCTTTGGTAATTTAGCTTTGAAAGCTCTTCCTGCTTCGTTTACAAATTCGGCTACAACCGAATAACTGGCAATGGCTTTAAAGTTTTGAATTTCTCTTTCTCTCTCAACAATTAATCTCACTGAAACAGATTGTACTCGGCCTGCTGAAAGTCCGCCTTTAATTTTTCTCCACAATACCGGAGACAATTCGTAACCAACCAATCGGTCTAAAACTCTTCTTGCTTGTTGGGCATTTACTAAATTGTAATCTATTTCTCTTGGATTATCGATTGCTTTGAGAATGGCAGTTTTAGTAATTTCATGAAAAACAATTCTTTTAGTTTTGTTTTTATCTAAATTTAATTCTTCCGATAAATGCCAAGAAATAGCCTCTCCTTCTCGATCCTCATCGGAAGCCAACCAAACCATGTCGGCTTTTTTTGCTAAACCTTTAAGTTTAGTAACCAATGCTTTTTTATCGGCAGAAACTTCGTATTTAGGCTTGAATCCGTTTTCGACATCTACCCCTATTTCTTTGGAAGGCAAATCGGCAATATGTCCATAACTCGATTCTACTTGGTAATCTGCACCAAGAAATTTCTCAATGGTTTTTGCTTTTGCTGGTGACTCGACTATAACTAAATTCTTTGCCATTTACTTTTTTTTTGTGTGGCAAAAGTAGAAGTTTTTTTTAGATTTTTAGTTTTTGATTGAATTTTTAAAGGAATTTCATTTTATACAAATAAAAAAAAGATTGTTTATCTAAAGTAATTGATATGGGGAAACGCGAAAATTGATTCCTTAAAAAATGTAATTATTTAATTACTTGATAAAAGTATGTTAAACACTATCTGCCATGTTGTCATATTTTGTAATTTAGTATTATCTTTGTAGTCGAGGAAATTAGATGATTATTAAAAAACTGAAATAAATTCAGCATAAATGGAAAAGGAAATTGATGAACAATTACAAGGACATAGTCTAGTTCTGGATACTAAAATAGAAAACACAAAGAAACTATATATTGAAAGTTACGGTTGTGCTATGAATTTTTCAGATAGCGAAATTGTGGCCTCAATCTTGTCGAATTGCGGTTACAATACTACCCAAATTTTGCAAGAAGCCGATTTGGTTTTGGTAAATACTTGCTCTATTCGTGATAAAGCAGAGCAAACAATTCGCAAACGCTTAGAGAAATATAATGCGGTAAAAAGAACCAATCCATCAATGAAAGTTGGGGTTTTGGGTTGTATGGCAGAACGTTTAAAAGAAAAATTCCTTGATGAAGAGAAAATTGTAGACATGGTCGTTGGGCCAGATGCTTACAAGGATTTACCCCATTTACTTGCAGAGGTGGAAGAAGGCAGAGATGCTATAAACGTCATTTTAAGTAAAGAAGAAACCTACGGAGACATTGCGCCAGTGCGATTAATGAGCAACGGAATTACGGCTTTGGTTTCTATAACTCGCGGCTGTGATAATATGTGTACGTTTTGCGTGGTGCCATTTACTCGAGGTCGTGAAAGAAGTCGGGAACCACAAAGTATTATGACCGAAATTCAGGATTTATGGGATAAAGGGTTTAAAGAAATTACGCTATTAGGTCAGAATGTTGACAGTTACCTTTGGTATGGGGGCGGATTAAAAAAGGATTTTGTAAATGCAAGTGAAATGCAAAAAGCGACCTCGGTAAATTTTAATAATTTATTAGAAATGGTTGCAGTTGGTTTTCCTAAAATGAGAATTCGCTTTTCTACATCAAATCCTCAAGATATGCACGAAAGTGTATTACATATTATAGCAAAATATCCAAATATTTGTAAACACATTCATTTGCCTGTTCAATCCGGAAGCAATAGAATATTAAAAGAAATGAATCGTTTGCATACACGAGAAGAATACATGTCGTTGATTGATAAAATTAGAATCATAATTCCAGAAAGTTCAATTAGTCAAGATATGATTGCTGGATTTCCGACTGAAACAGAAGAAAATCATCAAGACACTTTATCTTTAATGGAGTATGTAAAGTATAGTTTTGGATACATGTACAGCTATTCAGAACGACCAGGGACATTAGCCGGGCGCAAAATGAAAGACGACGTTCCCGAAGAAATCAAAGCCAGACGATTGCAAGAAATTGTTGATCTACAACAAAAACATGCTTGGCAAAGAAGTGAAGAATTTATTGGTAAAACGGTTGAAGTTTTAATCGAAAAATTGTCTAAGAAATCAGAAAAAGAATTTTCCGGAAGGAATTCACAAAGCATTACGGTGGTTTTCCCTAAAGAACATTATAAAATTGGGGATTTTGTAAATGTAAAAATCGAAAGTTGCACTAGCGGAACTCTGAAAGGAAAAGCAGTAGGTTTAAGTGATATGAATTAAATTAATTAATAATTAACAATTGATAGTTGATAATTTCAAATTCAGAAATTAATTATCCATTGTTAATTGTACATTATCAATTAAATAAAATGGAAACAGTACAGTCAATAAAACAACGATTCGAGATTATTGGAAATGACCCAAAACTCAATCGTGCATTAGAAAAAGCCATTCAGGTTGCTCCAACAGATATTTCGGTATTAGTAGTAGGAGAAAGTGGGGTAGGAAAAGAAAGTATTCCCAAAATAATACATTCACTATCGCACAGAAAACACGGAAAATACATTGCCGTTAATTGTGGCGCAATACCAGAAGGTACGATTGACAGTGAATTATTCGGACATGAAAAAGGTTCGTTTACAGGAGCAACTTCAACACGAGAAGGCTATTTTGAAGTTGCCGATGGGGGAACAATCTTTTTAGATGAAGTGGGCGAATTACCTCTGACAACTCAGGTGCGCTTGCTTCGTGTTCTAGAAAATGGTGAATTTATTAAGGTAGGATCTTCACAAGTTCAAAAAACAAATGTTAGAATCGTTGCTGCCACAAATGTGAATTTATTTGATGCCATTGAAAAAGGTAAATTCCGAGAAGATTTATATTATCGTTTGAGTACAGTAGATATTCTTTTGCCTCCATTGCGTGATAGAAAAGAAGACATCCATTTATTATTTAGAAAATTTGCTTCTGATTTTGCTCATAAATATAAAATGCCCGCTATTAAATTAGAAGAAGAAGCAATTCCTTATCTTTTAAAATACCGCTGGAGCGGAAACATTCGTCAATTGCGAAATGCTGCCGAACAAATTTCAGTACTCGAAACCAAACGTGATGTTTCTTTAAAAACCTTAATGTCTTATTTACCGCAAGATGGAAGTCATCTACCAAGCGTAATAAAAAGTAAAAAAAGTGAAAGTGATTTTGCTACCGAACGAGATATTTTGTACAAAGTATTGTTTGATATGAAAAGTGATTTGAATGATTTGAAAAAATTGACTTTAGAATTAATGAAAAACGGTTCGGCTAAAGTGCAAGAAATCAATCCAAATTTAATTCAGAAAGTGTATGGAAAATCTGAAGAAGATACATTTTTTGAAGAACAACCTCGAACCAATTCAATTGTAACAAACAATGAATCTGAACAAGAAGAGTTTGATGATAACGATGAAGACGATAATAACTATCTTTTTGCAGAAACTGTAGAGGAAGAAGAAATTTTAAAATTAGAACAAAAAGAAATTGAACTTATCAAAAAATCGTTAGAAAAAAATAAAGGCAAACGAAAAGCAGCAGCTGATGAATTGGGAATTTCTGAACGAACATTGTATAGAAAAATCAAACAATACGATTTGTAGTTAATTGCTAATTAAAATTTGACAATTAATAATTAGAATATAATATCTTTGACTTTTTAATTTTCAAATGAAAACATTGAAATACCTTTTATTGGTTTTGATTGCATTGACTTTAAATAGTTGCAGCATATACAATTTTACAGGAACAGGGAAAATTGATGCAAAAACATTTCAAGTAAATTATTTTCAGAATAATTCGCCGTTAGTTCAACCTGGTATTGAAAGAACGTTTACATTAAAACTGCAAGATATTTTACAAAATCAAACCAATCTGAATCTAACTAATGTGGATGGAGATTTATTATATGAAGGAGAAATAACGGGCTACAACATATCACCAATGGCGGCAACTGCAGATTTAAAAGCAGCACAAAACCGATTGACAATTACTATTAATGTAAGATATGTTAACAAAAAAAAAGATGCTGATAATTTTGAAAAACCATTCTCTTTTTATTATGATTATCCTGGCGACCAACAATTGATTGGATCAACACTTTCATCTGCTCTAGACGTAATTTTTGAGAGAATTACTCAAGATATTTTTAACGAGTCATTGGCAAAATGGTAAAATGAATCTAACCGATTACAAATATATAATTAACAAACCTGACGCCATTAATGAACGTCAAAGTGATTCTTTGGAAAAAATTATAGAAGAATTTCCTTATTTTCAAAGTGCACGTGTTTTGAGATTGAAACATTTGTACAATCAAGATAGTTTTAAATACAATTATGCTTTAAAAGTAGCTTCGGCATTTACAACAGACAGAAGTGTTTTATTCGATTTTATTACTTCAGATAATTTTGTGACCGTTCAAAATGGATTATATGACCAAAAAGTTGCCGAACTACTAAATATTAAAGTGGTTGAAAGCGAAATTGTTGCTTTCACAAATCCTTCGGAATCTCTTAATACATTAGAACAATCGATCATTTCCTCCATCTTACAAGCGAATCCAAAAGAGGGAACTATAGAAGAAAAACTTGAAATAGGTAAACCATTAGAATTTACCAAAGAGGAAAAACATTCCTTCCAAGAATGGCTTCAAATTTCAAGATTAAAACCTATCGAAAGAAAAGAAATTCCTACTGAGGAAAATCTAGAAAAAAAGAAAAAATCAGACCTTATTGACAAATTTATAGAAGCAAATCCAAAAATTACTCCAGTAAGTAAAGAAAATAGTGCCCCAACAATTTCAGTTAAAATTGAAGATAAATCCTACTTAATGACAGAAACTTTAGCTAAAGTGTATTTGGAACAGAAAAAATTCTCTAAAGCAATTCAAGCTTATGAAATATTAATTTTGAAATATCCAGAAAAAAGTAGTTTCTTTGCAGACCGAATTTCGGATATTAAGAATTTTCAACAAAACAATAATAGTTAAACAATGAACACATTTACAATTTTTTTGGTATTGATAACAATAGTTTGTTTCTTACTAATTATCGTAGTTATGGTACAAAATCCTAAAGGAGGCGGATTATCATCTTCATTAGGCGGCTCTACTCAAATGGGTGGAGTTCAAAAAACAACTGACTTTTTAGACAAAAGCACTTGGGTATTAGCAGCTATTTTAATCGCATTAGTATTATTATCTAGTTTAAGTTTCACGGGAACTTTGAACGATAATAAAAAAATTATAGATGCATCTCAATCGGAAGCTCCAAAAAAAGAAACTCCTTCAGCTCCAAAAACTGATGGAAAAACCCCTGCAAGTGCACCAGTTGCTCCAGAAAAAAAATAATAAATTTTGCGATTTCGATAGGAAAGTCCCGAGTAATTTCGGGATTTTTTTTTAGAATAAATAGTTTTTTTATTTCATTCTTTCACTGAAAATATGTCAGTTTTAGTCAATTGGCATAATTTCTGAATAATTAATAGCAACTTTAATAATTTTATAAATAATAAAAATAAACAAATTATGGCATTAAACATTAAACCACTTTCAGACCGAGTTATTGTGGAACCAGCTGCTGCTGAGACACAAACAGCATCTGGAATTATTATTCCAGACACTGCGAAGGAAAAACCACAAAAAGGAGTTGTTGTTGCTATAGGAAATGGCAAAAAAGACGAACCTTTAACTGTAAAAGTAGGCGATACCGTATTGTATGGTAAATACGCTGGAACAGATTTAAAATTTGATGGAAAAGATTATCTTATAATGAGAGAAGATGATATTCTTGCAATCATTTAATAGTAAGAGGTACAAATTTAGAAATACAAAGTATTAAGATTAAAAAAAAAACAAAAATGGCAAAAGATATAAAATTCGATATTGAAGCACGTGATGGATTAAAACGTGGTGTAGATGCATTAGCAAATGCAGTAAAAGTAACTCTTGGACCAAAAGGTCGTAACGTAATAATCGGAAAATCATTTGGAGGACCAAACGTTACTAAAGACGGTGTTACTGTTGCTAAAGAAATTGAATTGAAAGACCCATTAGAGAATATGGGGGCTCAAATGGTCAAAGAAGTAGCTTCTAAAACCAACGATTTAGCTGGTGATGGAACTACAACTGCTACAGTTTTAGCACAAGCCATAGTAAAAGAAGGATTGAAAAATGTTGCTGCAGGTGCAAACCCAATGGATTTAAAACGCGGTATAGACAAAGCTGTTGAAGCTATAGTTGCTGATCTTGGAAAACAAGCAAAAGTTGTAGGTAGTGATTCAGAAAAAATAAAACAAATTGCTTCTATTTCAGCGAATAATGATGAAGTAATTGGAGAATTAATTGCAACGGCTTTCGGAAAAGTAGGTAAAGAAGGTGTTATCACGGTGGAAGAAGCAAAAGGAACCGATACTTATGTTGATGTCGTGGAAGGAATGCAGTTTGACAGAGGTTATTTATCTCCCTATTTTGTTACCAATCCTGAAAAAATGAATGTAGAATTAGAAAATCCATACATTCTTTTGTACGATAAAAAAGTATCTTCTTTAAAAGAATTACTTCCGGTTTTAGAACCAGTAGCTCAATCTGGAAAGCCATTATTAATTATTGCTGAAGACGTTGATGGTGAAGCTTTATCAACATTAGTGGTAAATAAATTACGAGGTGCATTAAAAATTGCGGCTGTAAAAGCTCCAGGTTTTGGTGATCGAAGAAAAGCAATGTTAGAAGATATCGCTATCCTAACAGGTGGAACAGTAATTGCCGAAGAAAGTGGTTATACACTTGAAAATGCAACTTTAGAAATGTTGGGAACTGCTGAAAAAGTAACTATTGATAAAGACAATACAACCATTGTGAATGGCGCTGGCAAAGCAGACATGATAAAAAATCGTGTCAATCAAATTAAAGGTCAAATGGAAACTACGACTTCTGATTATGATAAAGAAAAACTACAAGAGCGTTTGGCAAAATTAGCTGGTGGAGTTGCTGTTCTTTATGTTGGTGCTGCTTCTGAAGTAGAAATGAAAGAGAAAAAAGACCGTGTAGATGATGCATTACACGCTACTCGTGCAGCTGTTGAAGAAGGAATTGTTGCCGGTGGCGGAGTTGCTTTATTGAGAGCAAAATCTGCCCTATCATCTATCAAAGCTGATAATGCTGATGAAGCAACAGGAATACAAATTGTCTTTCGTGCGGTTGAATCTCCATTACGTACTATTGTTGAAAATGCTGGTCTTGAAGGTTCTGTAGTAGTTGCAAAAGTTTCGGAAGGAAAAGGAGACTATGGATACAATGCCAAAACAGATGAATATGTGGATATGCTAAAAGCAGGAATTATCGATCCTAAAAAAGTGACCCGTGTGGCATTAGAAAACGCTGCTTCTGTTGCGGGAATGATATTAACTACTGAATGCGCTTTAGTAGAAATTAAAGAAGATACAGCTGGTGGTGGAATGCCAATGGGCGGTGGAATGCCTGGAATGATGTAATCTTATCACATAAATTTCATAAAAAAATACCTCAAAAATTAATTTTGAGGTATTTTTTTATGTACTATTAAAGGTCTTTCGAAGATTTTTTAAACATTTTTAAAAATACAGGAAAAGTTGAAACCAAAATAATACCTATTACTATTTTCTCTATATGATGTTTCAAATCAATGTTAAATTTCTCTAAAAACATTCCATATAAATAATGCCCAGAAAATATTAATACAAATGACCAAAGAAATGAACTTACTATGTTAAAGAACATGAATTTCTTTTTATCCATTGAAACAATTCCGGCAACAATGGGAGCAAAAGTTCTTACTATCGGCAAGAAACGGGCAAAAATTATGGCTTTACCGCCATATCTTTCAAAAAAATCTTTTGATTGAATGAGGTATTTTTTCTTGAACCAAAAACTATCTTCTTTTTTATATAAATAATAACCGCTTTTTGATCCAAACCAATATCCCATCATATTTCCTAAAATTCCTGCGGTAGCAACTAAAATTGATAGCAATGTAACATTAGTGGTATCACTTTCAATGAAAGTAAAGTTCTCAATTAAATCACGACTGTAAATTCCTGATAAAAAAAGTAAACTATCACCGGGAAGAAAAAAACCAGCAAAGAGTCCAGTTTCTGCAAAAACAATAAATAATACAATCCAAAACCCAATTTTAACACCACCAATTGTCATGGTGATATAAAACTCCGGATTTACTAATTGTGTCCAATCAAAATTATTCATGGATAATAAAATTAAATAAGTGAAAAATCGAGTGTGAAATTAATCATATTTTTTGGGATAATTATACTAAATAAATTAATGTTTTATAAAGCTAAATTTTGAGTAACTGAAATTGAAATAGTATGATTCATTACATCCGTTTTGGATGGTGAAGTGATATAATTATTAAGATAACCTAATTCAAACCTCATATTGCTTTTAAAATTTAGCCCAAGACCAACTAAAAATCTGTTTTGATCTATTAATTTTGTATTTATGTTATTGTTGCCTAAAGTAAAAAACACTTCCTCTTGAATAATGGCATATAAGTCCGCATTCTCTGAATTAAAATTACATAAGTGAAATAAATTTCTATTCAAATAACGCAATCTGTTTTGATAATTTGTAGCGATGCTTTTTATTTCATTATCTATCCGATCTTTTTTCTCAACCCATCGTTGTTCTAATCGAAATCGATGTGAAAAAAAATTTTTATCATTATTCCATTTCTTTGAATATTGAAATTGTTCCCAAAGTCTATTTTCTTTATAATATTCATCCATTGAGTTACTAAACGTATTCACTAATGCATTTCCGACCGCAATGGTTTTTGAAGATGAGATAGAATACAATGCACCGAGTCTAAACAAATTTTGTTGATTTTGTTGTAATTGATTATCCATCCTAAATTGAGCTTCTGCTTGATAACTCCAATGATTAGAAACCTTTAAAAACCCTGTGTATGCAAACCAAACGCGTTGATCTTGTTTAAAATCTTGTGAAAAAGAACTTAAACAATACAGTAAATTAATAATAAGGAAAAGTCTTTTCATTTGAATTATTTTGGTAAAAATAGCAATAATAAAATCCCAAATTTAATTTTGCGAGTTTTTGAATTATTATCTTTCATATTGACAACAAGTATGAAGCTTTTCATAAACTTCATTTTTTGATTTTACCTCTTTGGTGTCGTGACCAACATTGGCAATGGCTTTTTTGACATCAAGAAGAGAACATTTTTCTTCATTAATAATAACTGTCATTTCATGAGTTTCTATACTCCAAGATGCCATTTTTACTCCATCTACACAAAAAGCCGCTTTTTGAATTCTTTTTTGACATTGCTCACAATTGCCATTTACTTCAAAAAAATATTTGGCATTTTTACTTTTTTTGTCTTGTGCCTGAGTTGAAAATGCTACAAAAAGTAACAACATTCCATAGACTATTTTTTTCATAATAAATTAATTTTAAAAGTTATTTAATTTTAAATCGTAATCCAGCGTAATACATTTGACCAAAGACAGGTGCATATATTATAGAGGTGTCAAAATTAGGTCCAAATGGATTATCATTACCCAAAATAGCTTTATTCTGACGATAATTACCCATATTCTCTACCCCAATATACATTTCAAAACAACTAGAAAAAGTTCTAGTTATTTGTGTATTCATTATTCCAAATGAGGGGGAATATTCTGGCAATTGGTCTTGTGATGGATTACTCGCTGTGTTTGGTAACTGTTGTTTACCAAGCCAATTAAAAGTATAATCAAATTTCCATTGTTTTCCTTTTTCTACAATGTGTGTTTCGTATTCTAAATTACCAAAAAAACGATGCTTGGCTTGCATTGGCCTTTGAAAACTTCCCGAAAGATAATCCGTTGAAATATCGTAGTATTTATAAGCCGTTCTTAGATTCAAATGTTTAATAATTTCTATATTGAAATCTAATTGAAAACTGTTGGCATAGGATTTCCCTTTTAAGTTATAAAACAAAACCTGATGTGACGATTGAAACAAATCGACTATTGCTTGATTTTGAAAATCGGTTCGATAAAAATCTAAAGTAACATCGGCAGGTTTTCCAAAAAAATTGAAATTTTGAGTAAAACTCCATCCATAATTCCAGGCAATTTCAGGATTTAATCCATAAATTTTCCCATTAGTATCTAAAATAGAGAACACTCTAGAACTGGCAAAAAGTTGTTGATTTTCTGCAAAAATATTCGCCACTCGTTTTCCTCTTCCGGCTGAAAATCGAAGGACTGCTTTATTCCAAGGATTGTATTTAACATGTAATCTTGGAGTAAAAAATGCTCCTAACCTATTGTGATAATCCAATCTTCCTCCTAAAATCAAGCTGAATTTATCATTGTCATCAAAAGTATATTCAAAAAATGTTCCCGCCGAATTATCGGTGCGACTAACATCAGAAAGATTGACGTATTCAGCATATTTATCGTAGGTGAAATTTACACCTGCAGCAAATTTGTGCATCGTATTACTAATGATAGAATTGAAAATTAAATTAGAATAATAACTTTGTTGCTTTATATTGTATTGATTCAAACCAAAATATGAATCTTGATTATGATTACTGTACGCATTTTGAAAACCAATACTTTGAAAGGGCATGTCTTTAAAAACATAACCCACTTTTGAAGTAAAATCAAATCGATTGGTATTGATTTCAGAACCCCAATAATTGGTAGTGAGTTGGTCTCTATTTTTATCGAAATTCAATTCTCCCGTTTGTTTTTCATCTTTCATATACTTGAAATTGATAAACGAAACCCAACCCGTTTCTGGATTGGAGTACTGCCAACGGTTGACTAAATTTACTTGTTTACCTAACGGATTGTCGAGAAAACCATCATGGTTCATATCATTTTTAGCTACTCTAGCATTTCCGTGAAGATATAAACTCGTAGCCCAATGATTAGAAACTTTTGTGTTGAAATGTGTATTTAATTCAAAACGAGAATCAGAAGCTCCATAAGCATTTAAGAAAAACGGAATGTCTTTCATGGGTTTAATTAACTCGGTATTTATTTGTCCCGATATACTTTCGAAACCATTCACAACACTTCCGGCACCTTTTGTGATTTGGAGGCTTTCTACCCAAGTTCCTGGTGTAAAAGATAACCCGTATGCTTGAGAGGCTCCTCGAACCGAAGGAATATTTTCTTCAGTAATCATCAAATAAGGAGAGGTTAAACCCAACATTTTAATTTGTTTGGTACCCGTCAAAGCATCAGAAAAATTAACATCAATAGTAGGATTGGTTTCAAAGCTTTCGGCCAAATTACAACAGGCCGCTTTGAGTAATTCCTTTCCAGAAACCACTATAGTATTGGCAGTTTTGGAAAGTGATTTTTGTATTCCTTTTTTGTTCGATTCGACTTTGACTTCTTCTAATTTTTTTTGTGAAAAAGCTACAGAAAAAAAGAACAACATTAATAATAGAGTTGTATTTTTCATTAGAAATGATTTAAATTAATTCTATTTCAAGGTTGAGAATCGACAGAATTATAATCAAATCAGGCGTAAAGGGTATATTGGCTATACAATAGATATAATGGCGGGGCATTCGCATCGCAATAATAAGTTGGTAAAGCTCTTTTTTTGAAGTTAATTTTATTAGTAAAACCATCTGAGTTCCATTCGCTGAATACTAAATAATAATTGGCATCAACCGAAACTATTTTAACAGTAATTTGTTCTAATTTTTGGTTGGCTTTTATGATTTTGTTTTTACAGCATTTGGATGCTTTTTCAATTTTTCCACAACAATTTTTCTCGATTTCTTGAGAATTAAAAACTGTATTTATGGATACAGATGCAATTTCATCATCGCAATAATGCACATTAAAAGCCAATTCCAAATTGGAAATCAATAAGGAAACTACTAAAAATAAATTTATTTGCTTTCTAAAGTTCATGATACAAAGATAAGATAATTAATCTTTAACAATTCATGAGATATATTTTATTTTATCTTTTTCTGATAATAAAACGCTGGAATAAAAAGAATTAAAAATATTGGTTGTATAATAAATCTTCTAATGTAAAACAAATTCATTTTATTGGTTTCTCCAAATTTAATTAATACAAAAAAGAAAATCACCATCAATATTATTCCTAAAACAGAATACAAAAAAATTGAAAATTTAATAACCTTCGAGTCTTTAAATAACAAATAAAGTAACCCTAAAGAAATGATAGAAGTAAGATAATATCGAAATCCCAAACAAAAAAACAGCTTAATGATATTTAGTTTGGGCAATGGCGAATTTTGATAATTAGATTTAAAATAATTAAGAAATGGATCATAAAAAATGGTATCTTCAAATGTTCTTAGAAACAAAAGAAACATAATTAAAAAGAATCCGACAGCAACTTTTAGCTTATTATTTAATAGATTTTTTAGCATAAAACGAATAATTATTAACCCAGATAATCCATAACAAAAAAACAAATCCATATATAAATAAAGGAAAAATAACTCCATGCAAAAAATGTGCATACTGCGGAAAATGAAATACTGCCATACAAAGTAATGCAATTCGAACTACATTGAAAATGTGAATTAACAAGATTCCCGCCAAAATAAAAAAGATAGTTTGCTTGAATTTTCCTGAAAATGCCATTACAAAACTTACAAATAAAATAATAATACTTAATGCATTACACCCTTCAATAATTCTAGAAACCCATTTATTGTGATAATACAATTTAACACTTGCCTCTTCTAAATTGGGTAATGTATACGAATTCGAATCAAAAACAGAAAGTACTTTTTGAGATTGATTGGCGACTAATTGTGTAAAACCATCAACTTCAAATTTTTTTTCGTTAAATTGACTCAAATAGTTTCCATAAATAAATGTTAACGCCAAATAAGTCAAAGCAAACTTGGCTAGAAAAATCAAAAAGGGTTTGAATTGAATAAAATAATCTTTCAAAATGTAAATTTTTAACAAATTTTAGGTAAAAGTAAGAAATTGCAATGGTTACTTTTGTAAAAAAAATAGATAATGAATTTTGACATTTTAAAACCTGAAGTAATACATCTACTTTCAAACGAAAGTCAAAGTCGGGAAGAAAAACTAAAAACACTTTGTCAATTCTTATCTGACAATGTGAGTTATTACAATTGGGTTGGCTTTTATTTTGCCAATCAAGAAACCAAAACCTTGCATCTTGGTTCTCATGTTGGAGCGGAGACAGATCATAAAGTAATTCCCTTCGGAAAAGGAATTTGCGGACAAGTAGCCGAATCAAATGCTAATTTTGTAGTTCCAGATGTATCGGCACAAGACAATTATATTGCCTGTAGTTTTACAGTTAAGTCGGAAATTGTTGTGCCTTTATTCGTAAATGGAACCAATATTGGGCAAATTGATATTGATAGTCATGTAATTGACCCATTTACAGAAAAAGACGAACGTTTTTTAGAATTTGTAAATGAAGAAGTTGCAAAATTGTTTTAGTTGAAAGCCAGAAGTTAGTAGATGGAAGAAGGAAGTTGGAATAAAAATATGTAATAAACTAATCGCTTTACTTGTAAATTTAAAAATAAAGTGTAATTTTGCACCCGAATAGGGAAAACCTTTATTCATACATAATAATCATTTAAATAATATTGGAATGTATTTAACTAAAGAAACAAAAGCTGAAATCTTCGCTAAACACGGAGGTAAATCAGAAAACACAGGTTCTACAGAAGGTCAAGTAGCCCTTTTCACATTTAGAATCACTCATTTAACTGAGCACTTGAAAAAAAATCGTCATGATTATAACACTGAGCGTTCATTAGTTCTTTTGGTAGGTAAAAGAAGAAGTCTTTTGGACTACTTGAAAAAGAAAGATGTTGTAAAATATCGTGAATTAATTAAAGAATTAGGTATTAGAAAATAATACAAATTTTAAGAGGTGCTTTTGCGCCTCTTTTTTTTTGTTTTTTATATTAAAAAAAGTTTGGTTTTTCATTGGAATACAACAGCTACAATCCGACTTACTATCGGAAAAACAACACAACAACTCTGCTGACAGGCAGAAAACCAATGTAAAATTAAAAAGGAAAATTTATGATTCCACAATTATTTGTAGAAAGTATCGATTTAGGTGATGGCAGAAACATCACAATCGAGACAGGTCGATTGGCTAAACAAGCTGATGGATCTGTAGTAGTTAGAATTGGTAACACTGTAATCTTAGGGACAGTTGTATCATCAAGAAAAGCAAGTCCAGGTATTGATTTTTTGCCTTTAACGGTAGATTATCGTGAAAAATTTGCTGCAGCAGGTCGTTTTCCTGGTGGTTTTTTCAAAAGAGAAGCACGACCAAGTGACAGCGAAGTGCTAACCATGAGATTAGTTGACCGAGTATTGCGTCCACTTTTCCCTTCAGATTACCATGCAGAAGTTCAAGTGATGATTCAATTGATGTCACATGATGAAGAGGTAATGCCAGATGCATTAGCAGGATTAGCCGCTTCGGCAGCATTGGCTTTGTCTGACATTCCGTTCGAAACTTTAATTTCTGAAGCAAGAGTGGGGAGAATTGATGGTAAATTCATTATCAATCCATCACGCGCTCAATTAGAATTGTCTGATATTGACATGATGATTGGAGCTTCAACGGATTCTATCGCGATGGTAGAAGGTGAAATGAAAGAAATTTCAGAAAAAGAAATGGTAGAAGCCATTAAATTTGCTCACGAACACATTAAAAATCAAATTGCGGCGCAAGAAAGATTACAAGCGGCTTTTGGTAAAAAAGAAGTTCGTAGTTATGAACAAGAAAAATCGGATGATGCTATTTACGCCAAAGTAAAAACAGCAGCTTATGATAAAATTTATGCAATTGCTAGCAAAGGTTCAGCTAAACACGAGCGTTCGGCTGCATTTGATGCTGTAAAAGAAGAAGTAAAAGCATTGTTTACTGAAGAAGAGTTGGCAGAAAATGGCGATTTAGTCTCTAAATATTTCTACAAAACGAATAAAGAAGCAGTTCGTAATGTAACTTTAGATTTAGGAACTCGTTTAGATGGAAGAAAAACTACAGAAATTAGACCAATTTGGTGTGAAGTAGATTATTTACCATCAGTTCACGGTTCAGCATTATTTACTCGTGGAGAAACTCAAGCATTGGCAACAGCTACTTTAGGAACTTCTAGAGAAGCTAACCAAATTGATTCACCAAGTGAACAAGGAGAAGAAAAATTCTATTTACACTATAATTTTCCCCCATTTTCTACAGGAGAAGCACGTCCGTTAAGAGGAACTTCAAGAAGAGAAGTGGGTCACGGAAACTTAGCACAACGTGCATTGAAAAACATGATTCCAGCAGATTGTCCATATACGATTCGTGTGGTTTCTGAAGTATTAGAATCAAATGGTTCGTCTTCTATGGCTACTGTTTGTGCAGGAACATTATCTTTAATGGATGCTGGAATTCAAATGATACGTCCGGTTTCTGGGATAGCAATGGGATTGATTACAGACGGAGAACGTTTTGCAGTCTTATCGGATATTTTGGGTGATGAAGATCATTTAGGAGATATGGATTTCAAGGTAACTGGAACTTCAGAAGGAATTACAGCTTGTCAAATGGATATTAAAATTGACGGATTGAAATATGAAATCATGGAGCAAGCTTTGGCTCAAGCTCGTGATGGACGTTTACACATTTTAAATATTTTAACAGAAACCTTGGCGCAACCAAGAGCTGATGTTAAAGTTCATGCTCCTAAAATTATAATGAGAACTATTCCTGGTGCCTTTATTGGTGCCTTAATAGGGCCTGGAGGAAAAGTAATTCAAGAATTACAAAAAGCTACTGGTTGTACTATCGTTATTAACGAAGTAGACGAGCAAGGTGTCGTTGAAATTCTTGGAACCGATCCAGACGGAATTGCGGCAGTATTGGCTAAGATTGATTCTATCATCTTTAAACCATCCATGGGAGAAGCTTATGAAGTGAAAGTAATTAAGATGTTGGATTTTGGTGCGGTAGTAGAATATACAGCTGCTCCAGGAAATGAGGTTTTATTACATGTATCGGAATTGGCTTGGGAACGTACTGAAAATGTTTCTGATGTTGTGAATATGGGCGATGTGTTTCAAGTGAAATATTTAGGATTGGATCCTAAAACTAGAAAAGAAAAAGTTTCTAGAAAAGCACTTTTACCAAGACCTCCAAGAGAAGAAAATAAAATTACTCCTAAAGCGGAATAATAAGATTTAATGATTAATTAATAATGAGCTCGATAAATAATCGAGCTCATTTTTTTTAGTTTATTCATAAAATTAGAAGTAACGACATAAATCAACAATCAATAAAATCTTAGAGTGCAAAAAATGACATTAAAAATTGCATCATTTCATTTTTTGGAGTTTTATTTTATCAAATTTTAGAATAAATCAGGGAATTACTAAATTAATCTTAAATTTTAAAAATTATAAATTTCGCTTCTATTTTTATCTATATTTGTCTAAATATTTAATTAAAAAAAACATTAAGATGAAGTATTTATTAACTACAATTATGACCATTGGTTTTGCTTTCTCAGGAGTTCAAGCTCAAGAAGCAAATAAAGCACCTCAAGAAAAAACATTATCTAAAGAAGACAAAGCTGCAGCTAAAGCGAAAAAAGAAGCTGATTTAATGGTGGCATTCAAAACTGCCGGTTTAACTGAGGATGAACAACAAAAATACAGAGCGATTATGGAAGAAAGTTCTGCTTTAGGAAAAGCATTAAAAGCAGATGCTACACTAACAGACGAGCAAAAATCTGAAAAATCTAAAGAATATGGTAAAGCTAAAGAAGGTAAAATTAAAGAATTATTAGGTGTTGAAAAATACAAAGCTTTAAAAGAAGTTCAAAAAGCACAAAAGGAAGCGGCAAAAGAAGGAAAATAATTAGCAATTACAAACAAAAAACCTTTCAATTGAAAGGTTTTTTTTGTTTATAACTAACCCATTTTATCTTATAAATTCAATTGCTTTTTCCAGAGCTTCAGCTATTCCTGCAGAAATTTTACCACCCGCAGTTGCAAAGAAAGGTTGGCCTCCTCCACCACCATGAATATATTTACCTAGTTCTCTAACTACATTACCAGCATTAAGGGATTTCTCTGCCACTAATTCTTTAGAAATATAACAACTAATCGTCGGTTTTCCTTCTTCGGAAGTAGCCAAAACCATAAAAATATTTGTTCCCAAAGTACCTAATTCATAAGCCAAATCTTTAGCTCCATTAGGATCTAAATCTACTTGTTTTGCTAAAAATTGAACTCCATTTACTGTTTTTATTTCTGAAGCCAATGAGGTCTTTAAATTTTTAACTTTATCTTTCATTAAAACCTCAATTTGCTTTGAGAGTTTCATGTTTTCATCTTGTATAGTAAGAACCGCTTTCAAAACATCTTGCGGATTTTTCAAGAGTTCTTTGATTTCATTTAAAGTACCTTCTTGATTAGTATAATAGTCCTTAACAGCATCGCCTGTAATCGCTTCAATACGACGAATTCCGGCCGCTACTGCTCCTTCTGAAATGATTTTGAAATGCCAGATTTCAGCAGTATTCTTTACGTGAATTCCACCACACAATTCTTTACTTTTACCAAACTCAATCATACGGACATTATCTCCATATTTTTCTCCAAACAACGCCATCGCGCCTTTATCCAATGCTTCTTTAATAGGGATATTTCGGTGTTCCACCATTTGCAAATGCGCTTCAATTTGAGCATTAACAAGAGCTTCTACTCTATGTAATTCCTCGTCTGTTACTTTTGCAAAATGTGAAAAGTCAAAACGCAAGTAATTGGGATTTACCAACGATCCTTTTTGTTCTACATGCGTTCCTAAAATGGTTCTCAATGCCAAATGCATTAAGTGTGTAGCAGAGTGATTTTTGGAAGTTGACGTTCTTAAATCGGTATTCACTTTTGCCACAAAATTAGCTTTAATACTCTCAGGTAATTGTTTTGCGAAATGAAGAATTAAGTTGTTTTCTTTCTTGGTATCGATGATATCAATCGTTTCATTAGCCGAAACTAATGTTCCTTTATCTCCAACTTGTCCTCCACCTTCAGGATAAAAAGGTGTATTATCTAAAACTATTTGGTATAAAACACCATCTTTTTTACTATCAACTTTACGAATTCGAGTAATTTTTACTTCGTTTTCCGTTTGATCATACCCCACAAAAGTTTCTACATTACCAGGAATAAAAACCGACCAATCTTCAGTTGAAACTTCTGAAGCTGCCCGAGAACGCGATTTTTGTTCTTGCATTGAAGCATCAAATTCAGCTTCACTAAACGACATGCCTTTTTCTTTTAAAATAAGAGCTGTCAAATCTTTTGGAAAGCCATAAGTATCATACAATTCGAAAGCTTTTGCCCCTGGAACTTCAGAACCACTGGTTTGTGTTATAACGTTATCTAACAATTGTAATCCTTGGTCTAAAGTCTTCAAAAAAGAAGCTTCTTCTTCACGAATTACATTAGTAACTAATTGTTGTTGCGATTTTATTTCTGGAAAAAAATCGCCCATTTGATTGGCTAAAACTTCAACTAGTTTATTGATGAATGGTTCTTTAGTATTTAAAAATGTAAATCCATAACGAACGGCACGTCGCAAAATTCTTCTTATCACATAGCCTGCACCCGTGTTGGAAGGCAATTGACCATCTGCTATAGCAAATGCAACGGCACGAACGTGATCTACAATCACACGAATGGCTATGTTGGTCTTGTTTTGTTCTTCTGATATGTTTTTAACTTCATTTGACGTATATTTTAAACCAGTAATTTGTTCGATTTTCTCAATTAGAGGTGTAAAAACATCGGTATCATAATTGGAAGTCACATTTTGCATGGCCATACACAAACGCTCAAAACCCATACCCGTATCAACATGTTGTGCGGGTAATTTTTCTAGAGAACCATCAGCTTTACGGTTGAATTCCATAAATACGTTGTTCCAAATTTCTACCACTTGTGGGTGATCAGCATTCACCAAACTTCTTCCAGAAACATCAGCTCTTTCAGCATCGGTTCTTAAATCAATATGAATTTCAGAACAGGGACCACAAGGCCCTTGATCGCCCATTTCCCAAAAGTTATCTTTTTTATTTCCAAGAATAATTCGATCTTCAGGCACAAATTGTTTCCAAATATCCCAAGCTTCTTGATCAAAAGGCACATTTTCTGATTGATTACCTTCGAAAACAGAAACATACAAACGTTCTTTATCTAACTTCAAAACTTCAGTCAAAAATTGCCATGCCCAAGCTAAGGCATCTGCTTTGAAATAATCACCAAACGACCAATTACCTAACATTTCAAACATGGTATGGTGATACGTATCAAAACCTACATCTTCCAAGTCGTTGTGTTTCCCTGAAACGCGAAGACATTTTTGGGTATCAGCTATTCGTTTACTTTTCGGAGTTGCATTCCCCAAAAAATATTCTTTGAACTGCGCCATCCCTGAATTGTTGAACATCAAAGTTGGATCATCTTTTAGCACGATTGGTGCAGACGGAACGATTAAGTGACCTTTGCTTTCAAAAAATTGTAAGTACGCTTTACGAATGTCTTGTGATTTCATTTATATGTTTATTAGGTTATTTGGTTATAGAAGGTTGGACGAGATATTATATTTAAAATAATCGAACCGATAACTATCCGAATCTACTTTCTAAAATAAAAATAGATTTAGAATGAAACATTTCTTAAATTTGTTCGTATAACCATTGTTGTTCTTAAAACGATTACAAAAATAGTATAATTTAAGAAATGTCGAAGAAAGTTAAGTATTATTACGACACAGAAAGTTTAGCTTATAGAATTATTAGTCCGCAAAAAAGAAAAAAATTCGGTTATGCCTTGTTATTCATAGCTGCATCAGCATTGTTTGGATTTCTTTGTTTTGTGATTTTGATGAACACGCCTTATTTTGAAACACCAAAAGACAAAATTCAGACGAGAGAAATTGAGAATATGAAGTTGAGTTATGCGATTTTAAATAAAAAAATTGAAGATATTGACCAAGTAGCATCCGATTTAGAAGATCGAGATAATAATTTATACCGCGTTTATTTCAACTCCGCTCCTATTTCAAACGAAAAAAGAAGGGGAATTATTGATAGAAAACGATACAAAGAATTAGAAGGATTTGACAATTCTGATTTAGTAATAAAAACTTCAGAGAAAGTGGATGGTATTTCTAAAGCATTGGCTGTTCAATCAAAATCGTTAGATGAAATTTTGAAAATGGCAAAGGCAAAAGATAAATTATTAAGTGCTATTCCGGCAATCCAACCCGTTAAGAATGAAGATTTGAAACACATGGCGTCTGGATTTGGATATCGAAGTGACCCATTTACAAAAGCACGAAAAATGCATGAAGGAATGGATTTTACGGCAAAAACGGGAACTCCTATTTATGCTTCTGGTGATGGGGTAGTTAAGAATGCAGACAATTCGCTTTCGGGTTTTGGAAATCATATTGAGATTACACACGGTTATGGTTATTTAACTTTGTATGGACATTTAAGTAAATTTAAAGTTCACGCTGGCCAACGTGTAAAACGTGGTGATATTATTGGTTATGTCGGTAGTACAGGCCGAAGTGAAGCGCCACATTTGCATTATGAAGTTCATAAAGACGGTAAAGTGGTGAATCCAATTAATTTTTATTATGGAAATATTTCGGCAGCAGAATATGTTGCCATATCAAAAATAGCGAATCAAGAAAACCAATCGTTAGATTAACGATTTTTGATTTTTGAAGTATATTATAAAGAAAATCAGATTGGAATGTAGAATTTATTAATTTGTAATTTAAAAAATATGCACATAGAATTATCAAAAGACAAATTGTATTTTAGTATTGGCGAAGTGGCCGAGGCTTTTGGAGTGAATGCTTCTCTTATTCGTTTTTGGGATAAAGAATTTGACATTTTAAAACCTAAAAAAAACGCCAAAGGGAACAGAATGTTTACTCAAGAAGATATTAAAAATTTACAATTGATATATCATTTAGTAAAAGAACGCGGCTTTACTTTGGAAGGTGCCAAAACCCACTTAAAAGAAGGTCAAAAAAAGACTTTAGATAAATTTGATATTATTTCAAAATTGGAAGGAATTAAAGCCGAACTGACAAATATTAAAAATCAACTTTAGGTATGATTTTTGTTATATAATAATATTAAAAATAATAAATAACTTTAAATAAAATAAAAATGGATTTTAAAAAATTTTTACCTTGGATTATTGGAATTGGAGCAGTATTAGTAATTGCTTTTTGGGTTATGGGTGTTAAAAATAATGGTTTACGTTTTAGTCAAGCCACCGAAAAAGAATGGGGTAATGTTCAAACTTCTTACCAAAGGAGAAATGACCTTATTGGTAATTTAGTAAATACTGTTAAAGGAGCTGCTGATTTTGAAAAAAGTACTTTAACTGCAGTTATTGCAGCAAGAGCAAAAGCAACAGCAATAACTATTGACCCAACTAATGTTTCTGCAGCGCAATTAGCGCAATTTAATTCGGCACAAAGTGGCGTAAGTAGTTCTTTGTCCAGATTATTAGTTTCTGTGGAGAAATATCCAGAGTTAAAAGCAAATAAGAATTTCTTGAAACTACAAGACGAATTGGCAAGTACAGAGAATCAAATTTTAACTGCTAGAACTCGATTTAACGATAGTGTTCAAGATTATAATGGATATATTTTAGCAATGCCACAAAGTTGGTTTTTAGGAAACTACAAAGAAAAAGCCTATTTTCAGGCAGTTGCTGGAGCAGATAAACCTGTAGAAGTTAAATTTTAACATGTCTAAAATACAATCCTTTTTATCTAAATCGGAAGAGGAAAACGTTGTTGAAGCGATCCGATTGGCCGAAGAAAACACATCTGGTGAAATCCGCATTCATATAGAAAAACAAACTTCTATAGCTCCTATTGATCGAGCTGTGGAAGTTTTCAATATGCTAGAAATGCAAAACACCAAAGACCGAAACGGAGTTATCATTTATGTAGCTACAGAAAGCAAGCAATTTGCAATTTATGGAGATCAAGGCATCAACGAAAAAGTAGCCGATGATTTTTGGAACAGCACCAAAGATATCATGCTGAATCATTTTAAAAATGGTAATTATAAACTGGCTTTAGTTGAGGGAATTCTTAATGCCGGTGCACAATTGAAAAGCCATTTTCCTCATCAAAATGATGACGTGAATGAACTTTCTAACGAAATATCAAAAGGATAAATTATGAAGTACGAAGTACAAATTGCAAAGTACAAAGGAATAATGCCGCTCCTTTTGTTTGTTACACTATTCAGTTTTATTCCTGCATTTTCACAATATACCATTCCAGAGAAACCAGATTTTCAAACTTCGGTTTACGATTACGCAAAACTTTTAAGCGCTTCAGAAAAGCAACAATTAGAAGATAAATTAGTTCGTTATTCCGATTCAACATCAACCCAAATTGTTGTTGTAACGATTGATGATCTTAAAAATGAAAGTATAGATGCACTATCGACAAATTGGGCACAAAAGTGGGGAATCGGTCAGGCCAAAGAAGATAATGGAGTGATGATTCTGGTTGCAAAAAAGGATCGAAAACTAAGCATCCGACCTGGATATGGATTGGAGGACCGATTGGTTGCCGGAATCTGTGGTGAAATAATCAGAAATATAATTGTTCCAGAATTCAAAGCGGGAAGTTATTACAATGGTTTAGACAAAGGAGCAGATGCTATTATTCAAGTTGTAAAAGGAAAATACAAAGGAACTCGCAAACAAGACACCAAAGACAAAGGAGTTCCAATTGGAGTATTTATTATCATTTTCATTATTATCATTATTCTGATTTCAAGAAACAAAGGAAACGGTGGCAGCGGAATTGGAAGTCCGAGTTTATTAGACATTCTAGTTCTCAGCAGTTTGGGAAGTAGCAGCGGCAGTGGTTTTGGAGGTTCTTCAGGCGGTGGCGGTGGATTCGGCGGTGGATTCGGCGGTGGTGGATTTTCTGGCGGTGGTGCAAGTGGTGGTTGGTAACCTTTTACTTTTTTGAAAGTCAAAATACTCATAAAAAAACTCGTTTAGGAAATGCTAAACGAGTTTTTTGTTTGTAATAATCTTTAAATTATTTTAGTTTCTTCAAAGATTCAGTAGCGTATTCATTTGTGGAATCTAATACTAATGTTTTTGCAAAATATTCTTTTGCTTTAACTTTGTCAGTATTAGCATAAAAAGCGGCTATACTGTTGTAAGATTCTGTTACTTTAGTTTTGTTTTTTGTGATTTCTTCATCTCCTTTTGCAACCACTATATCCAAATATTTTTCATAAGTTGCTGCCATAACATCGTCTTTATCTAGTGTACTATTTATTCTAGCTTTATACAAATAGGCCTCTTGATAATTGGGTGTAGCAGTAATTACATTATCCATTGCTACATCCGCTTTTACTAAAGCAATTGAATCAATATCTTTAGCATCTTTTGTTCTATTAATAGTAAGAACTGAAAGTCCGAAGTAAACATTGTCTTCTAAATAATTTCTAGAATTTGGATTTGTAATTGCTAACTCAAATAAAGCACTTGCTAGGTTATAGAGCTTTTGTGAAAAATATTTTTTACCTATTTCATTAAGGCCATTTGCCATAACGATATCCATATCTAAGGCTTTTTTTAAATCCGCAGTTCCCGAAGCTAACATTGTAGTGTCAACCGTTTTTCCATCAGCAGCAACAGATTTGGCAACTTTTGCAAGACCTAAATAATAGTAATCACCAGCAATAATCTTATTAGTTCCTTTGGTTGTATAATCTGTTAAGGCACTTATTGCAGCATCTGGATTGCCATTTTGATAAGCAGCATATCCTAAATAACGCATAATTCTTGGATTTACTTTATCCAGTTCTTTCATTTTATTGGCCTCCAATTCAAGTGCTTTGTAATCTTTTGCTAAAACAAGAAAATCGGCATGTCTCATACGAGAAGTTATCGAATAATCGGTTAAACTCATATATTTTTCATAGTTGCTTAACGCCTTAGCCATGTTTTCAGTATATGTTGCAGGTTTATTACTTGCCCACAAATAATAGGTTTCTGCTAGCTCTCTGTAAACCGGTCCGTAGTTTGCATTTAAAGCTATCACTTCATCATACGCTTTTAGTGCTTCAGTATATGCTTTAGCGCCTTTTAAAAGCACACCCAATTGCATTTTAGCTCTTATCAATGTATTATCAGCAACGTAGGCATCTCTATAGGCAGCATAGGCATCATTTTGATTTTTATCACCATAAAAAGCGTCTCCTAAAGCTAACATAACATTAGCATCATTAGGATTGATTAATCTTGCTTTATTCAAAAGACTAATAGCACTTTTATAGTCTGGTTTTGAATTGTTCATATAAGCTTGAGCGATGTAAACATATTCTTCCACATCTTTCTTTCTTATCCCTTTCATGACTTGATCGAATTTAGCTTGAGCCGCAGTTACATTTCCGCTTTCTAAATCAAGTTGACCTAAACCAATAGTATTGAATCGAGCTCCATCAGACGAAACCAAACCTTTTTGGAAAAATATTGAAGCTGAATCTTCTATATTTTGTTTCAAATATATAGTTCCCAACAAAAAATTAGCTCTACCATTATCCGGCTTTGCTTGAATAATAGTTTTAAGCATTGATTTTGCCTTTTCATATTGTTCAGCGTCCAATACTTTTTTTGCTAGGTCTAAATCTTGTGCTTTACTGACCGCAGAGGCTGTTAAAAAAGCAATACTAAAAATTTTTAATTTATTCATCTTATTATTTTTCTAATTATTTTCGATTTTATTTCTAATTCTAATATTTCTGCTGGGTTCTCTCATTGGAGCAAGCCCTGACTTTAAAATTATTCTTTGACCTGTTTCTCCTGCAATGAATGATGAAAAACCCATTCCTAATCCCTCAAAACCTTGACAATTTATAATATACAAAACGCGTGCCAAAGGATATTTTCGAGTAGCGATGTTTTCTTGACTTGGATAAACATATTCTGAACTAGTTTTATCTTTTACGCTTAAAATAGTTATATTTTCAAGGTTGTTTATTATTTCATTATTGGGTTGAAACAGCCAATTTAAACCTACGACTCCAACCATACCTTCATTTTGAGAAACATATTTTATAACCTCCTCGTTGGTTTTAAATGAAAAAACATCTTGTTCTGGCAATGTTTTAATTCCTGATATTTCAGAAAAATATCGAACTGTACTTGAATTTGGATTATCAAAAACTAATCCTTTTATTTTAGTTCGATTTCCTTTTAAAAAACTTAAAATATCAGTAACATCAATTAAAGAGTCATTAGTTTTTTTGTTTTTTATTAATGCAATAGCGTCAATAGCAAATGGTGCTTCTTTAGGAATAATTTTTGTATTCTTAAAAATAGCATTTTCTTGTTTATTCAATTTTCTTGATAATATAATAGTCCCTGATTTATTTTTTATAAAGGTCATGACACATTCTTTTTCAGATTTAGCTATCAGTTGAATTTTGGCAGTATATTGACTCTCAAAAACGGCAACTTGATCTTCTATAATTGGCAAAAGCGTTTCATCTACCAAAATTGAAGTTGTTCCGGTTAATATAGTTTCTTTTGAATTGTCAGTTCCTTTGCAGGAAAATAAAGTTATAAAAACCATACCTACTACAAAAAAAACAGGGTTAATTTTAATTTTCATTTTAGTTCTCATTTTTCAGATTTTAATACTCTTCCAAATCTAAAAATACCATATGTAATAAATAAAACACCTAATGCAATTCGGTAATTTGGTGTTAATTTTATTGGAAACTCTTTCCAAAAAATGATAATCAACCCAAATGTTAAATAAATCATAAGGAACAAAACACCTATAAATAGAAGAAATCGCTCTTTAAGCGATTTCTTCTTATAATTTTCAATCCATTGATTAATCATTATTCATCAGGTGTTTCTATAGAAAAAGTTTGAATAAATGCAGATCTTACATTTTTCCCGTTTTGAACTGCAGGTGTCCATTTTGGACCTTTTCTCAAAACTCTAAGTGCTTCGTTTCCTGTGCCAAAACCAATATCTCTTAGTACCTTAATATCTGTTAGTGATCCATCTTTTTCAACTACAAAAGAAACGATAACTTTTCCTTTTAGTCCTGGTTCTTCTGGAGAAGTGAAATTATTTCTTAGATAACTTTGCCATTTACCTGGACCTCCTGGGAAACCAGCTTGAACTTCAACTCCGGCAGAATTATAGATCGTATTATCATCAACAACTTCTTGTTGAGGAGGACCGTTTCCTGGTGGGTCTACAGATAAAGGAGCATCTTTATCACCTTTGATATCTTCTTTTCCAAGATTTTTATCTTTAATATCTTCCACTTTTGGCGGTTCTTCTGTTACTTCATCTTTTTTAGCAACAACCGGTTTTACAAACTTCACCACATCTTCTTTTGGTTTTGGAGGTGGAGGTGGTTTTAAATCCTCTTTTGGTTTTTCTTCTTTAGGAGGTAATTTAATTGCAGTAATTCTATCGTGCAAACCTTCATCAGTACTGCTTGTCGCTTTACTAATAAAATCTGCTATAATAGGAGTCGCAACGGCAAAAGCAAATACCACAGCTCCAATTACAAGAGCTTTTAGATTAGTATTTGAGTTTTCCCTGCGTAATTCATATGCACCATAACTTTTATTACGTCCTTCAAAAACGATGTCTAACCATTTTTTTCCTAATAGGTCTATTTTCATCCTTTTGTTTTTTATATACCCAAAGGTATTTTATTTGTTAATTTCCTCAGCTAATTTATTTTCCTCAGGAGTAAAATCATTAACTATAGCGTAAGTAGGCACTTTACAAATTGCCATTTCATCTAAAATATCCACTAAATTTTTGTAAGTAGATTTTTTAGTAGGTTTAATGATAACAATCATTCCCTTGTCTTTATCTCCCATTACTTGAGGAATAGAAGCCACTCGTTTAAGAATTTCTTTACGAATTCCATTGCTAGTATAATCAGTAGTTGTTGGTTTTCCATCAGGTTCTGGAGCTTCTAAAAGACCATGATACCATTTAATTTGATCATTACCACCAAGAATTATAGTAACTGTTCTTCGTTGATCTGTTTTAACTGGTGGAATTTTCACCTTTTCATCGTCTTTTGCAGGCAAACCTAAAGGCATAGATTGAGGTTTAGACAATGAAGTAGTCAACATAAAGAAAGTAATCAACAAGAACGCTAAATCCACCATTGCGGTTAAATCTACCTTAGAGTTTTGTTTTTTACTTCTTACTTTGCCACCTTTACCACCGCCACCATCGCCAGTATTTAATTCAGCCATTTTATATTTTTTATTTTGTTAATTAAAATTAATTTGTTTTCGGCTTAGCTCTTAATCCAGTTACTAAACTAAAATTATTAATTTTTTGGTCTTGCAACAAATCCATAATTTTTCTAATTTGAGGATATTGTTGTTTAGCATCGCCTTTTATTGCGAAGTCGAGTTCCTTGTCTTTAGCCAAATCAATATTATTAGCTTTTCTAACATACATTACCCAATCCTTTAATTCATTGTTTAAAGAATCTGCTGGGATTCCTGGTTGAACCCCAGATTTACTTCTATCAGCACTTGACATAGCAATTAATTGTTTTAATCCAGAAACAGGCACTCCAAATTCTTCTATTAAAGAAAATTGTTCTATTTCATTAGGAGTAAATTTAACGCCATATTTTTCACCCATAAGCTCAAGTGTTTTAGCACGTACATCTCTATCTTTCATTCCAAAAAAGACACTTTCACCCACACTGTTTTTTCCGACTGTTAGAGTAACTAATCCCATTTCTGGTAATTTAGTTTGTACAGTTGAAGCAGGAGTTTGAACGGGTAATGGCTCTGGCTGTTTTGCTGTTGCTGTCAAAATGAAGAACGTAAGTAAAAGGAAAGCCACATCACACATTGCTGTCATGTCAATAGATGCCGCTTTTTTAGACATTTTTATTTTAGCCATTTTTATCTATTTGTTAATTTTCTGAAATTAAACATTTCAAAAAATGCTATTATTTTATACTTCCTCTCATTCTTCTGTATGAATTCACAATTGCTGTACCAGCTTCATCGATAGAATAGGTTAAAGTATCAATTTTAGATGTAAAAAGGTTGTACATAATAATTGCTAAAGCAGATGTAGAAATTCCTGTTGCCGTATTAATAAGTGCCTCAGAAATACCATTTGCAAGAGCTGCTTGATCTGGAGTTCCAGTAGAAGCAAGTGCACCAAACGCTTTAATCATTCCTGTTACCGTTCCTAGTAATCCTGCAAGAGTTCCTAAAGAAACTAGTGTAGAAAGAATAGTCATGTGTTTTTCTAACATAGGCATTTCTAAAGAAGTAGCTTCTTCAATTTCTTTGTGAATCATTTCTGATGCTTCTTCGCTATTGAACCCTTCTTTTTTAACTTCTTGGCATTTTACTAATGCTGATTTTATTGCATTTGCAACAGAACCTTTTTGTTTGTCACAAGCATTAATTGCGTCTTCTATATTTCCTTGTGCAATACTCCCTTGAATACTTGCCATAAATTTATCTAAATTTCCTGTTCCAGAAGCTTTAGTAATAACAAAAAATCGTTCAAATGAAAACACAATAACCATCAATAAACATCCAAGTAATACTGGTACAATTGAACCTCCTTTATATACCATTCCTAAATAATTTCCTGCAACTGGTGCACCTGCTTCAGCACCTGCTTCCATTGCAGCTGCATTTTGGAAATTTCCTGAAGCTCCCATTATGAATTTCCATACTAGAAATCCTACAAGAATACATGAAGCGATAATAATTCCGGTCATCATTCCACCACCGTTAGACCCATTTTCTTTTTTTGCGTTTGCCATTTTTTTTAAATTTAATAGTTTTTAATGATTTATTAGTTTTAGTTGTACTTAAACTTGAATTAGGAGCAAATTTAATTTTTTAGTTTAAATAAAAAAATATTTTTTAATATTTAATTTAAGATTAAAATTAAAATTAATTTAAGGTAACATTAACTTAACATTCGATAACAATACTAACAAATTTCTTTGTTTAAAAAACGAAATTTGTATATAAAAAGTATAAATTAAAGTTGAAAATTGCTAATTTTATAATTATGAAAAAATATCTAATACAAAAGAGTCCATTTATAGTTCCAACAACAGACGGAAAATTAATTGAAGAACATCACGGAATTCCAACAACTGGGAATCATGATATTTCTATTGCTCACATGATTGCGCCGCCCCAATGGAGTGAACCCTTTCAAACCCCAGAATTTGAAGAATATACTTACATTATTTCGGGCAAAAAGCAATTCATTATTGAACATGAAACTATCGTTCTAGAATCAGGGCAATCCATTAAAATTGAGGCCAATACAAGAGTTCAATATTCAAATCCGTTTGATGAACCTTGCGAATATATTGCTGTATGCAAACCAGCTTTTGACTTTAACAAAGTACATCGGGAAGATAGTTAGAATATAGTGATTAGTGGTCTGTGGTAAGTTTTAAGATCAAATTTTCAACTTCTACTGAATTCCATTTTTCTTCAATATTTGGAATTTGCATTACTTTTTCCATAATTTCATTCTGATAATCACCGATGGCTAATGCTTCGGAATAAGGTTGTAGACTAAAAGTTACTCTACTATATAAAGGCATCCATTTATTGGAATGTTTATCAGAAAACCATTTTTCTATTTTTTTTTGAAGTAGAAATTTTTCATCTGCTGTTTTAGTACTCATCTCTAGAAAATTTCTTTCTGAGAGTTCTGCAACTGCATCGGCATTAGGTTTGCGCGATTTTTCATATTCAGAAAAAATCATTTTCCAATCGTCGCCATATTTTGAAATCATTTCACTTAAAATAGTAATGTCTTCAAATCCAGCATTCATTCCGTGACCATAAAAAGGAACTATGGCATGAGCAGAATCTCCAATTAAAGCTACTTTGTCTTCAAAAGTCCAAGGATAGCATTTCATTTTTGCCAAATAACTTGTGGGGTTTTTGAAAAAATCTTTTACTAAATCAGGGATAACTTCTGTTGTATCTGGAAAATATTTTGCAAAAAATTCAACAAGAGATTTTTCGTCATTTAATTGCTCGAAAGAATTTTCTCCTTCAAAAGGCATAAACAATGTACAAGTAAACGAACCATCTAAGTTAGACAACCCCATCAACATAAAATTGCCTCTTGGCCAAATGTGAAGTGAATTCTTGTCTATTTTATGAGTTCCATCTGAATTTGCAGGAATATGCAATTCTTTATAGCCAATTTTCATAAACTCTTGCGAATAATCAAACATTGCTTGACGTTGCATTCGGTGGCGAATTCTAGAAAATGCCCCATCGGCTCCAAAAATTAAATCATATTTCAGATCTTCCCATTCGCCTCTTTCAGTTTCTCCAATATGCAAAGTTGCATCGGCTAAAGTAACGTCCCAAATTTTGTGTTCAAAAAAGAAATTTACGCCTTCTGATTCGGCTAAATCAATCATTTTTCGGTTTAAAACACCACGAGATAATGAAAAAATAGCTTCCCCTTCTTTACCATAAAATTGATTTATAATTTGGCCATCTTTATGAATTGCGCGTTTGTCTACTGGAATTCCAATTTTTCTTATTTCTTGATCAAGACCAATATCTTTTAATGTTTTCCATCCCCGATTTGACATTACTAAATTGATGGAACGTCCAGAAAATTCTACAGTTCTGATATCTTGGCTCCTATCGTAAACATGAACGGTATGTCCTAATCGTTTGAGATATATTGCCAATAATGATCCTACTAGTCCGGAACCAACAATGGCAATTTTTTGTGAGGTTTGCATTTAATTTAAATAATCGGTTTGGCAAATTTATTGATTTTAAACATTTAGAATGTAAAAACAGCTTTTTAATTTGTTTAAAAAATCAATTTAGAAGTGGTTTTTTATTATTTTGATGTTATTTATCATCTATCAAAATTTACCTTTTCATACATTTTGATAGGACATTTGCTCGGTTTTATGGAATTCTTTTTTAAGTGAAACTAGGGTTTTACGAAACGATTTAATTAAAATTTAGAATGTTATTATTTACCGAATACAACTTCAGGTTCTTGTTGGCTAAGGCAATGGAAACTACCTAAACCCCAAATAATATCGGTTGAATCAATTCCAATTACATTTCTAGTTTGGAAAGTGTTTTGCAAAATATCTAAAGCTTTTGTATCGTTTTTATCATCTCTAAATGTTGGAACAATTACTTTTTTATTTGAAATATAAAAATTAGCATACGATGCAGGCAAAATTTGATCCTCATAAATCACAGGATTTGGCATTGGTAATTCTATTAAATTCAATTGCTTGCCATTTTCTAAACGCATTTTGCTCAGAAGATTTAAGTTTTCTTGCAAAATTGAATAATTGTCTTCGTTTTTATTTTCTTCTATTACAGTGACAACGGTATCTTCGTTAACAAATCGGGAGATATCGTCGATATGTCCATCTGTATCATCACCAATAATACCATCATTTACCCATAAAATATGATTTACTCCATAATAATCAAACAAATATTTTTCAATTTGAGCTTGATTCAAATGTGGATTTCTATTTTGATTCAACAAACAAGCTTTGGAAGTTAATATGGTACCTTTTCCATTGAATTCAACACTCCCACCTTCCATAACAATTCCCGGATTAAAAACTGGCAAACCCAATTCTTTGCCTATTAATGTTGGAATCACATCATCTAAATCATAAGGAGGATATTTATCACCCCAAGCATTATAATCCCAATCAACAATAGCTTTTTCATTTGAATTGTGGTTTAATAAAAATGCAGGGCCATGATCACGGCACCAAGCATCATTAGTTGGATGAATAAAAAATGTAATTTGGGATAATAAATAATCTAAATTAATGAGTTTTTGCGCATAAATACACGATTTTATTTGAGTTAATGCAAACAATTTTATAACTTCATCCGTAACATTTATACATACCTTTTGATGGTCGGCAATTTGCAAAATGAATTCGCAATAGGAATTGTATATTGTGTTTAATTTTCCTGGCCATGAAGCTTCTTTATGCGGCCATGAAAGCCAAAGTGCTCTTTGAGGAGCAAATTCTGCTGGAAAATAAAACCCTAATTCATTGGGAGTTTGCATGAGCATTACAATTAATTTTCGTCAAGAAATCTTTTGGTAATTGAGTGATAACTGTCAATTCTTCTATCGCGAAGGAACGGCCAATGCATTCGAAAATAATTCGACTCTTTAAGATCTATATTGGTTACAGAAGTTTCTTCATTTTCGTGTGATGCTATATACAATAATTTACCTTGTGCGTTTGTAACAAAACTTCCTCCCCAAAATTTCATCGCACCATTTTGTTCAAAACCAACTCTATTAACGCTAACCACAGGAACGCCATTAGCAACTGCATGTGAACGCTGAATAGTTTGCCAAGCATTGTATTGATCTTGATTTGTTTCATCATCTTGATCGGTTGCCCAACCAATTGCAGTAGGATAAAATAATATTTCGGCACCCATTAAAGATGTAATTCTTGCTGCTTCGGGATACCATTGATCCCAACAGATTAAAACTCCAATTTTAGCAAATTTTGTTTGAAAAACTTTATATCCTAAATCACCAGGAGTAAAATAGAATTTTTCATAAAAAGAAGGATCATCTGGAATGTGCATTTTGCGGTATTTACCTAAATAAGTTCCGTCGGCATCAATAACAGCAGTGGTATTGTGGTAAAGCCCTTCAGCTCTTTTTTCAAATAATGAGGCAATGATAACAATACCAAGTTCTTTTGCCAGTTCAGTCATTATGGTAGTTGTTGGGCCCGGAATTGTTTCGGCTAACTGAAAATTATCATAATCTTCAACATCGCAAAAATATAATGATGTAAAAAGCTCTTGCAAACAAACTATTTGTGCACCTTGAGCAGCAGCATTTCGAATTTCTCTTTTTGCTTTATCGATATTAGATGCCACATCTTTAGAACAAGACATCTGTACCAATCCTATTTGTATGTTTGACATTTTATTTTATTTTTTTTTGCAAAGTTAGTGTTTATGCTATGTTTTTGAAATTATTTTTATAGTGAATTTTAATAGCTCAAAAATTATTACATAAAAAAATGGCCTGAGTTACAAGCCATTTTCTATATTAAATAGATTAAAATTATTCTTTTATAAACTTATAACTTGCTTTAGTCGTATTAAAATAAATGGTGTAAACACCACTTTCAAGTTTAGAAACATCTATTCTTTCTTCGTTTGAAATTGAATTTCTTTCAATTACCTTTTGCCCTAATAAGTTATAAATTGTTATATTTTCTTTAGTATCAAATTCACCTTTAATTGTGATTTGATTTTTTGCAGGGTTAGGAAAGATAACTACACTATCTTTTACATTTTGAATCACGGCTAAATATGGAGTCACAATTACATTAAATCCACAAGTTACTGAGGACGAAGTTGTTGCCGTCATTGTAACAGGATACGTTCCGGGGGTAAGTACTGCTCCAACAGCTGGAGATTGCGTAACTACAGCACTACAATTGGCGCTTATAGCATTTGATAAACTAATAAAACTAGGAACGGTATAGGTATTATTGATATCTGCTGCAACCGTTTGATCTGCTGGACAATTTATTTTTAAGGTAACTGCTGACAAAGCATACCCTGCAGCATTAAATTTATCAGTCATGGTTTGAATATCCGCACATGGATAATTTATATTTATAGCAGCCTGTCTAACCGCTGATGCTGCTTGCGGTTGAGTAGTACTAGATCCAGTTAAAGCTAAACCCTCAAGGAAAGCTTTATCAGTTTTGGTTCTACCAATTACATCATATATCTTCATTAAAGTACTTGCCCAAATTTGTCCATACTCGTGAATTTCTGTATAAGTAGTACTAGTTTGAGGATACGTTCTTGTATAATTAGTAACTCTTCCAGACCAACAAGTATCATGGCCATCCCAACTAAACACATAGTGGTATGCTGGTTCAGTTGAAGCCCATTGGTTTAAGCTTCTACTATAAGACATAGCCCAATAATCTCCAGATCCTTCTCCTAAACCTGTTGCTGAAGAAGAATGACCTCCTGTAATCCAATCGTGTATACCATGACCAAATTCATGTAAAATAACATCGGCATCTTCGGCATCATCTACACAACCTTCTCCAAAAGCAATTTGTTCGGTTGAGGGAATATAATGAGAATTATCTGCACCACTCAATCCAGAGGGGTCAAATTGAAAAATACCACCATTTAATTGAGGAATACAAGTTATTCCTAGCGTTTGATTAATGTACCTCATACTTTTATCCAAATGATAAAAAGCATTAACTGCTTCAAAAGCGTTATTATCTCGAGTGAAACTAAAATCACTGGTTGCTTGAGTAAAAAGACCATAATTTGGGGCTTCAAAATCAGCAATATCAACATATTGACTTTTAAGTCTATATACCCCGGACGTTACATCAACTTGAGGGAGAATAACTGCTGTTCTAGCAGCATTTAATGAAGCATTTGTGGCATCATTATTATCAACATAATTACCGCCATATGCTACGTGCGCGTTTGACAAAGGATCGGGATCATAAACCATTGCTGTAGCTGTAGTTGGAGTTAAGGTCGGTTTAGATTTTTTTTTGGGTGCCTTTTTTTTATTGGGTTGTTTTTTGTCATGATGGGAAATAGCAATATCTTTTAAACTAATAACTTCAGAACTATTAGCGTCAACAAAAGTCTCCCAGTCACCTGGTCTATTATCAATTTGTGTTGTAATTCTATAAGCTAATCGCGTTGGCTTTTCTGTGTTATAAATTACAAGTTTTACTTTTTGAGATAAAATAATGCCTCCGTTAGTATTGATTTTTGCATTAGATATTCCAATAGCTGCCTCACTTGAAATACCAGGATTCGTAGGAATATTATCCACAGAAGCGTCATAATTATTTGATGAAAATGCTACTTCATTTGAATCTGAAAAATTAATTACAAATTCAGAATCATAAACTGGAACATCATTTACCATCTGTTGAAAACGTAAAGTCTCACCCGCTAAACTTTTTCTTACATAAGTAAGTTTAAAATTGTGATAGGGTTGAATGTTGAATTCCTTAGTATGATCAATAATCCATTTACGTGCTGAAGATTCCTTTTCTGAAACTTGAGCATTAGATGTTAAAAACACAGTAAATAATAGAAATATTACTAAATTTAATCTTAATTTCATAATGGTTTATCTTAAATTTTAAAAATCAATCTGCAACAAATTAAATGAAAATTATTTGTTAATGAAAATTTATTTATTAACGATTTGATAATACACCCTGCTTTAATAGTTGCCCAAAGTCAAACATATCTTCATAAGTAGTATATAAAGGAACCGGAGCCAAACGGATTACATTAGGTTCACGCCAATCTGTAATTACGCCGTTTTTCATTAAAAAATCAAATAAACTTCTGCCTTCACCGTGAAGAAAAACAGACAATTGACAAGCTCTTTCTTCTTGATTAGTAGGTGTAATTACTTCAAAAGTACTGTTAACTTCTTTGTCGATTTCATGTAAAATAAATTCTAAATAGGATGTGATTAGATTTCTTTTAGCTATTAATTTATCCATTCCAACTTCGGCAAATAATTCTACTGAAGCTAAATAGGGCGCCAACGACAAAATAGGTAAATTGCTTATCTGCCAACCATCAGCACCATGAACGGGATAAAAAGAAGGTTCCATTTTAAAACGGCGTTCTTTATTGTGTCCCCACCAACCTGCAAAACGCGGTAAATTAGTATGGTGATGTTTTTCGTGAATAAAGCAGCCAGAAGCATTTCCGGGTCCAGAATTCATGTATTTATAGGAACACCAAGCTGCGAAGTCCACATTCCAATCGTGGAGTTCTAACTTAATATTTCCTGCTGCATGTGCTAAATCGAAACCGACAATAGCCCCTTCTTTATGAGCGGATTCAGTAATGGTTTTCATATCAAAAACTTGACCAGTGTAATAATTTACTCCACCAAATAAAACTAGAGCCAGTTCATCGCCTACTTCTTCAATTTTTGAAATTATGTCTTGAATACGAATATTGTGTTCGCCCTCACGTCTTTTAATTTCAATGATGGCGTCTTCTGGTTTGTAACCGTGATGATTGACTTGCGATTGAAACATATATTGGTCAGAAGGAAATGCTTTTTCTTCGCAAATGATTTTATAACGTGTTTTGGTTGGACGATAAAACGAAACCATTAACAAATGTAAATTAACCGTTAAAGTATTCATTACTGTAACTTCTGAAGGTTTAGCGCCTACAATTTTACTCAACGGATTTGCAAAACGCTCATGATAATCCCACCAAGGTTTATCGGCATAAAAATGACCTTCCACGGCAAGATTTGCCCAATCATTCATAACGTCATCTACATATTTTTTTGTTCGTTTGGGTTGCAATCCGAGTGAATTTCCTGTAAAATAAATCACATCTTTACCATTATGCTGTGGAAAGATAAATTCATTTCTGTAGTTTTTTAATTCATCTTGTGCGTCCAATTGCTGAGCGAAAATTCGGGTATTTTGGAATGTCATGGTTTGTTTTATTTCAATTTTGGCAGGGATAAGTCGCGACTTATCAGTACTTGTGTGTAAATGTATAGAAAAAAGAGGAATTAAAAAAAACGAAAATAATCCTTACTATTTTACTAAATGAATTGGGTTACATTCAAATTTGTAAAATTCCAAAAATTATTCTATTATATTTGTGCCACTAAAAAAATAGAATGAGAAAAATGTTTTCATTATTGGTATTGTTTTCAATGGCTTTATTTGGTCAAAATCAAAACGATACTAATGCTATTGAAGTATCTTTTTTAAGGGGAAATGTTTTACCTCACACTACCGATTTGTACCATCTACAGGGACATGCAGAAGGGGTTTTAATGAGTTTTATAAAGCAAACTCATGGAAAAGAGGAGTGGCATTCGGCATATAATTTTCCAGATTACGGTATGTTTCTTGAATATCAAAACTACAACAATGATTTTCTAGGAAAAGTTTTTGGTGCAGGAGTATTATATAATTTTTACTTCTTGAAAAGGCATTTAGAATTGAAAGTAGCTCAAGGAGTTGGCTATGCTACTAATCCGTATGATAAAGTTGAAAATAGTAAAAATAAAGCATTTGGTTCTACTTTTATGGCAAATACCAACATTGGTTTATTTTACAAAAAAGAGCATCTAATTGATAATTTTGGTTTGCAAGCCGGAGTTCTTTTCACCCATTTTTCAAACGGAAGAACCAAATCACCCAACAGCGGCATCAATTCATTTTTAATAAATGTTGGGTTGAATTATGATTTTTCTAAAACAATCAACAGAACAATTGATTCAGTTGCCCTTCATAAAAACTATTGTGAACCGATTAAATATAATATTGTTTTAAGAAGCGGTTACAATGAAAGTCCAATAATTGGAAGCGGACAATATCCATTTTATCATATTAGTTTTTTTGCAGACAAGCGATTTAATAGAAAAAGTGCTTTGCAGTTGGGAGCGGAACTTTTTTTAACCAATTCGTTTAAAGATTTTATTAAGTACAAATCAATTGCTTATCCGGAATTAAATATTGATACAAATACCGATTATAAAAGAGTGGGTTTTTTTGTTGGATATGAATTATTTGTAAATAAAATATCACTCGAAGGACAAATTGGATATTATGTTTACCGACCCTTTGTGAATGATATATCTATTTATGACAGAATTGGTTTTAAATACCATTTTAATCCAAAAATATTTACTAGTTTTTCTGTAAAAACACACATGTTTTTTGCTGAAGCATTAGAATTTGGCGTTGGTGTTAGATTATAAAAATATGAAAAATTTATTTTTATTATTGAGTTTTATATTGGTTTTCATTTCTTGTGAAAAACCAAGCGAGTGCATTGAAAGTACTGGCGAAATGGTTACTAGAATTATTCCTGTAATGCCGTATTCAAAAATAAAATTGTATCGCGGAATTGCATTAGTTATTACCCAAGGACTTGAATATAAAGTAGTCGTACAATCGGGCAGCAATATTATTGACAATATCGAAATTAGGCAAGTTGACAATCAATTGACTTTAAAAGACCATACATCATGTAATTGGCTTCGAGATTATGGCCAAACTATAGTTTACATAACAACTCCAAATCTTGAAGAAATCTATTCTAAAACCGATAGAGACATCAGTTCTAATGGTGTTCTTTCATTTCCGTCGTTGCATCTTTATGCTTTAGATGCCAACGGTGATGGAGAGAATGCCGCAGGAACAGGAGATTTTTATCTTAAAATAAACAACAATAAATTAATTATTGAGGATAATACGGTTGCACGATTTTTTATTTCTGGCAGTACTTCAAATGCCCAATTTGATTTTTGGGCGGGGGATGGCAGAATAGAAGCCGGAGATTTAGCTGCCCAAACTATTGACGTTTATCATCGTGGATCTAATGATATGATTGTGAAACCAATTCAAAGTATTAGCGGAAAAATGGTAAGTACAGGCAATATTATTCTAAGAAATAATCCACCAATTGTCGATGTACTGCAATTGTATATGGGGCATGTAATTTATAATTAATTTTTAGAAGTTTTCTCTCTAAATATCGTTTCCAAGTTTTTACTTTTCAATACGATTTGAAGTGTTTTCAATCCGTTTTCTTGAGCAAAGTCGAATAAAGACGAACGCATGTCTAATTCGGTTTCAAAAGTCAATTCCCAAACTTTTTCATGTGTATTTCTGAAAGACTTTAGATTTAATAATTGTGCAAATAATGCTTCATCGATTGTTTTATCAAATTCTACTTCTATAATTTGTTCTTTAATTTCGGAAACCAATTTGTCTAATTTTTTATCAGTAACAATTTTTCCATTATTAATAATAATTACACGATCACAAATGGCTTCAACCTCTTGCATAATATGAGTAGAAAGAAAAACAGTTTTGTTTTTCCCAACGTTTTTAATAACGTTTCTAATTTCTACCAATTGATTCGGATCTAAACCGGTAGTTGGTTCGTCCAAAATCAACACATCTGGATTGTGCAATAAAGCGGTTGCCAAACCAACGCGTTGTCGGTATCCTTTAGATAATTGTCCGATTTTTTTGTGACTTTCAGGCATCAATCCAGTCAATTCTATTACCTCTTCAATACGTAATTTAGTCACTTTATAAACATCCGCATTAAATTCTAAATACTCACGCACATACAAATCCAAATATAAAGGATTGTGCTCTGCCAAATAACCCACCGAAAGTTGAACGGCTTTTTGGTTATCGTTTACATCATTTCCGTTTACCGAAGCCTTACCTTCATCAGCATTGATATAGGTAGTCAAAATTTTCATTAAGGTTGATTTTCCAGCACCATTCGGACCCAAGAAACCAACAATTTCTCCTTTTTTAACTGAAAAAGAAACATTGTCTAGTGCTTTATGAACACCATAACTTTTTGAAATGTTTTGAACTTCTATAGACATAAAATTTATTTTGAACAAAAGTAAGCAGAAAAATTATGTTAACCATAATCAATCACAAAATGCCTTATTATTAATCCAAAAAGCAACTTAATAGATTAATTATTGTAAAAATAAGTAAACAAAAAGAGTATTCAAGATATTTGTAATAATTTTGTAGATAATAATATCTCAATCACGAAAATGAAAATTATGGAAAACAACAAAGAAATGAGAAAGTGGTTGGATGACTTGAACTTGTCAAAACCGCTAGTAATTGCGGGTCCTTGTAGTGCAGAAACAGAAGAACAAGTATTGAAAATTGCTCACGAATTGAAAAATTCGGACGTGTCCATTTTTAGAGCTGGAATCTGGAAACCAAGAACACGACCAGGAGGATTTGAAGGCGTTGGTGCCATTGGATTGAAATGGTTGCAAAAAGCCAAAGCCGAAACCGGTTTGTTAATGGCAATAGAAGTTGCCAATGCAACTCACGTAAAACTTGCTTTAGAACACAATATTGATGTATTATGGATTGGCGCACGAACAACAGTTAACCCATTTGCGGTTCAAGAAATTGCTGATGCACTTCAAAATACGGATAAGATTGTGTTAGTAAAAAATCCCGTAAATCCAGATTTGGCATTGTGGATTGGAGGCGTTGAGCGTTTGTACAATGCTGGAATCAAGAATTTAGGCGCTATTCATAGAGGATTTTCTACTTATGAAAAAACAAAATACAGAAACATTCCAGAATGGCAAATTGCCATTGAATTACAAAGTAAATTTCCAGATTTACCTTTAATTTGTGATCCATCGCACATTACGGGACGTAGAGATATGATTCAAGTAGTGTCTCAACAAGCTTTAGATTTGAACTATGATGGCTTAATTATTGAAACACATACTAACCCAGATAAGGCATGGAGCGATGTAGCACAACAAATTACTCCAACCGTTTTAAAACACATATTACAAGATTTAAAAGTCAAAAAAACATCGTCTAACGAAGAAGATTTTAATACTGAAATGATCAAACTTCGAGCTAATATTGATATTGCCGATGCTAAATTATTAGAACTCTTGGGCAACCGAATGAAAGTAGCCGAACAAATTGGCACATTGAAAAAAGCCAAAAACGTAGCGGTTTTACAAAACAAAAGATGGAATGAAATTTTAGAAAGAATGATACTTGAAGGAGAAGAAAAGGGCTTAAGTGAAGAATTTATTCTTAAATTATTTAAGGCAATTCACCAAGAAAGCATTAGTCATCAAGAGAAAATTATTAACTCTTAACTATTTTAAATGTTGAATTAACGTAATTTTGACATTTAAAATTTATAATAAATATAAATGACTGGAATCGTATATAAATCTACCGGAAGCTGGTACACTGTGAAATCAATTCATGGTGATTTTATGGAGTGCCGTATCAAAGGGAAATTCCGAATTAAAGGAATAAAAAGCACCAATCCAATTGCCGTTGGTGATATAGTAGATTATGATTTAGATGAAAGTTCGGATGTGGTTACAGGTACTATAACCAACATACATAATCGAAAGAATTACATTGTTCGAAAATCGGTGAATTTATCACATCAAATGCACATTATCGCCTCCAATTTGGATTATGTTTTTCTATTAATAACGGTCAATAATCCGCCAACAACCTTCAATTTTATAGATCGATTTTTGGTAACTGCCGAGGCCTATGGAATTGTAACCATTTTGGTATTCAATAAAATTGACACTTTAGACGAGGTAACTTTAGACGAGCAATTGTATATGCAACATGTCTATCAAGAAATTGGGTACAAATGCTTGAGAGTTTCAGCCAAAGAAGGCAAAGGAATTGAGGAGTTAAAAGAACTTATGATTGAAAAAACAACCATGTTTTCGGGTCATTCAGGAGTTGGAAAATCTACATTGGTGAATGCTTTAGAACCCAGTTTAGATTTAAAAACCAAAACCATTTCCGAACAAAGTATGCAAGGACAACACACAACAACTTTTGCAGAAATGTATGATTTGTCCTTTAATGCTAAAATTATTGACACACCCGGTATCAAAGGATTTGGAATTGTAGATATGGAAAAAGAAGAAATTAGTGGATATTTTCCTGAGTTTTTTAAACTAAAAGACCGATGCAAATTCAATAATTGTTTGCACAAAGAAGAACCCAAATGCGCCATAAAACAAGCTTTAGAAGAAGATAAAATATCTTGGACCCGTTACAATAGTTATTTAAAAATACTTGAAGGCGATGAGGAACATTATCGAACAGATATTTATAATGACGATAGAATTGCAAGTGACGCCACAAGGAATAAATAATTGTAAATACAAATTATGAAAACCGTAATCCAAAGAGTTTCGCAATCTTCTGTAACAATTGACAAAAAAATTGTAGCCGAAATCCAAAAAGGATTACTTATCCTTATCGGAATTGAAGATGCTGATAATCAGGACGACATTGATTGGTTAACCGCTAAAATTGCCAATCTACGCCTTTTTGCAGATGAAAATAACATAATGAATCTTTCGGTCAAAGAGATTGATGGTGAAGTTATTATTGTAAGTCAATTCACGCTACACGCGTTGACTAAAAAAGGGAATCGTCCCTCCTACATAAAAGCAGCAAAACCCGAAATTGCCATTCCTATCTATGAAAATTTCATTTCTAAAATGGAATTTGAACTCGGAAAAAAAGTACTAACGGGTCAATTTGGAGCTGATATGAAAGTTGCGCTAATAAATGACGGTCCTGTAACTATAAATATTGATACAAAAAACAAAGAGTAATGAATCTAAAAAACTCCCAACTAGAAGTTGACAATTGGATAAAAAACCATGGTGTCCGTTATTTTAATGAACTAACCAATATGGCTCAGCTTACTGAAGAAGTGGGCGAAGTAGCTAGAATTATTGCCCGTCGCTATGGCGAACAATCCGAAAAAGAGAGCGATAAAAATAAAGATCTTGGCGAAGAACTAGCCGATGTGGTTTTTGTGGTTTTATGTCTCGCTAACCAAACCGGAATTGACCTTCAAGAAGCTTTTGATAAGAAAATGGATTTGAAAACCAATCGAGATCACGATAGACATCAAAACAACGATAAATTGAAATAATTTTGAATCTTAAAATAGAAAAGTCAAAAGTCGAAATTCAAAAGATGAAAATTGCAATAACGGGAAGTAAATCTGAAACCAACAGATTGTTATTGTTGCAGGCATTGTATCCAAACATCACTTTAGAAAACCCTTCAAATTCAGATGATTCAGATGTGATGAGCAAAGCATTGAATTCACAATTCACAATTCACAATTCACAATTAATAGACGTTCATAACGCGGGCACAGCTATGCGTTTTCTGACTGCGTATTTTGCGATGCAAGACGGGAAAGAAGTAATTTTAACTGGGTCATCAAGAATGAAAGAACGACCTATTAAAATACTTGTTGACGCATTGCGAAATCTTGGAGCGGAAATCTCTTATGAAGAAAAAGAAGGATTTCCACCCATAAAAATTATCGGAAAAACAATCACTCAAAACAAAGTTTCTCTCCCTGCAAATGTAAGTAGTCAATATATTTCGGCACTGTTATTAATTGCTCCAAAACTTGAAAATGGATTGGAATTAACCCTCGAAGGTGAAATGACTTCGGTTCCGTACATCAAAATGACGTTGGCATTGTTAAACGAAATTGGAGTTGAAACTTCTTTTATAGAAAATGTTATCACTGTAAAACCAAAAATATCAGTTTTTAATTGCAAACTATCCATTGAATCTGATTGGTCATCGGCTTCTTATTTCTATTCAATAGTGGCACTTTCAGAAATTGGAACTCAAATTCAATTGTCATACTACAAACAAAACAGTATTCAAGGTGATAGTGTTTTAAGTGAAATCTATAAAAATTTTGGAGTGGATACCATTTTCAATGGCAATAATTCAATAACAATTTCAAAAATTTATAATCCACAGTTTACAATTCATAATTTACAATTAAACAGTACTCCAGACATCGCTCAAACCATTGCAGTGAGCTGTTTCGGATTGGGAATGGGTTGTCATTTAACTGGACTACATACTTTAAAAATAAAAGAAACCGATAGATTAGAAGCTCTAAAAATTGAATTATTAAAATTAGGGGCCAAAATATCTATAACAAATGATTCGCTAACAATCGAACCATTTACTATTTTACATTCTGATATAGAAATAACCACCTACAAAGACCATCGGATGGCTATGTCTTTTGCTCCTTTGGCATTAAAAACATCGATCATCATTGAGGAAGCAGAAGTAGTTACAAAATCTTATCCTACTTTTTGGGAAGATTTAAAAAGCATCGGATTTAACATTTCTAAACTTTAGCAAAATTTCAGAACCTAAGCAAATCAGTACCTTAGAACCTTTTACAAAAATAAACATCAAAACACTTGACATCGCCTATCACACAATCGTATATTTGCAATCTGAAATTTAAAGGTCTAAAGGAAGCAACCTTAAACTTTTAAACTTTTAAACTTTTAAACTTTTAAACTCTCTTAAATGAAATTATCTCATTTTCAATTCAATCTTCCAACAGAATTATTAGCCGAATTTCCTGCCGAAAACCGTGACGAGTCTCGTTTAATGGTAATCGATAGAAAAAAAGGAACTATAGAACACAAAATGTTTAAAGACATCATTGATTATTTTGGTGATGGTGATGTTATGATTTTAAATAATACCAAAGTTTTTCCTGCTAGAATGTTTGGAAACAAAGAAAAAACGGGAGCAAGAATCGAGGTTTTCTTATTAAGAGAATTGAATGCTGAACAAAGACTTTGGGATGTATTGGTAGATCCTGCTCGTAAAATAAGAATCGGAAATAAATTGTATTTTGGTGACGACGACTCATTGGTAGCCGAAGTTATTGACAATACCACTTCTCGTGGAAGAACACTACGTTTTCTATATGATGGTTCTTATGAAGAATTTAGACGAAAACTTACCGAACTTGGTGAAACTCCAATTCCGAAATACATTAATCGGGAAGTAACTCCAGAAGATGCCGATCGTTATCAAACCATTTATGCCAAAGAAGAAGGAGCTGTAGCTGCACCAACAGCTGGTTTGCACTTTTCTAAACATCTTCTGAAAAGATTAGAAATTAAAGGTGTTGACTTTGCTGAAGTTACCCTTCACGTAGGTTTGGGGACTTTTAATCCGGTTGAAGTTGAGGATTTGTCTAAACATAAAATGGATTCTGAGGAATTAAAAATAAGTCAAAAAGCTTGTGACATTGTTAACAATGCTAAAATCAAAAAGAAAAGAATATGTTGTATAGGAACCACTTCTATGCGTGCCATTGAAAGTTCAGTTTCATCACAAAGAACCTTAAATCCATTTGATGGTTGGACAAATAAATTCATTTTTCCACCCTACGATTTCAGCATAGCTGATTCAATGGTTACTAATTTCCACACGCCAAAATCAACTTTATTAATGATGATTTCTGCTTTTTGCGGACATGATTTAATGAAAAAAGCATACGACGAAGCCATCAAAGAAGGATATAAATTTTATTCTTATGGCGATGCAATGTTAATTTTATAATATATTTTTCAATAGTATAAAAATTAAAATATCTTAATTCAAAACCCCAGATTTCATAGAATTCTGGGGTTTTAAATATCAGAAAATCTCTTTTGCTATAGCTTTTATATTTTCAGCTTTTCCCATGGAATAGTAATGTAATACTGGAATTCCAGCGGCAACCAATTCTTTACTTTGTTGCAAACACCATTCTATTCCGATTTGTTTTACATCGTCGTTGTCTTTTGCTTTCACAATTGCCATAATTAAATCATCAGGTAATTCTATAGAAAATCGGTGTGGAATTAAATTCAATTGTTTCTTGGTTGCAATAGGTTTCAATCCAGGGATAATTGGTACAGTAATACCCGCAACTCTGCATTTATCCACAAAATCAAAGAATTTTTTGTTGTCAAAAAACATTTGAGTAATAATGTAATCGGCGCCATTTCTGATTTTTTCTTTCAAAAAATGAATATCACTATCCAAACTAGGTGCTTCCATGTGTTTTTCGGGATAACCGGAAACTCCAATACAGAAATTAGTTTTTGCAGAATTCTTTAAATCTTCATCTAAATAAATTCCTTGGTTCAAATTCCTAATTTGTGAAACTAATTCTGACGCATATTCATTTCCTTCCTTTTCGGGTTTAAAATATGTTTCATTTTTCAAGGCATCTCCGCGAAGAGCGACAACATTATCAATTCCAAGAAAATCCAAATCAATTAATAAATTCTCGGTATCTTCTTTAGTAAATCCACCACACAAAATATGCGGAATAGCATCTACCGAGTACTTATTTTGAATGCCTGCACAAATGCCAACAGTACCAGGACGTTTTTTTACAATTTTCTTTTGTAATAAACCACTAGGCAATTCCTTGAATTCATATTCTTCTCGATGATAGGTTACATCGATAAAAGGCGGATTAAATTCCATCAATGGGTCAATACTATCAAAAATAGATTGAATATTTTGTCCCTTTAAAGGAGGGAGAATTTCAAAAGAAAATAAGGGTTTTCCTTGAGCGTTTTCAATATGTTGAGTTACTTTCATTTTTATGTCTTAAAGTTTGAAAGTCGAAAGTCAAAAGTCCTTTATAAACTTTATGACATTAGACTTTATGACTAATTTAATCTGCTATATTCGGCGAAAGCCATTTTGTTGCTATTTCGGTAGAAATCCCTCTACGTTTGGCATAATCTATTACTTGATCATCTTTTATTTTTCCGAGTCCAAAGTACTTACTTTCAGGATTAGCAAAATAATACCCTGAAACGGATGAAGCTGGCCACATTGCCATACTTTCTGTTAACTTCACTCCTATTTCTTGTTCTACATTTAATAATTTCCAGATGGTTGGCTTTTCTAAATGATCGGGACATGCAGGATAACCCGGTGCGGGGCGAATTCCATTATATTTTTCTGAAATTAAATCTTGATTGGATAAATTTTCATTCGACGCATAACCCCAGATTTCTTTTCGAACTTTCAAGTGTAAATATTCGGCGAAGGCTTCAGCCAATCGATCGCCCAATGCTTTAACTAAAATGGAATTGTAATCGTCTAATTGTTTTTCAAATTCGGAAGCTTTTTCGTCAACGCCAAATCCTGTTGTTACGCAAAAACAACCAATATAATCTTGTTTTCCTGACTCTTTTGGCGCAATAAAATCGGCTAATGCAATGTTTGGAGCACCTTCAGTTTTCATACTTTGTTGTCTTAAAGTCAATAAGGTTGCCAGATGTTGGCTGTCGGTTGTTGGTTGTTGCTCGACTTCGCTTGGGATGACAGCAATATCATCATCATTTATTGTATTTGCTGGAAATATTCCTAGAATACCTTTCGCAATCAACCATTTTTCTGAAACGATTTTTTTTAGCATTTCTTGTGCATCGGCATACAAAGCTGTGGCTTGTTCACCAACGACCTCATCTTTTAAAATTGCAGGATATTTACCATACAATTCCCACGAATTAAAAAATGGCGTCCAATCGATAAAATCTACCAATTCAGAAAGTGCTACGTCGAGGATTTTGGTTCCAATGAAGTTGGGTTTAATTGGTGTAAAATTATCCCAATCTAATTTCAATTTATTTTTACGAGCCGCTTCAATAGAATGAAAGTTCTTATCTTTACTTCTATTCAAATAACCATCGCGAAGTTTGTCGTATTCTTCACGAATTGCTTTTACATAAACTTCTTTAGTTTCGGCTTGCAATAAATTACTCGCTACCGTTACCGCACGCGAAGCATCGTTTACGTGAACAACGGTTTCCTTATATTCTGGTGCGATTTTCACAGCGGTATGTGCTCTCGAAGTAGTTGCTCCACCAATCATAATTGGAATTTTGATGTTTAATTTATCTAATTCTTTAGTTAAATACACCATTTCATCTAGTGATGGTGTAATCAATCCGCTTAATCCAATAATATCTACATTATGTTCAATTGCTGCTTGAATGATTTTTTCTGGTGGAACCATAACTCCTAAATCGATGATTTCAAAATTATTACAGCCCAAAACTACGGCAACAATATTTTTCCCGATATCGTGGACATCCCCTTTTACAGTTGCCATAAGCACTTTTCCTGCGGAAGAAGATTTTCCATCTTTTTGGGCTTCGATAAATGGCAATAAATAAGCTACTGCTTTTTTCATTACCCGCGCAGATTTTACTACCTGAGGCAAAAACATTTTTCCACTTCCAAATAAATCCCCTACAACATTCATACCGGCCATTAAATTTACTTCGATGACATCAATAGCTTTCACAGAAGTGGTTCGGGCTTCTTCTACATCAATTTCTATGAATTCGTCTATTCCTTTTACTAAAGAATGTGTCAATCGCTCTTGAATCGAGCTATTGCGCCATTCGGCAATTGCTTTTTCATTAACTTTAAAATCACCTTTAAAAGATTCAGCCAAATCTAAAAGTCGTTCTGTTGCATCATCTCGTCGATTTAACAAAACATCTTCAACATGTTCCAAAAGAATAGGGTCAATTTCGTCGTAAATCTCTAGCATTTCCGGATTTACAATTCCAATGGTCATTCCGTTTTGAATTGCATGATATAAAAATGCCGAATGCATGGCTTCTCTAACTCTATCGTTACCTCGAAATGAAAAGGAAACATTACTAACACCACCTGAAACTCCAGCATAAGGAAGATTTTCACGAATCCAATTTGTGGCTCTAAAAAAATCTAGTGCATTTAGTTTGTGCTCCTCCATTCCAGTTGCCACTGGGAAAATGTTTGGATCGAAAATGATGTCTTGTGCAGGAAAATAAACTTCTTTTACCAAAATATCATAACTTCTTTTACAAATTTCAATGCGTCTTTCGTAATTATCAGCTTGACCGTTTTCGTCAAATGCCATTACGATTACAGCGGCGCCATATCTTTTTATTAATTTGGCGTGATGAATGAATGTCTCTTTACCTTCTTTTAACGAAATAGAATTTACAACAGCTTTTCCTTGTACAACTTTTAATCCGGCTTCGATTATTTCCCACTTAGAGGAATCAATCATTACTGGAACCCTTGCAATATCGGGTTCGGCAGCAATTAGATTTAAGAATTTGGTCATGGCATAAACGCCGTCTAACATTCCTTCGTCCATATTGACGTCGATAATTTGTGCGCCACCTTCAACTTGTTCTCTTGCTACAGAAAGTGCTTCGTTATATTTTTCTTCTTTTATTAATCTTAGAAATTTACGCGAACCTGTTACATTAGTTCGTTCGCCAACGTTTACGAAAATGGAATTTTCATCTACGTAAAGCGGCTCTAAACCGGAAAGTTGTAAATTTATTTTTGACATATTATTTAAAATTTTAGGGAAAATCGCGACTTGTCCCTAAGGAACGTGGTTGGAATTCTTTGGCAACGTTTGCTATTGCTTTAATATGCTCTGGTGTTGTCCCACAACAACCACCAATAATATTGATTAAATTATCTTGCAAATATTCTTTAATTAACACTTGCATTTCCAATGGCGTTTGGTCGTATTGCCCAAAAGCATTAGGAAGTCCTGCATTAGGATGTGCCGAAATATTTAATTGGGTATTCATTGCCAAACGTTTTAGGTATGGCTTTAATTGGTCAGCTCCCAAAGCACAATTGAATCCGATACTTAATAATGGAATATGTGAAATGGATATTAAAAAAGCTTCAACCGTTTGTCCTGAAAGGGTTCTTCCAGAAGCATCGGTAATTGTTCCTGAAACCATTACAGGAATGTCTAGATTGCGTTCTTCTTTGACTTCTTCGATAGCGAAAAGCGCTGCTTTGGCATTCAAAGTATCAAATATTGTTTCTACTAATAAAACATCACAACCACCATCAATAAGGGCTTCTACTTGTTGTTTGTAGGCAATTCGTAAATCGTCAAAAGTTACAGCACGATACCCAGGATCGTTTACATCAGGACTCATAGATGCCGTTCTGTTTGTTGGTCCGATGGAACCTGCTACAAAACGTGGTCGGTCTTTGAATTCATTGGCTACTTCACGAGCAATTTTAGCCGATTGATAATTGAGTTCATAAACTAAATCTTCTAAATGATAATCTGCCATTCCGATTGTAGTTCCGGAAAAGGTGTTCGTTTCAACTATATCGGCACCCGCTTGAAAATACAAACGGTGGACTTGCTTTACGGCTTCAGGTTGTGTAATGGAAAGTAAATCGTTGTTTCCTTTTAAAGGATGCGGAAAATCTTTGAATCTTTCGCCCCTAAAATCTTCTTCAGAGAAGTTATTTCGTTGCAACATAGTTCCCATAGCTCCATCGAGCACTAGAATTCTTTGTTTAATAGCTTCTGTTATTTTTGACATAATTTTTATTTCACAGAGATTCACGGAGTTTTAACAGAGTGTCTCAAGGTTTTATTTTTTTAATCATTAAGAAATTTAAGGTACATTAAGAATTAGTTCTTTTGAAACTTAATTTCACAAAAATAGTCTACTAATTAGCCCCGATTGAAGCAACTACTGTGTAGTGCGTCAAGCGGGAATATGGAATGCAAAAAATTGCAAGCCATTCGCTCCAGATTTCTCCCAAAGTCGAAAAGACAATATGGAATTCTGTTAAATATTTTTATGTTATCATGGAAAGTGAGAGAAAATTCTCGTGGTTATCTTTGTTTGATTTTCAAACTAGAATGTAGCACCTTCTACAGGGTAGGGTTGCTAAGCTTTCATCGGGTCTATTCCCTCGGGCTTTCGTGATAACAAGCAATATGTGTATGAACACTGCAAAGTAAGGACATAGAATTTAGAATTACAACAAAAATTATAAATATGTTTAAATTTTTATGCTATATCGTTGTAATAAAAAAGGAGCTTAATTTAAATTAAGCTCCTTTGAAAATATAATTAAAAAGTAATTATTTTTTTATTATTTTAGAAGTTCCAACTCCTAATTCAGATTGTACTTTGACAAAGTATACTCCAGCGTTTAATTCGCCAATGTTTACTTGCATTGCATCAGAACCATTAGTATTGTTGTTTTCGCTTACAACTCTTCCGTTGATATCCATTACTTTAATGTTTTCAATTGCAACGTTATTTTTAGCAGTTACATTGAATACATCAGAAACTGGATTTGGTTGGATAGAGAAATTGTTAGCAAAGAATTGGTCATTTTTTAAAGGAGTTGAAGTCACTGTTACATCATCAATATCCATAGTGAATTGATCAGAAACATCATGATGTCTGAAGGCAACATAAATTGTTCCGGTTAAAGAAGTAGGTAAAGTAACAGTTCTTAGGGTCATTACATTTACGCCGCCTAAAATTTCTGTAAAAAGCTCTGTTGTAAGAAGCATTCCATTCGATGTTGGAGAATTGGAAACATAAACACTATAATTTTCTAAATCCCATAGTGGATCTCTAGCAACAACTTTCCAAGATAAAGATAATTGTGTGCTTCCAGATGGTAAATCAATTCCTGGAGTGATTGCCCAATTGTCGGGGGTAAGTGGTCCAGAAGAAATCCAAGAAGCAGATCTCATACCTTTGTATATTGGTGCTATGGTAGACATTGATACAGGAACCCAATTGATCCCATCTCCATCTACATCAATTAAAGTCCAGTCAGAGATGTCACCATCTTCAAAATCGTCTGAATAAAGGATGGTTTGAGAATTAGCATTAACCCCAACAAGGATTAGCAATAAAAGTAATAATTTTTTCATAAGTATAATTTTTAGTTGATAAGATTCAAAATTAGAATAAAAAAAATGAAAATACGTAATTATTTCTAAAACTTTACTAAATTTGCATTCAGAATAAAGAGGAAGAATTTGAACTGATTGCAACCTCGTTAAAAAATGCTAAAGCAGAACCTCTCCTTTAGTATTTTGTTTGCGATTTTCATTTTTCATTTTTCTTCACAAAAATTAAATTAATTAATACTGATTTTCAGTATAAAAACTAAATTATTATGGCATATTTATTTACGTCAGAGTCAGTAAGTGAAGGACATCCAGACAAAGTAGCAGATCAAATTAGTGATGCTTTAATTGACAACTTTTTAGCATTTGATCCAGAATCAAAAGTAGCTTGCGAAACCTTAGTTACTACTGGTCAGGTTATTCTTGCTGGAGAAGTAAAGTCGAACACCTATCTTGATGTACAAACTATAGCAAGAGATGTAATACGAAAAATTGGTTATACCAAAAGCGAATACATGTTTGAAGCTAATTCATGCGGTGTTCTTTCAGCAATACACGAACAATCTGCAGATATCAACCAAGGAGTTGACAGAGCTAATAAAGAAGAGCAAGGTGCTGGAGACCAAGGAATGATGTTTGGCTATGCTACTAATGAAACAGAAAACTATATGCCTTTGGCTTTAGATTTATCGCATGCTTTATTAATTGAGTTGGCTAATTTAAGAAGAGAAAATACAGAAATTACTTACTTACGTCCAGATGCAAAATCGCAGGTGACTTTAGAATATTCAGACGACAATAAACCACAACGAATTGACGCAATTGTAATTTCTACCCAACACGATGATTTTGATGAAGAGTCAAAAATGTTGGCAAAGATAAAAAGCGATTTAATTTCTATTTTAATCCCTAGAATTAAAGCTAAATATCCGCAATATGCTCATTTCTTTAACGACAATATCACTTACCATATTAACCCAACTGGTAAATTTGTAATTGGTGGACCTCACGGAGACACAGGTTTAACAGGAAGAAAAATCATTGTAGATACTTACGGCGGAAAAGGTGCTCACGGTGGTGGAGCTTTCTCCGGAAAAGATCCAAGTAAAGTAGATAGAAGTGCTGCCTATGCAACACGTCATATCGCTAAAAACTTAGTTGCAGCTGGATTGTGTGATGAAATTTTAGTTCAAGTTTCGTATGCTATAGGTGTGGCAAAACCTACGTCTATTAATGTAGTTACTTATGGAACTTCAAAAGTAAATTTAACAGATGGAGAAATCAGCAAAAAAGTAGAAACTGTTTTTGATATGCGTCCTTATTTTATTGAGCAACGGTTGAAATTGAGAAATCCAATTTATAGCGAAACTGCTGCCTATGGACATATGGGAAGAACCCCAGAAACAGTAACTAAAACGTTTAAAACTCCAAATGGAGAAGAAAAAACAATAACAGTTGAATTATTTACTTGGGAGAAATTAGATTACCTAGATAAAGTTAAAGCTGCTTTTGGAATTTAACCAGAAAGGCGAAAAGTTAAATCAAGAAATTCGTATAATAGTAAAAACCTGACTATAACTAGTCAGGTTTTATGCTTTTCTATAAGTTATATTTCAAACTAAAAATAATGTATCTCGGTTGAACTATATATTGAGAACTTGAAATAGTAAACTGATTAAAACTATTATCATTTAAAGAAGTGGTGTTTAAAAGATTTGTAGCCGCTATTTTATATTCTAATTTACTATCTTTCTTTTGATAATTTAAACTGGCATTCAAAAATTGATAATGATTATCAATAGTATTGTCTTTATTAAAATAATGATAATATTGATAATCCGTTACAAAAGCGAATCCATTTAAAAAATAATAATCCAAACTAATGGATGGAATATTGGTAAAATATCTCGAATGATTATAATCATTAATGGTTGTAGCATAACCAAATTCTATATTTGGTAATTTTTTGAACATCGTTGATGCTTTGGCAGAATAGGATTGTGTAAAACTTTCGACAGAAGACCAATCACCATTATTAATTTTATTATAAAACTTAGACCAATTTACATTAACACTTGCCGAAGCTTTGTAGTTTTTTAAAAATGACCTGCCATAACTTCCCATTCCAGTTGCCGTTTGATCTGGAAAATTGGAACTATTTATAGGTGATGCTATTTGATTAGGTCCAAAAAAAGTGGCATTTGTTTTCACTGCATCTACAGTTCTTATATAAGAAGCGTTGGCAAAAATATTTTCAAAATTAAACATATTGTATTTAAAATATCGAAGCGAATGCACTTGATTAGTAGCATTTTCTATATCTCTATTTCCTTGAAACAAGCTGCTGTATCCATTTAAAATATAACCTGTAACCAATTGCGAAATGTCCGTAAATACATTATTCAAAGAAAAATTATACGTTAATGTTTCTGCCTTTTTTATTTGATACAATAGAAATAAATCGGGTAAAACTTTAGTAAAACTTTTTGTTACATCGGTTCCTAATTGTTGGTTTTTCATGCTATACAAATGCCCACTAAAACCTGGCGTAATAGTTACTTTTCCCAATAACATTTTGTAATGCAATCCTAAAAATGCATCATTAAAATTATAAGTGACTTGATTGGTATTTTTTGGATCATTCAAATTATTTCTTGTTCCGTCATCCAACAATTGGAAAATATAGGAGTTAAAATTTTGATAAGAATAGGTATTCCCTAAAGTGACATTAAAATTCGTTTTTGGGGTAACCATATAATAATAATCTAATTTAGAATCAACCTTATTAGTTTTCACAAAACGCGATTGATTTAAATCATTTCTTATTTGGCTAGGATTATATCCTTCTAACACATTAAAAGGTATCGTTCGTAAATTGGCATTATAAAAAGGATCTTCTTCTTGATACAAGTGTTGGATTTCTAGATCAAAAACGCTTTTTTCTTTTAAAGTGTAATAAACACTGAAATTTTGATTCACCGAAGTTGGATTTTGCTTTTTATAAGTGGAAATATTATCTAAAGTTAAAACAGAATTATCAATAGTTTCTCTATTAATAAACGAATTTTCGGTCTGATTTGACTTCTTCATCAAAACATCATAATCAAATTGAAAATTAGTATTGGGTTTATAGGAAGAACTCAATTTTAACAACCCATAATTAGTTTGTTGAAGCGGAGTTTCTTTGGAATTAATATGTGTATTGGAAGCTAATCTTGTAGATTGGGTATTGGTTTCTATCTGGGTATTGGAATAGGAAAACACACCAAAACCACTTAGAGTCCATGTTTTAATTGGACTATAGGAAAAGTTAGTGGCTCCAAATTTTGTTTCAATTTCTTTAGCTCTATTATTTCGTAATCCGGAAATTCCTAAATCATTAGTAGCAACGTTAAAACTACTTCCACCCTTTTTCATCATACCTCTAAAGCCCCCTGTCATTTTGAAATAATCTTGAATAGTCAAAGGCAATTCTCCAATATTATTGAAATTGGAAATGACATTCAAACTGAATTTTGGGTTGTAATAAAACACCTTTGGATTTACTATATATCGATCCAATTTAGCTTTGTTTACATTTTCTCCTGTTCCACCACCCGCTGTCATGTCGCCAAACCAGAAATTCTTTTTTCCGTCTTTCAACTTTATGTTCATAGCAACGTTTTCTTCGTTGTTTTCTAGCCCTTTTAGTTGCCCTATTTCATTATAATTTCTAAGAACTTGAATTTTATCAATGGCATCTGCAGGAATATTTTTAACCCCTAATTTCGTGTCGCCATCAAAAAAATCTTTGCCTTCCACCATCAATTTGGTTACTTTTTTTCCTTCTACTTCTACTTCACCATCGGCATTTACTTCAACTCCTGGTAATTTTTTAAGTACATCTTCTAGTTTTTTTTCAGTACCTGTTTTAAATGAATCGGCATTATATACAATAGTGTCACCTTTTATAGAAACAGGCATTTCTCTAACAATTTCAACACCTTCAAGCTCAATCCCCCCCGGTTCCATTGAAATATTTTGAGTAATATTCTCAGATTTGGTTGAGATTGAAATTTCTTTATTTTGCATCCCGATATAACTCAATTTTATCGTATAAGTTGTGTTGGGTTTTAAATTTAAGTAAAATTTACCTTTATCATTGGTAATTGCATAGGCATCCATTCCTTTTGTGGCGAGATTAACCGCCATAATGTTTGCCATTTCCAAAGGGCTTTTTCCTGATTCTAAAATAATTCCTTCAAATCTAATGTTTTGAGAAAATGAAACAAATGAAATTAATAGAATAAAAAGTAATGTGATTTTTTTCATAACAAAAAGTAAATTGTATATTTTATAAAAAAAGAAGAATCTCTGATTAATTGAGATTCTTCTTAATATTCCATTTTAATTATCCTCCAAAACGCATGCCTCTTCCATGACCATCATGTTCGCCTTGGTTCATTTGCCTAAATTCTTCCATTTTTTTGATAATTGTATCGTCGTATTCTTTTTGGGTAATCACTTTTCCGTTATTAGGTGCCTTAATTTCAACTTTGTCTTTAGAATTTAACACAACTTTGGAACATAACATAATTGTTTTTCCATCGTTAACTTCTAATATTAATCCTGGTAAACCCCAATATCCTTCAGGGCCTTGATTGATTGGAATTTCTGGAGTGTACCAAGCTGTAATGGTTATTTCTTTTGGCAAATCCATTTCATCCATGAAGCTTGTTTTTTTCTCTTTACCATCCGAAGTTTTAGCAACCTCTTTTTTATCTTCTTCTTTTTTATCTTCTTCTTTTTTAGGTCTGAAATTTCTAAAATCGGTTTTACTTGCCGGAATGACTGTTGTTGCTTTGTAACATGTATATCCCCCAATTTGACGAGTCTCCGATTCCATGTTCCATTTATAGGTTCTTAAAGTATCTTTAATAAGAAATTCTTTCCCCATAAATTCTTTGTCAACCGTATAACTTTTTTCTTTAGCATTTTTATAGTAGGTGCCACCACCGCCCATAAAGGATGACATCATTCGCATACCGCCACCATTTTGTCCTGGAGCATCTAATTTTTCTTCTTCTTTATAAATGGAAGCTTGTTTATCAAAATTTAAAATGAATGTTTTTTCTAACATCTTTTTCATGCGTTCTTCAATCATTTTTTGCATTTCTGGAGTCATTTCCTTATTGCCTTCAAATCGTTTTTTAAAATCTGCACTACTTGTTTTAGATTCATAAACTGCCATTCCTTGAAAATCTTTTTGGGCATTTGAGAAAATAAATGCTAATAAAAGTGATATTGTAAATACTATTTTTTTCATTTTAAATTGCTTTAATTTTTTAAAGGAACAAATATGACGAATCTTTTTAGTTTTTGTTACCAAAGATTTGTTAAATATTTATGTCTGACATCATAAAATTAAAAAGGTTTAATGTAATTTAGCATCATCATGAAAAAGTTAATTTATTTTTTATCGGTATTATATTGTTTTGTATGTTTTGGCCAAAATTTAAAAGTTAAGTCATCTAAAATAGATTCAATCGCAATTGATGCAGATTGTTTTATTGGATTTGACAGTTTTAACAGTTGCTTTTATATTAAAAACAATGTGCTTTTCAAGAAAATTGGAGATTCTAATTTACAATATCAAAATCTATCTCTAGGAAAAATTACTAAAGTTGATATTCTAAACCCCTTGAAAATAATTGTTTTTTATGAAGAATTCAACATGGTTTTGGTTCTTGACAATCAGTTGAATGAAATTCAGAAAATAGATTTCTCAAAATTGGAAACGCCTGTTGTCGCATCTGCAATTGGAATTTCTGGACAAAATAAACTTTGGGTTTTTAATACCTTGAATCAACAAATTGGATTGTACGATTTGAATTCAAATAGTTATCAAAATTTAGGAATGCCAATTAATGAAAATATTCGTTTTTATCAGACCGATTTCAACTATTTTCAATGGATAGACAAACAAAACAAATGGAACATTTGTTCTATTTACGGCAAACTTTTTTTTAATGGAAAAGTGGAAGCCGCATCAATAATGCAGCTTTTAATTGAAAACAAAATACTATTTTCTGTAGATAATTTACTTTTTATAAGAGACCAAAACACCAACAAATTGTATGAAATTGAAATTGTTGAGAAATCGTTTAAAAATTTCTATTATAAAGACCAAATTTTATCTATTTTTACAAACAAAGGAATTACAAATTATAAAATTACAATACCATAATGCATATAGCGGTCGCAGGAAATATTGGCGCTGGAAAAACTACTTTAACAAAGTTTTTAGCCAAACACTTCAAATGGGAACCTCATTTTGAAGACGTAGTTGACAATCCTTATTTAGATGATTTTTACCACCAAATGGAACGTTGGTCGTTCAACTTACAAATTTATTTCTTGAATAGCCGTTTCCGTCAAGTGATGCAAATTCGTGAAAGCGGAAAGAAAATTATTCAAGATAGAACGATTTATGAAGATGCCCACATCTTTGCACCTAATTTGCACGCTATGGGGTTAATGACCAATCGTGATTTTGAAAACTACAAATCACTTTTTGAATTGATGGAAAGTTTTGTAAAAGCACCCGATTTGTTGATTTATTTACGAAGTTCAATTCCTAATTTGGTTGGGCAGATTCACAAACGCGGTCGCGAATATGAAAACACTATCTCAATTGATTATCTAAGTCGGTTGAACGAACGTTATGAAGCATGGATTACTACTTATGACAAAGGAAAGCTATTAATTATAGACGTTGACGATATTGATTTTGTAAACAATCCCGAAGATTTAGGTTTGATTATTAATAGAATTGATGCTGAAATAAATGGATTATTTTAGAATATAAATATACTAAAAATGCCTCACTTTCGTGAGGCATTTTTTTGGTAAACTCTTTTGAAATACTATTTCATAGCATCCATTTTTGCTTTTACTTCATTGTAAGTGCCTTCAATTTTTTCGGTAACTTTTTTACCATTTATCGTTTTTGTAATTGTAGCAGATACATGATTGGTTCCCTTTTCAATAGCTTCAGGAGAATCACCTTTATCTTTTACACAACAAGATTTTCCTTCTTCTTTACATGTTGAAGCAATAAATTTTCCTTTTGCATCATAATGAGATAAGCACATTTGTTTTTGCTCTGGTGAACATTTAAGACTATCGCACATTTTAGCACACTCGTCTTTAGTCATAGTTGCACATTTAGACATGTCACAATTACCCATATCTTCTGAACAAGAGGTTGTCATTTCCATTGTGCATTTAACTTCTTTCAATTCAGGAGTAACAGAAGTCCCGTTTCCTAAGATAGGAGCGATTACTAAACCAATCAGACACGTTAATTTAATTAAAATATTCATAGATGGACCAGAAGTATCTTTAAATGGATCTCCAACTGTATCACCAGTTACCGCAGCTTTGTGAGCATCAGAACCTTTAAATGTCATTTCTCCATTGATTTCAACACCAGCTTCGAATGATTTTTTTGCATTATCCCAAGCACCACCGGCATTGTTTTGGAACACTGCCCAAAGAACACCTGACACTGTTACACCTGCCATATAACCACCCAACATTTCAGCAATCAATTGATTATTATCTCCATAAACTAATTTACCTAATAATACAATGGCTATTGGGAAACCGATAGTCATAACACCTGGTAACATCATTTCACGTAATGCCGCTTTAGTAGAAATTTCAACACATTTACCATATTCTGGTTTACCAGTACCTTCCATAATTCCAGGAATTTCTTTGAACTGACGACGAACTTCATATACCATATCCATAGCAGCTTTTCCTACAGAGTTCATTGCTAATGCAGAGAAAACTACAGGAATCATCCCTCCTACAAATAACATAGCTAATACCGGAGCTTTGAAGATATTGATACCATCAATTCCAGTAAATGTTACATAAGCAGCAAATAAAGCTAAAGATGTTAAAGCAGCAGAAGCGATTGCAAAGCCTTTTCCTGTTGCAGCAGTAGTGTTACCTACAGAATCTAAAATATCCGTTCTTGTACGAACTTCTTTAGGTAATTCACTCATTTCAGCAATACCTCCAGCGTTATCTGAAATTGGTCCGAAAGCATCTATGGCCAATTGCATAGCCGTTGTAGCCATCATTGCAGATGCAGCTAAAGCTACACCATAGAAACCTGCAAAAGCATAGGATGTCCAAATTGCACCAGCAAATAATAATACGGTTGGGAATGTAGAAATCATACCCGTAGCTAAACCAGCAATTACGTTAGTTCCTGCACCTGTTGATGATTTTTGTACAATTTTTAAAACTGGGCTTGTACCTAAACCTGTATAATATTCCGTTACTGATGAAATAGCTCCACCAACAAATAATCCAACAATAGTTGCATAAAAAACACGCAATGAAGAAATTTCTTTTAAACCTTCTCCATAGAATTCCATTTTCATAGTTGCTGGCAACATAAATTTTACTAAGAAGAAACAAGCAACAGCAGTTAAAGCAATAGAAACCCAGTTTCCTATGTTTAGCGCTTTTTGTACTTGAGCTTCTTTAGCATCGTCACTTGATATTTTTACTAACATTGTTCCAATTATAGAAAATAAAATTCCGAAACCAGCGATTGCCATTGGTAATAAAATTGGTCCAATTCCGCCAAAAGCATCTTCAATTTTACCTCCCATATCTTTAATTACATAGTTTCCAAGAACCATTGCAGCAAGAACTGTAGCTACATAAGAACCAAATAAATCGGCACCCATTCCAGCTACATCCCCTACGTTATCCCCTACGTTATCAGCAATTGTTGCAGGATTACGAGGGTCATCTTCTGGAATACCAGCTTCTACTTTACCAACCAAATCAGCACCTACGTCAGCAGCTTTAGTATAAATACCACCACCAACACGAGCGAATAACGCAATAGATTCAGCACCAAGAGAGAACCCTGCTAAAGTTTCCAGAACAACAGTCATTTTTTCTGTTCCGTCAATTCCCCATATCCCGTCCATGAATATATGAAAGAAAATAATGAAAAATGTTGTTAATCCTAATACTGCTATACCAGCAACGCCAAGTCCCATTACGGTTCCACCACCAAAAGAAACTTTTAGTGCTTGTGGTAAACTTGTACGGGCTGCTTGTGTAGTACGAACGTTTGTTTTAGTTGCGATTTTCATCCCCATATTTCCAGCTAAGGCCGAAAAGAAAGCTCCAAAAATAAAAGCAACAACTATTAACAAATGCGTTTTAACACCCGGTAAAAAAGTAATTCCTGCTAAAACAACACTCGCTATTAAAACGAAAACTGCTAATAATCGGTATTCTGCTTTTAGGAATGCTAGGGCACCTTCATATATGTAGTCTGAAATTTCTTTCATTTTTCCATCACCTGCATCTTGTTTTAAAACCCAAGATCTTTTGATTGCCATAAAAGCTAATCCAATTAATGCCATTACAATTGGCACATAAATCATCATTGATTCCATAAATTCAATATGTTTGTTATAAATTTTATCGGGTGCAAAAATAGCAAAATTTTAAGAACATATGCAAATTGTGCAATTTTACTAATAAAAAAAGTGCTAATATTATATAGTTACTAGAAATAAAACCCAAACTCTCCTTTAATTGTAAAATTATTTGTTCCTGGTATGTCTCTATAATTTCCTCTAAAGCTTGCGTCTAATCGGAAAACTTTAAAAATATTTCCAATTCCAACACTATATTCCCAATACGGAGTTGTTGGTGCTTTATAGTTTAATCCAGAGGCATTTAGCAACTTATTGTCATTAGAAATATCTCCATAAACTGTTCTTGCTCCAATGATTTCTCGCCAATTCAACTTTCTCATTAATGGTATTCTCGACAAAAGTCGGCCTTGAAAATTATGCTCCCATTGAAATGTAGCATACCTATCGGTCACAAATTCGTAGAAATTTAAATTACTAAAAGTGTTTTCAATGATAAAATAAGTTTGATTACCCGGAATTACACTCATCAATCCTAGTGGAACTTTACCGAAGGTCTTTCCTAATTCAATAGTTAAATTTGTTCTTCCTAATGGACCAATTAATATAGGTTGTTTATAATATAATTGTAGTTTGCTGTAATCAAAATCACTACTCATCAATCCTTTAAATCCTTGGCTATAATTTACAAAAACTCTGCTGTATGTTCTGTCAACTGTGTTTCGTTCTACACCATACCCAACAGTTTTTTTATTGGGTGTATATTCTACTTGAAGATTTACTTCCGATTGTTTAACTGAACTTTTTGTAGTAGTATAATTTTCATCTGTATAATAATCTAAACTGAATGTTGGCGAGGCAGATTCAAGAGTTCTGTAGGAAAACCCAGATTGAAAAATCAAATTTTTAACTGGCTCAACTTCAATAGATAGTGTAGATAGATTAATGTTTGTTAATTTGCCATTTGTACTAGTTGTAAAAATTCCAGACGAAGCAAAACTTCTTCCTAAAACATCATTGGTTGTAGTTAAACTAGCTCCAATTTGTTCAATATCATTTCTATTTCCTGCATTTATTATTACTCTATTTTTGGTGTCAATCATCCATTTTGCAGAAATACCATATTTAAATCTTTCATCTTTAAACCCATAAGCAGTGTATCCCTGCAAACGCCATTTATCATTGTGTCCAAAATAGGTTCTTCCACCCACACGAAGTCGATATCCTTCCACAACATTATATCCAATTGTTGAAAAAATAGGACCGTAATCAAAATTTCCACTTTGGATATAACCACTTCCTAAAATAGAAACAAGACTATACATCTGCTTAAATTTCTTAACTGTTTTTAAAGTGTCTAACAATTTATAAACTCCTTTTTCATCTTTATTAAGTTTTTCAAAACGATTTTGTTCCCAATAAGCATCGTCTTTTGTATAAACTGAATTATCAATAAAATTAACTTCCTCTTTATAAAATTTTTCAGGTTTTTGCTCATTGAATTTATGATCTCTAAATAAAGTAGTTCGCTTTCCATAAACACCTTTGGAATCTTCTTTTTTATTGAATGCAAAATCAGACATCATATAATCGCGTGTAAGCAAAAAAACAGAATCATTTACTACATCAAATTCTTGTTCAATATAAATGTCTTTTATCCAGTTAATATTAGCGCTTTTAGAAACTGCCATATTTATTGTTTTTATAGCAAACGTAGTGTCATTAACCCAAAAATCACCTTTAAAAGTCAATTCATTTTTTCTTCTTGGATAAAAATAAATATTATAACACCATTTGTTTTCAATAAATGCACTATCGCGTAACACGTAATTATAGACATCAATTCCTGATGTAGAAAGCGGACTCGTAAAACTTTTATCGAAAAAATTTAAGTGATTGTTGTATATATTATAATCATTATACAAATCTTTTATAAATGCATTAACACCATCGCCATTGCTTAATCCTGAATTTTTATTGGCTTTAATTATAGCTTTTTCCTTGTTCAATTTAGTATCACCATACACATCATAAAGCGATTCATTGATAAAAATTGGAAGATACGTTTTTCCAGTAATTTTTGAAGTATCTAATTTTTTGAAAACAAATTCCATTCCTTTGAATACTTTTTTATTCATAAAAGCACTATCAATAGTATTCAAATCAAATTCAACTTTTTCATATTTTTCATACTGGTATTGATTGAACATTTTCAACCCGTTTTTTCTTTTTCGAGCCCAAATTTTTCTAAGAATATCTAATGCTGGATTGTTTTTTTTTGAAGTTTTTCCGTTATATATTACTACTTCCTGAAGTGTTTTTTCTTCATTTAGAACAATTTTCATGTTATAATTTACCGGTTTATCTAAACCTAAATCTTTAGACGAATATCCTACAAAAGCAATTGCGATTGCAGAATAAGTTTTACTCGATTCTAAATAAAACTTTCCGTTTTCATCGCTAACCGTTCCTTCATTGGAACCTTTAAAGACAATATTAGCATAGGAAATAGGTTGGTTTTTTTTGTCAATAACAATTCCGCTAACCTTTGTTTGTGCAAAAGCTGAGATTTTAAAAACTAAAAGAAACAAAAGGCTGATATATATATTTTTGAACATAGATATAATTCTTAAAAATTTGTATAAAAAAAACTCTATCAAAATAAATTCTGATAAAGCTTCAAATATAGTTATTTACATATTTGAAAAAAATGTTAATTAGAAATTAATTACTCTTAAAAATAAACTAATTTTTTAATCCCTAACTAACCAATTTTCAAATAACCTAATTTTTATACATTACTTTTTTTACGGCATTAACAACATCCGATGCGTTTGGCAACCATTCTTTCAATAAAGTTGGCGAATATGGTGCTGGCGTATCTGCTGTAGTAATTCTTTGAACTGGTGCATCAAGAAAATCAAAAGCTTTATCTTGAACCATATATGTAATTTCAGAAGCCACACTTGCAAATGGCCAAGCTTCTTCAAGAACTACTAAGCGATTGGTTTTTTTAACCGAATTAATAATTGCATCATAATCCATTGGGCGAACTGTTCTTAAGTCAATAATCTCACAAGAAATCCCTTCTTTAGCTAATTCATCTGCTGCAATAAAAGCTTCTTTAATTATTTTTCCGAAAGAAACTATAGTTACATCTGTTCCTTCTCTTTTAATATCGGCTACTCCTAGCGGAATGATATATTCGCCTTCTGGAACTTCACCTTTATCTCCATACATCTGTTCTGATTCCATAAAAATAACAGGATCATTATCTCTAATAGCTGCTTTCAACAAACCCTTGGCGTCATAAACAGTCGATGGAACTACTACTTTTAATCCCGGCGTATTGGCAAACCAATTCTCAAAAGCTTGTGAATGCGTTGCGCCTAATTGTCCCGCAGAGGCAGTTGGTCCACGAAAAACCATTGGCATTGGAAATTGTCCAGCACTCATTTGACGCATTTTTGCAGCGTTATTTATAATTTGATCAATTCCTACTAACGAAAAATTGAATGTCATATATTCAACAATTGGACGACAACCATTCATTGCCGAACCTACAGCAATTCCTGCAAAACCAAGCTCTGCAATTGGAGTATCTATAACTCTTTTAGGTCCGAATTCATCAAGCATTCCCTTTGAAGCTTTGTAAGCACCATTATACTCGGCAACTTCTTCGCCCATTAAATATACAGCTTCATCTCGACGCATTTCTTCGCTCATTGCTTCAGCAATTGCTTCTCTAAATTGTATTGTTCTCATGTTTAGAATTTCTTAATATCTTTTTCGGATAGCAAAAGTAAAAATTAAAAATGATAAAAAACATTTTGAATGCTAAATAATGTAAGTCTTAATCAATCTATTTTCATTCAACAAAAGTTAAATCTGATTATTCCACTTCATTCAATGCTAACGAAATCGATATAATACTGATATTTTTTTTATAAATATTATGCGCGCATATAAAAAATAGAAATATATTTTATACTTTTACAGTCAGAAAAAAAAATATACAATGAAAATATTAGTTTGCATCAGCCATGTACCTGATACTACTTCAAAAATTAATTTTGTTAATGGCAATTCAGAATTTGACACAAATGGGGTTCAATATGTTATCAATCCCAACGATGAATTCGGTTTAACTAGAGCTATTTGGTTTCAAGAACAACAAGCGGCGAATATAACTGTTGTAAATGTTGGTGGCGCAGATACCGAACCCACTTTAAGAAAAGCATTAGCAATAGGTGCAAACGAAGCGATACGAGTAAATGCTTCTCCAACCGACGGATTTTATGTGGCAAAACAATTGGCAGAAGTAGCAAAATCTGGTAATTACGATTTAATAATCTGCGGAAAAGAATCTTTAGATTACAATGGGGGAATGGTTCCTGGTATGTTGGCAGGCTTATTAGGTTATAACTTTGTGAATTCATGTACAGAACTTACTATTGAAGGAAATTCTGCAAAAGCATCTAGAGAAATTGATGGTGGAAAAGAAATTATTTCGGCTTCTCTCCCTTTAATTATTGGTGGCCAAAAAGGGTTGGTTGAAGAAAAAGATTTACGTATTCCAAACATGAGAGGAATCATGACCGCCAGAACAAAAGTATTGACAGTTTTAGAACCAATTGCAGCAAACAAAAATACAAAAGCTATAAAATTTGAAAAACCAGCCCCTAAATCAGCTGTAAAATTATTTGCCGCTGACGATATAGACGGTTTAATAAACGCATTACACAACGAAGCAAAAGTAATATAATAATCAATGTTCCGTATACAGTGTTCAGTCTCAATACTAACCTTTTAAACTTTTTTAACTCTTAAACTAAAAAAAATGTCCTTATTAATATACGCAGAATCAGCAGACGGAAAATTAAAGAAAGTTGCCTTTGAATTAGCTTCTTATGCCAAAAAAGTTGCCGAAGCACTAGGCACATCTTTAACCGCAGTTACTATAAATGCAGGAAATGTTTCCGAATTATCAAAATATGGTGTAGATAAAGTTTTAAAAGTAACTGATAATAAATTAGCAAATTTCAATGCTAAAGCTTATGCTGATGTTGTAAAACAAGCCGCTCAAAAAGAAAGTTCAAAAATAATTGTTCTTTCTTCAACAACTGACAGCTTATATCTAGCTCCAATGGTAGCTATAGGTTTAGACGCCGGTTTTGCATCCAATATTGTAGGCCTGCCATTATCCACTTCACCTTTTCAAGTAAAAAGAACCGCTTTTTCAAACAAAGCTTTCAACATTACTGAAATTTCAACTGAAGTAAAAATACTTTCAATTGGTAAAAATTCATTTGGTTTGGTAGAAAATGCTACAAATACTTCAGAAGAAAATTTTGTTCCAACATTAAATGAAATTGATTTTTCTGTAAAAGTTGAATCAATTGAAAAAGCATCCGGAAAAGTTTCTATTGCGGATGCCGACATTGTAGTTTCTGGCGGACGTGGATTAAAAGGTCCTGAAAATTGGCACTTATTAGAAGATTTAGCTGCCGTGCTTGGCGCTGCAACAGCTTGTTCAAAACCGGTTTCAGACATTGGATGGCGACCTCATAGTGAGCACGTTGGTCAAACCGGAAAGCCCGTTGCTTCCAATTTATATATTGCTTTAGGAATTTCAGGTGCTATTCAGCATATTGCAGGCATTAATTCGTCAAAAGTAAAAGTAGTTATAAACACAGATGCTGAGGCTCCTTTCTTTAAAGTAGCCGATTATGGAATTGTTGGTGATGCCCTCGAGATTCTTCCAAGATTGACACAAAAACTAAAAGAATTTAAAGCACAGAATTCTTAAAAATAAAACAACCAAAATAGAATAAGCCATCAGAAGTGTTTTTTGTTGGCTTATTTTTTTATGTAAAGTAGTGAAAGTTTTTTGTTAATTTGTACCATATATATTTGAAACAAAATTAACTTTGTGCCTTTGTGCCTTTATGGCAAAAATCAATCATAATGAGTTTAGTAAAACTAACAATAAAAGGAATATCCTATAGCCAAACACAAAATGGTGCCTACGCTCTAATTTTGAATGAAGTGGATGGGGACCGGAAATTACCTATTGTAATTGGAGCATTTGAAGCTCAATCTATTGCAATAGCTTTAGAGAAAGAAATTAAACCTCCACGACCATTAACTCACGATTTATTTAAAAGTTTTGCTGATCGATTTGATATTATGGTAAAACAAGTAATTATCCACAAATTAGTTGATGGCGTTTTCTACTCAAGCATCATTTGTGAAAGAGATAAAATTGAAGAAATTATAGATGCAAGAACCTCAGATGCTATAGCAATAGCATTACGGTTTCAAGCACCAATTTATACCTATAAAAACATTCTTGAAAAAGCTGGAATTTATTTGAATGCCAATCCAGAGGAACTAGAAAGACAAATTTTAGAGGACAAGGAAGTACTTTCTAAACGTGAAACATTTGATTTAGATAATGAAAATTCAAAAGAAAGAAATGATTATAAAAAATCCAGTTTAGTTGAACTTCACGAATTATTAGAATCGGCAGTTCAAGAAGAAAATTATGAAAAAGCCGCGCGTATTCGAGATGAAATTTCTAAAAGAGAATCTTAAAATTAATTCGATAATTTGTTAATTTGTATATTCAAATAATCAAATTTACTAATCATAATAAACATGAAACAATACCACGATTTAGTAAAGCACGTATTAGAAAACGGAACACAGAAAGGAGATAGAACTGGCACCGGAACTAAAAGTGTGTTTGGCTATCAAATGCGTTTTGATTTAGCCGATGGTTTTCCTATGGTTACCACTAAAAAACTACATTTAAAATCGATAGTATATGAATTACTTTGGTTCCTAAAAGGAGATACTAATATTGGCTATTTAAAAGAAAATGGCGTAAGAATTTGGGACGAATGGGCAAATGAAAATGGCGATTTAGGTCCAGTATATGGTCATCAATGGCGTAATTGGAACAGCGAAGAAATTGACCAAATAACCGAATTAATAAACACTTTAAAAAACAACCCAAACAGCAGACGCATGTTGGTTTCGGCATGGAATCCTTCAGTATTACCAGACACAACCAAATCATTTGCAGATAATATTGAAAACGGAAAAGTAGCTTTGCCTCCGTGTCATGCTTTTTTTCAATTTTATGTGGCAGAGGGAAAATTATCTTGTCAGTTATACCAACGAAGTGCTGATATTTTTCTTGGAGTACCCTTTAATATTGCTTCCTATGCGTTGTTTACTATGATGATTGCACAAGTTTGTAATTTACAAGTTGGCGAATTCATTCATACTTTTGGTGATGCCCACATCTATAACAATCATTTTGAACAATTAGAATTGCAACTTTCTCGAGAGCCAAAAGCATTACCAAATATGATTTTAAATGCAAATGTGAAAAATATTTTCGATTTCACTTTTGAAGATTTCACTTTAGAAAATTATGATCCGCACCCACATATTAAAGGGATTGTAGCAGTTTAGTTATAAAAAAATCCGTTTAACAAACAAATTGCTAAACGGATTTAAAAAACAAACAAACAAACCAATCTTTATGCGTATTAAATGCTTTTTAGCATTTTTACTTTATTACAACGATGATATTTTACTTTTTTTATAACCTTATTCATATGAATTGATTTAGTTATAATTTAATACTGCAAATTAAAGCAATAAAAACAGATATTTAATAAGGCATATGCAGAATTATTATTTTATAAAAATTGGAAAGGAAAAAAAATTTTATTCCTAATTTTTTAGCATTTAATTTTAAAAATGGAAATAAGAAAACGTTTTCTTACTAAAATAAAAAATACAATTATTCTGTTTTCAAAATAAATAGTACCTTTAAATTGTAAATTTCGACTTAAGAATACCAATCAAAAGGAAATTTATGACTATTTACGGAAAAATATAGAAAAACTACTAAACAAAATCGAAAAAAAATAATTTATGATTACTATCATAGCGGCTGCAGCCGAAAATAATGCACTTGGAAAAGACAACCAATTAATTTGGCATTTACCTTTCGACTTTAAACGATTTAAAGAAATTACAACTGGACACTATATCGTAATGGGAAGAAAGACTTTTGAAAGTTTTCCAAAACAATTACCCAACCGAACGCACGTTATTATCACCCGTCAAAAAAATTATAAAGCAGAAGGTTGTATAATTGTAGATTCTATTGAAAAAGCAATCGAGAACTGTCCGAAAAGAGAAGAATTATTTATTATTGGCGGTGCTGAAATTTACAAGCAATCTATAGATTTTGCTGATAAAATTGAACTTACTAGAGTTCATGCTAGTTTTGAAGCGGATGCTTATTTTCCAAAATTTGATAAAAATGATTGGAAATTAGTTTTCGAAGAACAACATTACAAAGACGAAAAGCACAATTACGACTATACTTTTGAGACGTATCTAAAAAAATAGGAGTCAATATATTCATTATCCTGCCAGTTTTTTTGAACCAAATGAGTATAAAATTCTTAAGTTTCCCAACCTACAAGGCTTTTGAAAACTTGCAGGATTTTAAACCTATCAAAAACCACCTAACTTTAATATAGGATTTGTTTATTGGGATTTCAAATTTTATTATTTGTACTTTTGCACATTGAAAAATGATGAAATGTCAAAAATTATTACTCCTTACAAAGATTCAACTTTAGGAAAAAAAGAACAAGTTACACAAATGTTTGACGCCATTTCTGGAAATTATGATGGATTAAACCGTGTAATATCCTTTGGAATTGATATTAAATGGCGTAAAAAAGTATTGGCATTAGTGACTGCAAAAAACCCAGAAAATATTCTTGACATTGCAACAGGAACTGGCGATTTAGCAATTTTAATGACGCAAACTAAAGCAAAAAAAATCATAGGATTGGATATTTCAGCTGGAATGCTTGAAGTCGGTATTAAAAAAATTGCCAATAAAAAATTAAGTCATATTGTAGATATGGTTATTGGCGATAGTGAAAACATGCCTTTCCCTGACAATCATTTTGATGCAATAACCGTTTCTTTTGGAATTAGAAATTTTGAAAATTTAGAGAAAGGTCTAACAGAAATTTTGAGAGTTTTAAAACCCAACGGAATCTTTGTAATTCTAGAAACTTCAAATCCAGTTAAAACTCCATATAAACAAGGATATAATTTTTACACTAAAAATATTTTACCTATTATTGGAAAACTTTTTTCAAAAGACACTGTTGCCTATGGATATTTATCAGAATCGGCAGCTGTTTTTCCTTTTGGTGAAGCATTAAACAATATTTTGAGAAAAATTGGGTTTATTAATGTAGTTGATTTGCCGCAAACTTTTGGGGTGGCTACCATTTATTCGGCATCAAAATAATAATACTGAAACCATTCAGCATAAAAATGAAAAGACTATTTTATATTTTAGTGATACTATTAAGTTTGCAAGTTCCTGCACAAACGAAAGGAATGTTTGCTAGAGATCCAATTATAAACTTGGAAAACTTTGATAAACAACATTTATATTGGGGCTACTTTCTTGGATTTAACACCTATGATTTTAAGTTTGATTACATAAATACTCCCGATTCCGATATCATCGTAAAAATGAATACCGGTTTTAGTGTTGGGTTAGTTGGCGATTTAAGACTACAAGAATATATTAATTTACGATTTGAACCTGGTTTATATTACGCACAAAGAAATTTGACCTATAGCGGATTTACAAAATCATTAGACAGAGAACGAGAAGTTCGTTCAACATATCTTGATTTTCCACTTTTATTAAAATTCTCTTCTAAAAGAGTTGGTAATGTTCGGCCCTATATTGTTGGGGGAGTTTCGGCAACTTTAAATCTTTCCAGTAATTCAAAATCGATCGACGACAATTACCAACAACGATTTAGAGTGAAACCCTGGACACAAAACTACGAACTGGGTTTTGGAGTTGATTTATATTTAGAATATTTCAAGTTTTCTCCCTCCATTAGAGGTGTTTTTGGAATAAATGACGAGTTAATTCGTGATAATAATCCCGATAGCCCTTGGACAGGAAATATTCAATCCATGAAATCAAGAGGGGTGTTTGTGAATTTTACTTTTCACTAAGAATTCCGCTTAAACTCACTCAAAAAAATTGCTGTTGCAGTTGCTACATTTAAGCTTTCCGTTTGTTGCAAATCACCAAATCTTGGAATGGCTAGTTTAGTAGTCACTAATTTTTCTAGTTTTTCTGAAATTCCGTTGGCTTCGTTTCCTAAAATCAAGATTCCTTCTTGAGGAAGATTTTCTTTATAGACATTTTTTCCATCCATAAAAGTCCCAAAAATTGTTGAATTAGCTCTTTTCAGATATTTTTCTACATCCATATATGAAACGGCAACCCTTGCTATCGAACCCATTGTTGCTTGAACCACTTTTGGATTATAGACATCTACCGATTGTTCGCTACAAACAATTTGTTCCACACCATACCAATCGCATAATCTAATAATAGCACCCAAATTTCCGGGATCACGAATGTCGTCTAATACCACTACTAATCCTCTGTCATTTCTATTTTTTTGCTCTGGAATTTTAAATAACGCTAAACAATTGTTTGGGGTTGAAAGACACGAAATTCTTTTTAAATCAGTATCTGAAATGGTGGTTTTTTGTAAAGATTCAATAGAGTCAAAAATTGGTTCTGTGACAAACAAATGCTCCAATTCAAAATTGGATTGCAGTAGTTCTTGAATCACTTTTACCCCTTCGGCAATAAACAATTGGTGTATTTGACGAAATTTTTTTTGCTGTAAACTAGTAATTAGCTTTATTTGGTTTTTACTAACCATAAAAAAATGTACTTTTGAATTAAATTTTGCATCCATTGAAAAAACGCAATACAAAAATATCACTATTTATTTTAATTGGACTTATAATTGTTTCCTGTAATGTAACAAAACGCGTTCCTAATGGGAAAAGGTTGTTAATTAAAAACGAAATTAGTATTGATGATAAATCAACAAAAGATGAAAATGTGTTTTTTCAACTGTATCAAAAACCCAATAGTTCCATTTTGGGATATCGTTTGCGTTTGAATTTATACAATCTTTCCAAAAAAAATGCGGATACTTCATATGCAAAATGGTTGAGAAAAAAGCCAAACAGGCATGTTAATTTAGCCAAATTTCTTTCTGAAAAGCAAGTACAACGCTTAGGCAACTCTTTTTTAGTCTCAGGTTGGAGTAATTTTTTGATACAAACCGGAGAAGCACCGGTTATTTTTGATTCAATAAGCACTTCTAAATCGCTCAGAAGGTTGGAATCTTATTATTATAACAAAGGTTTTTTTGAAGTTAAAGCTACGTATATTTGTGATTCTTCAAAAGCCAAAAAAACCAGTTTAAAATATAAAGTAGCATTAAACAAACCCTTTTTTATTGATAGTCTCAAAACTACAATTAATTCCCCTGCACTTGACTCATTATACCAGATAAAAAAAGGAAATTCTTTTATTAAAATCCATAACAAATTCGATACCGAAGATTTAAACAATGAAAGAAGCAGAATAACAGAAGAATTTAGAAACAATGGTGCTTATTTGTTTCAACAAAATTATATTTCATTCTTTGTTGATACCATTAATACTTCAAAAAAAGTAAACCTAGATTTAATAATCAAAGACTATTCATACAGAGAAAATGACTCCTCTAAAACAGCACCTTTTAAATTGTATAAAATAAATAAAGTTGCCATTTATACCGATCAATCAAATAGTAAAAATGAAGTTAAAGTAAAAGATAGTGTTCAGTATAAAGATTTTATGCTTTACAGTGAAAAAAAGCTGAAATACCGTCCAAAAGCAATTACAAATGCCGTTTTTATTACTAAAGGAAGTTTGTTTTCGGAAAGCAATTCCAAACTTACAACTCAATATTTGAGTAATTTAAGGGTCTTTAATTACCCAACCATTCAATATAAAATTGATCCCAAAGATGAAAATGGACTTATAGCTAATATATTTCTTACACCAAGAAAAAAATATACTTTTAATCCATCTATAGATTTCACACATTCTACAATTCAGGATTTTGGTATTTCTGGATATTCTTCTCTAGGAATTCGTAATGTATTTAATGGTGCCGAAACATTTGAAATTGGATTTAGAGGAAATGTTGGGGCTTCGAGAGCCGTTTCAAATCCGAATAACACTTTTTTTAATATTTCAGAAATTGGTTTGGATGCTAAGTTGAGTTTTCCTAGAATATTTTTTCTAATCAACACCAATAAAATCATTCCGAAAAGCATGATTCCCTCAACTGTAGTAAGTGTTGGATATGCTAAACAAACCAATATTGGATTGGATAAACAGAACTTTACAAGCACTTTTTCTTATAATTGGTCACCTAAAAAAAATGTAGCGGTTCGATTGGATTTATTGAACATTCAATTTGTAAAAAATATAAATACCAGTAATTACTTCAATATTTATCAATCGTCATACAATGTGCTAGATGCTTTAGCAAATAATTATAATTTTGATGCGAGTAATTTCACCAATAATCATTTAACAATTGAAAGCGGAACCAATTCTTTTTTAAATGCCATTTTAGGTAGTAATCCAACTATTATTCCATCAGATCAAGATTTTAAAATAATTAGAAGCATTCAAGAACGCAAACAAAGATTGACGGAAAATAACTTAATATTTGCTTCCAATTTTAGTTATTCCAAAACAACTCGCAGGGATGCATTCGACAATACTTTTTATTCTTTTAAAACCAAATTTGAATCCGCCGGAAATTTACTTTCAATATTAGCTAAAGCATCAAAACAACTTGAAAAACAAAGTGGAGCGAATACTTTTTTTGAAGTAGAATATTCGCAATATTTAAAAGGCGAATTTGAATATATTAAGCACTGGACATTTTCGGGCAAAAAAGTATTTGCCGTAAGAGGTTTTGCCGGATTGGCTGTTCCGTATGGAAATTCTAAAAGTATTCCGTTTTCTCGAAGTTATTTTTCGGGTGGATCAAATGATAATAGAGCATGGCAACCTTATAGCTTAGGACCGGGAAGAAGTGGAGGACTAAATGATTTTAATGAAGCCAACATGAAACTTTCTATGAGTGCCGAAATTCGATTCAATATAGCCGGAAAATTCAATAGTGCTATTTTTAGTGATGTTGGAAATATTTGGAATGTGTTTGACAATGTAAAAGACGAAGCATATACTTTTAATGGAATTCAATCATTAAAAACAATCGCACTTGGAACTGGATTAGGTGTAAGATATGATCAAGGATTATTTGTAGTTCGCTTTGATCTTGGGTTTAAAACCTATAATCCTGCTAAATTAGATGGTGAAAAATGGTTGAAAGAATTAAACTTTTCTAAATCGGTATTAAATATTGGTATAAATTATCCGTTCTAATTTTAGAAATTATTACTTTTGTAACCTTAATTAAATACCTATCATTAAAATGTCACATAACATTAAACCAGGCGTTGCTACTGGAGATGAAGTTCAAGCTATATTTGCTTATGCCAAAGAAAAAGGATTTGCGCTTCCCGCAGTAAATGTAACAGGTTCAAGCACAATAAATGGTGTTTTAGAAACCGCAGCCAAATTAAAAGCACCAGTGATTATTCAATTTTCAAATGGTGGCGCTCAATTTAATGCAGGAAAAGGACTTTCAAATTCTGGCGAAAAGTCGGCTATTTTAGGAGCTATTGCTGGCGCTAAACACATTCACACCATAGCGGAAGCTTATGGAGCAACGGTAATTCTTCATACCGACCATTGCGCAAAAAAACTATTGCCTTGGATTGATGGTTTATTAGATGCTTCTGAAAAACATTTTACTGAAACTGGGAAACCGTTGTTTTCTTCTCATATGATTGACTTATCAGAAGAACCAATCGAAGAAAATATTGAAATCTGTAAAACCTATTTAACTCGCATGAGCAAAATGGGAATGACATTAGAAATTGAATTAGGAATTACTGGTGGCGAAGAAGATGGTGTTGACAATTCTGATGTAGATAGTTCAAAATTATACACACAACCCTCTGAGGTTTCATATGCTTATGAAGAATTATTAAAAGTAAGTCCTCGATTTACAATTGCAGCTTCTTTTGGAAATGTTCATGGTGTTTATAAACCTGGAAACGTAAAACTAACACCAAAAATCTTGAAAAACTCTCAAGATTATGTTCAAAATAAATTCAATACGGGTCCAAATCCGGTTGATTTTGTTTTTCATGGAGGTTCCGGTTCTACTTTAGAAGAAATAAGAGAAGCCATTTCTTATGGTGTAATTAAAATGAATATTGATACCGATTTACAATTTGCTTTCACCGAAGGAATTCGCGATTATATGGTTAACCATATTGAATACCTTAGAACACAAATTGGAAATCCTGATGGTGCCGATGTTCCTAATAAAAAATATTACGACCCTAGAAAATGGACTCGAGAAGGAGAAATGACATTCAATACAAGATTAGAGCAAGCTTTTGCTGATTTAAACAATGTAAACACACTTTAGTTACTCAATACAAACTGATAACTGAATACGGATAACTGAATACTGAAAATATGGCTTGGTTTAAAAGAACAGAAAAAGGAATTACAACTGCAACGGAAGATAAAAAAGATGTCCCAAAAGGACTTTGGTATAAGTCTCCAACAGGCAAAATTATTGATGCCGACGAACTAGAACGTAATTTATGGGTTAGCCCAGAAGATGGTTTTCATGTTAGAATTGGCAGTAAAGAATATTTCGAGATTTTGTTTGACGATAACGAATTTAAAGAGTTAGATGCCAAAATGACTTCTAAGGATCCGCTTGGATTTGTAGATACCAAAAAATATGCTGACCGATTGAAAGATGTAATGGACAAAACCAAATTGAAAGATGCGGTTCGAACAGGAGTAGGAAAATCCAAAGGAAATGACTTAGTGGTATGTTGTATGGACTTTGCTTTTATTGGCGGATCTATGGGCGCTGTAGTTGGAGAGAAAATAGCCCGTGGAATTGATTATTCTATCAAAAATAAAGTGCCATTTGTAATGATATCAAAATCGGGGGGTGCTCGAATGATGGAGGCAGCTTATTCGTTAATGCAATTGGCTAAAACTTCTGTAAAATTGGCGCAATTAGCAGAAGCTAAAATACCTTATATTTCATTATGCACCGATCCAACAACAGGTGGAACTACGGCTTCATATGCCATGTTAGGCGATATTAATATTGCAGAACCAGGTGCTTTAATTGGTTTTGCAGGACCTCGTGTGGTTAGAGATACTACGGGTAAAGATTTGCCGGAAGGATTTCAAACTTCAGAATTTTTATTAGAACATGGATTTTTAGATTTTATTTCTCAAAGAAAAGAATTGAAAGACAAAATCAATTTATATATTGATTTGATTTTGAATCAAGAAGTTAGATGAGGTTTTATTTTCTAAAAATAGATAAAAAACACAAAGTAATTGCTTTGTGTTTTTTTTATCACTTTTGACTTGTGACATTCAACTAAATTCCACTTCGAATGGCTTCAACCGGATCTAATTTAGATGCCGATATTGCAGGTAAGATTCCAGCAATTAAGCCAATTAATATTGCCAATCCAGAACCCAACATAATATTACTAAAACTCAATACAAACTCAAAATCAAGTAATTTAGTTAATCCAATAGCGATTAACCAAACTAATAGTATCCCGATTAAACCACCAATTAAACAAAGGATTACCGCTTCAAATAAAAATTGGAAGAGAATAAATCTGTTTTTGGCCCCAAGAGATTTTTGAATTCCGATTAAGTTGGTGCGTTCTTTTACCGATACAAACATAATATTGGCTACACCAAAGCCACCTACAAGAAGTGAAAATCCAGCAATAATCCAACCTCCTAAATTCAAATTAGCAATTATTTGATCTATAAAATCAGTAAAACCAGAAAGCACATTTATAAAAAAATTATCAATTTCTCCTGTTTTTAATCCACGTAGGTTACGTAATTTTTGAGAAACTTCGGCTTTAAAAGCATCTATGTCAATGCCTTTTTGTGGTTTAATAAGAATTACTGGCGTCATAGAGTCATTATTATCGCCATACATTCGTCTCAAGAAATTCACCGGAATATATACTGAAGTATCGTTGCTATCGCCAAACATCCCAGCACCTTGCTTCTTCAAAACGCCAATTACTGTAAAACGCTGTCCATACAAACGCACTTGCTTTCCAATTGGATCGCTATTTTCAAAAAGACTGTTGGCTAATTCATCACCTATTACGGCAACAGCAGCACCCGAATTGGCTTCCGATTCGTTATAGAATCTTCCTTCAGTAAATTCCAATCCTTGAATATCTATAAACTCATGAGAAACTGGAACTACATTTACACTACTTACCGATTTGGTGTCGTATTTAATAATTTCACTTTTTACGAAAAGTTGGTAAGCCATTTCTTGTGCTTCCGGAAGTGCGTTTTTTAAATATTCATATTCGTTATATTTCACTTGCGGAAATTGATCTCGCTTCCATTTTGGAATTGTAGAGGGTCCAAAACTGCCTTTAAATAAATAAATGGTGTTTTTATCTAAACTACTCAAATCTTTTTTTATTTTTCTGTCTAAAGAATCTACCGCGGCAAGTACTGCAATTATAGAAAATATTCCAATAGTTACACCCAAAAGCGAAAGCAGCGTTCGCAACTTGTTGTTTCGCAAGGCATTCATAGCAAAACTAAAACTTTCACTCAATAATCTAAGGTAAACAAGCATATCGGATGTATTTTCTCTGTCAAATTTAAGATATTAGTTAATAGAATGAAGGAAATGTTACATAAATTATACTGATTTTATAAATTACAAAGTTATAATATAAAAAACAACAAATTGAATGTATAAAAAAACAAAACCTTCCAAAATTTGTTAAAATTTTTTCTAGAATCTGAAATGAATTCAGATTAAAAAAAACTACTTTTGTGTGCTTAACAACACAATACAATGAGCACTACAAAAACGATTCAATCTGCTCTTATTTCGGTATTTGATAAAACCGGTTTAGAGCCCATCGTGAGACAACTTCACAAACAAAATGCAACCATTTATTCTACCGGAGGAACAGAAGATTTTATAAAAAACTTAGGGATTCCTGTGGTTCCTGTAGAAGACATAACCTCTTACCCTTCTATTTTAGGTGGGCGTGTAAAAACCTTACACCCAAAAGTTTTTGGCGGTATTTTGAACCGTCAAGACCACCCAACGGATGTGGAACAAATGAAGGAATTTGACATTCCACAGATCGACTTAGTAATTGTAGATTTATATCCATTTGAAAAAACGATGGCTTCTGGAGCAAGTGAAGCCGATGTAATTGAAAAAATCGATATTGGTGGTATTTCGTTAATTCGTGCAGCAGCTAAAAATTTTAAAGATACTGTGATTGTTCCATCGGTAGAAGAGTATGAATTGTTTTTAGGGATGATTACCGAAGGAAACGGAGCTACCACTTTGGAGCAACGAAAATATTTAGCCACTAGAGCGTTTCATGTTTCGTCTAATTATGACACTGCAATTTTTAATTATTTCAATACCGAAGAAACTTATTACAAAGAAAGTATTGCCAACGGACAAGTGCTTCGTTATGGCGAAAACCCACATCAAAAAGGTTTTTTCTTTGGTGATTTTGAAGCTATGTTTACCAAATTGCATGGAAAAGAATTATCGTACAACAATTTATTAGACGTTGATGCTGCCGTAAATTTGATTGCTGAATTCAAATACAACGATCCAACATTCGCGATTTTAAAACACAATAATGCCTGCGGATTGGCAACAAGAAAAACCATAAAAGAAGCTTATATAGCGGCTTTGGCTTGCGATCCAACTTCAGCTTTTGGAGGTGTTTTAATAGCTAATACACACCTCGACATTGAAACTGCAAAAGAAATTAATTCGCTCTTTTGTGAAGTGGTTATTGCGCCAAGTTATGATCAAGAAGCCTTAACTATTCTAGAAGAAAAAAAGAACCGAATACTTTTGATAATAAATGATGTACCTTTACCTCAACGTCAAGTAAGAACTTGTTTGAACGGATTGTTGATACAAGATAAAAACAACATCACGGATACTAAAGAGGACTTGAAAAACGTTACTAATACAGTACCTACCGAACAAGAAATTGAAGATTTATTATTTGCGTCAAAAATTTGTAAAAACACCAAATCAAATACAATTGTTTTTGCAAAAAATAGTACATTAGTGGCTTCAGGAACTGGACAAACCTCTCGAGTAGATGCTTTAAAACAAGCCATTGAAAAAGCAGAAACTTTTGGGTTTGATTTAAATGGAGCCGTGATGGCAAGCGATGCGTTCTTTCCATTTCCGGATTGTGTAGAAATGGCACATGATGCAGGAATCAAAGCTGTTATTCAGCCAGGCGGGTCAATTAAGGACGAATTGAGCATTAATTATTGTAACGAAAATAAAGTTGCAATGGTATTTACAGGAACACGTCATTTTAAACATTAATTTTATTATTTTTGTAAGATTATATAATTTTTTAACAAACTAATACCCTTTTTAACGTATGGGATTTTTTGATTTCATGACCGAGGATATAGCAATTGACCTTGGTACCGCTAACACGCTAATCATTCACAACGACAAAGTTGTAATTGACAGTCCTTCTATTGTTGCCAGAGACAGAGTATCTGGAAAAATCATCGCAGTTGGAAAAGAAGCCAACATGATGCAAGGGAAAACTCATGAAAACATCAAAACCATTCGACCATTGAAAGACGGAGTTATTGCCGATTTTGATGCTTCCGAAAAGATGATTAGTATGTTTATAAAAAGCATTCCGGCTTTAAAAAAGAGAATGTTTACTCCTGCTTTGCGAATGGTCGTTTGTATTCCTTCTGGAATTACAGAAGTAGAAATGCGAGCTGTTAAAGAAAGTTGTGAGCGTGTAAACGGAAAAGAAGTATATTTAATTCATGAGCCAATGGCTGCAGCAATCGGTATTGGTATTGATATTATGCAACCAAAAGGAAACATGATTGTTGATATTGGTGGTGGAACAACCGAAATTGCGGTAATTGCACTTGGTGGAATTGTTTGTGATAAATCGGTTAAAATTGCCGGTGACGTTTTCACAAATGATATCGTTTACTACATGAGAACACAACACAATTTGTTTGTGGGAGAATCTACAGCAGAAAAAATCAAAATTCAAGTAGGCGCTGCAACCGATGCTCTTGATGCACCGCCAGATGATATGTCTGTTCAGGGTAGAGATTTACTTACAGGTAAACCAAAACAAGTGGAAGTTTCTTTTAGAGAAATTGCTAAAGCTTTAGATAAATCAATTCAACGTATTGAGGACGCCGTAATGGAAACATTATCTCAAACCCCTCCTGAATTAGCTGCCGATATCTATAACACTGGAATTTATTTGGCTGGTGGTGGCTCAATGCTTCGTGGTTTAGATAAACGTATTTCATTAAAAACAGATTTACCAGTATATATTGCAGAAGATCCTTTGAAGGCAGTTGTAAGAGGTACCGGAATGGCTTTAAAAAATATTCCTAAATTTAGAAGTATATTAATAAAATAAACTATTTAAATTAAAATTCAGAATACTGATTTTTGAAAACTGAACACCTAAAAGATGCAGCAAATATTTAATTTTATATTTAAAAACAGCTATCGAATGCTGTTTTTGCTGCTCATGGTAACATCCTTAATGTTAACCATCCAATCCCATTCTTATCACAAAAGTAAAGTCATTAGCTCAGCAAATTTCTTTACTGGTGGAGTGTATCAAATGACTTATAATGTAGAAAGTTATTTCAATTTAAAAATTCAAAACGAAGAACTCGCTAAAGAAAATGCGCGTCTAAAAGGCTTGTTGTTCAACCTAAAAGACACTACTGAAATTCCAAAGCTAGATTCTATCAAAGGGGTTAACAAAATCAATATTTTAGAATCGGAAGTAATTAAAAATTCATATAGTAATCAAGTTAATTTTCTAACTCTAAATACCGGATTTAAACAAGGGGTTAAACCCGATATGGGAGTTATTAATAGTTTGGGTATAGTGGGTGTGGTAGAAAATACTTCCGCAAAATATTGCACAGTCTTGAGTATTCTTAACACCGAATCACCAATAAATGCGAAAATAAAAAAATCAAATCATATTGGCTCTTTAACTTGGAATGGGAAAAATACTGGATTTGTACAATTAGTTGATGTTCCACGATTGGCATCTGTTAAAAAAGGTGATACCATTGTTACCGGGGGACAATCTCATATTTTTCCTGAAAATATTGGAATAGGAACTATATATAAAATTTATGTAGATAACCAAACTAATTTTTATACAATTGACGTTAAACTTTTCAATGACATGACCAGTTTAGGGCACGTTTATATCATAAAAAACAAAGACAGTAACGAAATTATTAACTTAGAAAAAAAGAGCGAAAAAAATGAATAGTGCCATGTTAATCAATAGTGCCAGATTCATTTTGCTGCTTGCAGTACAAGTAATTATTTTTAATAATTTTAATTTTTCTGGTTACATCAACCCCTACCCGTATATTCTTTTCATCATTCTCTATCCAGTAAATGGAAATAAATATGGTCTGTTGGCCGCGAGTTTTTTCTTAGGCTTAATCATGGATTTATTCTGTAATTCAGGAGGTGTTCATGCTGCAGCTTGTTTAATGCTTGCTAATTTTAGACCAGCCCTATTCCGATTTTCGTTTGGATTAAGTTATGAATATCAAACAGTACGATTGAACGATGTATTAACTCCTGAACGATTTTCATTTATCTTATTAGCGGTTATCATTCATCACTTGACCTTATTCATATTAGAAGTATTCACTTTCGAATATTTTTGGAATATCGTATTTAGAACTATTGCCAGTACCCTATTCACCATTATAATTTGTATACTAATTATTTACTTAATCAAGCCAAGTAAACGATGAGAAAAGCATTATTGCCTGCTTTAGTAATTATAACTGCGTCTTTGTTATTGGTACGCCTCTTTTATTTGCAAATTATTGAAGACTCTTTCAAACTAAAATCTGAAAATAATGCTATCAAAATTAAATATGACTATCCCGAAAGAGGTTATGTTTATGATCGCTATGGAAAGCTACTAATTGCAAACCAACCTTCTTATGACATTATGGTTGTTCCCAAAGATGTAAAAGAAATGGATACCGTAGAATTTTGCTCATTATTAGATATTACAAAAGAATTTTTAATAACTAAAATGAAGAAAGCAAGAGTTTACAGTCCTATGCTACCTTCTGTTTTTTTGCCGCAATTGAACAAATTAGAATACGCTGCTTTTCAAGAAAAAATTAGAAAATTCACTGGCTTTTATATTCAAAAGCGTTCGTTAAGAGATTATCAAGTAGCCTATGGCGCCAATGTTTTTGGATTTATTACTCAAGTAAACGAAAATATTGTAAAGAAAAATCCGTATTATGTTGGAGGAGATTTGATTGGAAAGCAAGGAGTTGAAGAAAGCTACGAAACTTTTTTAAGAGGACAAAAAGGAGTTAAATATGTTCTTAAAGATAAATTTAACAGAGAAATTGGCTCCTATAAAGAAGGAAAATACGATACCATTTCCAAACAAGGGGATGATTTAACCCTAACCATTGATGGTGAACTCCAAAAATATGGGGAGGAATTAATGGTCAACAAATGGGGAGGAATTGTAGCCATCGAACCCAAAACAGGTGAGATTCTTGCTCTTGTGAGCGCACCTGATTTTAATCCAGCCTTGTTAGTTGGCAGAAAACGTTCAAAAAACTATACGTTATTGCATAACGACTCTATTGCAAAACCATTATACGATAGAGGATTATTGGCAGAATATCCACCTGGTTCTCCATTCAAAATTTTAACTGCTTTAGTTGCGTTGCAAGAAGGTGTTATTGATGAAAACACTACCTTTTTCTGTAATCATGGATTTAGTTTTGCGCGTGGCAGATTTATGAAATGTCACTGTCATGGCGGAGGAATGCAATTACATAACGGTATTTATGAATCATGTAACACTTATTTCGGAAATGTTTACATTAAAACAATAAACAAATACAACAACCATTCGTATGCTGTTGATGTTTGGAGTAAACACCTGAAAAGTTTTGGTTTAGGTGCATTTATGGGTTATGATTTACCCATTGGTAAAAAAGGTAAAATTCCAACTTCTAAAACGTATAATAAAATTTATTCTGGGTGGAATTGGGATGGTAAAACAATTGTTTCCAATGCTATTGGTCAAGGAGAAGTATTAACAACACCTATCCAATTGGCAAACCTAATGGCTACTGTTGCTAATAGAGGTTATTATTACACCCCTCATATTGTTAAGAAAATTAAAGGTGAAATTTTAGATAAAAAATTCAGAACCAAACACGTTACAACAATAAATAGAAAATACTTTGAGCCAGTTATCAATGGTATGTTTGATGTATATAACAAAGGGACTGCTTTCGGATTGGGAGTTGAAGGAATAGATATTTGTGGTAAAACAGGAACTGCAGAAAACTATTTAAAAGTCAACGGTAAGCGAGTAAAACTTCAGGATCACTCTATTTTTGTAGCTTTTGCACCAAAGGAAAATCCGAAAATTGCTATTGCAGTATTTGTAGAAAATGGATATTGGGGAAAACGATGGGCAGGTCCTATAACAAGTCTTATGATTGAGAAATATTTAAGACGTAAAATCACAAAAGTTGATTTTGAAAAACGAATGTTGGAAGGAAGTTTGAAAGACCAATATAGCAAACTATACCCAAGCAGACATCAAGATAGCGTTGCATTACTAAATTCACAAATAAAAGATAGTATGTCCAAAATGAATGAAAAAGTTTCAATAAAGGATAAAAAAGAAAAGAAACAAACCAAGTTAGATTCTGTTAAAAAAGATAGAAGAAAATGAAAAACCAAAGTATAACAAACAATATTGATTGGATAAGCGTTGTCATGTTTATTGCTTTGGTCATAATGGGATGGTTAAACATTTACTCCTCATCCTTATCGTCTGTTACGGGAGATGGTTCTATTTTTGATTTGTCACAATTTTATGGTAAACAACTATTATATATTGGTTTAGCATTTCCATTAATTCTTGTTATTCTATTTGTAGAAGGTAAGTTTTATGAAAAATACGCCTCCGTAATTTATACCATTTCTGTATTATCAATTGCTGGATTATTTATTTTCGGAAAATCTGTAAAAGGTCAAGCCAATTGGTATTCGTTTGGCTCGTTTGGAATTCAACCTTCCGAATTTGCAAAAGCAGCTACAGCACTGGCATTATCCAAATATTTATCCGATGTTCAAGTCAACTTAAAAAACGTAAACAATCAAATTATTGCTTTAGCAATAATCTTTCTACCGGTTTTATTAATTGCAGTTCACGATCCCGGAAGTGCTTTAATTTATGCTATTTTCTTTGTAGTTTTATATAGAGAAGGTTTACCTGGGTGGTATCTATTAACCGGTTTCGGGGCAATTATTTTATTTATTTTAATGCTAATAACCAATAATCCTCTTATTGTTATTGGAGTTGCAGCAGTTGTTTTGGTAATCAATTATTTTAGAAGTCGATTGATGGATCGAAATATTATTGCTAGTGGAATTATATTAGTAATTGTAGCCATTTTCTCCTTTTCAGTAAGTTTCGTTTTTAATAATGTATTCAAACAACACCATAGAGACCGTTTTAATATTTTATTGGGAAAACAAGTCGACATGAAAGGAATTGGATACAACATACACCAATCGGAAATTGCAATAGGATCGGGTGGCTGGTTTGGAAAAGGATATCTTGAAGGAACACAAACAAAAGGAGGTTTTGTTCCAGAACAACATACCGATTACATTTTTACCACAGTAGGTGAAGAATGGGGCTTCTTTGGTTCGTTGATTGTTATTGGATTATTTGTAGCTCTTTTTTTAAGAATCATATACCTTTCTGAAAGGCAAAAAACAAAGTTCAGTCGCGTCTATGGCTATTCGGTTGCAGGAATATTATTTATACACTTTTTTGTAAACATCGCCATGGTTGCGGGAATTTTTCCTACTGTTGGAATACCATTACCTTTCTTTTCTTATGGTGGTTCCGGATTATGGGGCTTTACAATATTACTGTTCATTTTCTTAAAAATGGATGCCAATAAGGTTAATGAATGGTAATCTAACTAATCATAAAAACAATAATTTTTATAATTATAAAAACCATTTTTCACCATAATCCTTTTTTCAAGAAAACAAACAGCATATTATTAAGAATTCAATCTGTCCTTTAAAGTTTATGTCTTTACAACTTTTTCTTTCTTCATTTTAGAAGGCAATACTTTTTTAGGAGCACCCGATTGTAAATCGTCTAAAACATGAATTGCTTCTTCTACATAAATATCTTTAGATAGACTTTCGTGCCATCTGTCGCGTTTTTCTTTTAAAGTCGAATCATTTTTCATTTGTACCTCTTCATAAGGCAATGATTTAAACTTTAATACATTAGAATAATCTGCAATAGATTTGTACTTTTTATTTGTGTCTTCTAAGTCTTTTTGTTCTTGTTTGAACTTATCAATTTGCAAGTTATATACGTTTTCGTCATTTCTTGCTTGACGCCATTTTGCATTTTCATCAATCAATTTAAACTGAGGGTTACTTTCAATACGTTTTTTACTATTGGTAATCGCCAAATCAAAATTCTGTTGTTTGTTCCATAATTGATACTCTGCTGGGTCAATTTTATCCCATGGCATAGCATTGTCAACATCGCGCTCCCCCATTTTTAAATACGCATAACTATCCGGTATCACAATATCACTTTTAACACCTTCTAACTGCGTAGAACCACCATTAATTCTATAAAATTTTTGAGTTGTAGTTTTCAAAGCTCCCAAATCACCCAGTGTATTTCCTCGAATAAACTGATTCAAATCGATTACATTTTGAACTGTTCCTTTGCCATATGTTTGTTTACTTCCAATTATTACAGCACGCTTGTAATCTTGCATTGCAGCAGCCAAAATTTCTGATGCTGATGCAGAAAATTCATTTGTCATTATCACCAAAGGACCATCCCACTCTACTTTTGGGTCTTTATCAAAAAGCACTTCTTTTCTGCCTGCTGCCGACTTAATTTGCACAATTGGTCCCTGCTCAATAAATAAACCTCCAATGTCAACAACCGTTTTCAAAGAACCTCCACCATTATCTCTAACATCCATAATGATTCCTTGAACACCTTCATTTTTCAGTCGCTCTACTTCAATAGCAATATCTTTTCCTGCATCGCGACTGTCTTTATTTTCAAAATCAATATAGAATTTTGGCAAATAAATGACACCATACTTAATTCCGTTTTTCTCAACAATACTAGATTTAGCATACGTTTCTTCTATTTCAACCTCATCTCTAATAATCGAAATTACTTTCAAAGAGCCATCTGTTTTTTTAACGGTTAATCGCACTTCGGTTCCTTTTGGTCCTTTAATTTTTTTTACCACATCGTCCAAACGCATTCCAACAACATCAACTGGGTCTTTATCACCTTGTGCCACTTTTAATACAATATCGCCAGCTTCCAGTTCTTTTTGTCTCCAAGCGGGACCACCAGAAATTAATTCGGTTATTTCGGTGAAATCATTCTTTTTTTGAAGGCGTGCTCCAATTCCTTCTAGTTTACCACTCATACTTACATCAAAACGCTCTTTTTCATCAGGAGCAAAATAAGAAGTATGCGGGTCAAAACGAGAGGCAATTACATTAACATAAACAGAAAACCAATCTTCTCGATCCAATTCTTTACTGATGAAAGCAAAATTATCATTTAAAGAAGTTAAGGTTTTTTCTCTAGTTTCTTTTTCTAGTTGTTCGTAAGTTTTTATAGTTACAGTATCCGATTTTTTTTGATTTGCTAAGAATTTATCTTCGGCCTCTTTAGTTAATTTATCCCCTAATTTAGTTCTGAATTCTTTTAATTTTTCTTCAGGTGATTTCAGTTTATTCTTTTGAATATCTTCTTGCATCTTTTGCTTTTCAACCAATAGAGCTAATGTTGAAAGTTTTACTTGTCTTCTCCACCGATCTTTTAGTTCATCCACATTTTTACAATAAAGCGCTTTTTCATAATCGGTATTAATCTCTTCATTTACAGAATAGTCAATAGGATTTTGCAAAGCAATTTTATAATATTCTTTACTTTCATCCATACGTTTTATCATACGATTATAGGTTAAATCAAAAAAAGTAAGCTCTTTATTTTTGATTTCATCGTCAATTTGAGTTTCATATTTTGAAAATTCATCAATATCCGATTGTAAAAAGAATCGCTTTGATGGATCTAAAGCCGTTATATAATCTTTATAAATTCCTTTAGAAAAAGTATCATCTATAGCAGCAGGATTATAATGACCTTTTTCAATAACATATGTCAAAAGTTCAAGCAATAACTTGTCTTTTTCTGGGTCAGACTGAGATTTAGGTATAAAACTCCACAAACCTACAGATAGTGCTAGTACTACTAGTACAATTTTATAATGTCTTTTCATAAATAGAATAATTGTATTCATTAATTTTTGACTAAAATACACAAAAAACTAGGCCGCAAAAGAGTTACTGCGTATAATTTTTTGTTAAAACAATAACATTTCTCAAAGTTATAGAAATTGTAACGGAATAAGTAGTAAAATAATTACTTTTGTTACGCAAATAAAATTTCAAATGTCTAAAAAACCTTTACTATTAATTACCAATGATGATGGAGTTTCGGCGCCAGGAATTCGCGCATTAATTGAAGTGATGAGTGAAATTGGAACTGTGGTAGTTGTGGCTCCCGATAGCCCCCAGAGTGCTATGGGGCATGCAATAACCATAAATAACACGCTGCATTTAAATAAAATATCGGACGAAAATGCCACAATAACCGAATACAGTTGCTCTGGAACTCCAGTAGATTGTGTCAAAATGGCTGTAAACGAAATTCTGAAAAAAAAACCCGATTTGTGTGTTTCTGGGGTTAATCATGGCTCTAATTCTTCTATAAATGTTATTTATTCTGGAACTATGAGTGCGGCTTTGGAGGCAGGTATTGAAGGTATCCCTGCTATTGGTTTTTCATTATTAGATAATAAGTGGAATGCCGATTTTGAACAAATTAAACCGTTTATCAAAAAAATAGCTTTGCAAGTTTTAGAAAACGGTTTAACAGAAGGAACCGTTTTGAATGTGAATTTTCCAAAATTAAAAACCGAAGAAATAAAAGGAATCAAAATTTGCCGACAAGCTAAAGCCATGTGGCAAGAAAAATTTGACAAACGTGTGACGCCATTTGGAAAAGAATATTACTGGTTAACGGGAGAATTTGTAAACTTAGATAAAGGCGAAGATACCGACGAATGGGCATTGGCAAATCATTACATTTCAATTGTACCGGTTCATTATGATTTGACAGCGCATCATGCTATACAAACATTAAACACTTGGGAGTTTTAAAACTATTTAAATGAAGAAAACAGATTTACTTATTGGTCTTTTTATCGGAATTGCATCCGCATTGTTAGGATCATCGTTATTTTTGGCTTTTTTTACTCAATATAATTTATTTAAAGATTTTGACGCTATTAGAGCCGAAGAAATTCTTGGAAAAGTAATTACTTTAGGCGCAGTTTTGAACATAATAGTTTTCTTTATTTTACTCAAAAAAAACAAAGAACTTATGGCACGCGGAGTAGTTTTGGCGACCATAATTTTAGCAATAGCAACATTATTTTTGTAAGATGAAGTATTATATCATAGCTGGTGAAGCTTCTGGAGATTTACACGGTTCCAATTTGATGAAAGCATTGAATCAAAAAGATGCTGAAGCCGATATTCGTTTTTGGGGTGGTGATTTAATGCAAAATTCAGGGGGAACTTTGGTAAAACATTATCGTGAATTGGCATTCATGGGGTTTGCAGAAGTCATCTTGAATTTAAAAACCATTCTCAATAATATTAAAATCTGTAAAGCCGATATCGAACAATTTAATCCCGATGTGATTATTTTTATTGATTATCCTGGTTTCAATATGCGCATTGCCAAATGGGCAAAGCAAAAAGGGATTAAAACCCATTATTATATTTCGCCTCAAATATGGGCTTGGAAAGAAAATAGAATTAAAGACATCAAACGAGATTTTGATAAATTATATGTCATTCTGCCGTTTGAAAAAGATTTTTACGAAAAGAAACACCATTTCCCAGTGGAATTCGTGGGACATCCTCTAATTGATGCCATTCATAACAGCACAACTTCAGACGATAATGCTTTTAGAACTGAAAACCATTTGGACAAAAAACCAATTATAGCAATACTACCTGGTAGTAGAAAACAAGAAATTACAAAAATGCTTACCCTCCTATTGAGTGTTGTAGAAGATTTTCCCGATTATCAATTTGTGATTGCCGGTGCTCCTAGTCAAGAATATTCATTTTATGAGCCCTTTCTAAAAGACAAAAACATCAAATTTGTATCTAATAAAACCTATGATTTATTAGCAAATGCGCATGCCGCCTTGGTTACATCGGGCACCGCAACGCTAGAAACAGCGCTTTTTAAAGTTCCCGAAGTAGTTTGCTACAAAGGAAGCTGGGTTTCTTATCAAATTGCAAAACGCATTATTACTTTAAAATACATTTCGCTGGTTAACTTAATTATGGACGAACAAGTAGTTACCGAATTAATTCAAAACGAATGCAATCCAAAAAGAATTAAAGCCGAGTTGACTAAGATTTTAGATGAAAACCACCGTACTACTTTACTTAAAAAATACGATGAGCTAGAACAAAAATTGGGCGGAATTGGAGCAAGCGAAAAAACTGCTAAACTAATTGTTGAAGCTATTTGTTGAGATTTTTAATTTTACTTTTTTTGTCCTTTTTTTTCACTAAATCAATTGAATAGTTACTTGTTCAAAAGAAGAAAAATAGTTTTACAAGAAATTTATTTTTAATACTTTTATAATAATGAAAGTATTACAGTTTCCTTTACTGAAAATTACGGGTAGTTTTGTATTGGGCATCCTCTGCGCCCATTATGCAAAACCGTCTTTTTTATTGGCTTTACTTTGCCTTTTAGTCGGAATGGCTGTTTTATGTTTCTTCTTCTTTACATCTAAAAAAAATATTTTTCAAAAATTCTCTTTTGGTGTTGCTACTTTGATTGTGTCTTTTTTTATTGGAGTTTTTACACTTGTTTCCAACAATCAAACTTTGAATGCAAACCATTATTTGCATCAATTATCTAATTCCGACAAAGAATACAGTTCAGAAGTTGTTGTTAAAGAAAAACTAAAGAACTCGAACAAAAATGACCGATACGTAGCTTTTTTATTTAAATTGAACCACAAAGAAAGCTTCGGAAAAGTTATACTAAATATCAGAAAAGACAGCATACTTCAAACAATTGAAATAGGCACACATCTTAAAGTCATTGGTTCGTTATATGTAAATAGAAAACCCAACAATCCCAATCAATTTGATTATGGAAATTACCTAGAAAATAAACAAATTTACGCTCAATTGTATGCCAATGCTTCTGATATAAAAATAAGTACAATTAGTAGTAAAAGCGTTTCTTATTATGCTAGTAAACTCCGAAACAAAATCATACATAACTTAGAAAAAAACCATTTCAACAAATCCGAATTAAGTGTTGTAGTGGCCTTACTATTAGGACAACAACAAGACATTTCCCAAGAAGTCGTTCGCGATTATCAATATGCAGGTGCGGTACACGTGCTGTCGGTTTCGGGATTGCATGTTGGCTTTATTTTGCTATTCATTACCTTTCTCTTAAAACCCTTTCCGAATACCAAAAGAGCGTCACTTATAAAACTGCTAATTGTAATATTATCGCTTTGGGCATTTGGAATTTTGGCTGGTTTAGCGCCCTCTGTAGTGCGTTCTGTAACCATGTTTTCGTTTGTTGCTATTGGAATGTTTCTTAGAAGAAGCATCAATATTTACAACACATTAGCCGTCTCGGCATTAATAATTCTATTGTTTCAACCCGCATTCCTATTTGATGTTGGATTCCAATTGAGTTACGTAGCACTCTTTTTTATTGTTTGGTTGCAACCTTTATTGTCTTCAATTTGGACACCAAAATATAAAGTCACTTCATATTTATGGGATATAATAACCGTCTCTTTTGCCGCACAAATTGGAACATTCCCGATGAGTATTTACTACTTTCATCAATTTCCAGGGTTATTTTTTATCACTAATTTAGTCATACTACCCGGTATGTCAATCATACTTGCTTTGGGTTTGGTGGTTATGGTGCTAGCTGCAATCGATGTTGTTTGGTTGCCCTTATTAAAAATATTAGAATGGAGCATTTGGCTATTGAACAAAATTATTGGATGGGTGGCTTCTTTTGAAGATTTTATTTTAGAGACATTCCGCTGAATTCTTATATGATGTGGAGTTGCTATTTAATAATTTTTAGCACCATCATTTGGGTGAAGAAACCTACATTCCATAAATTAATTGTTAGTTTGATGGCCATTATACTATTGCAATTATTTGCTTTTGAAGCAAAATATTCGAGCCAAAGTGAAAACGAATTCATCGTTTTTAGCAAGCAGAAAAACACTATTATTACGGAACGACATGGAAATAAAGTCATACTATACAGTAATTATTGCATCTTGAAAAATGCCAGTGAAGACCTAACTTTGAAATCTTATTTAGTGGCTAATTTTTGCAAAATACAACATAAGAAACCACTAACTAATGTTCTTTATTTTAAGAACAAGAAAATCTTAATTATGGATAGTACGGCGGTATATTTGCAAGACGAAAAACCAGACATCTTATTACTAACGCATTCGCCAAAACTAAATTTAGAACGACTTTTAGTATCTTGGAAACCAAAGCAAGTCGTTGTAAACGGCACTAATTTCAAAACCTACATCAAAGTTTGGAAAGCCACTTGCCGAAAAGAAAAAATCCCTTTTCATGACACTGCCGAAAAGGGATTCTTTAAACTATAAAACAGTATTATTAGGCCTTAACTTTCTTTTTAGCTTTTTTAACTTCTACGAAAGTCGGCTTTGGATCTGGAACGTATTTAGTTAGTATCTCGGTGGCTCCTTCTATCCATTTAGCAGGACCCCCAGCGACATAACCCGTACTGCCCAATTGTTCTAAATTAATTTTACCGTCTTCCTTTACAGCAGGTTTTACAAACCAAACCGTTGGATAACCTTGCACCTGAAACATTTGTTGCAACTGCCCATTTTGTTGTTTAATTTCTTCCGATTGGGGCGTTCTTCTAGGATAATCCAGCTCTACTAATATGGCATGGTCTTTTACCCAAGCCGTAAATTCGGGTGTTTTGAAAACTTCATTTTGCAGTTTCATACACCAACCACACCAATCACTACCTGTAAAAAATAAAAATAAAGGTTTTTGTTCTAGTCGTGATGCTTCAACAGCTTTGGCCATATCGGTGTACCAAGTTTGCCCTTCTTGAGCTTGTGCAGTCATTGCTGTAGCGACCAATAATAGTGTAATGAATATCTTTTTCATGAGTATAAAATTTTATTTTAATCTGTTTTCAATAATAATGCCGAAATTTAATAAATTTATTTTACTTCTTGCATTAATTTTTTTACTAATGGTGAAATCACAATTAACAATAGTCCTGCAATCAAAGCATAAATGGCTAATTGTTTGTAGCCATCAGCATATACAATAAGTTTTGCCGAATTGGAAGCATGTTCTGAAGCTTCGGCAATATTTGCACCTAATAATCCAGCAAAATACTGTCCATAAGCACTCGCTAAAAACCACATTCCCATGATAACGGCTTGCGTTTTTTGAGGTGATAGCTTGGTCATTGCCGACATTCCAATTGGTGACAAACATAATTCTCCAAATGTAATTATAAACCACCCAAAAGTGAACAAATCTAAAGAAGTTCTTCCGCTCGCATCTGCAAAAAATTTAGTGTAATAAAATACTGCAAAACCTCCTGCAAGAAATAAAAATCCTAATCCAAATTTTACTACCGTATTTGGTTCAATCTTTCTTTTATTCATCCACAGCCAAACCAATCCTAACAAAGCCGCAAAACCAATTACAAAGAAAGAATTAGCCGAATTATTCACTCCATTAGGATCTAAAGGAACTCCTAAAACCGTATTTTTAAGATTGTGTGCCGCAAACAAACTTAAAGAACCACCGCTTTGTTCAAAAAACGCCCAAAAGAAAATAGAGAAAATAATGAATACCAAAGCAGCTAGTAACTTCTTGTTTTCTTGTAAGGAAAAATTACGCATTTCATAAAACAAATAAAGCAACGAAGCAGGCCCGATGATGAACATAAAAATATCCGTATATTCAGTATTAGCAACCATGGTCATAATGATAGGAATAATGACTAACGAACCCAAATAGGTTATAATCTCCAAAGTTCTTCTTTTAGAATTTTCCATTGCAACTAAAGGAGACAATCCAATTTGTCCAAGACTCTTTTGAGTTTGAGTAAACGTCAGCAAACTAATAACCATAACAATTGCGGCAAAACCAAAAGCAAAATTCCAACGAAGATGCTCTGGAATTAAAGATTCCCACAATGTGCCATTAGCAACTGCAATACAGATATAACCTCCTATTAAAGCTCCTAAATTTACTCCTGCATAGAATAAAGAAAACCCTGCATCTCTTCTATTATCATCCTCTTTATATAATTTTCCAACCATCGTAGAAATATTGGGTTTAAAAAAACCTGTCCCTATAATGGTGAAACTAATTCCGAAAAAGAAAAAGTGTTTCGGATCAATGGCTAGAATTATACTACCAGCAATCATCAACAATCCTCCCCAAAACAATGACTTTCGATACCCTAAAATCTTATCGGCAAACAAACCGCCAATAAAAGTAAAAGCATATACAAAGGCTTGTGTGGCACCATATTGTAAATTGGCAACTTTATCATTCATGGCCAATTGGTTTACCATAAAGATGACCAACATGCCTCGCATTCCATAAAAGCTAAAGCGTTCCCACATTTCGCTAAAAAATAAATACCACAATTGCTTAGGATATTTACCTTTGAAGTCTTGAATTTGCTCTAAAGTTTGATTTTGTTCCATGTTTAATTAAAAAAACCTACAAGAAATTCTTGTAGGTTTGAAAGGTATAAAATATTTTAAATAGATTAACGAACTCCGTGCATCATTTTCTTCAATTTTGGAGTAAGCGCCATTAAAATTACAGCTGCTAATCCGCAAAGAATTACAAAAACCATAAAGAATTCAAATAAGTTGTGAATTTCAAAACCAGCAAATACTGGGTTATTAGGACTGATTTGATTTTTTTCTAAAAGAGCTAATTGATCGGCAGTTAATGTGATTTTTTTATCTAAAACGGCTTGTAAATCGATTCCAAGTTCTTTGGCTTTATTGAATTTATCACCCGTTGCTGGTAAAATAGATCCAAGGGTTCCAGCCAATGCATAACCCGATGCGTTTGATAAAAAGAAAACGCCATACAATAAAGAGGAGAAACGTTTTGGAGATAATTTACCTACCAATGACAACCCAATTGGAGATAAACAAAGTTCGGCACATGTTTGAATTAAATACAAAAGAATTAACCATTTAATAGCTAATAAACCATTATTTCCTAAATCTTTCACATTGTGAGCAATGATAAAGTAACTCAAGGCAACCAATCCTAAACCTACAGCTTGTTTTACTGGCGAAATTGGCTCTCTGTCTTTACTTCTTAAAAAATCCCATAACATGCTGAAAGGAACCGCAAAAGCAACTACAAATAATCCGTTGAAAATTTGAACCATTGAGGGTGGCATGTTATAACCAAAGAAATTTCTGTCGCATTGATTGTCGGCAATAAATGTCAATGAAGATCCTGCCTGTTCGAATGCTGCCCAGAAAAATATCACAAAAAAAGCTACAATATAAATTACTTTAATTCTATCTTTTTCAACCTTAGTTAACGAGGAATCGGATATAATTAATCCAGCCAAAGACAAACCACTAGCATAAATTAAAGAGTAAATGGCATTTTGACCAAAAAGATAATGGAAAGAGAAACCCAAACTGATGAATGCTATAACAGCACCAATTAAAGCTTTTTGAGAGAAAATCGCTTTTTGTGATTCCCCTTCTTCATAATCATCGCTTACATTGTGTTTTGGTAAACCTCCTAAAGGACGACCCTCTGGCGTAATTACATATTTATTTTTCAAGAAATAGAATACTGCCGTACCAATTAACATTGCTATTGAAGCAGCAAGAAAACCAAATTTGAAAGCGTGAATATCTCTTACGCCACCGGCATCCTTTACATCACCAACAATAGGGCAAATTAATTGGCCTAGAAAAGCGCCTAAGTTAATTCCCATATAAAAAATGGTGAAAGCAGTATCCAATTTAGATTTCTCTTGTTTTGGGTATAAACTTCCTACCATTGAGGAAATATTAGGTTTGAAAAAACCATTTCCGAAAATAATAATTCCAAGTGCAGACCACATTAATGTGTTGGCTAAGCTGATGTTTGTTCCAAAAACGCTAGCACTAAAAAACAATAAAAATTGACCTAAAGCCATCATTAATCCACCCAGTAGAATACAGTTTCTATTTCCAAAAAAACGGTCAGAGATGAAACCGCCCAACATGGGAGTTAAATAACAAAGCCCTAGAAATCCTCCATAAATTAAGGAAGCATCTTCCTCTTTCATCATTAAAGAATTTACTAAGAATAAAGTAAGAATGGCGCGCATTCCGTAGAAATTGAAACGTTCCCACATTTCGGTTCCGAATAATACCCAAAGCCCTTTTGGATGACTTGTTTTTACTGCTGTTTCACTCATTTGTTCTGGTTTTAGTTTGTATTTAGTTTGTTTATAGTTTCTCTTTTATAAAATTCGTCATTTTATTAAACAACTGAATTCGGGTTTTACCACCATATATTCCGTGGTTTTTATCCGGATATACTGCCCAATCAAATTGTTTATTGGCTTGAACCAATGCTTCTATAAATTGCATTGAGTTCTGAAAATGCACATTATCATCGGCTGTTCCGTGAATTAAAAGAAAATTGCCTTTCAATTTATCGGCGAAATTTATCGGCGAATTCATATCATAACCACTCGCATTCTCTTGTGGCGTTTGCATGTAACGCTCCGTATAAATGCTATCATAGAACCTCCAATTGGTAACCGGAGCCACAGCAATAGCCATTTTAAATACATCGGCGCCTTTCAAAATGCAATTGCTCGCCATAAATCCACCAAACGACCAGCCAAATATACCAATTCTAGTTTTATCTACATAACTATAATTTCCAATTACTTTAGCGGCATCAATTTGGTCTTCTACTTCATATTTTCCTAATTCCTTTTGCGTCATTTTTTTGAAAGCAGCGCCTTTAAAACCAGTCCCTCTTCCATCTACACAAACGGTGATATACCCTTGTTGAGACAACATCATAAACCAATAATCATTGGTATCTAACCAATCTTTAGCCACTTGCTGCGAACCTGGACCTGAATATTGATACATAAAAACCGGATATTTTTTTGTAGCATCAAAATCTTTTGGTTTGATCATCCAAGCATTTAATTTGTTTCCTTTTTCAGTAGTCAATTCAAAGAATTCTTTAGTTGGTAAGTTGTACTTCTTTAGTTTATCTACTAATTCAGTGTTGTCGACAATGGACTGAATTTGTTTTCCGTCTTTTGACGCATTTAAAGTATAAGTTGGAGGGACTGTTGGACAAGAATATGTATTGATGAAATACTCGAAATTCGGACTGAAAGTCGCGTTATTCGTACCCACTTGTTGTGATAATTTGACTTTCTTTTTACCGTCTAAACTGATTTTATAAACGTCTCTTATTGTCGAACCATTTTCTGTTGATTGATAAAAAACGGTTTGTGTTTTGTCGTCAAAACCATAATAAGAAGTCACTTCCCAATTGCCTTGGGTCACTTGGTTTTTTAACTTACCCGTTTTGTCGAATAAGTAAATATGATTGTACCCCTCTTTTTCGGAAGTCCAAATAAAACTATTGTCTTTCAAAAACGTCAAGTTGTCTGTTACATCTACATATGCAGCGTCTTTTTCATTCATAACCACTTTGGCAGTACCTGTAGTTCCATCCACAAAAATCAAATCCAAATTATCTTGATGGCGGTTCAACACCTGCGCACAAAGCACATTAGCATCGTTTGTCCATTGCATTCTGGCAATATAAAAATCGGAATAATTTCCTAAATTAATGGCTTTAGAAACCGCTCCTGCCACATCATAAACGAACAATGAAACCACAGCATTTTTCTCTCCAGCTTTAGGATATTTAAACGTTTCTACGGTTGGATACAAATCTTTATGATAAATGTTCATCGAAAACTCAGGCACTTCACTTTCATCAAAACGGATGTAGGCAATTTTCTTGCTGTCGGCACTCCAATCAAATGCGCGAACAAAGGCAAATTCTTCTTCATATACCCAATCTGTGATTCCATTGATAATGGCGTTTTTCTTCCCGTCTTTAGTAACTGGCATTGTTTTTTTGGATGCGATATCATACACCAATAAATCATTGGCTTTAGCAAAAGCAATTTTAGTTCCGTCTGGCGAAAACGTTGGCTCTTGCACTTGGTCCAATATCTTGGCAATTTCTTTGGTTACTGTATTGTATAAATAATAATCAGCGGTAAACGAATGGCGGTATATTGGGTTGGAGTTATTCGCAATTAAAATTTGCTTTTCATCTGCACTAAAGGAGTAACTATCAATGCCATCGGCCAAAGCCGAAACAGTTTTAGTATCGATTAAAGTCGCAACTTTCTTTAGTGTAGCATAATCATACAAATCGATTTGTTGGCTTTTGGTAGCCCGATCCGAATTCAGAACCGTGTATTGATTGGTATTTTTTAGAGCTTGCAATTCGTCCATTCCTTTAGCACGAAAAGCCCCAGTGTAGATATCTTCAACAGTAATTTTTTGTTGTCCAACAACTGAAATACCCGTTAAAAGAAAAAGAGCAATAAGTTTAATTGACTTCATTTTTTTGATTGATTATAAAACGACACCAATTTTAGTGAAAATTTCGGAAATAATCGAGATTTTTAGTGATAAATGTAGTTTTAAAATAGATTAATTTTGTTTGAAAGCTATTAAAAACAATAAAACGGAAACTGTATCTTTGCATAAAATGGTTTAAAATTATTTTGAAAATGAACAACGCTGTATCAGGATTTTCTAAATTATCCAAAGATGACAAAATCCACTGGATTGCCAACGAATATTTCGCCACACCCAACGAGGCCATTGCCACCCTAAAACAATATTGGAACAGCAATGAAAAGCTGCAACAACTGCACGATGAGTTTATAGAAAACACCATTACCAATTTCTATTTACCCATGGGTATTGCACCCAACTTTTTAGTCAACGGAAAGTACTACTCCATACCAATGGTTATTGAAGAAAGTTCGGTAGTAGCCGCAGCAGCCAAATCGGCAAAATTCTGGAGCACGCGTGGTGGTTTCAAAACCACCGTTGTAAGTTCTGAGAAAATTGGGCAAGTGCATTTTATCTACAAAGGCGCTCTCGAAAAACTAGAAACTTTCTTTACCGAGTTACAACCAAAACTAGTCTCAGCAACCGATAGCATTACCAAAAACATGCAAAAACGCGGCGGCGGAATTCTAAACATAGAGTTAAGAAACAAAACCAACGCCTTAGCAAATTACTTCCAGCTGCACGTTACTTTTGAAACCAAAGACAGCATGGGCGCCAATTTCATCAACTCCTGTTTGGAACAATTGGCAAAAACCCTAAAAGAAGAAGCCCGAAACTACGACGCCTTTACCCAAGAAGAAAAAGACCTTCAAGTAGTAATGAGCATCCTTTCCAACTACGTACCCAATTGCATCGTTAGAGCCGAAGTTTCCTGCAAAGTAGAAGACCTGGCCGAAAAGAAAATAGACTCTCCACAAGAATTTGCGGAAAAGTTTGTACAAGCCGTAAACATAGCCGAAATAGAACCCTTTAGAGCCGTAACCCACAACAAAGGCATCATGAACGGTGTAGATTCGGTAGTACTTGCTACTGGAAATGACTTCCGTGCTGTTGAAGCTGGTGTTCACGCATACGCCTCAAGAAGTGGAAAATACTCCAGCTTATCGCATGCCAAAATAGAAAATGGCATCTTCACCTTTTGGATGGAACTCCCATTAGCCCTAGGAACAGTTGGAGGATTAACCTCCTTGCATCCTTTAGTAAAAATGGCATTAGAAATATTAGGAAAACCTTCTGCTCACGAACTAATGCAACTGGTAGCCGTAACTGGTTTAGCCCAAAACTTTGCCGCCTTACGCTCGTTAACCACAACAGGCATTCAAGAAGGACACATGAAAATGCACTTAAATAATATTCTCAATCAATACCAAGCCACAAAAGAAGAACGAATGGCAATAGCAAAGCATTTTGAAAACAACACGGTTTCTCATTCGTCTGTAGTAGCCTTGATAGAAAATTTAAGAAATAGATACTGAAACAAGTTCAGCATAAATGAAAAAAACCTTCTACAGCAACGGAAAATTACTAATCACAGGAGAATACGTAGTTCTTGATGGTGCCAAAGCATTGGCTTTGCCTACTAAATTCGGTCAAAACTTAATCATCGAAGCATCAGAAAATGAATTAATTCATTGGAAAAGTTACGACCATGATGGTAGTATTTGGTTTGAAGAAACGATCCCTTTTTCATCCATTGTAGAAAAGAAAAGGTACAACGAAAACCATAAAGTAAAAAACACCTTGATAGAAATTCTTCATGAAGCCCATCAACTGAATTCTACTTTCATCACACAATCCAAAGGCTATAAAATCACAACCGAACTAACCTTTCCCAAATTCTGGGGATTGGGTACTTCTTCAACTCTAATTAATAATATTGCCCAATGGCTAGAGATTGATGCCTACGAATTACTTAAAAGAAGTTTTGGAGGAAGCGGCTATGACTTGGCGTGTGCTCAAAATGACTCTGCCATAATTTATCAATTGGTGGCCGACAAACCAACCGTAGAAAACATTCGATTTCATCCCAATTTTACAGAAAACATCTACTTTGTGTATCTCAATAAAAAACAAAATAGTAAATCGGCAATAGCTTCTTATTTAGACAAACAAGGCGACATTGAGAAAACAATTAAAACTATAAATGCCATTACTAATAAGATTGTAAACGCAATAGAACCAAAAGATTTTGCCTTAGCGCTACAACAACACGAAATCGAGATGAGTAATGTCTTGGAATTACAAACGGTGCAAGAAGCATTGTTTGATGACTTCCGCGGAGTCATTAAAAGTCTTGGAGCTTGGGGCGGCGATTTTGTATTAGCTATTTCTAAAGATAATCCTACGGCATATTTTAAAGAACGAGGTTATGAAGTTGTTATTCCATATAGCGAAATGATATTGTAATATTAAAATAGTATAAAAGCAAAAATCCCGAACACTGCTGCTCGGGATTTCTTATTTGAACGATAGATTCTACTAATAAAATTCTAATCGGTTATCATCAATTTTAGCATCTGATTTCAATGCTGGAAAAATTCTACCTGCAGCTTGTGCATTAGCAGACTTTACTTTATTTACATAATCATCATACTTAGGCAATTTTGGTGCTTTAGTAACCGATTTCGTTTTTACCACATAAACTCCAGAGTTTCCTTCAATTGGTGCAGAAACTTTATTAGCTGCAGTTCCAAAAGCAGCTCCTACAACTTTAGGCTCAGCACCTACGTTAGCAAGAACCGAATTTTCAACAGAAGCAGCAGGAGCATTTTGAACGGTAGTCGCATTAGATTTAGCAATTGCTTCTAAAGTAGCACCTTTCATTTTTGCCATTATTTTCTCAGCTTTCTTTTTGTTTTTGACGATTCCTTCTACAGATGGTTTAGCATCTTCCACAGTCATTAATCCTTTTTCGTTAATTTTTTTCAATCTTGCAATTACATTACCTACATTAACCACTTCAAATCTTTTTACATCACCAACATTAGTATCACTAGTGAAAGCCCATTTAACAATTTGTCTTTGATTTCCTGCGGCACCAAAAGCTTCGTCCATAGCTTTTGCTTTGATTGCCGGATTAACGGATAACTTAGCCGCTTTTGCAGTAGCTGCAAAATCTTTAGTTTGAGCGTCCATTTCAAACTGAGTAGCTTTAGTATATGCCTCATTTGAAGTGTTTTCTGACGGCTCTATTTTTTGCGAAACTGTTGCCAAACGAATAGCATCTTGTTTGTCAGTTATATTAATAATATGATAACCAAATTCTGTTTCAACTAAACCAATTTTACCCACTGGATTAGCGAATACAAAATCATTGAATGGCTTAACCATTTGACCTGGAGCAAAATATCCTAAATCTCCTCCTTGTTGTGCAGAAGAATCGTCAGAGTTTGTCATAGCCAAAATCATGAAACTACCCGGATTAGCAAGAGCTTGAGCCAATAACATATCTGCTTTTGCTTTTGCTTGTTCTTTAGTTCTTTTCTCTTTTTTGTTTGGAACTTTAGTACCTTCCCAACTGATTAAGATATGACTCGCTTTTGCTTTCGCTCCAGCTTTTCTTCCCATCGCTTTAGAAAGACAATAGTATTTTCCGTTAATATAAGGTCCGTAAATTTCCCCTGCTGGCAAAGCAAATAATTGATCTGCGTGTTCCGCTGGTAAATCTTGTTTAGTAACAAAAGTAGAATCGTAAGGTTTATCTGAATTAGCCCCTACAAACTCAGCTACATTAGTCGCCGATTTAAAACTTGGTAAGGTATCGTTCGTTTTAGTATCTGCATTAAAAACAACACTTCCTGAAAGCAAACCATTGATTTTGGCTTTCATTTCTTCTTGATCTTTTGCAGAAGGTTTGTCTTCGATTAAAACGAATTCGATTTCGCGAGTTTCTTCCGCTTTGAATTTTTTCTCATTTTTCTTCATGTAATCCAAAATGTCCGCATCCGTCACTTTTACTTCGCTATCTTTTACAGTTGAATACAAAACAGAAACAAAATCAAAATTTATTTTATCTGCTTCTAATTTATATTTGAATTGACCGTCAGCTTTAGTTGCATACATTCCGCCTTTAATCATCGCGCTATAAATTTGATATTTAGCGTTTATTTCTGCATCGGTTTGTCGGTCTTCAAATGCTTTAGCTTGTTCTGGATTGTTTTTGAAATATTCTTTAAATTTAGCCAAATCAAATTTTCCTAATTGATTTAGGAACGCTGGATTTTGACCGATATTTTGATCTTTCTTGAAAATTTCAATAATGTTGTTTTCGCTGGTGCGAATTCCTGCTTTTTCAAATTGGTCAGAAATTAATGCAATAGCAATCTCTTGATCCCAAACTTGATTAGCTGCTTGAATTTGAGTCATCGGTTGCCCGTTTTGACCGTTTTTTTCAACATTTGCAACTTTAATTCGAAATTGGTCAAAAGAAACATCTTTTCCATTGATACTACCTACGTCTTTTGCTTGACTTTTAAATCCTTTTGTGAATAAATCCTGAACAACAAAAGCTAAAAGAGCGAACCCAATAGCAAGCAAAAGTAATCCTGAACGTTTTCTAATTTTTTGTAAAACTGCCATTTCTATATATGTTAATTTTTTATTTCAGTTTGCGAAAATACAATTATCTATGAAATAATAATAGTTGAAACCCTATAATTTACATTAAAAAGGTGATTTTTTTTTAATTACCACTCTGAAATGGTCATTTTTACGACTTCAATTTTCTTATTTGTAGCTTCTTCGATCACAAAATGAAAGTTATCAACAACAATTTGATCGCCTTTTTGTGGAAATTCGCCCGATGTATTTACAATAAATCCTCCTAAAGTACCATAAGAATCATCTTCGGGAATATTGAGTTTATATTCTTGATTGAGGTATTCAACATCCAATCGTGCCGAAAAAAGAAAGGTGTTTTCGTTCAATTGTTTTTCGGTCAATTCTTGGTCGTTATCATGTTCGTCTTCAATCTCACCGAATAATTCTTCAATAATATCTTCAACCGTAATAATTCCTGCAGTTCCGCCATATTCATCGAGGACAACAGCAACACTTTTTCTTTTTTTGGTGAGCAAACTCAATCCGTCTTTGATAAAAATTGTTTCTGGAACAAACTCAACAGGAATCAAAATTGATTTTATGCTTCTTGGTTTTTTGAACAATTCAAAGGAATGAACATATCCAATAATATCGTCTAAAGAATTTTGGTAAATAAGTATTTTGGAATAGCCCGTTGTAACGAAAAGTTCTCGAAGTGCAGCAATTGAGTCGTAAATATCCAAAGCAACTAATTCGGTTCGAGGTGTCATAATATCCCGCGCCTTAACTCCAGAAAATTCTAGTGCATTTTGAAATATTTGAATTTCAGAATCTATTTCTTCATGATCTTGCACCGAACTCATTTGTTCGTTGATGTAATTTCCTAGTTCGCCTTTACTAAAAAACGCGGGTACAAAATCGCCTTCCGTTTTAAAGAATTTCTTCAAAATAAAATCAGAAATCCAAATTACAAAGGTGGAAATGTAACTGAAACAAACGAAGAAGACATAACTTGGAACTGCAAAAAATTTCATCAAGTTATTGGCATAAACCTGAAAAAAAACTTTTGGCAAAAACTCTGAAGTAATTAAAACTATTAAAGTAGAAATAATAGTTTGGGTTAATAATGAAACGAAATCGGTGAGGTGAAAAGAGAATGATTTTATCCAACTCATCAATAAATCGCCCATGAAAAATCCATAGACTACCATTGATACATTATTGCCAACCAACATAGTAGCAATAAATTTAGATGGTTTTTCGGTAAGTTTTGTTAAAATTCGAGAAATAAAATTGTCTTGTTTTTTTTCAATTTCAAGAAATATCTTATTAGAAGAAACAAAAGCGATTTCCATTCCGGAAAAGAACGCGCAAAAAAGTAAACATAATATGATTACAACTACTTGCATTTAAGACTGTTTCGATTTTTCTTGACGGTCTCTTTCGGCAAACTTTTTGGCAAATCTACTTCTAAAAAAGTAAAGAAAAACAGCCGAAACTGCTAAAATAAAACTCAACCAAAAGCCATCGGATGTGGAGTCATTCCATTTGGTGAAGGCATCATAAAACATAAAACCTGCCACAACTAAATAAACGTATTTTGTAATATTTAAGTAATTCATATCTAATTTGTTTTTTCCACTTCCCCAGAAACCCCTTGGGAATTAATTATTTTAAAATCTTTACTGAAATCGACTCCTTCACCATAGGAAACTCCTTTTGGATCTGTAAATTTATATCTTTTTTCGGTATAAAACCATTCATTTTTTTGATCAAAATACAATTGCTCCGTTTCAAAAATTTGTCCAGTTTCATTCGTGATTTTGACATTCCCTTTTAAATCGATCAAATTTGTATTTTTAAAGGTAACGCCATATTTGGCGCTTACAAATGTTTTTTTACCGTGATCATCATACAAAGTTACGCTAACCCCATTTGGAAATTCAGTAAAAGGAAATTCTACCGTAGCAAAATCTTTCATTTTTGGACTGATGAGAATGGATTTAATTCTGCCCGAATCGGTATATTTTATATTGATAGAATCCGCTTCGCCACTAGGTGTGAACTCAGCAAAAGTAGATTTTTGTACTTCTTTGAAATTTCCTTCACAAGAAAACAACATCACAACTGCAACAATTGTTGCAATTAAAACACTGCATTTTCTTGATGTTGAAATCATTTTAAAACTGAACTGTTTGATTAATCCAACAACTCAATTTAACCGGTTTAATTTTTGCTTTAGGCGCAAAAGTTATATTTTTCAAATAATCTTTTGACATGTTTTCAGCGGTAACTTTATATCTTGGTTCGATGGATATAGCTTTTAATACTGTATTAGAAGCCAATTTATAGAGTGCTTTTTTTTCTAAATCAGTTGTAGCACATTCATTTATGGCATTAGCATAAAGATTGGCTAAGAAAATGTAATACGCACCGTTTGTAGGATTATTTTCTATTGCAGTAAGAACCATTTCTTTTGATTTTGCTTTATCTGAAGTGGATAATATAGAAGCAATCGTATAGCATGTAGTCGCCTTTTCTAGTTTGTTAGATTCTAGTGACGCGGACTGAATATAAAACTCGGTTCCTTTTTCAATTTTACCCGTATTCATATAATACGTAGCCAAAAAATAAGCGGATCTGGAAGTTGGTTTTAATTGATGTAAATTTAATGCGATACTTTCAAACATAGGAGAATTGGAACATTTGTTAATTAATGTTTCTCCAACAGACGACAACCATTCCGCATCTTTATTATTAGATGTAAAATTGAACTTGATGTAAGGAATTAAATTATCGCAAGTTAATAAACCATTCATCAAAGAATTCATTCCTTGTTGCACTCTATTGTATTCGTCTGTTTTGAATGCTAGTTTCTGAATGTTGGCATTTACTAACGAAGTAACATCAATGTATTTTGAAATTAATTTTTGAGTAGTAACCTGCGTTTTATCTGAATTATTTTTATCAAAATACAACTTAAAATACGTGTAAAGCGCTTGTGGATTTATAAAAGTATTCTTTTGTAAACGGAATGCTTTATCTAAATAGGTATATATTTCATCATTAGCATCTATTTTATTATCATACAGTGCCATAGCTCTTTTTTCAAAATTCCCATTCGTATTGGCAGGAAAATTTTTATCGTATAAATCAAAATGGCTGATGAGTTCTCTAACTGCTTTCTCTGTATTTTCAGGATTGGCAACTTCTATATTGTATTGAAGCACTTTACTTTCGAGAACATATATAGACTCATTGTATTTGGCACACGAAGTTTTGATTTCACTCCACAGCTCGTTCGCTTTTTTATATTCTTTGTCGGCAACGAATTTGTTTAATTGATTTTCTTTTTCAGCACAATTTACCTCTTGACCAATAGCCAATTGAGAAAAAACAAGTAGAAACAAAACCATTAATTTAGCTTTCCTATCCATACAAATTAACTATTAATTGAATTTTCTTTTTTGGAACCATTTGTCATTTAATGATAATCCGATACTGAAATTCATATAGTGTTCTCTAACCAATCCGGAAGCTTTGGTTCCTCTGTTTCCAACTTCAAATCCGATATTTAGATTAGAAAATGTGCCTCTTAATGGCATTCCTAAACCTAAAGTTAAAGCAGCATCTTGAATTGATTTGTTTTCTATTACCAGACCCGTATTTTCATATCTAAATCCGCCTCTGTAAACGACTCTTTTATAATAACTTGAAAACGATTTAAAGTTAGGAATATAATATCCGCCCAAAGTATATCGGGTAGCATTTTCATAAGAAACATTTGTGATGTCATTAAATCGATTACCAAAATTACTGTTATTTTGAAACGTTACTTCCGAACCAATTATCCATTTTTTTGTATCACCAATACCTATACCAATAGTGAATTTAGAAGGCAGTTTTATTTTTGTGTTTGGAACATCAATAACAGTTGGCTCACCAACACCCACTATATTAATACCATTAGCTCCTTGAACTAAACCGATATTCCTAGTGTTGTTAAATTTTAAAGTGGCCTCAGGCGAATAAGTTACGCTTGAAAAGATGGAAATATCTTTATGAAATTTTGATTTAAAAGACAATCCTGTATTAAAATTTATTCCACTAGCGCTGGAAGTATTGGCTTCAATTGAACCATACTGAACTTGTTCATATATTGGCGTTCCGTTAGTTGCAACATTAACATAACGTAAAGCAATATTACTTGTTGTAATTTTACCAAAGTTATATTGGGCATCAACACCAAAACTTAACTTTTTAGAAATTTGAAATCCCAAACCAACGAACACTTTATTTAAACTACCATTTCCTTTATAATAATTTATAGTTTGAATAGTATTGTCTATTGTTGAACTTTGAATATTGTAACCTACCGATGAATAGGGAATCAAGCCAAAACCAATTCCAAACTTTTTCAAAGGAAGACCAACTGCCAAATAATCTAGAGTGGTTCGTTGCGCTTTTTCATTTTGTTCGTTAGTAATCAATTTGGTAGCTGCAAAAGTCCCTCCTATTGAAAAATTGGTTAGTTTCAAATTAGAATACATGGCTGGATTTTGAATATTTAAGTGAATACTGTCTGGAACAGCCCCCATTCCTGCCATAGAACGATTTTCTATTGTACCTCTAAAACGAACATCTCCAATTCCATAGAAAGAATAAGGAGAAGAAGTTCCTTGTTGGGCAAATGAAACTAACGAAAGAAGCAAACAAATGCTTACTATAATTTTTTTAATCATTGTGATTGTATTGAAAAGTTTGGTTCAAACTCTCTAAAAGAAAATTTGGATTGGCAAATATGGTATTTTTTAATCGTTTAGCCAAAAATTCTGAGTCTCCACCAGTTAAAATTATGATAAAGTTATCATTTTGATATGAATAAGCGTTAATAAAACCCTCAATTTCTAGAGTAACTCCATTTATAACTCCAGAATGTAAGGATTGATTTGTAGAATTACCAATTAATTCTTCAGGAATTTCTATAGTTAACAAGGGCAATTTATCCGTATAATTATGTAACGATTGGTAACGAAGTGTGATGCCCGGAGAAATAGCTCCACCAAGATAATTATCGTTTTCATCAATATAATCATAGGTAATGCAAGTTCCTGCATCAATTACTAATCGGTTTTTTTTTTGAAATTGAAAAACTGCACCGGCAGCCAATAGCATTCTATCGGTTCCAAGTGTTTTTGGATATCTGTATAAATTTTGAAACGGGAACTTACTTTCAAACGAAATAAAATGCACTTTGAGTGTTGATGAAAGATTTAGAAAATCTTCTTTTTGAAGTTTTCCTACCGATGCCACTACACAATTATTGATTTTAGGAAAGTTCCTTAAAGTATTTTTAACGGCTATTTCCCAATTTGAAAATCCAATAATTTCTTTATTCAATAGTGTATTTTGTTCAAATACAGCTACTTTAATTTGGGTGTTTCCAACATCGATGGCTAAAAGCATAATGAATGATTTATGGAGGCAAAGTTACAAATAGATTTTTTTTAAAATTTGTTTTGTATAAATTAAAAATCATTCTATATTTGCACCCGCAAACAATTTCATCCAACTCCTATATTTTAAGCGTAAAATGAAATAGTAGCAAGGTACCTTAGCTCAGATGGTAGAGCAATGGACTGAAAATCCATGTGTCCCTGGTTCGATCCCTGGAGGTACCAC